>JAFVQM010000037.1 GCA_017504795.1 Clostridia bacterium | reverse complement strand
TAGGAACTTCTATTTTACGTCTTCCCGAAAGATAATCGCCCGTGATTGAACGAGGCTCTTTTATAATATCTTCAACACTACCCGTTGCAACGACTTCGCCACCGTGAACACCTGCACGGGGACCTATGTCTACGATATAGTCGGCTTCACGCATGGTGTCTTCGTCGTGTTCTACGACAATAAGAGTGTTGCCTAAATCACGAAGTTTTTTTAGTGTGTTTATAAGTTTTTGGTTATCTCTTTGGTGTAGACCTATGCTTGGCTCGTCTAAAATATACAACACGCCCGTAAGTCCACTGCCTATTTGCGTTGCCAAACGTATTCTTTGTGCTTCGCCACCCGAAAGAGTGGACGCACTACGTGAAAGCGTTAAATACCCTAACCCCACGTCTTTAAGAAAGTTTAGGCGTGCTTTAATTTCTTTGAGTATTGGCGTTGCAATTAAACTATCAGTCTTACCGAACTCTAATTTCTCGATAAACTCATATAATTCGGTTACCGAAATATCAGTGAGTTCAGCGATGTTTTTACCGTTAATTTTAACAGCAAGCGCTTCTTTTTTAAGACGTTTACCATGGCACGTATCGCATGGGGTTACCGTCATATATCTTTCGATTTCTTGTTTAGTGTAATCGCTTGAAGTTTCCTTGTATCTTCGTTGTAAATTAGGAATAATACCTTCCCAACTAGCGTGATAGGTGGTGTTAAAGGTTTTTGTTGAATATTCCATCTTTATTTTTTCATCGCCCGAACCGTAAAGCAATATCTTATAAATGTGCTCGGGTAAATCTTTTACGGGAACGTCTAAACTAAAACCATAGTGGCGTGCAAGTGCCGTAAAATTCATTTCAGCCATTTTGCCGTCGCCGATATTCCAACCGGTAACCGTCATAGCACCTTCACGCAAAGTTTTATTTTTATCTTTTACTATTAAATTTTCGTCGATTTCATTTTTAAACCCTAAGCCGTGACAAGTAGGACACGCACCGTATGGGTTGTTAAAAGAAAATAGTCTAGGTTCGATTTCTTCTAAACTTATTCCACAGTCGGGACAAGAATATTTTGTTGAATATAGCGTCGTTTCACCGTCTACTATTTGTACTTGAACAAGACCGTCGGCAAGTTTTATAGCCGTTTCTATACTGTCGGTTAAACGTTTTTGTATGCCGTCTTTTACTATAAGTCTATCAATTACTACGCTTATAGTGTGTTTTATATTTTTTTCGAGTTTTATTTCTTCGTCTAGCCCGTAAACCACGCCGTCGATTAAAACTCTAGCATAACCGCTTTTTTTGTACGATTCTAGTTCTTTAGCGTACTCGCCTTTTTTACCACGCACTACAGGTGCGTTTACTAAAATTTTACTACTTTCTGGAAACGACATAACTTTATCGACTATTTGGTCCACAGTTTGACGGGCAATTTCACGTCCACAGTTAGGACAGTGAGGTTTACCTACACGTGCATATAGTAGCCTAAAATAATCGTAAATTTCCGTTACAGTACCAACGGTAGAACGTGGGTTATGCGACGTTGTTTTTTGGTCGATTGATATTGCGGGCGATAACCCTTCGATACTATCGACGTCGGGCTTTTCCATTTGCCCTAAAAACATACGGGCGTAACTTGATAAACTTTCTACGTATCTGCGTTGTCCTTCGGCGTAAATGGTTTCAAAGGCAAGCGTAGATTTACCACTGCCCGATAAACCCGTTAACACTACGAGTTTATCACGTGGAATTTTTACGTCGATATTTTTAAGGTTGTTTTCCCTTGCACCTTTAATAATTAAATAATCTTTCATATTATTTTCTTAATTTCGCTTTTAGTTTAGATATTGTATCTCTTAGTTCTATACACCTTTCAAAATCTAAGTTACTAGAAGCTATTTTCATAAGCGCTTTTAACTTTTCGATTTCTTCGGGAATATCGCTTTGTTTTATGTCGTTAACTTTACTATTCTTTTTAGTAATTTCTAGCGTATTTACTACGTCTTTTACTATGGTTTTAGGAATTATTCCGTGTTTATCGTTATACGCTTTTTGAATTTCACGACGTCTTGCCGTTTCGTCTATCGCACGACGCATACTGCCCGTTATATTATCAGCGTACATTATAACTTGACCTTCTGCGTTTCTCGCAGCACGGCCAATTGTTTGTATAAGCGAAGTTTGACTACGCAAGAATCCTTCTTTATCGGCGTCAAGAATTGCCACGAGTTTTACTTCGGGTAGGTCTAACCCTTCACGCAAAAGGTTTATACCACATAAAACGTCAAACTCGCCCGTGCGCAGTCCAGACACGATATCTATTCTTTCCATAGTGTCTATATCACTGTGCATATATCGTACTTTTACGCCGTTTTCTTTTAAGTATTCAGTTAAACTTTCAGCCATTTTTTTAGTAAGAGTGGTTATTAAAACTCTGCCTTTTTCTTTTATGACTGAATTGATTTCAGTAAGAAGATGGTCTATTTGATTTTTGGTAGGAACTACTTTAACTTCGGGGTCTAATAGACCGGTAGGACGTATAAGTTGTTCAATAACTT
>JAFVQM010000004.1 GCA_017504795.1 Clostridia bacterium | reverse complement strand
TGGGGAGATGGCGCACATGATTTTAATCCGATTTCCGATTTGACGGTTACGGAAATATACGAGTTTTTACACTATCTCAATGCACCGCAATGGATTATGCAAAAAGCACCATCGGCTGCGCTTTTCGATGGACAAACTGACGAAACGGAAATGGGCATAACTTATGTAGAGATTGATTCATACATAAACGGTGAAAACATTGGGCCTGAAAAGAGTGAAATAATAATAAAACTGCACGAGACAAGTACTCATAAGAGATGTCCAATTATTACGTTCGATAGTTTATAGTTGTAATATAAATGTATAAAGAATAATGAAGACGGTTTGTTGCGTGAAGATTCCAAACTAAAATACGTGCTAGAAGCTAATCAAAATGGGGCAAATATTGAAATTATTGACATTAAAGAATTGCTTTACAGGTTAGGTATAACGGAAAATGAACTGGATGAAATGCCAATGGTTTCGTTTGATTTTTTGTTAAATGAAGATGCTGTTATAAAGGATAAACACGACAAGGCGATTATTGAAAGACAAAAGAGTAGAGGTAAATCCAATAAGAAGGGTGGAATAGTTTATTCTTCAGGCGAATCAAAAACTACAATCGGTGATTTACTGGCAAAATTAGAAGATACAGAATAAGATTAATATTTATAAGGCTAAAAAGGCTTGTCTAAAAAAGACGGGTCTTTTTATTTCGAATAATAATTTTTATAGTGAGGTTTTATAACATGCAAAAAACTTGCTCGGTTTGGCAAGTTTTTTCTGTAGCAAGGATGCAAGAAATTATTTGATTTGCACCCTTGAAAACTTAAAAAGGCTAGGACGTATAAGGGATTTAGCCGTCAAGGATGCAAGGGTGCAATAATTTTTTTGTGTATACGCGCGCGTACGCTACTTTTCGTGCAAAGGTTATAAAAATTACTTATCGTTCGATGGTTGGGCAATTTCAAGGTAAGATAACAAGGTGCGAGAAGGCGATGGCGGTCTTATGCCAAAAAGAAAAAGGGGTATAAAAACCCCTTAAATTGAATAAAAGACAAAGAAAAAGACACACACGGTAGAATTTTAACGCTCCTTTCGTGTGTGTCTTGATGGCGGAGAGAACAGGATTTGAACCTGCGAGGCCCGTTAAGGCCTACCCGCTTTCCAAGCGAGCACATTCGACCGCTCTGACATCTCTCCAAATATTTGGCGTGAGTTAATTTTTAACCACGCCAAGTTATTATATATTAAAATATTGAAAAAATCAATCTTTTTAACGCAAAATAGTTATTATTTCAAAAAGCCGTTTACAATTTGTTCTTCGGCTTCTTTTTCGGAAAGGCCAAGCGTCATAAGTTTAATAAGTTGTTCGCCTGCAATTTTTCCGATAGCCGCTTCGTGCACGAGCGACGCGTTTATATCGTTAGCGTTAAGCCCAGGGAGCGCCATAACTTTTGCATTATCCATAACGATAGCGTCACACTCGGTTCTACCTGAACACTTAGTGTTTCCGTCAAGCACCGAATAGAACTTTTGAACGGAACTATCTTTGGCAACCGACCTTGATACTACGTGAACGGCTGAGTCTTCCCCGTTTAACTGAACGTTGAAATCAGTTTCGGCATATTGAGTGCCGTGCGTCATAATCTTTTCTTTAATAACGAGGGTAGCCCTATCTTGCAAAATAGCGCGAGTTTTTCTTATCGAACTATCAACGCCTTTGATTTGCGCCGTGTCCATCGTTAAACTTCCGCCTTCGTCAATAAAAATCTCGGTAGTGGGGTTAAGGGTACGCTTTCCGTTCCCGTCACCACCGCCGTAGTGCTTTTCGTAATAGGTAACCTTGGCGTTTTTTCCAACGTGGAAAGAGTGAATACCGTCGTGCGAGGAGTCCCCATTATCCACGGTGTGAATACCGCAACCTGCTACAATCAAAACGTCAGCCCCGTCTTCAACGTAAAAGTCGTTATAAACAAGGTCTTTAAGCCCTGCTTTGGTAATAATAACGGGCAAGTCAACGCGCTGTTTTTTATCGGTTTTTTTAATGTAAATATCGATACCGGGCTTGTCCTTTTTATTTACGATTTCAATGCTACTTGTAGAAGTTCTACCTAAAAGTTCGCCGTTAGAACGGATATTGAAAGCGCCGTTAGGAACTTCTTCAAGCCCTGCAACTTCTTTGAGAAGATTTTTTTGAATTTCGTCAAATACCATATTACTCCCCGTCCTTTTCAGTAAGTGCTTGGCAAGCGGAATTAGATAGAATTTGGGGGAGTACGCCTTCCTTTTCCCCGTCAGTTTTCACTTTACCGTCAGCAATAACGATAATTCTATCGGCGATATTAAGAATTCTTTCTTGGTGCGAAATTATAAGCAAAGTACCTTGGGTTTTATCGGCTAAACGCTCGAAAACTTTGATTAAACTGTTAAAACTCCAAAGGTCGATACCTGCCTCAGGCTCGTCAAACACGGTAAATTTAGCACCGCGCGCCATTGTTGCTGCAATTTCAATACGTTTGAGTTCGCCACCTGATAAACTAGCGTTAATTTCGCGGTTAACGTACTCTCTTGCACAGAGCCCAACTTCGGATAAATACTTGCAAACTTCCGTTACCGTTAGTTTTTTTCCGCTTGCAAGACTAATTATGTCCGAAACGGTAATACCCTTAAATCTAACGGGCTGTTGGAAAGCAAACGCTAAGCCTTTGTGGGCGCGCTCGGTGATAGATAAATTAGTTATATCTTCCCCGTCTAAAAGAATTTGACCGCTGGTTGGTTTAATGATACCCATAATAATTTTTGCAAGGGTAGACTTACCGCCACCGTTAGGCCCGGTAAAGGCAACGAATTTTTCGTTGATTTTAAGCGAAACGCCTTTAATTATTTGTTTATTACCGTCTTCATTTTCGGCGGTAAAGGTAATATTTTTAAGTTCTAACATAGCGTTTTAATTATATCTTTATATAACTTTTTTGTCAATGAATTGAGTTCCCTTTTAATATTTTATCCTAATATTAAAACATACAACCCCTTTTAGCGTTGATTTCAAACGATTATTGTGATATAATTAAAAAAAACAAGGAGAATTTTACTATGGATTATAAAAAACTTCAAAACGGCAGTGATATTCGTGGTGTTGCGCTTGAAGGCGTTGAAGGTCAAAGCGTAAACTTAACCGAAAAAGTTTGCCGTGATATAGGTAGAGGCTTTGCCGTTTGGCTTTACAAAAAAACGGGTAAAACTAACCTTAAAGTTGCAGTTGGTAGAGATAGTAGATTGTCTGGCGAAACGCTATCTCAATGGATATCTGAAAGTATGGTAGATAGCGGGCTTAACGTAACCGATTTTAAGATGGCGTCAACCCCTGCGATGTTTATGTCTACCGTGACGAAAGGCTACGAGTTTGACGGGTCGGTTATGATAACCGCTAGCCACCTTCCGTTTAATAGAAACGGCTTTAAGTTCTTTACAAGCCAAGGCGGTCTTGAAAAGCAAGATATTAAAGAAATACTTTCTTACGCTGAAAACGGTGATACCGCTCCGCTTGAAAAGGGCAGTTTAGTTTGCGGTGAGTTTATGGACGCGTACTCCAAAATTCTTCGCGATAAAATCATTAAAGAAACGGGCGACAGTCTACCCCTTAAAGGCTTTAAGGTAGTGGTTGACGCGGGCAACGGCGCAGGCGGTTTCTACGTTTCTAAGGTATTACAGCCACTCGGTGCGGACACTACGGGTAGTAGATATTTAGAGCCGGACGGAAGTTTCCCCAACCATATCCCTAACCCCGAAGATAAAGACGCGATGAAAAGCATTACCCAAGCCGTGAAAGAAGTTTCCGCCGACCTTGGCATAATTTTCGATACGGACGTTGATAGGGCGGGCGCAGTACTTTCTGACGGTAGCGAACTTAACCGCAATAGAATTATTGCAATGTTATCGGCAATTTTACTTAGAGATTATAAGGGTACTACCATCGTTACCGACTCGATAACTTCAACCGGCTTAAAGAAGTTTATCGAAGAAAAAGGCGGTATACATCACCGCTTCAAACGTGGGTATAGAAACGTTATAAACGAGGCTATAAGGCTAAATAACGAGGGGCAAGACACTCAACTTGCCATTGAAACTAGTGGCCACGGTGCGTTTAAGGAAAACTATTTCTTAGATGACGGCGCATATATAGTTACCAAACTTTTAATCGAGTTATCAAAGGGAAGAAAGCAAGGTTATACGCTTGAATCTATGATAGCAAGTTTAGAAGAACCCGTTGAGAGCGTTGAGTTTAGAATGAATATAAAAGTTGAAGACTTTAAGGCGTACGGTCAAAAGGTGATAGACGACTTGCTTGAATATTCTAAATCGCAAGCGGGGTGGACGATAGCGCCCGACAACCGCGAAGGCGTAAGGGTTTCACTTGATAAAGACCACGGCAACGGTTGGTTCTTGTTAAGGCTTTCGCTTCACGACCCGTTACTTCCCTTAAACATTGAAAGTGACGAAGTAGGCGGTGCTAAAATAATCGCTAGTGAAATACTTAAATTTATAAATAGTTATAGCGAACTTGACTATGAAAAACTCAAAGATTTCGTAAAATAAAAAAGGCGGTTTAACCGCCTTTTAATTTTTTACAAAAAATTATCATAAAATAGGTTACTTTGCTTTACAAATAAAATTAAAAGTACTAAACTTAGTTGGGTTACAAAAGAAAGTTTATAAATAGGTGATATTATGCAGGCAATTTTACTTTCATTATCAATAGCGCTATTTGGCGGGCTTATGCTTTCACGCGTTGCAAAACTCTTACAACTTCCAGCCGTTACGGCGTACCTTATAGCAGGTATTTTAATAGGTCCGTTTTGCTTGGGCGCGCTAGGTGTTTCGGGCATAGGTTTTACTAGTATTGAAAACGTTAAAAGTTTTTCAATTATATCTGACGTGGCGCTCGGCTTTATAGCCTTTTCAATAGGTAACGAATTTAGGCTTTCGCAACTTAAAACGATAGGAAAGCAGGCAACCGTTATAGGTATTTTTCAAGCGGTGTTTACAACGCTTGTGGTTGACGCTGTGCTTATAATTTTACACCTAATACTCGGCGATAAATTCCCACTTCCCGCAGCGATTATAATGGGGGCGGTAGCGTCCGCAACGGCACCCGCTGCAACTTTGATGGTAGTTAGGCAGTACAAGGCAAAAGGCCCTGTGACGGACGTTTTGCTCCCCGTAGTAGCGCTTGACGACGCGGTCGGCTTAGTTTTATTCTCCGTTTCTTTCGGTATTGCAAAGGCTTTAATTGCAGGGCAAGTAAGCATTCTTGCAATTATAGTTGAACCGCTACTTGAAGTTGTTTTATCGGTAGGCTTGGGCGCAGGTATGGGCTACGTGTTTACTTTTTGCGAAAGGTTTTTCCACTCGCGTTCTAAAAGGCTTTCAATGTCGGTAGCGTTCGTGCTTGTTACCGTTGCTATATCTAATTTGACTTTTGAAATCGGCGGTATCCACGTTGCCTTTTCACCGCTTTTATCGTGTATGATGCTCGGAACGATATTTTGCAATATCTGTGATTTTTCTGAACAACTTATGGATAGGCTTGATAGATGGACTGCGCCTATATTTATTCTATTTTTCGTGCTTTCGGGTGCGGAACTTGACTTAGCCGTTGTTACCGATTTAGCAATAGTTTTAATAGGTATTGTTTATATCGCGTTTAGATGTGTTGGTAAATATTTCGGCGCTAGAATTAGCGCGGGGCTAGTTAAAAGCGAACCTAACATTAAAAAGTATTTAGGAATAACGCTTTTCCCACAAGCGGGCGTTGCGCTCGGTATGGCGATAAAGGCAGGGGCGCTCCCTGGTGGTATCGGTTTAATCGTTGCAAACCTTACGCTATTTTCAGTTTTAATTTATGAACTTGTAGGTCCTTTCCTTACCAAAACCGCACTCGCAAAAGCAGGTGAAATTGACTTTGAAGGAAAGATTAGCGAAAGAAAAAAACACGGGCTTTTCCATAAATAAAAATGCAATAGAAAAACGCGTTCTTAGAACGCGTTTTTTTGTTTTATATATTGATAAGTATTATAGCCGTAAACACGAATAATAAACCTATAAGTGTGTTTTTAGTCATTTTTTGCTTGTAAATAAGCACGTCGCATAGTACGGTTAAAAGCATGCTAATTCCCTTAATAAGCGGATAGAATATTGCAGATGGTAGCATACCTGCCGCTAGGGTTGAAAAGTATTGATAAACGTATATCATAACCGCCGCTATAAAGACGTATAAAAATAGTTTTTTGTTTTTAGAAACGTTTTCAGGAAGTAGCGTTTTCTTTTTGAAAATTTTACCGCTTATAAGAACTAATGAAAAACAAAATAAAACTACTATAAAAGTCATTAAATTAAAGTAAGCGGTATATTCTTGACCTATTAAAGTGGGGTATAGTTTTTGAGATACGCTAGTTCCAACGTAAGATAGTATTAAAAGTAGAACGTATATAATTACGATTATATTGCCTTTTTTATTTTCTTTAACCTTTGTAGGCGTGCCGTTAGAAACTTTTGGTTTTAGCGATAGAACGATTACGGCAATTAGCAAGCATAAAACCCCAAACCATTGAAGAAGGCTTACCGTTTCGCCTTCGTATAAAAGGGGAGCGATTATCATAGGTATTGCAGTTGAGCCTATTATTGCAAAAGTTTCTAGATAAATAAGCCCGATACGTTGTGTACAAGTGACCCATAAAAACATCATAACCGCGTTCGAAACGCCGGATATTAGCCATATCCACCAACCGCTACTTTCCGTTTTAGCGCCTGCAATATAAAAGGCAACTACGCTTACTATACAGCATAGTATCGAGCGAAAGGTGTTTATTCTAACGCTATTGTATTCGCCGGGGCAGACCTTACCGCTGTTTTTCATTGCAATTACTTTTGAAATACCTGCAAAGTTTGCAATTAACAAAAATAAATATTCCATACTGCAATTATAAAACTATAAAATTTTATAGTCAATAAAAAAGCGAACCGTTTTACACAGTTCGCTTAATTTTTATTCGTACCACTCGACTACGTTTCGCGTGCCGTCGTACGGTTCGTCCCAGTCAAAACGGGTATAGTTTTTACCGTCTAGCGAGATAAACTCTTCGGGGTTGGCGTTCTTATCGTAGTTAACTATTTGGTAACCTAAACCACCTTTGTCGGCAATTTTGTAGATGCGGTTAATTTCTTTTAAGTCTTCGTCGCTTAAAATATCGGGGGTTGCCGAACTAAAAGTAGCCATGCCCGTTATTGCGCACATTTCTAAAAATTTCAAGTTGACTTTTATAGGCGTTTTATCTGTGAAAGTAGCAACGTCAGGGTCGGCAACGTAGAAAATATTGTTCGTAGGAAGCCTTAATACCGAGTTGATACCGTCACGGCGCGTCCACTCGTAAGCCATACCGCTATTGTCGTTTCCGATGCGGTTGATAGCGTGTATACCAGCGGTTAAATGGGTAAAGGTGTTGCAACCCATTACGGGTTTATCAAGCCCAAAACCATTTTGAATAGTTTTGTAAAGATTCTTAAAAATCATAGCCGTAGTTTTAGTTTTGTCGTAGTACTTAACGTCTGGCTTTACCATAGAAATCGACTGTTTTTCCGAAGAGAAGTTGTGAATTCCCGTACCGTCAACCGTAGTGAAATCTTGCTTTAATAGGTCGAATCCCCAGTCGGAAAAACGCTTAGCGTCGTTATACACGCGTTCAAGGGTAAAGGGGTGTGACGGGTCTAGCGTTATAGCCCCGTTTTTTTGATATAAAATAGCCTCGCTTGGAATATAGCCCATAGTTTGTAAAACTCTAAACCAAACGCCTGCTTTTGCCCCTTTTTGATGAATTTTTTCAGGCATTTTATCAAAGTTGGGGAATTTTTCGTTGCCCGCGTCCCACGGACCGCCTATATAGGTCGGTTTTGAGTAGTCGGGCGGAGTGCAAGTTCTAAACTTTTGCCACCCCTCGTCAATTATAACGTAGGGTTTATGCTTAGTGCCTTTGCACATCTTCATTAAGTAATCGGTTTCTTTTAAGATAATTTCTTCACTCGTGTTGCCGTACGCCCAGTACCAGTCCAAAACGCCGAAAACGGGTTCTTTTGGAAGAACGGGGTTTTCGCACATCATTTTAGAAAAATTTTGAGCAACAAGGTAGGGGTTAGATACGTCGCTTGAAAAAAGTTCAACAACTTCACACGCTAAAATGGGCGATTGAAGGTCGGTGCCTTCGTTACCACAGCAAAGGTTTACAAATAAAGTAACGCCGTGCGTGTCAACTTGCCAGTAGCACATTGCGTCCGGCTGAACTTTAACACCGTAGCATGCCATTTGATTATCGCCTATTAAATAGGTGTACCAGGGAAGAACGCGGTGCGCCATAACCGAGCGCCACTCGACAAACGCTTGAAGTCCAGAGCGTTCCCATTGATCGCCGTACACTTTGTCAACGAAATTAAGTTCACCGCGGAAGCGAAGTTTTAGATATTTTACGGGGCTACCACTAGGGTACACCGTGAGTTTACCAACGCCGTTATCGATAACGTAATCGTACTTTACTGGGCAAACGCTTTGCGCCGTTTCTTCAAAGCGAAGCGGAGTTTCTTCCGTTGCGCCCCAAACGCTATCGGGTTTACGTAAAACTGAAAGAAATTTCATCAAATTAAAATCTCCTAATTAGATTATATATATTATAGCAAACTTTTTAAGATTTTCTATAAAATAATTGCTTTTACCTAAATAAAATATTAAAATATTGCTTATTGAAAAGTTGTTATCAATATGATATACTTATGCTATGGAAAATTTAGATAAAAAATACGCGCTCGTAACGGGTGCTTTTGGCGGTATGGGGCGCGAAGCGGTTAAACTACTTGCAAGTAACGGTTACACGGTTTTTGCGCTTGATAAAACCACCGCGGAATGTGATGAAAACGTTATACCTATTAAGGTTGACTTATCTATAAGTGAAGACGTTACTCGCGCTTTTAACCAAGTAAAAGCGGTAACTAGCACCTTAAACGCTATCGTTCATTTTGCGGGTGTTTATATGCTTAACTCACTTGTAGAACTTAGTGATGAAGAATTCGATAAAATACTAAAAATCAACCTATACGGCGCTTTTTATGCAAATAAAACCTTTTTACCTATGCTTAATAAGGGCAGTAAAATAATAATTACCACTAGCGAACTTGCACCGCTTGACCCACTTCCGTTTACGGGTATATACGCGGTAAGTAAATCTGCGCTTGATAAGTACGCGTATTCGTTAAAAATGGAACTTCAACTACTAGATATTTCAGTTTCGGTTTTGCGTGCAGGGGCGATAGATACGGGTATGCTAGGTGTATCAACTACTGCACTTGATAACTTTATAAATAACACTTCGCTTTATAAATGCAACGCCAAAAGGTTTAGAGATATAGTAAACGGCGTTGAGTCAAAGAGCGTTAGCCCTAAAAAGGTGGCTGATAAAGTTTATAAAATACTTCTTGCGAAAAAGCCTAAGTTTATCTATAATATAAATAGGAATAAACTTTTACTCCTTCTAAACGCGCTACCTAAAAAGTTGCAGTTTTATATAATCAAAAAAATATTGAAATAAAAAACGCTCGTTTGAGCGTTTTTTAATCTTTATAATGCGCCTCTCGGTAATTATATAGCAAGTCGTTAGGCAACATAAAAAAGCGAACCACTATAAAGTGATTCGCTTTTTTGGTGCCGCTGGCCGGACTTGAACCGGCACGGTATTTCTACCGAGGGATTTTAAGTCCCTTGCGTCTGCCTATTCCGCCACGGCGGCAATTCCGTGTATTATTATAACGCCATAAAACGGTTTTGTCAAATATTTTAAGCATATATTTACTTGCAAAAGTTATAAAATGGTTGTATAATTTTTATGTAAGTTTAATTTTACTTAAAAGGGTGGCGTTATGATAGACGTTGATAGAATCAATTTTTTAGCAAGGAAGGCAAAAACCGAAGGTTTAACCGAAGAAGAAAAGGCTGAACAAGCCAAACTTAGAAGGGCGTATATTGATTCAATAAAGGCTAATATTCGCGCGTCGCTCGGCGACCCGAAAGACTATAAAAAAGGTGGGGATAAATCGTGAGTGGTAATTTTGAACTCATTGAAGAGCACATTAAAGAATATAAAGATTTAACTTATCTTTTATCGTCACTCCAAAACGACCTAGAAGAAAACGCTCAAAACCTAAAAGTTGCGCGCAAAAACGGTGTTTCTATTCGCGGTAAGAACGACGAGATTACTTTGCTCAATCAAAAGCGCGACGAGTTAAAGGATAAAATTTCCGCTACCAAAAAAGCGGTGAAAGATGCGTTTTCTAGAACTGAAAAACTTATATTTACAGGTATTCGCACGCATTATAGCGAAGTTTACGAAAAACAACTTTCACGCCTTTACGGGTATAAGATTGACGTTTTGGTAAAAACCCCCGGCGAGTATTTTGACGAGAGTACTTGCACCGCATCAACCGTAATTATAACTAAAAACAAAGCGCAACACAAAAAGATAGTAAAGATGCTTGACTTTGGATTACGTGACGCGCACACTTTCCACACCGAAAGAAAGGTTAGCGTTGAAGTTTGCGTGTATTCTAAAAAGCATAAAGCAGGGGACGTTATTCCCTTTGACAGAGAACTTTTCAAATGAAAAAATACGATATAATTTTATGCGATTACGACGGGACTTTGGCAGGTTCTAACAATAAAATAAGTAGCGAAAACTTAATCTCAATCAACTCGTTTATAAAGCGTGGCGGTGTTTTCGTGGTGTGTTCAGGTAGAGCGACGGACGCGATTTCTCTCCCCCTTATCCGCCAAGGTTTTAAGGGTTTAGTTGCTAGTTTTAACGGCGCAGTTCTTACCGATTTATCTTCTAATAAAACGCTATTTTCTTACGGAATACCGCCTAGCGTTACTAAAAAATACTTCGAATATATTAACAAAAACGCCCTATACGGTCATTTTTACCCAGAAAAGCAGTATTTATATCCATTTCACACCAAGTATAGCGATCACTACGAAAGGGTAACGGGCGTAAAGGGTATATTTGAAAAAGATATATTAAATTATATATATAACACGCAAAACTATTCCTATAAACTTTTGGTGTTTGACGATAAAGAAAAGTTAGATATGCACTTTCAACCTATTAAAGACTTGATGAGTGAGTGCGAAGTTGTTAGAAGTACCGATAATATGATAGATATAAACCTTAAAGGAATAGATAAGGGCGAAGCGTGTGAAAAGGTTGCAAATATCTACGGTAAAACGGCAAATGACGTTATTGCGATAGGCGATGCTGGAAACGATTACGCTATGATAAAAAGGGCGGGGCTAGGAATAGCCGTTAGCAACGCTTTACCTAATATTAAAGAAATTGCAAGCGTGATAGCACCGTCAAACGACGAGAACGCGATTAAGTTCGTTATTGATAATTACTGTATATAAACCGCCACGCGCGGTTTTTTATTTGTTGAAAATACGTGATAAAATTGTGAAATTACCTATTGACGAAACGATTTATATATGTTAACATATATATAGTTAAATTAAACACGGGCAGGCTTATGGAACTGAATTTTTTAAGTTTAGTTCCTTTATTTATGCCCAAATAATATAAAAGGAGATTTATATGGCAAAAGAAATTCAACTTGATGCTAACGGCAAGCGCAAATTCGGTATAAGGGATAAGCTTGCTTACGCTGCTGGTGACTTGGGTTGTAACATGAGTTTCTCGCTCAAAAGTACGGTTCAAACCTTCTGGCTCGTATACATGATGCTTGAAACGGGTTTACTTTCATTGCTTTTGCTTATCGTTCAGATTTGGGATGCTGTTAACGATCCGCTTATCGGCACTTTAATTGACAACGATAAAAGAAAGTACAAAATGGGTAAGTTCAAAACTTACATTTTAATAGGTGCGCTTGGCTTACTTGTTGGTGGCGCAATGGTATTCTTGCCGTTCCCCAAAGCAGATTTATGGGTAAAATGTATTCTCTTTGTTGGTGGATATTTAGTTTGGGACGCTTTCTATACGATTGCAAACGTTCCGTACGGCTCGATGCTTTCACTTGTTACGGAAGACAATGGTGAACGTGCACAACTTTCAACTTGGCGTTCAATCGGTTCGATGATAGGTAATATTTTACCTATGGTTATTCTTCCTTCTCTTATTTGGCAAACGGTAACTTACGATGGAACAACGAATTACTTAAACAACATAGTGATTTCTGAAGATCTCAAATGGTTGTTTACCCCTGAAAAACTTAGCATAAACCCAACAACCGGTTTACCTTATGCTATGGGTGATAACGTTTTGAATCCTGCAACGGGTGAAAAGTTACAAATTCTTCTTGGAGAGAAAGTGTTCTGGGCAGCGCTTATCATGGGCATAATAGGTTTTGTTTGCTTTATCTTTATGATTAAGAATATAACTATTCGCGTTGATGAAAATAGCGTTAAAACTAATGAACAAACTGAAAAATTTAATTTGATTAGCGCGTTTGGTAAATTTGTAAAGAACCGCCCCGCAGTAGGCGCAACTCTTGCTGCAATGGGTATGTTCCTTGGTATGAACGCTGCAACTACCGCTACTACCATTATGTTTGCTATTCATTTCAAAATGGCGGAACTTTCTGGCTTAGTTCAAATGATAGGCTTTATTCCGATGTTTATATTTATGCCTTTCATTACTAAAATCGTTAAAAAATACGGTAAAAAAGAATCGTCAGTTGTGGGCACGTTGGTTTCTATTGGCGGTGCGCTAATTATGTTTATATTCCCGCTTATTAGTAATACCATGGTATCGTTAGTAGTTTACTTATTAGGCTTGACGATATTTGGTATCGGTATGGGTATTTACACCTGTGTATCTTGGGCAATGATGGGCGACGCGATTGACTACAACGAATGGAAATTCGGCACTCGTGAAGAAGGTAAGGTTTACTCTATCCACTCTTTCTTCAGAAAACTTGCACAAGGCATAGGTCCTTCAATGGTTCTTTTGATAATGGGTTGGATTGGTTACGAAGCGAAATATGGTACGCTTCTTCAATCTTCACAAACAGCGCTCAATATGTGTTGGTTAGTTGCCGCACTTTATATGTTTAGCGCAATTCTTCAATTTATCGGTATCGCAGTTATCTATAACCTTGACAAGAAGACTCTTGCTCAAATGACTGCCGACCTTAACGAAAAACGCGCTAAGGAAAACGTTGCATCTCAAGAAGTTACCGAAGCGTAAAAACTAAATAAAAATTTAAGGCTTGGTTTAACCAAGCCTTTTCTTTTTGCTAAAAAAATTATTAAAAAAACGCTTGACAAACGAAAAAGCCTAGCGTATCATTGTATTAGTCAAGTGATACAACGGAGAAAATTATGCCGTACGATTTTAACAACCAAGCACCTATATATTTACAAATAATAGAAGAAATAACGCGCAAAATAATAATAGGCGAGTACGTTTTGGGCGGAAAAATTCCTTCGGTTAGGGAACTTGCTAGTCAGTTTGAAGTTAATCCAAACACCATACAAAAGGCGCTTATAAAACTTGAAGAAGATAAACTTATCGTAACTGAAAGCACTAACGGTAAGTTCGTTACCAAAGATAGTGGCGTTATAAATTCTGTTAGAGAAAAAACGGTTAACGACTTGATAGATAAATTTTACGATAGTATGAGCGCGATAGGAATTGATAAAGATAGTGCGCTTAAAATATTAAACGGGAGATAATTATGAATTTATTAGAAATTAAAAACGCAAGAAAAAGTTTTGACGGAAAGAAGATAATAGACGGGGTTAGTTTAACGGTTACAAGGGGTAAAATAGTAGGGCTACTTGGTAAAAACGGTAGCGGAAAATCAACGCTTATAAAACTTATAAACGACCTTTTGACGTTAGACGACGGCGAAATTTTAGTAAACGGTGAGAAAATAGGCGTAAACTCTAAGGCGGTTATATCCTATCTTCCTGAAAGGTCGTATTTAGACGTTTCTAAAAAGGTAAGCGAAATTTTTGATTATTTTGAAGATTTTTATAAGGATTTTGATAGGGATAAAGCAGAGAGTTTAGTTAAAGAATTAGAACTATCTCTAGATATGAAAATTTCTAAAATGAGTAAAGGTATGCGCGAAAAAATATCACTTGCGCTCGTTATGAGTAGGCGTGCCGAACTTTATATTTTAGACGAGCCCTTAGGCGGTGTAGACCCGGTTACAAGGGATAGAATTCTTAAAACGATACTATCTAACTTCGGTGAAAATTCTAGCCTTATAATTACCACACACCTTATATCCGACGTTGAGAAAATTCTTGACGAAGTGATATTTATAGACAAAGGAAAAATCGTTTTACAAGGTGACGCAGATAAACTAAGAGAAGAAGAAAACGCATCGATAAACGATATTTTTAGGAGAAAGGTACAATGAAAAAACTAATTAAATACGACGTTAAAAAAATGCTAGGGACTTTGCCTTATTTTTACCTATTTACCATTTGCTTTGCATCGCTTACAAGAATTGTCAATATTTGGTCGGACATACAGTTTATATTCATTATAGGGCAAGTTTTACAAGGAACGGCTATTGCGCTTATGGTAAATATTTTGGTAAATACCTTTATAAACGTAATAGTTCGCTCGTTCGTAACTTCGTTTTATAAAGACGAAAGTTATCTAACCCATACGCTACCCGTAACGAAGGAAAAACTTCTAAACTCAAAGATAATAAGCGCTGTAATTTTAACTCTACTTGGGGTGTTAGTTTGCTTTGCTAGTTTATTTATAATGTTTTATTCTAGCGACTTTGCTAGCCTTATAAAAACTTTGATAAACAGTATAATCGTTGGGTTTGATATGAGTGGCGGAACTTTCGTAACGATTATTGTACTCTTGTTTTTTATTGAAATTATAGCCCTGCTACTCGTTGGGTTTTCAGCGGTTGTAAAAGGGTATTCGTATAACCACAAAAAAGTTAAAATGAGTTTTATTTGGTTTATAATCTACTACGCGGTTTCAACGGTTGCAAGCCTACTTGTAATGGTCGTAGTACTAGCAATAAGCGGAAATATATCCGCATTAACCGCTACCGTTATGGAGGCTAGCGCGTTTACAACGATACTAATAGTTGGGCTTATAAATTACCTTATAATGGCGGTTGTGTTCTACTTTATTTGTAGAAAGCAGTTTAGCCGTGGCGTTAACGTAGACTAATAAAAAAGCGTTTTGCATTTTGCAAAACGCTTTTATTTTTTAGAAGAAAGGCTTTATCATTGAAATTAAGTGCCATTGCGACGTGCCGAGCATTTCCTTTTCGGGCGTAGACTTTGTAAAGGTTAAAATCTCTTCGTCTAAAACGGGGATTTCTTGTCTTATGCCAAGCGCGTACTCTTGAAGAATTTCACGGCAGTTTTTAACGCGGTGAATAAGCCCGCCTATTCTAATATCTTGTTTTTCAAAGCCGTTGAGTTTTCTCTCTTTTTCCCACTGATAGCGGAAGTTATCGTAAAACTCGTAAAGGCGTGATTCGAGCTTAGCGTAATCGTCAATTAGTTTTTGCAACTCGTCAGCGTTTCCGCTTTTATACACTTTACGCGTTCTAACGCCAAGCGCGTATTTGATTTCAAGCACGGCGCATAAACTCGATAAAGTTTTGAAAATATAAGGGTATGGGGCGGTTTTCGAGTGGTTTTCAAGTTGAATTTTAACTTTTTCAAACTTTTTATCAAACGATTCGTCAACCGATTTATCGTAAATTCCTAAGAACGGGTCGCTATAAAACATATACTTACTCGCCGAGAATAAACCTTTTGGGTTGTCGTTGACGTTGGGGTTGTCAAGGTCGATAAACGTTTCGATAGGAACGCCGAATAGGTCGTTAAATTTTTTAGAGATTAACTCGTCGTCAAAATTCCCGCGTGAGTATTCTGCAAAGCAAAACACCGTCGATAGTGACGAGTATAGTGAGCACTCTGCACCGTCATCTCCCCAAACGGTGAGCATAACGTCTTCAACGCCTTCGTCAAGGCAAGCATCAAGGGCAGATTTTACCGAACCTATCGAAAAGCGGTTGTGTGGGGTAAACCCCGTCCACGCCCACGCTGCGCCTGCAAACAATACCTTGTTTCTAAACTGCTTGTGTGATTTTAGCATATTTTGAAACCTAGACTTATTCCAACTATAATAGTCCCAGTAAATAAGGTCGATATTTTCAGGCACGCTATTTATAATTTCTTGCGTAAAAGTAGCGTTAGGGTCGTAGTACTCGCCGTTAGATACCAAGCGATAGAACATATCCGACCACATCATAGGCTTAAACCCGTACTTAACGGCAATATCGTTAACGCGGTTTAGGTGTTTAATTAAAATGTCAAACCTGTTTTGATAGCCGTTTTTGTCAAGGTACTTGCCAAGCCCTACCATATGCGCTTCGTCCATACCGATATTTATTCTGCGCGAAGTAAAGCATTCGCTACACGCTTTGAACATTTTATCGATTAAAGCGTACGTCCTATCGTCGCCGGCAAGTAAAATGTTGTCAATATCGGTGTACGGTTTATATTCTTGCCACCTAGTTATACCGCCAAGGTGCGCAAGCGTTTGAATACAAGGAACGAGTTCGATATTTACCGTTTTAGAAAACTCGTCAATTTCTTTAAGTTCAGATTTTGAGTATCTTCCACGAAGATATCCAAAATACGGCTCGTTATCAAGTTCATAAACATCTTCTAAGTAAAGTTGGGCGTAGGTGTAGCCCATTTTAGATAAAAGGGTTAAATAGTCTTTAAGCGTTTCAAGGGTGTAAACCCCGTCACGCGAGCAGTCTATCATAATACCAAGTGATTTAATTTTACTCATAAAACTCTCCGTACAATTGCTACTTGTTTATTATTATACCATAATAAAATTGTAAATGCATTAAAAACGCATACTTTGTAAATAAAATTTTTATAATATAAAACACTACTAAATTGCTTAGAAAAATTACAATATATCGTCGAATTTTATAAAAAAATATTCGTATCGTACATTGAAAAACGCCTATATTATTTTTATAATATAATAAACGAACAATTAAAAGTTAACTTAATTGCTTTTTTATGGAACTTATCATAATTAAAACGTAAGTTAGGAGTAGTCTATGGATAATAAAATTGTTTGGGCGTATTACGGGCACGAGCCAAGTTACCACCTTAAAAGAATGCATAACGCCCCGTCAACTTTCTGTTTGGGCGAGTGGTCTGACGCGTGGCAGGATAAAATGCGCACGGAAGAAAGTGTTAAAAGGCTAAAAAGCCTAGGCGTTAATTTAATTTATACCAACTTTTTCAAGGGGTTCGGCTTAAAATTTGAAAAGGAAGAAATTGAAAAAACTAAAAACCTAGTTGAAATTTGCCACAAATACGATATTAAAGTTTTAGGCTACTTGCAATTAGGTTCAATCTATTACGAAACCTTTTTAAGCGAAACGAAATCGTCGTATAAAATGAGCGCTAAAAAGCGTGACGGCAGTTATCAACTTTGGGCGGGTTCGTATTATCGCTGGGATACTTGTTACAATAGCAAAGAATTTAAGGCGTATATTAAAAAGGTAATAAATTACGGGCTTGATAAAACCTTACTTGATGGGTTTCATTTCGATAATTCCTTTATAGCCGTTTGCTATTGTAAAAGGTGTAAAAAAGATTTTAGAAAGTGGCTAAAAAATAACGTTGATAACCCCAAAGAAGTTATGGGTATAGGCGATTTTTCTCACGTTGAATTTCCGCCTTACTCTGAGGCAAACCCCGTAAAAAATTACGATGCGCTGTTTTATCTTTGGCAGGAATATAGGCAAAGTAAACTCTCTAAGTTTCATAACGAAATTTTCAAATACGCCAAAGAAAAGTCGTGCAATAAGGCGATTATTGCGCATAATCCAGCCTTTCCAAGAGATTCGCGCGCATATATTAGGCACGGGTATAACCCCGAACTTTCAAGCAAATACTGCGATTTCGTTTTTGCTGAAAATCACGACGTTTTAGTTAATAAAGACGGTTTTTTAACTACTCAAATACTATCTTATAAACTTGCTAGCGCCTTTAACTACAACGTTTTAGAAACGAGTTGGCTATACGATGAAAAAGGGCAGTCTATATATCCGCGCACGTACTTTGAAATAGCCTACTGTTTATCTAGTTCAATGGTGTTTGGCAACGTTGTGGGAAGTACTTGGATAATGCGTTCCACCCACCAAAACGACAAGATGCTTTTAGACGATAAGTTGCAGTATCAAACGCACCAAAAAGTAATATCGTATTACCTAAACAATCACGATTTGTATGGTGGAAAGGCGGTAAATAACGTTAAGATTTTATACTATAACCCGAATATGATAAACCGAGTGGACGACGGTATCGATAAATTCAAAAGGGTAGTAAATTTATTAAATAATAATTTTATAAACTTTTCAATCATATCGCAAAATGATTTAGATAATTTATCTTCAAGCGATATCTTAGTTGTGCCTTACGTCTATTACACTAGTGACGATTTGCTTTCAAAAATTAAAAGAGTTAGCGGTGTTATAAAAACGGTAATTTTCGGCGACTTTAACGTGTGCAACTTATACGGCAGAGCGCGTGATAAATTTGATGCCAAAAACGTTTTTGATAATGCTTTTTACGTTGATAGCGAGAGTGAACTTGTATCGTATATTAAAAATAACCTTGAAAAAGCGATTACTTCAAATCTTGAAAATGTAGTTTTGGAAGTCAAAGAAGATAGAGATAATTTGTATTTGCATTTACTATCTACCGCTGAAAGAGTTCCAAGTAAATTAGTTTTAACCTTTAAGGGCTATGAAACATTAAAAGGCGTTAAAGTTTACTCGTATGATGATATAAAATATTCGCACTCAGATAGATGCATTGAAATAGATAATTTTGTAACGATGGCTACCGTTAAAATTCCCAAATAAAAAACCTTGCTTAGGTGCGTCACTCATAGGGATTTTTTAGACATTATAAAAGGATAGCAAAATTTTGCTATCCTTTACTTTTTGCTTTGCAAAACATACAACTTTCATTTGAAAGTATAGTGTGCTACACTTTTGAAAATTTTTCCACAAAGTTATCCGCCTAATAGTTGTTCGAGTGTGGGAGTTATCGTATTTGTAAGCACCTCGTATCCTGCGGATGTTAAGTGACCGCCATCGGTCGTATATTCTGCATATATTTCACCTGTTTCAAGATTCAAAAGTGGAGAATACAGATCGACAAATTCGTATCCGTATTTTT
>JAFVQM010000036.1 GCA_017504795.1 Clostridia bacterium | reverse complement strand
GCCCTTTAATCCCTTGCTCCTTTGCAAGGGCTTTTTTATTTAGATTATTATTATATACAAACTTTCAGTTAATAAAAACTATGCAAAATTTTGGCTTTTGTATAAATTTATGCATAAAATTATGCAATTATTCATATTATACAATATTTATGCAATATTTGATAAAAATATTTTAATTTTTTCAAAAAATATGCATTATTTTAGTTGACAATCATATTGCAGTTGAATATAATTGAGATATTGAAAAAAACAAAATGCTTTTGGAGGCGTTAAAAATGGATAAATCACAAATCAAAAAAGTAGTACTTGCATACTCGGGCGGTCTTGACACTTCTATCATTATCCCCTGGCTTAAAGAAAATTACAACAACTGTGAAGTTATCGCAGTTGCAGGCAACGTTGGTCAAGCCGACGAACTTGACGGGTTAGAAGAAAAGGCGCTTAAAACGGGCGCGTCTAAACTTTACTGCTTAGACCTTACCGACGATTACGTTGATAACTACATTATCCCCACTATGAAGGCAGGCGCTACCTACGAAGAATATTTACTTGGTACTAGCCACGCTCGCCCCTGCATAGCAAAAGCGCTTGTAGAAGTTGCTCTCAAAGAAGGTGCTGACGCTATCGCTCACGGTTGCACGGGTAAAGGTAACGACCAAGTTCGTTTTGAACTTGCTATTAAGGCGTTCGCACCCGATATGCCTATTATTGCACCTTGGAGAGAATGGACTATTAAATCGCGTGAAGAAGAAATCGACTACGCTGAGGCGCACGACGTTCCACTTAAAATCAATAGAGAAACCAACTACTCAAAAGACAAAAACTTATGGCACTTATCTCACGAAGGTTTAGACCTTGAAGATACGGGCAACGAACCCACCTACGAAAAGAAGGGCTTTTTAGAAATGGGCGTATCGCCTATCAACGCGCCTGACGTTCCTACCTACGTTGAACTTGATTTTGAAAAGGGCGTTCCCGTTGCTATTGACGGCGAAAAAATGAGCGCTAAAAACATCATCTTAAAACTCAACGAACTCGGCGGTAAAAACGGTATAGGTATACTTGATATCGTAGAAAACAGACTTGTTGGTATGAAATGCCGTGGCGTTTACGAAACTCCGGGTGGCGCAATACTTTACAAGGCGCACAGCGTACTTGAAACCTTATGTCTTGACAAGTACACCATGCACGAAAAACAAAAACTCGCTATCACTTTTGGCGAACTCGTATATAACGGTCAATGGTTTACTCCGCTTAGAGAAGCGCTTTCGGCTTTCGTTGACAAAACGCAAGAAACCGTTACCGGTAAAGTTAGACTTAAACTTTATAAAGGCAATATGATTAACGCTGGCGTTTGGAGTGAAAACTCTCTTTACAGCGAAGAAATCGCAACGTTTGGCGAAAGTGATTACAACCAAGCGGATGCCGGTGGCTTTATTGAACTTTTCGGTCTTCCTATTAAAGTTCAAGCAATGGTTAATCAAGGCAAACTTAACAAAAAGTAATAACTATCACACTCCTGTCTACTCAGTTAGACAGGAATTGTGCTTTTATAAAACGTTAAATTTTTTGTATAAATTGAAAAAAAAATAATAAGTCTATACTGAAAATATAATTTCGTTTAGCGTTAGAGATTTGACGAGTAAAACGCAAAAAAGACGCGTGTAATTGTGAGGGCGCATACCCGTGCGGTCTGTAACCGAACAAAACACAAAGTATTTTGTAGGGTTTTGCCGTCAAAAAACGAAATAATATTGAAGTATAGACAAAGGATAAATTATGGCTAAAATGTGGACTGGCGTAACCGACGGCGTTACCAGTAAAATAGCGGATGACTTTAACTCGTCTATCTCGTTTGACAGTAAAATGTTCAAAGAAGATATCGAAGGTAGTATCGCGCACGCTATGATGCTTGCAAAGCAAGGAATAATTTCAAATAGCGAAAAAGACTGCCTTATTGACGGGCTTTCAGGAATTCTTGAAGATTTATCTAGCGGTAAACTTGAAATCGATTTATCCGCGGAAGATATACATATGTTCGTAGAACAAGTACTTACTGAAAGGGTTGGCGAAACGGGTAAAAAACTTCATACCGCGCGTAGCCGTAACGACCAAGTTGCGCTTGATTTTAGAATGTATTGTAAAAACCGCGCGAGTGAAATTAAAGATCTTATTAAAGACGTTTTGCGTTCGCTAGTTTATCAAGCCGAAAAACACTCGGCAACGATTATGCCGGGATACACTCACCTTCAACGCGCTCAGCCTATAACGTTTGGGCATCACTTAATGGCGTACGCTATGATGCTACTTCGCGATATTAAAAGGTTTGATAGCGCCTATCAATCGGCTGACGTTTGCCCGATAGGTAGTTGCGCTCTCGCTGGTACTACTTATAATACCGATCGTGACTTTGAAGCAACTCAACTTGGTTTTAGCGAAGTTTGTAAAAACAGTTTAGACGGGGTTTCTGATAGAGATTTCACCGTTGACTTTATATCGGCGTGTTCGATACTTATGATGCATTTATCAAGGCTTTCGGAAGAACTTATTCTTTGGTCTAGTTGGGAATTTAAGTTTATTGAACTTTCAAGCGACTTTACTACGGGCTCTTCTATTATGCCACAAAAAAAGAACCCCGATATGGCGGAACTTATCCGCGGAAAGACGGGGCGCGTGTACGGTGACTTAACCGCAATACTTACCACGCTTAAAGGCTTACCGCTAGCGTACAACAAAGATATGCAAGAAGATAAAGAGTGCCTATTCGACGCGTGCGACACGGTTAAAGCCTGCTTGCAAGTTTTAGCACCTATGCTTGAAAAGATGAAAGCAATACCTGAAAATATGTTACTTGCAGCGCAAAAAGGCTTTATCAACGCTACTGACCTTGCAGACTATTTAGTTAAAAAAGGTATGCCGTTTAGGTCGGCTTACAAAATTTCGGGAACGATAGTATCCGAGTGTATCGATAAAAATACAGTGCTAGAAAAACTTCCGCTTGAAGAATACAAAAAACATAGCGACTTATTCGACAGTGACTTATATAAAGAAATCGACCTATTAACTTGCGTTGAAAAGCGCATATCAAAAGGTGGCACGAGCGTTAAGTCGGTAATAAGCCAAATTGAATACGTAAAGGAATTTATAAATGATTAACGTTTTTATAGACGGTAGCGCGGGAACTACCGGGCTTAAAATATTTGATAGGCTATCAAATCGCAGTGATATATCGCTTATCACCCTACCCGATGAACTTAGAAAAGACGTTGGGGCACGCAAAACAGCAATAAATGAAGCCGACGTTTGCTTTTTATGTTTGCCTGACGATGCGGCTCGCGAATCGGTATCGCTAGTAGAAAACGATAAGGTTATCGTGATAGATACGTCTACCGCGCATAGAACTAGCGATAAGTTTGCCTACGGTTTCCCCGAACTAAGTGGCTACCGCGAAAAGATTAAAAACTCAAAATTTATTGCTAACCCCGGCTGTCACGCAAGCGGTTTTATATCACTTATTGCGCCACTTATTGAAAAGGGCGTTTTAGATAGCAGTGCTAAACTTTCGGCATATTCGCTAACGGGCTACTCGGGTGGCGGTAAAAAAATGATAGCCGAATACGAAGATAGTAATAGACCTATTTCGTTTGACGCGCCAAGGCTTTATAGCCTTTCGCAGTCACACAAGCACTTACCCGAAATTCAAAAGGTATGCAACCTTAACTACGCGCCCGTATTTATGCCGATAGTGTGCGACTACGCTTGCGGTATGCAAGTAACCGTTCCACTTCACGCTAGCGACTTAAAGTGTTCGGTAAAAGAAGTTATAGAAATTTACAAAAATTTATATACGGGTAAAGTAGTTTATTACGAAGATGAAAGCGAAAACGGGTTTTTAACGTCTAACTCACTCAGCGGGCGTGACGATATGAAGATTTCGGTTTTCGGTAACGACGATAGAATTACACTCGTTTCAAGGTTTGATAATCTTGGAAAGGGCGCGTCGGGTGCGGCTGTTCAAAATATGAACGTGGCGCTCGGCTTAGATGAAACTTACGGACTTAATTTAGGAGAATAATATGAAGATAATATCAGGCGGTGTTTGTGCCGCTAACGGCTTTAAGGCTAACGGAATACACTGCGGTATTAGAAAGAACCGCACCAAGCGTGACTTAGCGCTAATATATAGCGAAAAACTTTGCTCCACTGCTGCGGTTTACACCACTAACCTTGTTAAAGGCGCACCGCTTAAAGTTACCAAAAACCATATTGAAAACGGCTATGCGCAAGCGGTTATTTGCAACAGCGGTAACGCCAACACCTGTAACGCTAACGGAATAGAGATTGCCGAACTTACTTGTTCGTTGCTCTCTCAAAAACTCGGCGTTAAAAGTCACGATATCGTAGTAGCGTCAACGGGCGTTATAGGTCAACCGCTTGACATCACGCCTATTAAAGAAGGTATTCCTTCGTTGGTTGACGGCTTGTCGTACGACGGTGGCGAGTACGCTGCCGAAGCGATTATGACGACGGACGTTTTGAAAAAAGAAATTGCCGTAGAGTTCACCGTAGGCGGTAAAACTTGTAAAATCGGCGGTATTGCAAAAGGTAGCGGTATGATACACCCGAATATGGCTACTATGCTAGTATTCATTACTACCGACTGTAATATTTCTCCCAAAATGTTACAAAAGGCGTTGTCTAGCGATATTCAAAACACCTTTAATATGATATCTATCGACGGGGACACTTCAACCAACGATATGGTAACCGTTCTTGCAAACGGCATGGCTGAAAATAAGATTATCGATAGTGACGGCGAAGATTTTAACGCGTTTATGAAAGCGCTTAACACGGTAACCGTTGACCTTTGTAGAAAAATCGCGAGTGACGGCGAAGGTGCAACCAAACTTTTAGAGTGCGTAGTTTTTGGCGCTAAAAGTAAAGAAGTTGCTAAAACCGTTGCTAAAAGCGTAATATGTTCAAGCCTTACAAAAGCCGCAATGTTCGGGGCGGACGCTAACTGGGGCAGAGTTTTATGCGCCATAGGTTATAGCGGTGCCGAAGTTGACGTTCAAAAAATTGACGTTTACTTTAAGTCAAGTAAAGGCGAAATTCAAGTGTGCAAAAACGGTAGCGGTGTTGATTTTAGCGAAGAAAAGGCAAAAGAAATTCTTCTTGAAAGCGAAATCGATATTATTATCAACCTTAACGACGGGGAGTTTACGTCTACCGCGTGGGGTTGCGACTTAACTTACGACTACGTAAAAATTAACGGAGATTATAGAACCTAATATGGATAAACATTTTTCAAACGCGCAACGCGCCGAAGTATTAACCCAAGCGCTACCCTATATAAAGCGCTACAACGGTAAAACGGTAGTTATAAAGTACGGCGGAAACGCCATGGTAAACGAACACCTTAAAGAACAGGTTATGGAAGATATCGTTCTACTTTGGCTTATCGGCGTAAAGGTAGTTTTAGTTCACGGTGGCGGTCCTGAAATTTCAGACCTTATGGCAAAACTCGGCAAAGAGCCTAAGTTCGTTAACGGGCTTAGAGTAACCGACAAAGAAACCGTTGATATCGTTCAAATGGTGCTTGCAGGTAAAGTTAACAAATCGCTCGTTTCTCACTTAGAGAGCAAGGGCGGTAACGCTATGGGCATATCGGGTATTGACGGTGCGCTTATCAAAGCGACTATGAAAGACCCAAATCTCGGCTACGTTGGTAAAATTACCGGCGTTAATATTACCCCCGTTGAAGACCTTTTAGGAAAGGGCTATATCCCCGTTATTTCAACCGTTGCAAGTGACGACGACGGCAACGTTTACAACATAAACGGCGACACTGCCGCAGCGCGTATCGCAGGCGCGTTAGGTGCTGAAAGGCTTATTATGATGACGGATATTGCAGGACTTTTGAAAGATAAAGACGACCCGTCAACACTAATTCCGCAAGTTACTATCGAGGAAGCGGAAGAACTTAAAAAACAAGGCGTAATATCAGGCGGTATGATTCCTAAAATCGACTGCTGTATCGACGCTATTTTTCACGGCGTTAAAAACGTGGTTATTATGGACGGGCGCGTCCCCCACTCAATTTTAATGGAAATTTTAACCAACGAAGGCGCAGGTACGATGGTAAAGGGAAAAAACGATGACTGAACTTCAAAAACTTGACAATTTGTACGTTGCAAACACCTACGCAAGATTTCCCGTTGACTTGGTTAGCGGTAGCGGTAGTTTGTATTACGACGAGAACGGAAAAGAGTATATCGACATGGGCACAGGCATAGGTGTTACCGCCTTTGGCGCGTGCGATACTGAGTGGAAAAATGCGGTTATAGGGCAATTAAACGCCTTATCGCACACTTCTAACCTATATTACACTAAGCCTTGTGCAAATCTTGCCAAACTTCTTTGCGAGAAGACGGGGCTTAAAAAAGTATTCTTTGCAAACTCGGGCGCTGAGGCTAACGAGTGCGCTATAAAAGTTGCTAGAAAATACTTTGAAGACAAAACGGGAAAGCAAGGCTATATTATAACTTTAACGAGCAGTTTTCACGGTAGAACTTTAACTACTTTATCGGCAACGGGGCAAGATAAGTTCCACGAACTTTTTAACCCCCTAACGGGTGGTTTTTTGCACGCCGACGTCGGCGATACGTTAGCCATTGAAAACTACGTTAAATCGTATCCCGTATGCGGTATTATGATAGAACTCGTTCAAGGCGAAGGCGGTGTAAACGCGCTACCTAATGATTACGTTAAGTGGGTTTACGAGTTTTGCAATAAAAACGATATTTTGCTTATCGTTGACGAAGTTCAAACGGGCAACGGCAGAACGGGTAAACTATACGCCTTTGAGCATTTTAATATACTCCCAGACGTCGTTACCACGGCAAAAGGTTTAGGCGGTGGGCTTCCTATCGGCGCTTGTATGATAGGCGAAAAGGCGCAAAACGTTTTGACCTTTGGCACTCACGGTTCGACCTACGGCGGTAACCCCGTTTGCTCGGCAGGTGCTATAAGCGTTATATCTAGGCTTACCCCCGAATTTTTAAGTGAAGTTTCTAAAAAAGGCGAGTATATAAAGAATGAACTTTTAACTTGTAACGGTGCCCAAAGCGTTACGGGGCTTGGGCTTATGCTCGGTATAAAAACTAAAAAGCCCGTAAAAGAAGTCGTTGATTACTGCATAAAAAACGGCGTTCTCGTACTCACCGCAAAAGACAAACTTAGACTACTTCCACCGCTTAATATTCCTAATAATTTACTTGAAAAAGCGGTTAAAATAATAAAAGATGCAATAAACTAATATAAAGGTGCTATTATGGACTTAAAAGGTAGAAATTTTTTGAAACTTTTAGATTATACCCCTGAGGAAATCGAGTATCTTCTCGATTTAGCAAGTGAACTTAAAGCCGAAAAAAAAGCGGGGGTTGACCAAAAACAAAAAAGGGGCAAAAACGTTGCTTTAATTTTTGAAAAGACGAGTACTCGTACCCGTTGCGCGTTTGAAGTCGCGTGTGCCGACCTTGGTATTCACCCAGTATATCTTGACCCACAAGGTTCGCAAATAGGCAAAAAAGAAAGCATTGCCGACACTGCGCGCGTTCTTGGGCGTATGTTCGACGGTATCGAATACCGTGGCTTTGGTCAAGAAATCGTTGAAGAACTTGCAAAACACGCGGGCGTTCCCGTTTGGAACGGCTTAACTAACGAGTTCCACCCCACCCAAATCCTTGCCGACTTTTTAACTATTAAAGAACATTTTTCAAAACTCAAAGGCATTAAACTCGTGTATATGGGTGACGCTAGGTACAATATGGGAAATTCACTTATGGTAGGCTCGGCAAAAATGGGGCTTGACTTCGTTGCCTGCGCACCCGAAAAGTACTTCCCCGATAAAGCGCTTATCGAAAAGTGCAAAGAAATTGCAAAAGAAACGGGCGCTACCCTAACTTTTGAAACTGACCCCATAAAAGCAACCAAGGGCGCTGACGTTATTTATACTGACGTTTGGGTGTCAATGGGCGAGCCTGACGAAGTTTGGAAAACTCGTACCGAAGAACTACTCCCCTACCAAGTAAATTCTAAAATTATGGAGAACGCGGGTAAACAATGTAGATTTATGCACTGCTTACCGGCATTTCACGACCTTAACACCGTAGTAGGAAGACAAGTTTACGAAAAGTTTGGGCTATCTGAGCTCGAAGTTACTAACGAAGTTTTTGAAGGCGAACAGTCTATCGTGTTTGACGAGGCTGAAAACCGCATGCACACTATAAAAGCGGTAATGCAAGCAACTATGAAATAAAGAATTTTATATATGAAAAAAGACCTTTACTCGACGTCGAGTAAAGGTCTTTTATTTTTGTCTTTTTACATTGTGCAAGTCATTATAACGTAGGCTATATACACGCCAAGTAGCGCGTAGCCTTGCCACTTAGAAAACTTTTTCATAATAAGCGCAGGAACGAGCGCAAGCGTTCCAACTGCTAAGCAAGAAACAAGGTCAACAACCGCGGTGCTTGCAATAGGTAACGCTGAACCCGATACGAGCGCGCAAAGTGGCATAATGAGTGTTAAGTCAATAACGTTAGCGCCTATAATATTACCAGCAGATAGTGCAGACTGCTTTTTAACAATAGCTGTTATCGTGGTAACGAGTTCTGGTAGCGACGTTCCTACCGCAACGATAGTTACGCCTATAATTCTTTCAGAAACGCCTATCCACCTTGCTATTTCGCTACCGTTGTCAACTAATAAATCAGCGCCCCAAACGATAGCAACCGCACCGACTACGAATTTTAATACGTTTATAATAACCGTTTTCTTGTCTTTTTTTACGGGTGTGTCATCTTCAAGTGAAACGCTTTTTTTAGCCGAAATAACGTTGTCTACCATAAAGGTTATAAAAATAAGAAGTAATAAAATGGATAAAAGTATATTTACTTCACCCGCAAACCCGCAACAAGCAACTATAAGCGAGGCTAAAAGCATTAAAATTGATTTTAGAAGATAATCTTTTCTATTTATCGGCCCAGCCATAAAAATAAGCGCTATTGCAAGAATAAGCCCAACGTTAGCGGTAACGCTACCCACGGCGTTTCCAACCGCCATATCCGTTTTGCCTTGCACCGCCGCCATTATCGAAACTAATAGTTCAGGAAGCGTTGTTGCAATTGAAACTATGGTTGCACCTATTATAAGTTTAGGAATTTTGCTAACTTCTGCTATCCAAGACGCAGCGTCCACAAAATAATCGCCACCTTTAACTATTAAAACTATACCTACTACAAAAAGTAGAACTACTAAAAATTCACTCATACTATCCTTATTAAATCACCCAAACGAAAATAGGTCGTTTGGGTGCTTTTGTTAATCTATTATTAAATTAACCCCTAAGCTTATCTCAACTTACCTAGATAAGCACACAGAAGCGAGTTAGACGAGGCGTTTGGATTTTTGCGGAAGGGAGCGACCTTATCGGTCGCAGGAATTTCGCAAAAATTCAAAGAACAAAGTATAACGACGCTTATGTGGGGTTATCTTTTTTGTTGAAGATCATAGTGAAGATCATAAGCCCTTTCATCATCAGTAAACTTAGTTAAGGTATTGATAACTTCACCGTTGTTCCACTTTCTATCGCCAACGTCTTCCGCGGTACCGATAACGGTAACGTTAAGTTGACGACGACGTGCGCGAACGTGATCCCAGTCAACGAAATAGATGTGTGCAAATTCGCCACCGTCTAAAACGCCGTCTTTAATCGTCATAGTTTCACTTCTACCAAAGAAGCAAGAACGTAAGTGCCCGTCAGTATTCATCGAAGTCCAGTCACCGGGTTCGTTTACGTATCTGCCGAATTGAGTGTGGATAGGACCTGGGTGACGGTAATCACCTTCTTCGGTGTAGTCGGGAATCATTTTGCGCATAATGTCAAGAAGGTCGTGTTGAAGGTATTCAAGACCAAAAGAGTCAACGTCATGCGAGCATTCTTGGATGATAACCGAGCAAGTGGTGTGGTGAGAAGCAAGCGTTACGGTACCGTTTTTAATGCCCGATGCCTTAACGATTTCAATTACTTCCTTAGAAACGTCGTGAAAGGTGGGAACCCAGCCTCTTGATTGAAGTTCTAATTCTTTTTGAAAAATCTTTAATTCCATAATATTCTCCTATTTTCCTTGCAGTAAGGAAATTATTTTTTTATCTCTTTAATTTTATAATCTTTTTTCCCTTTCGTCAAGGCATTTTCATCATTTTCTTTAATAACTTTGCTTGATTAAAATTTCAAGGTGTGATATTATTTATATAAAGGTGTGATATTATTTGTATAATATCTTAAATGGAGAATTTATTATGATTAGTGAAAGTGCTATAAAACAAGCGTTAGACGCGTACGATATCGAATCTACGTGTTTATCCGAAATGAAAAATTATTTTGACAAAGAACAGTTTTCAAAAGCGGTTGAACTTTTATGTAACGCTGAGCGCATAGGCGCGTCAGGCTCTGGCCACTCTGGTATTATGTGCCAACACCTTGCTCACCTTATGTGCTGTATCGAACGCCCTGCAAGGTTTATCTCTCCGGCGGAAGCTATTCACGGCGCTACCGGTTTTTTACAAGAAGGTGACGTTATGGTGTTTGCATCTCGTGGTGGTAGCACTAAGGAGTTGTTTCCTATCGTAGATATTTGCAAAGCAAAAGGCGTTAAAATTATAACGATTACTGAAAATTTAGAATCTCCCCTTGCAAAATCTGCGGACGTTGTTTTGAAGCAATACGTTAACCGCGAAACGGATAAATACAATATGCAAGGTACGACGAGTTCTACTGCTCTCATTATGATTTTCCACGCTCTTCAAACGGCGGTTATTGAAGAATCTAACTATCAAAAAGAACAATTTGCGCTTATTCATCCGGGTGGCGCAGTTGGTAAAAGGCTTAACAATAAACAAGTATAAGGTGCAATATGAATAAAGAATATATCGTTTCTCCATCACTACTCGCAACCGACCCTATGAATATGGGCAGAGATATAAAAATGCTTGAAAACGCCGGCGCTAAGTGGTTCCACGTTGACTGTATGGACGGGAGTTTCGTTCCCAACTTCTCTTTCGGCTACTCTATCGTTTCGGCTATAAATAAGTTATCCGACGTTACGCTGGACGTTCATCTTATGATAGATAAGCCTATCCGTTATATTGACGAATACGTAAAGGCTGGCGCTGATTATCTTACCGTTCACGTTGAAGCGGACACCGAAGAAAATATCGCTTTAACGCTTGAAAAGATTAAAAGCCACGGTATAAAGTGCGGTTTATCTATTAAACCTAAAACGCCCGTTTCTAAAATTGAAAAATTTCTTGACAAGGTTGATTTAGTTTTAGTTATGACGGTTGAACCCGGTTTTGGCGGTCAAAGTTTTATGCCCGATATGATGGGAAAACTTAAAGAACTTAGCGATAAATTAGCAATAGTAAACCCCGCTTGCCACGTTGAAGTTGACGGCGGTATCGACGTTAACACCGCAAAAATCTGCAAAGAAAACGGCGCAAACGTTTTCGTAGCGGGTTCGGCGTGCCTTAAAGCAGACGACAAAAAGGCGTTTATAGATGCAATTGAAAACAACTAACTAAACGCCGTTTTTACGGCGTTTTTTAAGTTATAATAGGTGTAAATTATGGTAATAGCGTTATTAACTGCGCTTGGCGTTGGCGGTGCTACCGCTGTAGGCGCACTTCTTGGTCTTATAATCAAAAATCCTTCGCATAAGGTAAGTGATGCAATTTTATCTTTTGCAGCGGGCATAATGCTTTGCGCTGCAACGGTTGGGCTTATTATTCCGTCGCTTAGTTACGGTGGAAAAACTGCAATTATATTTACAATACTTGGTATGGTTGTTGGCGCATTTTGTCTTAACCTTATAGATAAAGTCGTTCCGCACCTACACAAACTCAGCGGGCTTGACGATGAAAAACACCCCGAAAAAAACAAAGCCTTAAACAAGGTTATGCTTTTCGTTATAGCAATAGCGATACATAATTTTCCTGAAGGCTTGGCGGCAGGCGTTGGTTTTGGAACGGAAAATATCGCTCACGCTTTAACGATAGCAGGCGGTATTGCGCTACAAAATATCCCAGAAGGTATGGTAATTATAGCACCTATGCTCACAACGGGTATGAGTAAAAAACGCGCGGTTTTAATCGCGTTACTTACGGGGCTCGTTGAAGTCGTAGGAACGCTACTTGGTTACTTTGCAGTGTCTCTTTCAACGGCAATACTTCCGTTTGCCCTATCCTTTGCGGGCGGTACTATGCTTTACGTTATCAGTGACGAAATGATTCCCGAAACCCACTCGCACGGCAACGAAAGGCTTGCAACGTATATGCTTATCGTTGGTTACGCCGTAATGCTAGCGCTTGACTTTTTCTTGGGCTAAACGCCTTATAGGTAAGTTTTTATGGTTCTTGAAAGAATTTTAATAGTTGTATTATCGCTCGCAGTTTTATTCTTTTTAGGGCTTTACGTGATATTTTTAATTACCTTTTATAATGGTAAGCGCGACGTTATCGACCCTGACAATTTAATACTTCCTATGGGCGCTAACTTTGAAGCGTTCCGCACTCAAATTTCTAATTGGATAAAAGAAAACCGTAAAAGAGAGTTTACCGTTTACAAAATAAAATCGTTTGACAATTTAACGCTAAGCGCTAAATACTACGAGTATAAAAAAGGCGCGCCGATAGAGATAATTTTTGGTGGCTACCGCGGTAATAGTGAAAGAGATTTAAGCGCTGCGGTTGAAAGGTGTTTTAAGGTAGGTCACAGCGTTTTAATGGTAGACCAGCGCGCAAGCGGTGATAGTGGCGGTAAAGTAACTTCTTTTGCAGTTAACGAAAGTAAGGACTGTTTGGCGTGGATAGACTTTGCTATTAAAACCTTTGGTAGTGACGTGAAAATTGTTCTAGGCGGTGTTTCGCTTGGTGGTGCAACCGTTTTATCAGTAGCCGATAAACCTATTAAAAATGTTTGGTATATTATTGCAGACTGTCCGTTTTCTTCCGCCGAAGAAATTATCAAAAAGGTTATGAAAACGGATATGAAACTACCTACTAAACCGCTTTTTCCACTAGTTAAGTTGTCGGCAAAAATATACGGTGGGTTTAATCTACTTGAAGTTTCCCCTAAAAACGCGGTAAAAAACGCTAAAATCCCCGTTATATTTATGCACGGCGATAAAGACGAGTTCGTGCCTTGTAAAATGAGTATTGATATGTATAACTTATGCCCAAGCAAAAAAGCACTTTGCATTATTGAAAGTGCGGAACACGGTTTAGCGTATCCCGTAAACCCAGATAAATACGTAAACGCCATTTTAGATTTTGAAAAAACGATATAAAAAAAGCGAGATTTAATCTCGCTTTTTATTATTTAACTTCGGCTATTGCCTCAACTTCGCATAGTACGTTTTTGGGTAGAGTTTTTACCGCAACGCAAGACCTTGCAGGTGCGTTTACGATATAACTTGAATACACTTCGTTAAACTTTGAAAAATCGCTCATATCCGCTAAATAACAGGTGGTTTTAACGATATTTTCCATACCGCTACCGGACGCTTCTAATACGGCTTTTAAGTTTTTAAGAACTTGATTTGCTTGCTCTTCAATATTACTTCCTACAATTTCGCCCGACTTTGGGTCAAGCGGAATTTGTCCCGAAGTAAAGACTAAACCACCCGATTTTATCGCCTGCGAATAAGGGCCTATCGCCTTTGGCGCGTTTTCAGTTGAAACTTTAATCATTTATATCTCCTATCTCGATTTTATATTTTTGCGCAGTTAAAACTCCGCTTATTTCTTCAATTAACTTACCGCCGTTTTTAAGTATCACCCTTTTTGACGGCTCGTTTTCCTTATAGCAACAAATTACCAAACTATTTTGCTTTGTTAACCTATAAAATTCTTTTTTAGCAAGCGCTAGCGCAAGGCTGGCGTAACCCTTTCCCCTTTCGCTTGCTAAAACGCCGTAACCTACGTTGCCTTCAAAATTCTCATCTAAATGCCGAGTGAGATAGGGGCGAATTTCAAGCGCGCCTACTAGCGCGTTATCCTTAACCCTTTTTATAAGGTATTGAAAACTTGGATAGTTAGATTGTTCGTAACTTGTAAAGGGAATATTTTCATACTCTTTAATTTTTATGTATAACGAGTTAAAATCAAGCCCGTCGTCATACCTAAAACCCTTTATACTACCGCTTTCTAGAACCGTTTGTTTAAGGTAAAACTCTACGTCTTCTTTGTCTGAAAGTTCTATTTTTTTAAGATATAATTCCATAGGAATATACTACCACTTTTTACCCGCTTTGTCAACGCCGAAAAATTTATATTTTATTGCGTGTTTTTAATTGCTTTTTAGTTTCTAAGTGCTATAATAGTTATGGTTTTAGTTGGAGGCGTTATGATTAACTCACCTGTAAAAGACGATTATAAACTCAGTAGAATAATGTATATATTAGAAGCGGCGTTTGAATATTTTATAGCCGTTCTAGTTGGTGGCGCGTATCTTGCAAAAGTCACATCTTCAATAGGGATACCTGATAGCGTAACCGGAATACTTACGTCTTTCGTGTCGCTTGGTTGCACCTTCCAAATAGTTGCAATATTTTTAATTAACAAGCGCCCCGTTAAAAGATGGGTTACTTTTTTACACACCATAAACCAACTATTTTTCGCGCTAATTTACCTAACGCCCTTTCTTAAAATTTCACAAGAAGTTAAAGTTGCTCTATTTATAGTATTTTTACTTGGCGGTCACGTTATAAACAACGTTGTAAACGCGCCTAAAATCAACTGGTTTATGTCGCTGGTTGACGACGATAAGCGCGGTTCTTTCACCGCAAATAAAGAAATCGTTTCGCTTATCGGCGGTATGCTATTTTCACTTTTTATCGGCTTTATTATCGATAAGTTCGAAGCCGAAGGAAATTTGCAAGGCGCTTTCGTATTTTGCGGAATAGGCGTTTTCGTTCTTGCTATGCTACATACTGCAACCCTAATTATTTCTAGGGAAAAGCCTATTGAAACTCAAAAACAACCAACGACAAAAATATTAAAAGAACTTATTAAAGATAAAAAACTTATCCTTGTTGCCATTATCCCAACGCTTTGGAATATTGCCCACTACGTTGCAACCCCGTTTTACGGAACGTACCAAATTAACGAACTTGGTTTTTCAATGAGTTTCGTTTCGATATTAGCGGTAGTTTACGCGGTAGTTCGTTCGGTATTTTCTAAACCGCTTGGCAAATTTGCCGACAAGCGCTCGTTTACCACTATGACCACGGTTTGCTATATAATAGCGTCTATCGGGTTTTTAATTAACACGTTTACAGTACCGTCTAACGGCAAAGTTTTCTACACCGTTTACTACGTTTTATACGCTATCGCAATGGCGGGCATCAACAGTGGCGCGATAAATTTGATATACGATTTCGTAGATAAAGAAAAGCGCACGGGCGCGCTTGCGCTATCTCAGTCAATCGCGGGGATATCGGGATTTTTAACAACCTTGCTTGCAAGCGTTTTAGTTGACCATATTCAAAAAACTAACACCTTATTTGGTATACCCGTTTACGCTCAACAAGTAGTATCTTTAATAGCGTGCATACTAACGGCGCTAATTCCAATATACGTATTGCTAGTTATTAAAAAACTTAAATAAATTAAAACTCTCGGCAGTGCCGAGAGTTTTTTTTTACGCCTTTTGAGTTTTAATATAATCTTCGTAGTAGGGTAAATATTTTTTGGTTTTTTCAAGCATTTCGTTAAAGAGTTTTCTAGCCGTATCTATGGGCAAGCAAACGTTGGGGTTATTAGTAAACGCGGTAAACGCAAGTTCATAGTTTCCCGTTAAACCCGCTTCAACTACCATTTCTTGCTCTTCGATAATTCTCATAACGAGCGCGTTAACGCCCTCGGGCACTTCGCCTGCAAATACTGGGCGAACGCTATCTGCCGAAAAGAACGCGTTAGTTTCAACGATAACGTCTTTGGGGTTGTTGGAAACTTGACCTTTGTTTGGAATATTTACGTTGGTTACGAAATCGCCAAGACCAAGTAGCGCCTTCATTTGCTCTACGCTTTCTTCACCGCTGTTTCCTATCTTAAAAGGCTTCTCGCCCGACGCTACGCTTTTATTTCTATCTATAAGTTCTTGATAGTTCTTTCTTCTCCAATCAAGAGTAGTTAAGCAAAAATCGTAACTTTTAACGGTTTCAGGGTCTTTTAAGAACCAGTTGCCAGGGCAAAATTCGCATAAGTGCCTATCGCCCGCCGCTGCAATATAACCATAACGCCTAAACAAATCAAACTTAACCTTTTGCTTAGATTCGTGCGGAAGATTCACCCAGTTTTCGTCAGTATGGCTACCCATACCTTCTGGATGAGAATTAACGTAATCGGCGTATAAACTAAATACGTCAATATCTTTATATCTTGCGCTAGTTAACCAAGTAAAGTGGTTTACGCCAACAACGTTAGTTAAAATTTCATCTCTATTAGGCTTGAAACCATACTTTTCTTCAACTATTGAAGCCATTATTTTTTGCGTGCCAAACACTTCGTGGCAACAACCAAACGCCTTAATTTCGGGGAATACTTTATATAAAGTTCTAACGCAAACGCTCATGGGGTTTGTAAAGTTAACTACCCAAGCGTTAGGGCAAGTTTCCTTTATTGCCAAGGCAAACTCTTTGTACATAGGTATAGTTCTAAGCGCTCTTATAATACCGCCAGGACCCGTGCTATCGCCAACGGGTTGCCAAATGCCGTATTTTTCAGGATAATGAACGTCCACTTCCATTTCGTCAAACGTTCCAGGAAGTATCGAGCAGAACACAAAATCTGCACCAGTAAGCGCTTCTTTTAAGGTTTTAACAGCCTTATAAGTCCACTTACCAACAACGTCGTCACGCTTAGATAAGTCGTTTCCCATTTTTTCGTTGAGTTTAGCATAGTCAAAATTTATATCGTAAAGGTCAACCGTGCCTGATAAATTAGGCTCTTTCGACAAGTCGTTCATAAGTACGTACGCCCAACCAGACGAACCGCCACCTATATACGCTATTTTAAGGTTAGATACTTTACTTCTATCTTCATTGTATGTTTTCATATAGTTCTCCTTTCAGTTAATATAAACATTTTACGAAATATTTCTTTATTTATCTATAAAATTATTGCCGAATTGATATAATTATGTTAAAATATTGCTATAAGGAGATAAAATGATAAATTCAACTTTCGTAAAGAACAACCCAAGTGGGTTTTTATATGAAAAACACCGCTTTGTAAAAGGCAATATGCCCAAAATGCACTATCACGACTACTATGAGATATACTATCTAATATCCGGCGAAAGAAACCATTTTGTCGGCGATAAGTTTTTAACGATTAAAAAGGGGGATTTCGTTGTTATCCGCCCCGAAGTTCCACACAAAACGGGTGGGCTTAGCGGAGCGCGCGTACTCATTTGTTTTAATGAAGAATTTTTGTCGAACTGGCTAACTAAAAGTGCGCAAGCGGAACTGCTTTCTTTTTTTGACAAAACTTTTATAAGACCTGATAGCGACTGTCAAAACGAAATTCTAAACACTATAAACGACGTTGAAAAAGCCTACTTTGATAAAGATAGCGCCAAAATTTTCTCATCGCTACTACAACTTATTTTAATTTTGAAAAAATCTAGCCTTGCAACTAATAAAGGTAACGTTTCAACCACCGTTTTACAAAAGGCGATGGAATACGCTCAAAACAACTACGCCACGATAAACTCTCTTCAAGACGTGGCTGACGCGCTCTTTATATCAAAATTTCATCTTTGCCACCTATTTTCAAAGTACGTTGAAGTTTCTTTTAACAGTTACCTAACTAAAATTAGGTTAAAAAACGCAACGCGACTTTTGGTTACTTCAAGCAAAACTATTACAGAAGTTGCAATAGACTGTGGGTTTTCAACCGCAACTTATTTTTGCCAAGTTTTCAAAAAAGAATTTGGAGTAACGCCACTTAAATACAAAACGCTTAACCGCACTTTACATTGATAAACATTGATGGTATAATATTATTATGAATATAGAAAGAAGAAATAAAATTGTAGAACTTATAAATAAACAAGGTAGCGTAACCAACGCTCAACTTATAAACGAATTTGGCATTTCTATTGAAACGCTTCGACGCGATCTTGACTTTTTGCAAAAGCGCGGAGTTATAGATAAGGTATACGGTGGCGCAGTAAAAAAACGATACCTATCAACCGAACCCGAATATGACAGCCGTGAAAGAGTTAACTTTGATGAAAAAAAGCGCATAGCACCCGAAGTAAACGACCTTATAGACGTTGGCGATTCAGTTTATTTTGACGTTGGCACAACCGTATTAGAAGTTGCAAAAGCACTTGATAGCAGTAAAAATTTAACCTGCTTTACAAACTCTTTAAGAACTGCTATTGAACTTTGCGATAAAGACTTTAACGTAATTTTAACAGGGGGCATTCTTAGAAAGGGCGAATACGCCGTTTCGGGTAGCATTTCTGAAAAAACACTTTCTAGTTTTAATATAGATAAGGCAATTATCGGCGCGGGTGGCATCACCGAAGACGGAATTACCGACTATATCGTTAGCGAAGCCACTATCCGCTCTAAAATAATTGAAAACGCAAGAACTGTAATCCTAGTTGCAGATAATTCTAAATTTGGTGTAAAAGCACTTTGCAAAATATGCCCACTATCTTCAATCGACTATCTTATTACCGATGCTAACGCTCCAAAATCAGTACTTAAAGCAATGGAACAACAAGGCGTTAAAATAATAATAGTAAAATAATCTTTTATCCGCTACAAGTTAGCGGATTTTTTATTTTTTTATAATAATTTTGACAATATCTTTACCATATTATGAAAATATCTTGACAACATTTGTAGCCGTGTGATAAAATTACTTTATTATAAAATAAGGAGAAAACGCAATGATAAAAACAGACGTTTTGATTATCGGCGCAGGCGCAGTTGGTAGCGCTATTGCAAGAGAATTTAGTAAGTATAACGTAAGCGTTTTAGTTGTAGACAAAAACGAAGATATCGGTGGCGATGCATCTAAATCTAACAGTGCGATTATTCACACCGGATACGACGCTACGCCCGACACTTTGGAATCGCAACTCGTAGTGGCTGCAAACCCAATGTATGAAAAACTTTGTAAAGATTTAGACGTTCCGTACAAAAAAGTAGGTGCAATACTCCCTGCTTTTACTGACGAACAGTTTGAAAAACTTCCATCTATTAAAGAAAAGGCTTTCAAAAATAGAGTATACGACGTAGAGTATCTATCGAAGGAAGAACTTCTTAAAATGGAGCCCAACTTAAACCCCGAAGTTAAAGGTGGCTTATATATCCCGCGTGAAAACATAATCGACCCATTCGTATACGTTCAAGCGCTTTGCGAAAACGCATACGCTAACGGCGTTAAGTTTATGCTTAACACAAAAGTTACCGATATAATAGTTAACAACGGCAAAATTGAAAAGGTTATTACTACCGCTGGCGAAATTGAAGCCAACTACGTCGTTAACAGTGCAGGACTTTACTGTGATGAAATTGCCGAAATGGTTGGAAAGGCTGACTATAAAGTAGTTGCAAGAAAGGGTCAATTCTACATTTTAGATAAAAACACTTCTTGCAAGGTTAATCACATAGTTCTTCCTATCCCAACTAAAATTACAAAGGGTAAACTTATGTGCCCCACCGTTCATGGCAATATGCTAGTTGGACCTACCGCCGAAGATCAACTTTCTAAAACTGATAAGTCAACTACTACCGCAGGGCTTGATAGTATTGCAACCGACGTTAGAAATTTAATTCCCAACGTTAACCTTCGCGAAACTATTACTCAATACAGCGGTTTAAGACCTAACCGCAACCCCGAAGGTTTACACTTTGATATTTTTGACGACATTAAAGGCTACGTTAACCTTTCAGGCGTTCGTTCAACAGGACTTACCCTTTCGATTGCTATGGGCAAATACGTAGTTCAGCAACTTTTAATGCGCGGTGCGAACTTCAAACTTAAAGACGATTTTATTAAAACCCGCAAAGGCATTATTAAGTTTAGCGAACAAACAAGCGAAGTTAAAGAAGAATTATTAAAACAAAATCCCTTATACGGCAACGTTATTTGTAGATGCGAAACCGTCACCGAAGCGGAAATTTTACAGGCTATTCACCGCCCGTTAGGTGCAAAGAGTGTAGATGCGGTTAAACGCCGTGTTCGTGCTGGTATGGGTAGATGCCAAGGTGGATTCTGCGGACCTAAGGTTATTGAAATTTTAGCAAGAGAATTAGGTGTTTCAACTGACAAAATCAACAAACACCAAGACGGTTCGTATATGGTTGTTGGCAAAACGCGTGATTAAGGAGATTAAATATGTATAAAATAGATTGTACGGTAGCAGTAATTGGCGGTGGCCCAGCAGGGCTTGCCGCAGCAATAAGCGCTAAAAAAGAAGGCGCAGAAAAAGTTATTATTGTTGAAAGAGATAATGCACTTGGTGGCATTTTACAACAATGTATTCACCCTGGTTTCGGCCTTACTAGATTTAAGGAAGAATTAACCGGCCCCGAATACTATTCACGCTTTACTTCTCGCCTTGAAGAAGAAGGCGTTGACGTGCTTCTTAACACAATGGTTTTAGAAGTAAACGGCAAAACCAATAAAATTATTTGCGTTAACGGCGAATACGGCCTTACCGAAATCAATGCAAAAAGCATAGTATTATCTATGGGTTGCAGAGAAAGAACGCGCGCTAACATCGTAGTTCCAGGCACTCGCCCTGCCGGTTTATATACCGCAGGTTCTGCGCAAAGACTTATTAACCGCCAAAACGTTATGGTAGGCAAAAAAGCAGTAATTTTAGGCTCTGGCGATATCGGTATGATTATGGCTAGGCGTTTAACGTTAGAAGGCGCTAAGGTTGAACTCGTTGTTGAACTTATGCCCTATCTTGCAGGCTTAACGAGAAACCGCGTTCAATGTTTAGACGACTTTGGTATCCCCTTAAAACTTTCTCACACCATTACGGCTATCGTTGGCGAAAAGCGTGTTGAAGGCGTTAAAATAGCCCCCGTTGACCAAAACAAAAAACCTATTCTTGAAAAAGAAGAATTTATCCCTTGCGATACCGTTTTATTCTCGGTTGGTCTTATCCCCGAAAACGAACTTTCTAAGGGCGCAGGTGTAGAAATTAACCCCATAACTAACGGACCTACCGTAAACCAATATATGCAAACAAATATTCCTTCAATTTTTGCATCGGGAAACGTAGTACACGTAAACGACTTAGTTGACAACGTTAGTAGCGAAAGCGAAACGGCTGGTAAATACGCTTGCCTTTACGCAAACGGCAAATTAAATTCAAATAGCGAAGTAATTACCGTTAAAACAGGTAGTAACGTTAGATACGTTTGCCCGCAAAAAATTGCCCTTCAAGAAGGCAAGGCAAGTTTGTATTTTAGAGTTCTTAGTCCGGATGAAAACGTTACTTTAATAGCAAAAGACGGCGACACCATTTTAGCAAGGAAAAAAGAACTTCGCGTAAGCCCTGGTGAAATGTGTAATTTATCAATTGACGTGTCTAAAATAGTAAACGGCGTGACTGTTGAAGTTGTTAAGGAGTAATTTATGATTAAAAATATTATTTGCACGGTTTGTCCGCGCGGTTGTTCTATTAGTGTTAAAGGCGAAAACTCTATCGTTGAAAGCGTTGAAAACTACGGTTGTAAACGCGGAATTGAATACGCTAAGGCGGAATTTGTTTGCCCCGTTAGAATTTTAACTACCGTTGTTAAAGTAGATGGAAAAGACGAACTTATTCCCGTTCGCTCAAATAAGCCTATCCCTAAATCAAAAATTTTAGAGTGTATGGAAGAAATTAGAAAAACCACTATAACTCTTCCTGTTAAAATGCATCAAGTAATAATTGAAAACGTTTGTGATACGGGCGTTTCAATAGTTGCTACTAAGGAATTTTAAGTATGAGTAAAAAAGTGTTTTTTTGTAGGCTTAGCCAAGAATCAAATAGTTTTAATCCCGACTTTGCGGACTTTTCGTCCTTTCAAATCATTTCAAACGGGGTTGACGTTTTAAGTGAAGACGGCAAGGCAGGTATTACCGTTAACGGCATTTATAAAACGCTTAACGATAAGGGCTACGAACTTATCCCAGACGTATTTATGCAAGCAGATAGTGGCGCGCCTATTAAAAATCAAGTAATCAATTACTTCGTTGACGAAACTTTATCAAAACTTAAAACTATAAGCGATTTAGACGCAGTTTGTATTTCTATGCACGGCGCAACTCTTAGCGACGTGTCTGACGACGTTTGTGGCGATATTTTAGAATTAATTAGAAACCAAGTTGGCGAAAAGGTAGTAATTTCAGTATCTTTTGACCTTCACGCTAACGTAACTGAAAAAACGCTTAAAAACGCAGATTACGTAAGCGGATATCAAACGTATCCGCACCTAGACTTATATGAAGTTGGCGTTCGTGCTGCTCAAAGAATTATAGACCACTTTGAAAACGGAAAAGCCTTCGTTGCAAGAGCGGAAATTCCCGTAATTGCGCCCGCGCACGCCTACACGACTTCAACGGGTGAACTCAAAAAACTAATGGACAAGGCTAAGGCTTATAAAGATAGTGGCAAAATACTTGACTATTCTATCTTCCAAGCCCAACCGTGGATAGATGCAAAACAAATTTTTGCAACGGTTATAATAACAGGATATGACAAGCAAACCGTTTTAGATATCACGAACGAACTTGCCATTGACGAGTTTAATTTAAGAAAAAATTTACAAGGTTCACCGCTTATTTCGATTAACGAAGTTATTAAAAAGGCGCTTAAAAACAAAACGGGCAAACCCGTAGTTCTTTGCGACTCGGCTGACTCGCCTAACGCAGGCGCAAACGGCGATAGCGCTACCGTACTTGAATATTTACTTCCCTATCAAGATAAATTAAAATGCGCGTTAGCAGTAGTTGATAAATCCGCAGTTGATAAAGCATACGAATTAGGCGTTGGAAACGTAGGTGACTTCGTGCTTGGCGGTTCTATTGCCAAAAACCTTTCAAAACCCGTTACGGTTAAAAACGCTACGGTTAAAGTGTTGTCTGACGGCGATTTTTACGCCTACGGTCCGCAAGAAAGAGGGCAATTAAAGAAAAACGGTAAATCTGCGCTTATAGCAGTAGGAAAGATATATATTCATATATCTTACGCCGCTAAAACCATCGGCGACAAAGGCTTTTTTAGAAGCGTTGGCGTTGAACCCGAACTTATGGATTTAGTTTGCGTTAAAGCGTGTACTTCTTTTAGGGCTGGATACGAGCCTATTTCAAGTGAAATTTGCAACGCTCAAACAACTGGTGCGGCTGGAACGGATCTTACCCTTTTACCATTTGAAAAACGCCCCAAACCCCTATTCCCATTTGAAGAGATTAGTCTTAGCGACATAAAACAAGCAAAAATTTATAGATAAATTTAATTTCAAAAAATTTTTGAATTTCTTTATAATAATTGTTGAAATCGTATTTTTACCGTGCTATAATTTCAATAACCTTAAAAGGTTAAAATAAAAAAGGCGTATTTTGGGATTTTATTATGAGTAAACGATACGACGATAACCGTAACCACCAAAAGGCCGAAACCGTTGACTTTAACGCTAACGGTTTCAATATTGAAAATTTGTTCTCTTCTGAAAACAACGGTAAAAAAGGGAACGGATTTTTCTCTAAACTTATTAAAAAAGATATAAAGAATATAATTTATTCGTTTATACTTTATTTCTTTCAACACCTACCCGTGTGGGCAATACCGCTATCAACCGCAAGTATTATCGACCTTATTACGGTACGACCTGACGGGTATATCACTCAAATTATCATACACGCAATATTCGTTATTGTATTGATAATACTAAACCTACCGTTTACGTGCTGGCGTGGCAGATACACCAACAAAATTTTGCGCGTTACGACGGCGCAAGTCAAATCAACGCTAGTTAGGAAACTTCAAAGGTTGTCTATTACCTTCCATAAAGAGATAGAAGAAGGTAAAATACAATCAAAATTCCTTCGCGATATGGAAAACGTTGAAACGTACTACCGTATGTTTTTGAACAGTTTAGTTCCAACCTTTATAAGCGCTGCGATATCTATTATTATAGCGTTTATTAAAAACCCTATCGTAATACTGTTTTTCGTCTTAGTTATTCCGCTTAACGTTATCGTTTGTACGTCTCTAAGAAAAAAACTTAGGTTTGAAAACACTGCGTTTAGAAAGGAAAACGAAAACCTATCGGCTAAAATTACTACTTCTATTCAAATGATGCAACTAACTAAGTCTCACGGGCTGACCGAAGAAGAGACAATGTCCGTCAATCAAAAGATAGAAGCCACCGCAAACGCAGGGTTAAAACTCGATAAAACTAATATGTTTTTCGGCGCGTTACTTTGGGTTGTTGGTCAATTAGGCTCGATATCGTGCTTGCTATTTTGCGTGTTCCTTGCATATAAAAACGTAATATCCGTTGGCGATATCGTGCTATTCCAGTCGCTATTTAACCAAATAAATAACAACGTTCAAAACATAACGATGATGCTTCCCAACCTTTTATCGGGTGCAGAATCCGTGCGCTCACTTTCTGAAATTATGTGTGCGGACGAACTCGAACGTGACGACGGGGTTATGCCCGTTCCTGCCATTAACGGCGATTTCGAATTTAGAAACGTTAGTTACAACTACCCCCACGTTACCAAAAAGACTATAACCGATTTTAACCTTACCGTAAAAGCGGGCGAAAAGATTGCTTTCGTAGGTCCGTCGGGTTCGGGTAAAACCACGGTTATCAACTTAATTATAGGCTTATTATCGCCGTCGTCAGGCGAAATTTACGTTGACGGCGTTCCACTTAAAGATATGCCTATGCAAGACTATCGTAAGTTTATTTCGGTAGTTCCGCAAAACTCCATACTCTTTCCTGGAACGATACGCGAAAACATTACCTACGGGCTATCGCATATCACTAAATCTCAACTAGATAAAGCCGTTGAAGACAGCGCTATTAGCGAATTCTTACTGTCTTTTCCCGACGGACTTGAAACCTTTGTTGGCGAACACGGCGATAAATTATCGGGCGGGCAAAAACAGCGCATATCAATAGCCCGCGCCCTTATTAGAAACCCAAGAATTTTAATACTTGACGAAGCGACTTCCGCTCTTGACAACGTTTCCGAATACCATATCCAAAAGGCTATTGAAAACGTTACTGAAAACCGCACCACGTTTATAGTTGCGCATAGGCTTTCTACCATTAGAAACGCCGATAAAATAGTCGTACTTGAAAACGGTAAAATCGTTGAAGTGGGAAGTTACGACGAACTTGTTAAGAAAAACGGCAAGTTCACTGAACTTGAAAGGCTTAGCCATATTCACAGCGTTGAAACTGAAAGTATGTAAGGAGTTATATGAAAAAGTATCTTTTACCTAAAAACGGTAATTTTTACAAGGCAAATTTGCACTGCCACACTAATATTTCAGACGGTAAACTTTCGCCCGAAGAAATTAAAAACTTATATAAAGAAAACGGATATTCTATCGTTGCCTATACCGACCACGAAGTTTATATTACGCATAACGACCTAACGGATAGCGACTTTTTAGCGCTTAACGGTATGGAAATTGCTTTTTGCGAAATGTATGCTAATAAAACTTACGCTTTTGCCGAACAATGCCACCTACTTGCTATTGCGCTTGATAAATCTATTGAAGTTCAACCCGTTTTTGCCGAAGAAAGGCACGTTAGGTACAATAAACACCTTTTCAGTTTAGTAAATACGGGTGGTAACGTTCGCCCGCTTGATAAGTGGTATGCGCCTAGTTGCATAAACTTTACCATTAAAACGTGCAACCAAAAAGGGTTTTTTACTGTGTATAACCACCCTTCTTGGTCGCTTGAAAATTACTCGCAGTATATAAACTACGAAGGTATGCACGCTATGGAAATGTTTAACGGCGGTGCTACGGCACTTGGCTATGAAGACTATAACCCAAGAGTGTACGACGATTTATTAAGGAGCGGTAAAAAACTTTACGCTATCGGCGCAGACGATAATCACAATAAATACGCAGGCAACCCAAAATCGCCTTATAGCGACGCTTTTAAGGCTTTCACTATGATAAAAGCCGATAATCTTGATTATGAAAGCGTTTCAAAAGCGCTTATAAACGGCAACTTTTACGCATCTGAAAGCCCAGAAATTCAAGAACTTTACTACGAAGACGGAAAGGTTTATATAAAGTGTTCAAGCGCCCAAAAAATTTACGTTTCTTACGGCGGAAGAAAGGCGCAAGTAGAATATATGACTGACAAGCCTTTAACGAGTGCCGAGTTTGAAATTTCAAAAGAGCACGGATATTTTAGGTTAACGGTTGTTGGGCTTGACGGCAAGCGCGCCACGACTAACGCTTACTATCCTAGCGAACTTGATAAATAAATTAAAAAGCAGTTTAGAAACTGCTTTTTTTATTGAAATTGCAAACAATATATGATAGAATAATTTTATGAAACGAGCAAGTGGTGTTTTAATGCATATATCGTCGCTTTACGGCGATTATAAAATAGGCAGTTTCGGTAAAGAAGCCAAAAGTTTTATTGACTTTTTAAGTGATGCAGGCTTTACCTACTGGCAAACTCTACCCTTTTGTTTGCCTGACGAAGTTAATTCCCCTTATAAGTCGTACGGTGCGTTTAGCGGTAACCCGTATTTTATAGACCTTCCTACCCTTAAAGGTAAAAATCTTATAACGGATGAAGAACTTCTTTTAGAAAAGCAAAAAAGCCCGTATTTATGCGAGTTTGAAAGTTTGAAAAAAACAAGGATATCACTTCTTGAAAAGGCAGGCGAAAGGTTTAGTGACTACGATAGCCAAAACGCCTTTTATAGCGACAATCAAGACGTTTATAAATTTTGCGAATTTATGGCGCTTAAAAAGGCTAATAACAACCTACCGCAAAATAAGTGGTCGGTTTTTATACCCGATAAAAAAGAACTTAAAAAGTGGTTGTTTATAGAGTACGAATTTTTTACCGAGTGGCTTGAAATTAAAAATTACGCAAACGAAAAAAACGTTAAAATTATAGGCGATATGCCGATATACGTCGACTACGACAGCGCCGATCTATACTATAATAAAAAAGAATTTTTACTTGATAAAAACGAAAGCCCCAAACTTATTGCAGGCGTTCCGCCCGACTATTTTTCTAAGGACGGGCAGTTGTGGGGCAACCCCCTTTACAACTACAAGGAAATGAAAAGTAACGGCTTTAAGTGGTGGATAAACCGCCTTAACTTTTACAAAAAGTATTTCGACGGGGTTAGAATTGACCATTTTCGTGCATTTTCCGATTACTACACCATAAAGCCGACCGAAAAAACCGCCAAATACGGCAAGTGGGTAAAAGGCCCTAAAATGAATTTAATTAAAAAATTTATTGAAAATAAAGGCGACCTACTAATTATTGCCGAAGACCTTGGCGTTATCACACAAGACGTTAGAGATTTAGTAGATAAAAGCGGTTTTCCTGGTATGCGGGTTTTACAGTTCGGGTTTTTAGGCGATAGTAATTCCCCACACCTTCCGCACAATTATATAAATAACTCGGTAGCGTACACGGGCACTCACGACAATAACACTTTGCTTGGTTATATGTGGGAACAATCTGACGGCGTTAGAAACTTAATTACCGATTATTTTGGGGTAGAACGCTCGCGCTGGAACGATTGCTACGACGAAATTATCCGCCAAATGCTATCTAGTAGCGCGGGGCTTACGATATTTCCGATACAAGACCTATGTAAATACGGCGCTGACACACGGCTTAACACCCCTGGCGTTCCCGAAAACAACTGGGCGTTTAGAATTACTAAAAACGCAATTAACGGCATTGATAAAAACAAACTAAATTACCTAAATAGTTTATACGGCAGAAAGTAAAAAATTCACGGGAAATCCCGTGAATTTTTTTAGTTTTTAATCTTTCCGCCCGATACGTTTATTACGTTGATATCGCCTAGGTTTTGAAGTTCCAAAGGCAAATCGGTTAAAGTTATTATCGTCTGAAAACCCTTTAATTTTTCAATGAGTTTAAGTCTTCGCTTACTATCGAGTTCACTAAGCGCGTCGTCAAGTATTAAAATAGGATATTCGTTAAAGCGCTCGTTAAAAACTTCAAGTTCGGCAAGTTTTAGAGAAATTGCAGTAGTTCTTTGTTGACCTTGCGAGCCGTAAACTCTCACGTCTTCCCCGTCTATTTTAATCTTAATATCGTCACGATGAGGGCCTACCGTGGTGTAGCCGAGCACTAAGTCCTTTTCCGTCTTTTCACTAAACGCGGTAATTAAGTCTTCTTTCGTAGTTCCGCTAAAATACGGCGTTTCGAGTGAAAGTTCAAGTTCTTCGCCACCCGTTACGTAAAAGTGAAAGTTTTTAGCGTGCGGAATTAGTTTAGAAATAAATTCTTTTCGCTTATTTATGATTTCAATGGCAACGCTTGATAGTTCACTATCCCAAAGCGGAAGCGTATCATACACAACTTCGCGGTCGGGGTTTTTAAGAAGGTCGTTTCGCTGCTCTAAAATTTTGCGGTATTTTTGTAGCGAGTAAAAGTACGACCTATCCATTTGCGAAAGTGAAATATCTAAAAACCTACGCCTGTCTTCTGGGCTTTGCTGAATAAGTTTAAGTTCGCCGGGGTTAAAAAACACCGAGTTTATATTCCCCATAAGTTCGCCTATTTTTTTGATAGGAACGCCGTTGAGTGCAATATTTTTTTGCGAGCCCGTAAACTCGATAGAAACTTCAACTTTGCCGTATCTACTTTGGCAACTACCTACTATATTTGCAGATTTTTCGCCGTAGCGAATAACCTGCTTGTCTTTACTTGCGCGTGGCGAATAACCCGTGCATAGGTAAAAGACTGCTTCGGCGCAGTTAGTCTTACCTTGGGCGTTGTCCCCTACTAGAACGTTTATTCCGCTTTTGAAATCGAAAACTTCGTTTTCATAGTTGCGAAAATTTTTAAGTGATAAGTTTTTTATAAACATTTTTACCTTTACAAACTGTTGATTTTTGACGGGTTTTATTATATAATTTATTATACAACATTTTTTTGAAAAACAAAAGACTATTTTTAAGGTTTGGAAATATTTATGGAAAGTTACGAAATCATTTGGAAAAGAGTTCTCCCTGAACTCGAAATAAAACTGTCGGCAATAACGTATTTAACCTACGTTAAAGACTTAAAGCCTATCGATTTGATTGACAAAACGCTAGTTTTGATGACTAAAACTCAATTAAATGCAGACTTTATCAATCGCGACACGTTAAAATCCAAGATTTTGGACGCTTTCAAGAAAGCAAAAACCGACGTTACCGATATTGAAATTTTCGTTGGCACTAGTATCGAGCAGTATAAATCGCACCGCATTGAAGTTGACAATAATCCAAAGGTAGAAAGTTTGCCTATCGACCCTAGTTACACTTTTGAAAACTTCGTAGTTGGAAATTCTAACCGCTATTTATACGCAGCAGCAAAAGCAGTGGCTGAAAATCCCGGCAACAACTATAACCCGCTATTTATCTACGGTGCGTCGGGCTTGGGTAAAACTCACATAATGCACGCTATTTCTAACTACATACATAAAACCCAACCTAAAAAGAGAGTTCTATACGCAACGTGCGAAAAGTTTATGACCGACCTTATTGAAAATATCCGTTCGGGAAAGGCGTATTCGCAAGAAGGCAAAACTCTTAGAAACCGTTACAGAAACGTTGACGTTTTAATCGTTGACGACGTGCAGTTTTTATCTAAAAAGCAGTCCACCCAAGAAGAATTTTTCCACACCTTTAACGAACTTTACGGAGCAAACAAGCAAATAGTTCTATCTGCCGACTGCGAGCCTAAGGAAATTGAACTTTTAGACGATAGATTAAGAACGCGTTTCGAAGGCGGACTTAAAGCGCAAGTTCTCCCCCCTGATATTGAAACTAAAATTGCTATCGTTCAGAAAAAAGCCGAACTCAAAAAGCAAATTATTACGCTTGACGTTGCTACGTATATCGCCGAAAATAGCGACGATAACGTTAGAAGTTTAGAAGGGCTTCTAAATAAAGTTTTATTCTCGGCACTTCTTCACGAGCAACCCCCAACGCTTGAACTTGCTATGGAAGCGCTTAAATTCACACCTCAGTCTGACGTGAAAGAAACTCTTACCACTTCGCATATTATAGACACGGTTTGTCACTATTATAAAATCAAAAAGTCTGACCTTATTTCCAAAAAGCGCAATAAAGAACTCGTTGAACCTAGGCAAATTTGCGCGTATTTGATGACCGAACTTATGTCTATCCCCCTAGTTACGATAGGACAAGCGCTAGGCGGTAAAAACTACGCAACCATTATCCACTCACGCGATAAAGTTAGCGAACTTATTAGAATTAGCGATACGTTTGCAACCGAAGTAAACGATATTAAAAACCTTATACTTAAAAAGTAATTTATGCAAGAATACATCTTAAAGGCAAGGTATGACGCCGTTGTTATCGGCGCTGGGCACGCCGGCTGTGAAGCAGCGCTAGCCTTAGCACGAACGGGGCGCAACACCGCGCTTATGACAATTAACTTAGATAATATCGCGTTTATGGCGTGCAACCCGTCTATCGGCGGAACGGCAAAAGGTCATTTAGTTCGCGAACTTGACGCGCTCGGCGGTGAAATGGGCGTTAACATAGATAAAACTATGTTACAAATAAAAATGCTCAATCGCGGTAAAGGGGTTGCCGTTCAATCTCTACGTGCTCAGGCGGACAAAAATCTTTACCACCGCGAAATGAAAAAAACGCTTGAAAACACGCCTAATCTTACGATTATTCAGTCGGAAGCCGTTGATATTTTGGAAAGTAACGGTAAGGTTACGGGCGTCGTTACCAACTATAACTGCTTGCTCGAATGCGATGCGGTTGTCGTTGCAACGGGCGTTTACTTAAACAGCGATATAGTAGCGGGCGATTATAAGCAGTTTGCTGGGCCGTCTGGGTTTTTGAACGCTACAAAACTTACCGACGCGTTAATTAGGCTAGGCTTTAAGGTGCGCCGTTTCAAAACGGGAACTCCCGCTAGGCTTGATAAACGCACGATAGATTATTCTAAATTCACCGTTCAGCACGGGGAAGACGACGTTTATCCCTTTTCCTATCTCACTCCAAATCTTCCCGAAAACAAAGAGCCGTGCTACCTTGGTTACACCAACAAAAAAACGCACGAAATTATTCTTAAAAACCTTGACCGTTCGCCACTTTACAACGGTATGATTACGACTACCGGGCCTAGATACTGCCCGTCTATCGAAACAAAAGTGGTTAGGTTTGAAGATAAAGAGCGCCACCAAATATTTTTAGAACCCGAAGGGCTTGACACTAACGAAGTTTACGTTCAAGGTATGTCGTCTTCTATGCCGATTGACGTGCAAGAAGAAATGTACCGCTCGATAGAAGGTTTTGAAAACGTTAAATTTATGCGCTACGCCTACGCTATCGAGTACGACTGTATCGACAGTTTAGACCTATACCCCACCTTAGAATACAAGAAGATAAAAGGCTTGTTTACAGCAGGTCAAATCAACGGCACTAGCGGTTACGAAGAGGCTGCCGTTCAAGGCCTAGTTGCAGGCTTAAACGCTAGTATGTATCTACAAGGCAAACCGCCTTTGATTTTAGGTAGAAACCAAGGCTACACGGGCGTACTTATTGACGACCTTGTAACGAAAGGCACTAACGAGCCTTATTGTATGATGACTTCGCGTGCAGAGTATCGCTTGATACTCCGCCAAGATAACACCGATAGCAGGTTAACGCCTATCGGAAGAGAGTTCGGTTTAGTAAGTGACGAAAGGTGGGAAAACTACCTTATAAGGCGAAAAACCGAACAAATGATACGTGACGAACTCAAAACCGTAGTTCCGTATAAGGACGCTAAGCCCTTCGTAGAAGAAAGGTGCCAAGGCGAAGTTTTATCCCCTTTATCGTACGCGGATATGATAAGGCGCGGTATTAAAATTAAAGATATTAAAGAGAGATTTAACGCCTTTTCATACGCGCCGTACGACCTACTTGACACCGCCGAAACGGACGTTAGGTACGAAGGCTATATAAAAAAGGAACTCGAAGCGATTGAGCGCGCTGAAAAGTTGAAAAACAAAGAACTTCCCCAAGATATAAACTATTTATCTATCGACGGGCTTAGGCTTGAAGCAAGGCAAAAACTTGACGAAATTCGCCCCCTAAACCTCGACCAAGCGCAGAGAATTTCGGGCGTTAGCCCCGCAGATATTGCCGTACTTATGGTATGGCTTAAAACTAAGTATGAAAGAAGTTAAAAAAGAAAATACCACCGCTAAAAAAAGCGATGATAAAAAAGAGATAATTAAAAAACAAAAAGCAAGGGCGGAAACGCAAAAGTTCAAGTCTAAATACTTTGAGTATTACGACGATATTAAAATTAGCGACCGCCAAGATTGGTAAGGAGATAATTATGATTAAACACGTAGTATGTTTCAAACTTAAAGACAATTCTGACGACGCTAAGGAAAGGGCAACCAACGTACTTATGTCAATGGTAACAAAAGTTCCGCAAATTTGGGGAATTGAAGTTGGGCAAAACGTTTTAGATACCCACCGCTCGTACGACCTTATACTTCAAGTAGTAGTTGAAGACCTTAAAAAACTTGAAGAATATCAACAAGACCCGTATCACGTTAACGTAGTTAAAAAGTATATGCACGAGAAGATGGAATCTTCTATCGCTATCGACTATGAAGTGGACTAATTGAATATTAAAACGGCTTAGCACACGCTAAGCCGTTTTTTTATTTAATAGTAAAACAAGTTAAAGTTCATATAGTATATTACCGTGCACGCTATGCCTATAAGTAAACAAATAATAGGTATAGCCTTACCGTGTCTACCACTTGCCATAATCACCGTAATTCCAGCAGGTAAACAAATCCAAACGCCTGCGCCGTAGAAAAGTGAAATTCCAACGATAAAGTATACGATTGCGTTAAGAATAACTAGTATTACTACAATTAAATTCCAAACTAAATCTAATACGACTGACGGAATAAATAAAATTCCAAGCGGAAGAACTAAGAGTGCGTATTCGTCACTTACCCCGTCAATAAGTTCGGCAATACCCGAGCAAAGATGCATACCAAACCAACTATCAGGTCTTATATACTCAAAGAACTCGGTAACCGCGTCACTTGCAACTTTTAGCCAGCCAAAATGCCCTGCAACTAGCACTAATGCGCCTATTACTAGCGTAAGTAAGGAAACGATTACGCCACCGTGAAAACTCCTTCTAAACGAAGTAAAAAGTTTAATGAACGGCCACGCTATGCAGTAGGGAATAAACAGTAAAATCTTTAATAATACTGAGAAAAAGCCCCCTATTTTGTCTGCAAAATCATACCTAAAAAAGTCGCCTATTATTTTAAGTAGCGCCCATATTTTTCTAGGAATAAACAGTAAAACGTTTAGTAAAAACACGCCTACTTTTTTGAAAAACTTGCCTAATGGCGCAAATGGGTTTGAAAAGCCTTTTTTAACTTTATTAGTTTTTTGCGCTACTTTAACCTTTGGCTTTTCGTTTACTCTTTTTCGTTTGGCAAACTTTTTGGCTAGGTTTTTTGCGGTTTTGTTCTTTTTAACTTCTTCTTTCGTAAGATTGCCGTAGTAGTATATTGCCGTGTGCTTGGGGACTGCCCCGTCCATCACCTTGCACCCGCTAGGAACGTAAATTTCTAAAAGGTTATTACAGCCGTAGCACGCGTCCTTTTCGATAACTTTTATGCCAGATGGGAAATAAATTCTAGATAAATTACTGTTTGCAAAGGTGTTTTTTCTAATTCTATCAACTTTGGGCGAGTTAAACTCAATTTTTTCAAGCGCCGTAAAATTACTAAAAGTACCTTCTTCAATATTTTGAAGATTTTCGCATAAAGTTAACTTTAATACTTGTGATTTTTTTGCTAAACTTGAAAACGTTTCCTTTTTTATGCTAGTTGTTGGGTGCGGTATTGTAAGGGTGCTACCATCTATATCGATACACTTAAACACCGTTACGCTTTCAATTTTAGGCATATTATCTTTCTTGCTTGGGTTAAATTTTGAAATTTTTGCATCAAACCTAAAATTTTTATAAAGGTCTTTAAGGTGTCTTTCTAAACTTTTATACTCGTCGTTAAAAATTTCAAGCGGAGTTTTTTCTTTTACGATATCTTCTACCAACTCTTCTTCATCCGCTTCTTCTTCCTTTTTCATGACTTCTTCAAGAAGTTCGTCAGTAAAAGGAAATTCTCTATATATAGGCGATATTATCTTACCCTTTTTTGATGCAACCGCTATTTTGAGCGATTCGTCTGCATACACTAATAAAATTTCGCCGTTTCCGCCCCTAATTTCACAGTGAATGTCTTTAATGCTTATGCTAAAAATACACTTTCCGTCTTTTTTTACCTTAAAATCACAGCCGTTGTAGTCTTCGTTAATATCAACTTCAACGTCTTCGTTCAATTTTAATTTGTTTGAAATGTAAGACACTTTATAGCCAAAAATTTTTGAAATTTCAATTCCTTCGCTCTTTCTAGCCTCATTTAATATATACGCATAGTAACACATTGTAAACGTGTCACTATACTGTCTATACGAAGTGAATTCACCTTTCCACTTATACCTATGGGCAACGATATCGAACTTAATTTTACCCATATCGAAAAATTTTGGAAGCGTTTTTTCTTCAAGACTCCCAAACTGCCCAAACTCATCCGTTCTTAAATAGTGAACCGACCCATCGCGCGAAATATAAAAATTTCTATTAGTAAACTTTCCGCCCCTAGATAAACCAAGTAGACATAAATAGTTTGGGTTCTTGGTATCTACTATAAGCGAAAAACCATCTTCTTGAATAAAGACGATTTGGTCGTTTTTCCAGTAAAGCGTACCGCCCGCTACCACGCCGTTTATATACGGTATGATTTTATAGTTTTGCATGGCGCGGTCAACTTCTATTGAAAAACCGTTCTTAACCCCACCTATTACGCTTTGCGTAAAAATAAGGTCATCACCTATCGTTTCTACTAAGGAATTTCCTTCTTTATATAATTCTACTGCCACGAAAAATCTCCTATCAACATAGTTTTTTTAGGCGTTTAGTTTTATTAAGCGCCATATAATCAAAAAACGGCTTAGCAAGGGCTAAACCGCTTATTTTACAGTAATAAAGTTATAATCGGTATCGTAATAAACGACAGTAACGTTGTCATCATAACTGAGTTTGCAGACATTTCTTCTTCGTTTTCATAAAGTTCTGCCATAGTCATAACCGACGCTGCGCACGGCGTTGCCGATAACACTAAAACTACTGCTTTTATCATTTGAGATAGCGGTAAAAACACTACGCAAAGATATGCAAAGAGCGGATATACTATAAGTTTTCCAACCGCAACGAGATATGCGTGCGGGCATAAAAATATATCTTTAAGTTTCATACTAGCAAGCCTAATGCCGAGTATTATCATACTTAGCGGTAAGGTCATTTTGCCCATCATTGCGATAAAACTAAACACGATATTATCTTGCGGAATCGATTTGTTAAAGCCGGTTAAATAGAAAAATAAACCAACTATAAGACCGAGCGTTGCAGGGTTTAATAAAGCCGATTTTACGGTAATTAAGTCTTTACGCCTAGTGAGTAAGAACACGCCTACGATAAAGAGTATCAAGTTCATTGAAACTACGTAGATAGACGCATACGCCGTAACTTCGGGCGACTGGAACACCGCTTGAACGAGCGGTAAGCCAAAGTAACCCAAATTGCCAAGTGCCGAGCCAACAGTTAAAACTCTATACTTTCCGTTATCGAACTTTTTGCGGAAAATAAAGTACAAAGCAAACATAAATATCATTTGGATAATAGTTACTATTATGAAAAACAATATTAAATTCAAAAACCCTTCTTTGGTGTACTCAATTCCCAAAAAAGAATTCGCTATCATACACGGCGTACCCGCGTACATAAGTACCGCAGACATAGTTTTTAAGTGGCTTGCCGTTGCCTTTTTCATTTTACAAACGATATAGCCTGGAATTATGTATAGTAGACAAAGCAAAACGTTAGTTAAAGTAATGTTAAAGTACATATTAAATGGTAAATAACTCCTCTTCTTCTTGGGTAAGGTATCTGCACTCTCCCCTTTTTAAGTTCTTATCTAAAAAAATACCTGCAAACGCTACCCTTTCAAGAAAGGTAATTCTATTGCCTTTTGCACCGAATATTCGTTTAATCTCGTGGTACTTTCCTTCGGTTAAAGTAATTTCGCCACTTACGCTTGATAAAAGTTTAATTTTGCAAGGCTTGGTAAAATACCCGTCTTTAAGCAAAACGCCACCTTCTATCTCGATAACCGTTTGTGGAGTAATAGCGTCTGCCGTTTCAAAATAGTACACCTTTTCCGCGTGAGTTTTAGGGGATAAGCGCTTGTGGGCGGAAACCCCGTCGTCTGTAAGTATTACTAGCCCAACCGTGTCTTTATCAAGCCTACCTACGGGGAATAACCCTTCTCTTTTGTACTCAAAGGGTAAAATATCTAAAACAGTTTTTTCCCTTTTATCGTCAGTAGACGAAACTACGCCGTTTGGCTTGTTTAGCATAATATAGGAAAACTTCTTAAACGAAACGACTTCGCCGTCCACCCTAATTTCGTCAACCTTAGTATCCACCTTAAAGTCGGGCTTGGTAACTATAACGCCGTTAACAAGCACTCGCTTTTGGCGAATAATTTTTGTAATTTCACTTCTTGAATAGATTTTACAAGAAGAAAACGCCTTGTCAAGCCTTTCCATTAAAGTTCCTTCCTGTCGGTAAGTGCACGAGAAAGGGTAACTTCGTCGGTATACTCGATATCGCTACCGATAGGTATGCCGTGGGCAAGCCTAGTTACCTTTACGCCAAGCGGTTTTATTACGCTTGAAACGTACATAGCGGTAATCTCCCCGTCGTAATCGGGATTTGTTGCCATTATAACTTCCTTTACTCCACCTTGCTTAATTCTATCGATAAGCCCGTCGATATTAAGGTCCTTTGGACCTACGTTGTCACTAGGTCTTAGCGTTCCGTGTAAAACGTGATACACGCCCGAAAACTCGTGAACTTTTTCAAGCGCCAAAATATCTTTCGGCTCTTTAACTACGCAAATAACGTCAGGCTTTCTGGTTGAACAAATACCGCAAACTTCACGGTCGGTATAATTTCCGCAAACGCGACAGTAACGTATACTTTTTTTGCAGTTTATAATGCTTTCGGCAAAAGCGATAGCGTCTTCTTCGGGCATATCTATTATTTTGTAGGCAAAGCGTTGCGCCGATTTAGTACCTACGCCCGGAAGTTTAGTAAACGCGTTTATGAGTTTGCCGATAGGCTCTATAAAATTACTCATTTCTTAGAATAAGCCCCCAGCGTTGCCCATTTTTTGCTTGTTCATTTCATCGGCTTTTTGGTACGCGTCGTTAAGCGCTACTACTATCAAATCTTCAAGCATCTCGATATCGTCAAGGTCGACGTAATCTGGGTTGATAGAAATACTAGATACCACTTTTTTGCCGTTCATAATAACTTTAACAGCGTCGCCTTGCGCTACGCCTTCTATCTCGGCGTTTTCAAGTTCTTCTTGCGCTTTTTGCATTTCAGCCTGCATCTTTTGCGCTTGTTTCATAAGTTGTTGCATTTGGTTTCCGCCACCAAAACCGCCGAAACCACCACGTCCGTATCCTGCCATAATAATCTCCTTTATTTCTCCACTTTAAGCGTATCTCCAAAGAAAGCCTTTGCCTTTTCAATAGGGTCTTCTTGGCTTACGCTACCCGAGCGGATTTCTACTTTAATATTTTCTATACCAAACCCTTTTGCAATAGACAAAAGCGTTTCAAAATTATCGTTTTGTAAAAGTAACTTTTTCTCGTTCTCTGCCGAAGCGTAAATAGTGAGAGTACTACCTTCAACGCTAGCCGTCATCTCTTGGCACGCCACCCAAAGAATAGTTTTGTTGGGGGTAGTTCTAAGCCTTCTTACAATTCCGCCCCAGCACCTTTTACCGTCAACCGTTATAGTGTTAGAAACGGCGGTAGCAATATTTTTAGGCTCTTTCGCCTTTTGCACCACGGGGGGAATAAACTCTTCGTCTTCCGGCGGTGGAACTAAACTCAACTCTTTTGGATCTTTCTCCATAACGGGCTCTTCTTTTACGGGCTCGGTAACTTTTTGGGCGGGAACTTCAACAACCTTTTCTACCACCCTTTCAACAACTTTTTCTACCGTTTTTTGCCCTATTACCCCACTTTTTAAGGAATTTATCTCTTCTTCAAGGGTTTTAATTCTAGCAAGCAACGCGTCGATATTATAATCGATTTCCGGCATTGACGCTTTTATAAGCGCAGTTTCCAAAACGGCTCTTGGTTGGGTTGAATACCTAAGTTGATTTTCAATTTCGGATATAATTTCTATCGAGCGAAGAATTCTATGCTCGTCAGCGAGATTTGCAAGTTCACTCATTACAACGAACCTATCGTCTGGTAGCGCTAGTATATCTTTTGCATTTTTGCAAGTTTTAATAATCGCTAAATCTCTAAGGTGATTAACGACGTCCTTTGAAAGTAGCCCTACCGACTTTCCTAGGGAACACAGTTCGTCAGAATATCCTAACACCTTGCCCGTTTCACCTAAAAACATTGATTTTACAAGCCCGTCAATTTTATTAAGGTCGGTCGCGCCGAGAACGGCCAAAACGTCGTTATAGGTGAGTTTATCGCCAACCGAAACGCAAAGGTCGGCAACGGATAACGCGTCACGCACGCTACCTTCACCAGACTTTGCAATCAGTTTAACGGCTTCTTCTTCGTAAGCCTTTCCTATCTCGTCGTACACCGATTTTATAAGCGCCGTAATCTCTTGAAGAGATATGAGTTTGAAGTCAAATCTCATACATCTTGAAAGTATAGTTGCGGGGAGTTTATGTGGCTCTGTGGTAGCGAGAATAAATATAGCGTGCTTAGGCGGTTCTTCAAGCGTTTTAAGTAGCGCGTTGAAAGCCTCAGTCGTTAACATATGAACTTCGTCGATAACGTAAACTTTATACCTAACGCCAACGGGCGGATATTGAACGTTTTCGCGAATTTCTCTAACGTTTTCGACTTTGTTGTTGGAAGCCGCGTCCATCTCGATAATATCTACGTTGCTTGGGTCTGCAAGCATTTTACACGCATCGCATTTACCGCAGGGCGACCCGTCTATCGGCGAAGTGCAGTTAACCGCGCGCGCAAAAATTTTGGCAAGCGAAGTTTTACCCGTGCCCCTTGCACCGCAAAACAAATAGGCGTGCCCTATTTTATCTTGAATTATTTGGTTTGTAAGCGTTTTTACTATCGTATCTTGCCCGATAACCGACTTAAAATCCGTCGGGCGGAAACGCCTATAAAGTGCTAAATAAGCCATCTTTTCTCCTAGACGAGCGTTTATTTCAACGACTTGTCAAGTTTTTTAATTATTTTTGCCCTACATCTTGAAAGGGCGTTGTCTACCGATTTCGTATCTTTTCCTAAAATTGTAGAAATTTCAACGTAACTATAACCTTGAAGGTATAAAGTTAAAACTTCTTTCTCGTTTTTAGATAAATATTCGTATATTTTTTTACTCAGTTCGCTACTTTGCTCTTTTTTAACTATTTGCTCTTCTGGTGGTGGTGAAAAAAGCCCTATTTCATCAAGCGTTTCAAGTTTTATGCTGTTATTTAGTGGGCTTGACTTTAACCCACCGTATTTTTTAACTGCGTTTACAAGGCTTGATTTTATGCAAGCGATTAAGTAAGTCTTAAAAGACGCGTCGCCTTCGCTATACCCGTTAACCGCCTTGATAAGCCCAAGCATACCTTCTTGAATAAGGTCGCCTTCTTCCGCGCCTAAAAGATATAGGTTTCGGCAAAAATACTTAACTAGATTTTTGTAGCGCGAATAGATTTCGTTAAAAGCATCTTGACTTCCATCGCGATACTTTTTAATTAACTCTTCGTCCGAATAGTTTTTCATAATGACCTTTGACGAACGGCTTCAAACACGCCAACGCCAAGTGCAACCGACGCGTTTAGCGAATTAACCTTTCCACTAAGCGGAATAGTAAGCACTCCGTCACACTTTTTTTGAGTGAGTTTGTTAACGCCCGTGTCTTCCCCACCTATAACAAGGCAAATTTTACCTTTTAGGTCTTGCTTATAAAGGTTTTGACCGCCGAGTTCTAACGCGTAAGTCCAAAGCCCTGAGTCTTTAATCTTTTCAACCGCGTTATTAAGGTTGACCACCCTTGAAATTTTAAGGTGGTTGGCACTGCCTTCGCTAATTCTCATAACGCTATCGGTAACTTGTGCGGAACGATGTTTACCTATCACTAACCCGTCAACCCCGGCGCACTCGCATACTCTTATAATGCTACCTAAATTGTGCGGGTCTTCAATCCCGTCAGCCACCACTAAAAAAGCGTTTTCTTTACTTGCAACGCTAGATAGTAAATCTTCAAACTCGGTGTACTTAAAGTCAGACGTATACGCGATAAACCCTTGGTGTTTAGAACTACCGCACTCTTTATCAAGCACCGCCTTTTCGGCAAACTGAACTTTATATCCACGCGCCTTTGCTTGCTTGATTAAATCTCTCGACTGCTCGTCACGCAAGCCGTTAACTACTAATATTTTATCTACCGTTTTATCGGTTTTTATAAGTTCCGCTACCGCGTTTTTACCCCAAATTTTCATCATTTTCTCCTAAGGAAAGTAGGTAATTTATCCTGTCAATCTCGCCCGTTACGTACAAGTAACCGACCAGCGCCTCAAACCCCGTTGACGCGTTGTACTCGCTAACCGAAGCGCTCTTTGCACGCGTGCCTTTTTTGGCGTTTCTAGCGCGCTTAAAAATCTCAACTTCTTCTTCGGTTAAATACGGCATAATCTTTCTAACGTATTCCGCCTGCGCCGTTGCTTTTACTACGGCTGACGTTCTCTTGTTGAGTTCACCGCCTGCACGGTCGCTTTCAAACACCAACTTTTCCCTTACGAAAAGGGTATAAACCGCATCTCCTATAAACGCCAAGGTTATAGGGCTTAGAAGTTTTGCGGATTTTTTTGACAGTTTGTCCCCTAAATTAAACATATACTTTATAAGTATAACATAAACTTTTAATTATTACAACTCGTTATATATAAATATTTCCGCCTAATTTTAGACGGAAAGATATTCTATGCAACCTTTGTATATAGCGTTACAAATATATTCGCGGTACGTTTCGCTTAGTAGTAGTTTTTCATCATCTGGGCTGGATAGAAAACCACACTCTACAATAACGGTTGGAACTTTACTTTGGTTAAGTAAATAATAGTCGCCAGATAGCGCGTTATATAGCCTTGGCATAAGCCCTATACCGTTTATTTTTGCCTGAATAATATCGGCAAGGCGCTTACTCTCTTGAATTTCTTTATTGAAAAACACCTGCGCTCCCCTACGGCTTTTAGACGTATAAGTGTTAAGGTGAATAGAAATCCCTATATCTGCAAGCGAATTGTTAAAAATGTCTTCACGCGCTTTAAGGTCACGCTTCTTAAAACCCTTATCGGTAGTACCGTAAAGCCCGTAGTCGCCAGCCCTTGTCATAACCACTATAAACCCGCTTTCTTCAAACTTTCCTTGGAGATTTTTGGCAATAATTAGGTTTAAGTCGCTCTCTCTAACGCCGGTATTTACACCTTGGGCGCCACCGTCTATTCCGCCGTGGCCAGCGTCTATAACCACCGTAAACTTTTTGCTTTCATAAGACGTTTTTTTAATAAACAAACCGCCTATAAACGTAAAAGTTAAAATAATAAGCGTTAACAGTACTATCGTTTTATAAGTTATCGTTTTGAAAACACGCATAATTATACTTATGCTCGTAAACTTTTTTTAATAACGAAAAAAACAATAGCATTATAGTTTATTTGCACTGCTAGATAGTTGACAAAATAAAAGAGTTTATTTATAATAAAACGTATAGTTTTTTAGAGGTTATACTAATGAATATCCCCGAAATTTTTGCAGAAAACGTATTTAATGAAAAAGCGATGAAGTCCGCCCTCTCGCCGGACGTTTATCGTTCGCTTAAAAAAGCGGTTAACGAAAACGAACCACTCGACTTTGCCGTTGCCCAAGAAGTAGCGGACGCAATGAAAGAGTGGGCAATATCAAAAGGTGCAACCCACTACACTCACTGGTTCCAACCTATGACGGGTATTACCGCCGAAAAGCACGACAGTTTTATTTCCCCCGTTAAAGGCGGTGGAATTATTATGGAGTTTAGCGGTAAAGCGCTTATAAAAGGCGAGCCGGACGCGTCTTCTTTCCCCAACGGCGGAATAAGAGCAACCTTTGAAGCAAGGGGCTATACCGCGTGGGACCCGTCTTCTTACGCTTTTATTAAAGATAACACTTTATGTATCCCCACGGCGTTTTGTTCGTTTAGCGGTGAAGCGCTCGACAAAAAAACTCCACTTATTCGCTCGCTTGAAGCCATCAATAAAAAGGCTCTTAAAGTCCTTCATCTTTTAGGAAAGAGTGACGTTTCTAAGGTGCACGTAACCGTAGGCGCCGAGCAAGAGTATTTTTTAATCGATAAAGAAATGGCGCAAAAGCGCGAAGACTTGGTGTTTACGGGTAGAACGCTTTTCGGCGCTAAACCACCCAAAGGTCAAGAACTTGGCGACCACTATTTCGGCGCTATAAAACCGCGCGTTAAGTCGTTTATGGAAAGTTTGAATAGGGAACTATGGAAACTCGGCATTTTAGCAAAGACCGAGCATAACGAAGTAGCCCCCGCTCAACACGAACTTGCACCCGTATTTACGCTTGTAAATACCGCTACCGACCACAACCAACTCACTATGGAACTTATGAAAAAGGTAGCCGAACGCCACGGGCTTGTTTGCCTACTTGCCGAAAAGCCTTTCAAGGGCGTAAACGGTTCGGGTAAGCACAACAACTGGTCGCTCGTAACGGACACGGGCGTTAACCTTTTAGACCCTGGTGAAACCCCTGCTGAAAACTTGCAGTTTTTACTTTTCTTATCGGCAATAATCAAGGCGGTTGACGATTATCAAGATATACTAAGAGCGTCGGTTGCGAGTGCTGGTAACGACCACCGCTTAGGCGCACACGAAGCGCCCCCTGCGATAATTTCAATATTTTTAGGCGACGATTTGTTAAACGCGCTTAAAGCGTTTATAAACAATTCCACTTATAAAACGGGTAAAACCACTATGAGACTCGGCGCGAAGATTCTTCCGCCCCTTCCAAAGGACGCGACCGATAGAAACAGAACTTCCCCCCTTGCCTTTACCGGTAACAAGTTCGAATTCCGTATGGTCGGCTCGAACGATTCTATTGCCGACTGCAACGTAGTACTCAACACGGCGGTAGCCGAAAGTCTTGACTATTTTGCGAAAGTTATAGAAAGTTCAAGTGACGTAACTAAATCCGTTCACGATATCGTTGAAGAAACTATTAAAAACCACGAAAGAATTATCTTTAACGGCAACAACTACTCTGACGAGTGGGTAGAAGAAGCAAAGGCGCGCGGACTTAAAAACCTTAAAACCACACCCGAAGCGGTAGTATCTTACACGGCTGAAAAGAACGCAGAACTCTTTGAAAAACACAAAGTTTTATCTCGCACGGAACTATTTGCAATAGAGAGAGTTATGCTTGAAAATTACACACGTATCGTAAAAATTGAAGCACTTACCATGCTCGATATGGCTAAAAAAGAAATTTATCCTGCGATAAACAACTACGTGTCTAAACTACTAGAACTCGTTGAACTTAAAAAGTCAAACGGCGTATCTTCGGCAACAGATATAGCGCTTATTAGTAAACTTAATTCGCTTAACGAAACCGTTTACTACGAGGCGGAAAAACTTTCCGTTTTAATAGATAAAGTAAACGCGATAACCGAAGATTATCACAAAGCGTCACTTCTTATTAAAGACGAAGTTTTACCGTGTATGGAAGCGCTTCGCTCGTCGGCGGACGAGGCTGAAACGTGTACTGACGAAAGGTACTGGCCGTATCCTTCGTATGCAAAATTACTATTTAGCGTTAAATAATGCTATATAATTTATTCGGGAGTTGTACTCCCGAATTTTTTTGTTAAAAATAGCGATTTTGGGTGTTATTTACTTGTCATAAATTTAACAAAGTTATATAATATACTTAATTTATTAAAATATGTTTTAATAAGGAGAAATTTATGAGAGTTTTTAACTTTGCAGCAGGCCCATCAACCTTACCGCTTGACGTACTTAAACAAGCACAGTCCGAGTTTTTAGATTATCAAAACTCGGGTATGAGCATATCCGAAATGAGCCATAGAAGTAAAACGTTTATGGCAGTTAACGACGAGGCTAACGCCTTACTTCGTGAACTTATGTCTATCCCTAGCGACTATTCGGTTTTATTCGTTCAAGGCGGTGCCTCTCAACAATTTGCATCAGTTCCACTTAACCTTATGACTTCTGGCAAGGCAGACTATATAGTTACCGGTAACTTTGCAGGTAAAGCGCAACAAGAAGCGCAAAAATACGGCAACGCGAAAATCGTAGCGTCAAGTAAAGATAAAAACTTTACCTATATCCCTGACGTTGATAGTATCGAATTTTCATCTGATGCCGACTACGTTCACATAACTTCAAACAACACTATTTTCGGTACTAGATACACTAAATTTCCAAAAACCAAAGCACCGCTCGTTGCGGATATGAGTTCTAATATTTTAAGCGAAGAAGTAAACGTATCTGACTTTGGCTTAATTTATGCAGGCGCGCAAAAAAATATCGCACCAGCAGGCGTAACGATTGTTATCGTTAAAAACGACCTTTTAGGTAAGCAACTTGATATCTGCCCCACTATGCTCAACTACCAAATTCAAGCAAAGAACGACAGTTTGTATAACACTCCGCCGTGCTTTCCTATCTATATCTCGATGCTCGTGTTTAGATGGCTTAAAAACTTGGGTGGCGTAAAGGCAATTCAAGAAATCAACGAATATAAAGCAGGGCTACTTTACGACTTTATCGACAACTCTTCACTTTATAAAAACTTCGTTAATAAAAAAGACCGTTCTATCATGAACGTGCCTTTCGTAACGGGCAGTGAAGAACTTGACGCTAAGTTTATTAAAGAAGCAACTGCAAACGGGCTAGTTTCATTAAAAGGTCATAGGCTCGTTGGCGGTATGAGAGCAAGCATCTATAACGCTATGCCCGTTGAAGGCGTAAAAGCGCTTATAGAATTTATGAAGAAATTTGAACTTGAAAATAAATAAGGATTATTATGGATATTTTGAAATTAAACCCCATTAGCAATTTAGTTGGGGGCGTTTTAGGAAATAATTACAAAGTAGTTGATAGCAGTGAAAACCCCGAAGGTATAATACTTCGCAGTTTCGATATGCACGGCTACGACTTACCAGATAGCGTTTTAGCAATAGCAAGAGCGGGCGCGGGCGTTAACAATATTCCGTGCGAAGAATACGCTCAAAAAGGCGTTGTGGTATTTAACACCCCAGGTGCTAATGCTAACGCCGTTAACGAACTTGTGATAACCGCACTACTTCTAGGTTCGAGAAAAATCGTTCCTTCTATCGAGTGGGTTAAAACCTTAAAGGGTACTGAAAACATATCAAAGCAAGTTGAAAAGGGCAAAAAATCTTTCGTTGGTAGAGAAATTGCAGGCAAAAAACTCGGCGTTATCGGGCTTGGCGCAATAGGTGCAAGAGTTGCAAACTCGGCAATCGCACTCGGTATGGAAGTTTTAGGTTACGACCCGTACTTATCGGTAACTAGCGCACTTCATTTATCTCGCCACGTTGAAATAACTAACGATTTATCTGAACTTTACACAACTTGCGACTATATAACTATTCACGTTCCCTACACCAAAGAGAACGACAAGATGATTAGCGCACAAAAAATTGCCGATATGAAAGACGGGGCTGTTATCATTAACTGCGCACGTGGAGAACTCGTTGACAATCAAGCGGTAATAAAAGCGCTTGAAACGGGCAAACTTTCTAGATATTTTTGTGATTTCCCATGCGAAGAACTTATCGGAGTTGACGGGATTGTGTTAACTCCGCACCTTGGCGCGTCTACCCCCGAAGCCGAAGACAACTGCGCGGTAATGGCTGCAAAAGAACTTAAAGACTATATTGAAAACGGCAACGTCAATAACAGCGTTAACTTCCCAAGATGTTCCGCTCCGCGTATGGCTGAAAAAAGAATAACCATTTGCCACAAAAACGTTCACGGTATGATAGCAAAATTCTCTACCATTATGGGCGAAAATTCTATCAACATTGAAAACTTCGTAAATTCAAGTAAAGGCGACTTTGCATACTCGATTTTAGACGTTGCTACCGTAACCGACCAAATCGTTACCGCCCTTAACTCAATCGACGGGGTTATTAAAGTAAGAGTTTTATAAAATTAAGCAAATAAAAACACGGCTTAACGTCCCATAGGGATTTTTTAGAAACTATAAAAGGATAGCAAGTTTTGCTATCCTTTTACTTTTTGCTTTGTAAAAACACACGACTTAACTTTGTTAAGTATAGTGTGCTACACTTCCTCAAAAAAGTATGCCTGTTTGTAGATTAATCTGGCGTAACATATAAAATGAGATAAATACTTATCTTTAGCGTATTTTTTTCTATCACTAATCCATACATTAATGCATATGCCAAGGCTTTAATAGAATTCTCTTTTTGTTCGTTAAAATAGTCTCTTTGGTAATGAGAAAATAACGCATAATCATTATTTTTATTTCTAATTCTTTCAAAGATTTCTTCATTATCATACAAACCATAATCTTTTTCACTAACACCGTTCTTTATTTCGTATTCTTTAATTTTATCAAGAACGTCCATTTTTAATAAAGCAATAACGAAACCGTCTTCTTGCTTTTTTAGCCATTTTAAGCTTGATACAAAAACGCAGTTTTCCCCATTTATCTTTATTGGTGGATATTTGTTATATACGTCTTCAACAAATAAATAATGACAAGCACTCGTAAAAAACTTTCCTTTGTCGTCCTGCAGTGCGATTTTTGAAACTTTATTATGAAACGTTTGATATAAAAAATCTTCTATCTCTCCTTTTCTTTTTGGAGAAATGTCAAAATTGATACACGTAAGACCATCAAAAAAATACTCTGCTTTTAGTCCGAACGTTAAAGGATTAAAGGTAATAAAGTTCAGTAAATAACTTGTTACCAACGCCGGCAGACAGTCTCTACAAGAAAACGGTATATCGTTCGCTCTCATAAAATCAACTATTTCACTTGCCGTGTAAAAATCTTCGCATAATTTATTTTCAACGAGTTCCTTATACTCCTTTTGCGCATAATCTAATAAGTCGTTTGCGCCTTTTTCTTTTACACTTTGCTCGATTTTATTCCATAATAAATTATTGTAATCCATCTGTGTTTTCTCCTTTTTTATTTGTATGAACGTATATAATTTCTTTCGGTGATACCGAATACATCAATTTTTTAATAGACTGCTTATCAGCATGTCCCGAAGTATGTAAATCTATAACGTTTAATCCGTCGTTTTTCATTTGGGACATAGGGCGTTCAAACATAGTGAATTTATCAAGGGGCATAAACATCAACGCCGTAGATTGTCTATTGGAATAATCCAAATCGTGCATTTCGGAAAATAATGACATGGCATTATAAGCATCTTCCGTATGTCTGCAAGCATATATCACTCCATCAACATCGCTAAGCGCACTTACCATTCCATTCGTTATAACAACTGCACTATCACTACTATCAAACAATGAGAGTACGTCATACATTTCCTTTTTATACCCTTCCCACATAGAGAAAATTGCAACCGAATCAAGCCAGCGCCCTTCATCTTTAACTTTTTTCAAATACCCTTTCATTGACGACGTTATTTGCATAACGAAATTATCCATTTTAGTAATCTGACTACGGCTAAGGAGTTTGTCTTTATAAGTTTCTTTTATTTTTTTATGTTCCGATTCACTGACGGCACGCGGAAGATAGGTATAACAATCGTCAAAGGAAATCGGGTTTGGAATATTTGGAAGCTCTTTCGCAACGTTTGCGGTTGACAAATGTTGTATATAAGTTTTCCCCGCGCGTTTTGCGGCACGATAAATAGTAACGTCCCTATCAAAATTTTGGCTTGATTTTAATATAAACACGTGTTTATATTTCTTAAAAGTTTCTACCATTTTTTCTTCTAATTCTTTTTCCGTTTGATTTCTTTCAGAAGATAGAGTCCCTTCGCAAATCAACAAATCTACTTTTTTAGGTAAATTCTTTAATAGCGAATCAAAGTTTTTTCTTCCATTTGCACGAAAATCTCCCGTATATAAGATTTTTTCTTCCCCTTGATAAAGCGCTATCATATAACTATCGTAGGCGGAATGATCGCAAAGAAAAGGTTTAATCACAACGTCTTTAACCTCAAAAGCTTGTCTGCTCTTAAAAAATTGAACCTTTCCTTTATTTTCTTTGCATATATTTCCGCTAATTTCTAAAATCTTATACGTATCTTTTCCCATATAAATTGTGTTTGTTTTTAAGGGGTATTTTAGAAGCCCTGCGTGGTCTAAATGATAATGCGATACAATAACTGCATCGTAAAATGTTCTTAAAACTTTTTTCTCTAACTTTTTTGATTTTTCAGTCGGTTCTAACGCCACACCACACTCAAGCAATATTTTTGCTTGGGCAGATTTTACTTCAATTAAATTTTCTCCTATTTTTTCCTTGCCTCTTATAACCTCAACCTTGAAATTTTTCATTAAAATATATCTCCTTTTCTTTTTATACATTTGTCGCAAGAATAATGTTCGTCCGTTAGAGTTTTATACTCTTTCAAATTAAACGCCTCGATAACCTTTTTTAGTTCTTCTCCTGTAATGCACTCATCTCTATATACAATATGCTTCCTCTCTTTCATATCGTATAAAACTCTGCCACGTGGAAAGGTGGCAAAATCTGCATGTGGATAGAGTTTCCCACATAAGCCGTCCCACTCGTAGAAATGTCCGTAATCACTATCAATCTTGTTGGTAATATTTTTAATGCCACCCTCATCCTTTTCTTGTAATTTGTAATACACCTTACCATTTATTACCCAAAAAATTCCTACCTTAACCAAATTAACCTCCTTTTTCAATATTGATATTTACATATTCAATTGAGATTAGGAAAGGCGAAATAATATCGCCTTTATGCTAATCGTAAATCACAACTTTTATTTCAAAACAGTCTAGTAATTTTTTCACGTAACTGTCAGTTAAGCTTTTTATTGCTTCGTATTTATTATAAAGGGGAAAACAACCTTTATTAACCAAAATATATTTATTAATTTTTGATACGCCCACGCAAGAAATTTTGTCTTTATTTTCTCTTGCTTGTTTAAGGGCGCTAAAAGCTTTACTCCAATGTACTCGCTGATAATACGTTTGTATTTCTAAAATCGCCCGTAATAACGATTCGTTAGAATTATTATATTTTAATTCAAAAAGATTTAGTTCTTGTGTGTTATTATTGTAATAAACTAAATCTATCCCTTTACCTTGTCCTCTTTCTCCCGTTTGTAATTCAAACCAAACGGGCACTCCGTATGAATCGTCTAATTTTCTTTTGCCAAAATAGTAATCTCTCTGAACACCTTCTTCGTTATCTCTTTCAACGTAAGTTCTTTCATGTTCACAATAGTTTTCAATACCGCTAGGGGGAATCATGGGAAGCTTATTATCTACTAATCTGTGAAAAATGTATTCGGCGAAAATTTCTTGATATTCTTCTTTAGTGTCTGAAGTTTTACCTTTCCTGTTTACAAAGTCTTCGCTGTAGAGTTTAGAGATATCGTTGCTTTCAAAAATCTCTTCGATTTTTTGAGTTGTTTCTTTTTTCGTGTACTTCCTCATACGTTATTTCCTTTCAAAACGGCTTGCCGTTTTTATACCCGTTTTTTCGTCGTTTACCCAGCATTGTTTTGGCTCATATCCACCATACATAAAACGATATAAATAACCAAAGCACGCACCAAACCCTTGTTTTATTGCTGACGACATTTTTTCATTGAAAATATTATTTTTTTGGTAATCCCGCTGATATGAAATAAAAGTTTTAATAGGCGGAATTTGCAAAACGTCGTTTGCAAACTTTATTTTATCAAGAAGCTCTTCGTTTTTAAGTAAATCCAAAAATAATTTGTAAAATTTTGCTCCTTCCGACAAGAACTTGTCCGTTCCTCGATATTTTTCTAGAAAATCTCTTTCATTAAACTGGTTCATAATTTCTCCAATATGTAAAATTAAATATTCATATTTTATATAAACCATATTTTTTAGGTGTTTGTCAAGCGTTTTTAGGCTTTTATCCAAATTAGTAAAAAATATTAAAGAAAAAAGAACTCAAGATTAAATCTCAAGTTCTTTTTACCTTTTATCTATGAGAACTAATTGTTATAAATTTTAAAGGTTTACAAAAATCCCTAAGGAAAACACGGCTGAGCCGTGTTTTTTTATTATAAAGATTTTTCTAAGTTGTTTCTTATTTCTTTAATAAACTCGCTGGTGTTTACTTGCTTAATTTCAACAGACCCATCGGTTAAACTAACTAAGTCTTTGGTCATAACGCCACTAAGTAGCGTATCAATACAAGCCTTTTCAAGTTTGTTTGCAAAATCTACAAGGTCACAAAGCCCGTCAAGTTCACCGCGTTTTCTGAGCGCACCCGTCCAGGCGTAAATGGTAGCCATAGGGTTGGTAGATGTCTTTTCGCCTTTTAAGTATCTATAATAGTGGCGGGTAACCGTGCCGTGCGCCGCTTCGTATTCGTACTTACCGTCAGGCGATACGAGAACCGAAGTCATCATAGCAAGCGAGCCAAACGCGGTTGACACCATATCACTCATAACGTCTCCGTCGTAGTTTTTAAGCGCCCAAATGAAACCGCCTTTTGACCTTATTACCCTTGCAACGGCATCGTCAATAAGAGTGTAGAAATATTCAAGCCCTTGCTTTTCAAACTTCGCTTTGAACTCAGTTTCATAAATCTCTTGGAAAATGTTTTTGAAGGTGTGGTCGTACTTTTTAGAAATGGTATCTTTGGTAGAAAACCATAAATCTTGCTTAACGCTGAGCGCATAGTTAAAGCACGAACGCGCAAAAGACTTTATCGAACTATCTTTGTTATACTGACCTTGAAGTACACCGTCACACTCGAAATCGTACACCGTTTCACGAGTTTCTACACCGTTTTCGTCGGTAAACACGAGTTCGGCTTTACCCTTGCCTACTCTAAATTCGGTTGCCTTATACACGTCACCATAAGCGTGGCGGGCAATAGTAATAGGGGCTTCCCACGTTTTAACAACGGGCTTTATAATAGGTAAAGTGATAGGTGCACGGAAAACCGTTCCGTCGAGTATTGCGCGTATCGTACCGTTGGGGCTCTTCCACATTTTTTTAAGATTATATTCCGTCATACGCTGAGCGTTAGGCGTTATCGTTGCGCACTTAACCGCTACGCCGTATTTTTTAGTAGCCTCGGCAGATTTAACAGTAATCTCATCATCAGTTTCGTCACGTTTTATAAGCCCTAAGTCGTAATACTCTGTCTTTAAGTCAACGAAAGGATAAATGAGTTCGTCTTTAATTTCTTTCCAAATAATTCTAGTCATCTCGTCGCCATCCATCTCAACGAGAGGGGTGGTCATTTTAATCTTTTCCATAATAATTCCTTATTTTTGATTTTTAGTATACGCAAGTAATCCGCCTGCTTTTATTATATCAATTTGCCTTTCGGTAAACGAACATTTTAAGATAAGTTCTTTTTGAGTTGTGGTGTTTTTTAGCCTTATAGCCCCGTTTTTAATGCCGTTATATAAATCTTCAAGCACTAAATTATCGCCTTCACTAACACTTTCGTAGTCGCTAGCATTTTCAAACGTTAAGGGGATAATACCTGCGTTTATAAGGTTTGCAATATGTATTCTTGCAAAACTTTTTGCGATAACCGCTTTAACGCCAAGGTATAGGGGAACGAGCGCCGCGTGCTCTCTTGACGAGCCTTGACCGTAGTTTTCGCCACCTACTATAACGCTTGATTTAAGCGCTAAGGCGCGCTCTGAATAACCCTCGTCAACCACCGAGAAACAGAACTTTGATAGATACGGTATGTTCGAGCGATAAGGAAGTATTTTTGCGCCTGCCGGCATAATATGGTCGGTAGTAATGTTGTCGCCAACCTTTAAGCCTACGGCTACTTTTAACTCGTCTTCAAGCGGATAAGTTGTCGGGAAAGGTTTAATGTTAGGTCCACGAAGAACTTCTAAACTTTCGGCATCACTTTCGCTTGCAGGGGGGATAACCGCGCTATCGTCAATTGAAAAGGCTTTTGGCATTTCAACGGTAACGCCACTTGATATAAGCCTTGGGTCTGTAATCTCGCCAGTTAGCGCCGCAGCAACCGCGGTTTCTGGGGAAACTAGGTATACGCCCGCGTCTTTCGTTCCGCTACGACCTAAAAAGTTACGGTTAAACGTTCTTAAACTTACGCCTGCCGAGTTTGGCGAAAAGCCCATGCCGATACAAGGACCGCACGCGCATTCAAGTATTCTTGCGCCCGCCGAAATTATATCGTTAAGCGCGCCGGAACTCGATAGCATAGTAAGTACTTGCTTTGAGCCTGGCGAAACAGATAAACTAACGTCTTCGCTTATCTTTTTGCCTTTGAGTAGAGTTGCAACCTTAACTAAATCTTGATACGACGAGTTAGTGCAAGAACCTATGCAAACTTGGTTTACCTTTACACCTTTGAGTTCGCTAACTTTTTTAACGTTGTCAGGGCTGTGTGGGCAAGCGATTAAAGGTTCTAACTCGGATAAGTTTATATCGATAATTTTGTCGTAAACGGCATCAGCGTCAGCGGTAAGCGGAATATAGTCTTCAACTCTGCCTTGCGCTAATAAAAACTCCCTAGTAATTTCGTCCGACGGGAAAATCGAAGTAGTTGCGCCGAGTTCCGTGCCCATGTTCGTAATGGTTGCACGTTCGGGAACGGAAAGGGTTTTAACCCCTTCGCCACCCCACTCGATAATCGCACCTACACCGCCTTTAACGGATAAAATTCTAAGAATTTCAAGGCTAACGTCCTTTGCGGTAACCATAGGGCTAAGTTTTCCCGTTAGGTTAACCTTATACATTTTGGGCATCGTTATATAGTACGCGCCACCGCCCATAGCAACGGCAACGTCAAGCCCGCCCGCACCGAACGAAAGCATACCTATACCGCCACCCGTTGGGGTGTGACTATCAGACCCGATTAACGTTTTACCTGGGCGTGAAAACCTTTCAAGATGAACTTGGTGGCAAATGCCGTTACCAGGCCTAGAAAAGTATATTCCGTGTTTTTTTGCAACCGACTGAATGTAGCGGTGGTCGTCTGCGTTTTCAAAACCGCACTGCAAGGTATTATGGTCGATATACGCAACTGAACGCTCGGTTTTTACGCGTTTAAGTCCCATAGTTTCAAACTCTAAGTATGCCATTGTACCTGTCGCGTCTTGCGTTAAAGTTTGGTCTATTTTTATGGCAATTTCTTGCCCTTTTATCATTTCGCCACTAACTAGATGGCTTTTAATAATTTTTTCCGCAATAGTAAGTCCCATTATTCTAACCCCTTGATGTTGTTTTTTGCGTTTATAACGTGCTCAACCATAAGTTTTTCGGCAAGGTCCAAGTTACGGCTAGCAATAGCGTTAAAGATTTCGCGATGTTCTTTTATAGCGTGTTCCGCCCTATCCGTATTAGATACCGAAACCTTACGGCAAAGTTGAATTTTTCTGTGAAGATTTGATAAAATCGATTCGTATATGGCGCTCCTTGAACATTTATAGATAAGTTCGTGAAAGCGCGAATCCGTACCTTTGATTTTATCGGCTGAGTTTTTTTTGGTGTAGAACTCTTGAAGGTCTATAACGTCGCGCATTTCGTCAATTTCAGCGTCGGTTATCCTTTCAGCGCAAAGCCTAGTCGCCTTTCCTTCAATTGCAATTCTAACGTCGTAAATATCCATAATATCGGCATTTGTTATACCTATAACTTCGTGCCCCTTAGAAAGTTCTTTAATTAAATTTTCTTGTTCTTATCGCCTTATAGCCTCACGAATAGGCGTGCGCGATACTTCAAGTTGAGTTGATAATTCGTTTTCGGTAAGAATAGTTCCACGCTTATAAACGCCCGTTAAAATATCACTTTCTAACTTTTCAAATACCGCATCTGCTATTGACGTAAACTTAACTTGTGTCATTTTATTTCTCTCTTATATCAGAATATTTTTCTACGAGTTCAACAATTTCACCCGTTGAGATTGACGTTTGTCTTTCGTTTTCGTATTCGTTGTCAACCCACTCTTTTATTTTTACTACAACTTCACTCTTTTTGTCAACTTCTTTGTCGGTACCTATTAGTTTATAATAACTATTTATAAAGTAAGCAATACCTGCAAGACCAGACGTTTTAGATATAGTAACGGTGGCAGGGCGGTTTAAGATTTTACCCGTGTCGAATATATTGTAAATCTCTTCGTCTTTAAGTAACCCGTCAGCGTGAATGCCCGCTCTCGTTTGGTTGAAATAATCGCCAACGAACGGTGTCATCGGGGGGATATTGTAACCTATATCCTTTCTAAAATAATCTCTAATTTCGGTGATAACGGTCGGGTCCATACCGTCGAACGTTCCGCGGAGTGATGCATACTCCATAACCATCGCTTCAAGCGGAATATTGCCCGTTCTTTCACCGATACCAAGTAGCGAACAGTTTACTGCGCTTGCACCGTAAAGCCACGCTGCGGTAGCGTTAGACACTGCCTTATAAAAGTCGTTATGACCGTGCCACTCGATTTGTTCGCTTGGGATATCAGAATATTTTTTAATACCGTAAATAATACCCGGAACGCTTCTAGGAAGTGCAGTTTCAGAAAATGGTATACCGTAACCCATAGTATCGCAAGCGCGAATTTTAACGGGGATACCCGCTTCAACCGATAACTCGTGGAGCGCATTTATAAACGGAACTACGAAACCGTAAAAGTCCGCACGCGTAATGTCTTCAAAGTGACATCTTGGTCTAATGCCAGCATCGAACGCAGATTTTACTATCGATAAATAGTGGTCGAGTGCTTGGCGCCTAGTCATTTTGAGTTTTTTGAAGATATGATAGTCAGAACAACTAACGAGTATTCCCGTTTCTTTAATGTTCATTTCTTTAACAAGTTTGAAATCATCCTTCGTGGCTCTTATCCAAGACGTAATTTCCGGGAATTGTAATCCTAAATCTCTACATCTATCAAGCGCTTCGCGGTCCTTTTTACTGTAAATGAAAAACTCCGTTTGACGAATTATCCCCTTAGGTCCACCAAGTTTACTCATAAGTTTATAAAGTTGCACGATTTGCTCTACCGTGTATGGCTCAACCGACTGTTGCCCGTCACGCATCGTGGTATCGGTAATCCAAATGTTTTCAGGCATATCGATAGGCGAACGGCGGTGGTTGAACACTACCTTGGGAACTTCTTCGTAATTGTACACGTCTCTAAATAAGTTGGGCTCGCTAACGTCTTGAAGCGAATATTTGTAAGTTTCTTGCTCTAATAGGTTGGTCTTTTTATTAAGTATTAACATATTGCATCTCCTATTTGTATATTTGTATACAAGTATACCTTATCTTTATTTGCTTGTCAACGATTTTTTCTATATATATTAAAAATATATAAAAATTTTTTGCAAAATAAAAAAGCGCTATTTCACGCTTTTTGGTTTTTAATAGTTTGATATTTTAGTTTGGTTGCTATACCGCCCCGTAAGTGGCGCTCTTGTAGGTTAGTTTCTAAAACCTTTTTAACCTTTTCGTATAGGTAGTTTGAAATTCCTTCAAGGCGAGTGGTCATATCTTTATGAACGGTTGACTTTCCCACCCCGAAAACGCTTGCCGTTTTTCTAACGGTTGCACCGTGTTTTATAATGTATTCCGCCTCTAAAATAACCCTATTTTGAGTTTTTTTATACACCCTTTTGTCCCCCTAACACTAAGGTATGATAGGCAGGCTAAAATAATGACTATTGACAATACTTTAATCTATACTATATAATTTAACTAAGGAGACGTTATGCAAGAAAAAGACAATTTAATCGTTAAAGGCGAAAATGAAGTTATATCAAGCAAAACGATTAAACCTAAAAAGGATAGAACTTTAACCTACGCTACACTTTCAATTATATGCGTCGTGTTATCGTTTATTTCTTACGTCATTTGTTTAATAATGGCATTTCTTTCAATATTTGCCTGGAAAGATTTGTTCTCTATATGGTATATATTATCGGCTGTGTTTAGCATAATAAGTTTAGTATTTAGTATTATAGGTTTTCATAGTTGCGTAAGGCAAACCAAAAATAACAAGCGCATAACTACTTTTATTATAACTATAATAACTTCATTACTTTCATTATCTTATTTTATTTCAGTAATAGGTAAGTTTATTTTAATATTATTATAGAAGTATCGAAAATTGCGAAGATAAACAAACCTATCAAAAGGGGACTTATATGGATGAGCCTAAAATCGTTAATGAAAACTCTATTACCGCAAATAAAAAACAACCTAAGCCGTTTAGCGATAAACGTTTTCTTGTCTATTCAATTATATCGCTAGTTTTAATTTGTATTGCGATTTTTTTTACGGCTATTGCAGGTATTTTAGGGTTTTTAGGTATATTTGCGCTTGACCCGAAGATATTTAATACAGTGTATATTATTTTGGCCGTTCAACTTGTTATAGCCGTTATTTCGCTATGCTTTATCATATCGTATTATTATCACTATTTTAAGATAGAAGAAAAATCTGCAAAACTTCGCATTTCTTTTATTATTAGCGTAATTGCCTCGATATTTTTGGCTTATTACTTTATGGCCGTTATTTATATATGCTTATCTGTTTTACGTGAGTTAATTTTATAACGCATAAGGAGTTTTTATGAAACCAAATGAAATTGATAACCTAAATGGAGATACTAATAGTGAAAATCAAAGCGATATAACATCTTCAAGCAATAACGATATAAACAACGAAGAAGTCTTAGAAAAACAGGCTTCTAAACTTGTAATAAAATCAATATTACTATTGCTTTTATCGATAATAGGCTACGTTGTTGCGTTTATTTGCTTATTTAGTTTCCCTTTTGAAATGGTAAACGGTTACGAGCCTTTCGATATTGAAAAAATAGATATCGTTGCGGTTTTAATACCCCACCTAATAGGTCTTGTGATATTTATAATAGAATTGTTTCTTACAATAAAAGTAATAAAAGTTTTTATTAACCCAAAAAATAAAATTGTTAAAAAAACTTACATTGCGCTAGTGATAACGATAATCGGCGCGTTAATCGTTTTGTATTCACTTAACCTTTACTTCGATGCAATTATAGATATTTTTATATGATTTTTAACACTAAAAAAGTGGCGGATATCCGCCACTTTTTATATTTTTATTGTTTATTTCAACTTGTATTTAAGACGTTAGTTGCGGTATTAGGCTAGGCTCACTTTGGCGATAGGCTGAGTTAGACCTTTTTGGTCAACGAAGTCTATCGACTAAGTAGAAACGACGCATAATGCCGTAAATAACGGATTAAATTAGTTTTTATTGCCGTGTATAGGCGCAGGTATACGCCCACCCCTATTTATAAACTTTTCAGCCGATTTATTCATAACGGGCATAATAGGTGCGCTACCTAATAGCCCACCGAATTCAACGTATTCGCCAACTGATTTATTAGGTACGGGGATAATTCTAACTGCGGTTGTTTTGTTGTTTACCATACCTATTGCCATTTCGTCTGCAATAAGTGCGGAGATAGTTGATGCGGGCGTATCGCCAGGAACTGCAACCATATCGATTCCAACCGAGCAAACTGCGGTCATTGCTTCGAGTTTAGATAGCGTAAGCGTTCCGCTTTTTGCCGAGTTTATCATACCTATATCTTCGCTAACGGGAATAAACGCACCCGAAAGTCCGCCAACGTTAGAACAAGCCATTACACCGCCTTTTTTAACCGCGTCGTTAAGAAGTGCCAAACAAGCGGTAGTTCCGTGGCAACCAACTTCTTCAAGCCCCATTTCTTCTAAAATATGGGCTACGCTATCGCCTACGACGGGCGTGGGCGCAAGTGATAAGTCAACTATACCCCTTTCGGCGTTTAGGCGCTTACTTGCCTCGCTAAGAACTAAATTGCCTACTCTCGTGATTTTGAAAGCCGTTCTTTTAATCATTTCGGCAAGGTCGGTGATAGACGCGTCAGGTATAGCCTTTATTGCGTGTTGAACGACACCCGGCCCCGATACGCCAACGTTAATAACGCAGTCGCCCTCGCCAACGCCGTGGAAAGCGCCCGCCATAAACGGGTTGTCTTCAACCGCGTTGCAAAAGGCTACGAATTTGGCTGCACCAAACCCATCAACCGTCCTATCGGCGGTTTTTTTGATAATTTCGCCTAGAAGTTTAACCGCGTCCATATTGATACCTGCTCTTGTAGAACCAACGTTTACAGACGAGCAAAGCCTATCCGTTTTAGATAAAACTTCGGGGATACTATAAATAAAACTTCTTTCCGCCTCGGTCATCGATTTATGTACTAGCGCCGAATAACCACCTATAAAGTCAACGCCGATTTCCTTTGCCGCTTTATCAAGCGCCATGGCAATAGTTAATTCTTCGCCTATAAAATTTGCAGTTAAAAAACTAGCAGGGGTAACGGATACGCGCTTGTTTACGATAGGAACGCCGTATTCAAGCGACAAATCGCTTGCCACTTTAACTATGTTTTCGCCACGCTTACAAATAAGGTCGTAAACGGCGTTTGCGGTAGATTTAGCCGTATCTTTTATACAGCCGAAAAGCGATAATCCCATTGTTATAGTGCGGATATCGAAATGCTCCTTTTCGACCATGTTTATAGTTTCTAAAATTTCAGTAGTTTTAATCATTTTACACCTTGTGCATAGCGTCGAACACGCCTTCGTGTTGAAGGTGGATATTTACGCCGATTTCACTTCCAAGTTCGGTCATTTTAGCGGATAATTCGTGCATTGACACGCAAGCATTTGCCAAGTTAACTAGCATAATCATAGTAAACGTGTTTTGCATAATGGTTTGTGAAATATCTTCGATATTTACATTTTTGTCGGCAAGAAGCCCACTAACTTTTGAAATAATGCCCGGCTTATCTTTACCAACTACGGTTAAAATACACTTCATAAACTTTCTCCATTTAGTTATTTTACTAAATTTTACTACAAATTTACTTTTTCGTCAATCTTTCGTAGGCGTTTATAGTTATTCCGCTAACTAAACACCGCATTATAATAAATAGCCAAGCAAAAAATATAGGAATTACCGCAATTTTGCCGTAAATTTTATCGTAAGACGAAAAGTATTTTAGATAAATTAGAAACACCGCGGTAAAAATAACGCTAAATACGCAAGTAAATAAACTGCCCTTTATAACTTCTTTTATCTTAATTTTTTGCGGGCAAGCGGTTAAGTTTATTATAATTACCGCAATAAAAGTTATAAACATCGCTATAAAAAAATTGATAATTTTACCTAAAAAACCTAATACGGATAGAAAAAACGGCGACAAAACGCCGTAAACCGCAATCAAAAAAGAAACCGCTAAACTCACCGTTATAGATGCAATTATCGATAGAATTCTAACAAGTATAGTGCTAGTGCTTTTTTGGTTATAAATAACTTCGCCAGTGTAACGTAGATGAACGAATAAACTCCCCGCCGAATAAACGGCAATAAACCCTGCGATAACGCTACCGCCCGCACCGATATTTTCGGTTGCTAAAAACACGAATTCTCTAATAACTGAAAACTTTTCCGTTATAAAAAAACCGCCTAAATGAGATAATTCCTTTCCAAATAGCGATAGCGTTAGCGAAAACAAATAAAGCGTTGGAACTAGCCCTAGTAAAAAGAAAAACACTAGCCCACCTGCAAACGTAACCGCTTTTTTACTTGATTTGAATTTGTTGTAGTTTTTAATTTTCAAAATAAAACCGCGCATACATAGAGTATGCGCGAAATTATTATAATAATTTAACGTTGTTTATTATTAGCCCGTATTTATAGCCCATAAGTTCAGCGGCTTTCGTGCACATAAGCATACGGGTATGATAAATTTCAAAGTAGTCGGCAACCGAGCAAATTTTATCGTCGGTTTCGATAACGGTGTCAATTTGCTTATTTTCTTTATCCACCTTTACAAACGAGCGGTTTACCGCTAAATTAACTCTGTCGTGGATATTAGTTGCGTCGTTTAACAGTTTGTGTTTTACCCTTGATTTATGAACGTCACTTTTATCGGCGATAATAAGTGCGGACGTAAGTATGCTAACAGGGATACCGTTCTTCTCGTCGTGATTGCCTATTGCCATCATAATTTCGGCGGAATCGCTTAAACTCATACCCAACCTTTTTAGTATACCGTACGCTAGTAGCGCACCACTACCCGCGTGGTCGTAACGAGAAAGAGAATTCCCTATATCGTGAAGATACCCCGCTATCTCGCCAAGATTTATAAGTTTTTTGCTAGCGCCCGTTTCTTTTAATATCATACCCGTCCAGTTAGATACGATAGTGGCGTGGCGAACCGAATGTTCGGTGTATGCCAAAGCGTCAATTTGCTTTTCGCCCGTTTTTATTAGTACCTTTACTTCTTCGTCCGCCTTGACGTCCTTTAACGTTACCATACTTATATTATGCCTTTTCTACAAAAATTTTACCGTAAATTTCTTCAAATTTATCGCGATAGAACAAATTCGTTCCCGGCGTGGTAATTGACGCCGTACCCGCGGCAACCGCGTTTCTTAAAATCTCCTGCTTTGATGCACCGTGTTCAATCATAAGCGATGCTGCCGCCACCATACTGTCCCCAGCGCCAACGGTAGAGTTAACCGCAACGTTAGCACTTTTACAAAAATATCCGCTCGTTCCGTCGTATAAAATAGCGCCTTCGCGACCTAGCGACAGTAAAACGTTTTCCGCGCCCAAGTCAATAAGGGAGTTACACGCCTTTATCATATCCGCGCGAGTTTTTAATTTTTCGCCCGTAACCGCTTCGAGTTCAGATAGGTTTGGCTTTACCATATAAACGCCAGACGATATTGCTTTTATGAGTTTTTCGCCAGCAGTATCGAGTATAACTTTAACGCCTTTTTTGCAGGCGGATATTAGTTTTTGATAATAGTCGTCCGCCACCCCGTCAGGGAGTGAACCACTCATACACACGACGGACGCCGACTTAGAAAGAGTGCCAACAAGCCCCAAGAGTTTTTGTTGGTTTTCAAGTGAAACCTTTTCGCCCTTATCGTTAATTTCAGTTAGCATCGAACGGTTGTCAACTATTTTATAGTTGGTTCTAACGCTACCCTTACTCCACACGAAAGAATTTTTAACACCTTCGTTATCTAAGGTGGCAACGAACAAACTGCCTTCGTTTTCGTACATAAACCCCGTGGCAAAACTATCGCCACCAAGGCGCCTTACACCTATTGCCGTGTTTAGCGCCTTGCCGGAATACGTTACTATTTTATTGCTTACCCTGTTAAGTTGCCCTACGTAAAACTTTTCAAGTTCCATAGTGCAGTCAATGCTAGGATTAGGGCAAACGCTGAGTATCATTTATATTACTCCTTGTCTTTTTTTGCTTCTGAGATTATTTTTGCTTGTTCTTCAAAAGGAACTTCTTCGTACCTTTCAAATTCCGCGGTAAATCTTCCGCGACCTTGTGTGAAACTTCTAAGTTCCGCAGTGTAATCTAAAATTTCGCTTTCGGGAACTTCGCAGGTGATTACGCTAAGTTCACCGTCTTGATCGGTAGATACTATTCTGCCACGGCGCTTGTTCATATCGCCCATAATATCGCCAAGATAAGTGTCAGGTGCGGTAACTACGACCTTCATAACGGGCTCTAAAATAACGGGTTTAGCGTTTTTAACGCCTTCTTGATAGGCTATTTTTGCCGCGGATACGAAGGCAACTTCCTTACTGTCAACGGGGTGAGAAGAACCGTCGAAAAGCGTTGCTTTAAGGTCGAGTAACGGATATCCTGCTAAAACGCCTTCTTTAATTGCTTCTTTAAGACCTTTGTCAACCGCAGGGATAAAGTTTTTGGGAACTGCACCGCCAACGACCGCGTCTACAAACTCGTAAACACCGTCACTCGCACCGCTTTCAAACCTAATTTTAACGTGGCCGTACTGACCTGCGCCACCCGATTGCTTTTTGTGTTTACCTTCGGCTTCGGCTACGCCTTTAATCGTTTCTTTATAGGCAATTTTGGGCTTTCTAAGTTCACAGTCAACGCCAAATTTAACTTTGAGTTTTTTCTTAACCGTTTCAAGTTGGGTTGCGCCAACGCCCGCAAGCAACATTTCGCCCGTTTCGGCGTTCTTTTCTACCGAGAAAGAAATGTCTTCGTCTTTAAGTTTGTTAAGACCTGCAAAAATCTTGTCTTCTTCGCCCTTTTTAACTGCGTAAACGGCGCGTTTATAAGTTGCAGGCGGAATTTCAAACGCCTTAAAGCGAGTGTCTACTTTTTCAAATAAGGTATCGCCCGTTCTAGCGTTGTCGAGTTTAGAAAGCGCACCTATATCGCCTGCCGATAATTCTTGAACGCTTTCTTGCCTTTTACCTATAACGGTGTAGATACCGCTAATTTTTTCTTCGCCCCAACCCGAAACTTTAAGGATTTGACCTACTTTGAGTTTACCAGATATAACTTTAACGTAGTTAAGTCTACCAACGTACGGGTCGACTACCGTTTTGAAAATTCTAACAACGGTTTGGTCGTTCTCGTTAGGATGAACGGGGGTTTTCTCCCCGTCTACAACGGCGCGCTGAATGCCCGCGTCTTTGGGGCTAGGAAGTGTGGATATAATTTTATCCATAAGGTTGAATACGCCGTGGTTTTTATACGCACTACCACCGAGAACGGTTATGGTTGAACAAGAGTTAATTCCCTTTTTGCAACCTGCTTCAATCTCTTCTGCCGAAAGAGTGCCGTTTTCAAAGAACTTTTCTAAAAGTTCTTCGTCGTTTTCAGCGGCAGCCTCGCACACGGTGAGCCTTGCTTCTAAATACGCTTCTTTAAGATAATCTGGAATAGGATATTCGTTTCTTTCCCAGTCACGAAGAACGCCGTAAGCAACTTTAACAAACCCTTTCATCTTACCGTCAACGATATTTGGAAGAATAAGGGGGGCTATTTTGTGCCCGTATTTGAGTTTGATGGCGTTAACCGTCTTTATAAAGTCGGAATTTTCTTTATCTAGCCCGTTGATAAATAACATTGCTGGGATTTTACGTTTAACACAATAATCAATCGCCCTTTCAGTACCAACGGTAAGCGTACCGCTACCCGACGCTACTATTATAGCCGAATCGGCAACGGCAAGCGCTTGGGCAAGTTCGCTTTCGAAATCGTAGTAACCGGGCACGTCTATAATATTGAATTTGTACCCTTTATATTCTCCGCAAGCGCAAGAAAGTGATATTGAAGATTTTTTTGCAATTTCGAGCGAGTCGAAATCCATTACGGTATTCCCGTCTTCTACCTTTCCTTGACGGTCAATGACGTTCATATTGAATAAAATCGCCTCGGCAAGAGTGGTTTTACCCTCGCCACTATGACCTATTAGCGCTACGTTTCTAATTCTGTCTACGTCCATAAAAATAACTCCTAAAAATAGTTTCGGATTTTCTCCGTTAAATTTATTATACAATAGGTTTTTGACTTTTTCAATACCGAATTTTAATTTTAATTTTGAACGTTATTAAAGCGCGCCTTTTAGCACGCTTTTATTTCTATGTCGATACAAAACCCAATAAAACGATAGAAACGAGTTAGGCGAGGCTCGACACAAAGTGTGGTTGACACTAACCTTTTTGGTTGTGGCAGACACAACTGCTTAGTTAACTTTTCTAAAACGATAGAAACGAGTTAGGCAAGGCTCGACACAAAGTGTGGTTGACACTAACCTTTTTGGTTGTGGCAGACACAACTGCTTAATTAACTTTTCTAAAACGATAGAAACGAGTTAGGCGAGGCTCGACACAAAGTGTGGTTGACACTAACCTTTTTGGTTGTGGCAGACACAACTTTGTGGCAGTAAACGAAGCATAACGAAGTTTATATCGTTTTAGAGGCGAGAATTTCAAAAGATTCTCCATCTACTAAATACGCTAGGGTTTTACCTTGCTTATCTATTATTGAAACGTAGTAGTAAATTCTATCTTCTTGATAAATCGTTCTTAGTCTAACTTCCATTAAATACGAGCCGTTCGACTTTAACTTATCAAGATAACCACTTGCCGATTTTGAAACGGCTTGCAACGCCGACTTATAGTTTTCTCCCGATAAATTGTAACCGCTAAGCGTAAAAGTATACTCTTCACCATCGTTTTTTATAACGGCGGAAATGTCGTTTTTAGACGGCAGATTTTCAACTTCAAACTCGGTTATATATTTTCCGCTGAGCGGGCTATATTCGAAGTTGCCTTTTAGGGTAACGCCGTCGTAAGAAATTGTAATTGACGCGTCGTCAAGCAACTTTTTACAGTCTTCAATTCTAACGGTTATAAACTTTTTAATAGTTCCGACGAAACCGTCCGACAAAAACGGGTCTTCGCGCTCTTCACCATACAAAGTTACCGTGTAGTTTTCGCTTACTGCCGTGTAAACTGACGTTCTATTTTGGGATAGATACATAGAAAGGTCTATCTCGTTTTTGCAAGACGATACGAACAATAGTGATACGATTATACATAGGGTTACAAGTATTTTTTTCATAAAAAACTCTCTTTATATGCATTTTATTGCCTTTGCCGTTAGTTTAGAACAAAAAATTTATCTAAAAAATAAAGTATTTTTTATAAAGCGTTGCATTTTTTTATTTGTTTTGCTAAAATAGTAAAAAGGTTTTTAATAATGAAGAAATTGATTGTAAAAACGGTGGCGATTACGCTTGCTCTTTTAACGGTAGTTTTCGTGGGTGGATATTTGATATGCGCCACGTTTGCACCCCAAGTGCTCGGCAACGTTTACTTTAACACTCAAAGCGAAAAGTTATCGCTTAAATACAGCGAAAAAGCATACGAAAAATCTCGTGATATTAGCGACCTTGCTACGCTTACGGAACGCTGTATCGTGTTTGGCGACAAGGATAAAATTATATCGTACGGCGTTTCGTTTATAAACGACGGCGGTTATGAAGATTTTATTTTAGGTAAAGGCGATGGGTATCATTACTATATAGTGGGCAGTATTTGTTCGGCTGAGTATGAAGTTGGATATAAACAAGTTGCTATCGATAGGGCATTTTCAAACACCGGCGAATACGTTTCGCTCAACCCCGTTCACAAACTTATAATTTTATCGGCACAAAGTAACGACACGGCTACTTTAACCGAAATTAAAACCCGCCTACAAAATAGGCAAAATAAAAATCAGTTAATAAACGATCACTTAAATTTGATTGAAGAACTTATAAACTAAAAAGGAGAAAACTATGGAAAGAAAAATCAGAGAAGGTCTTACGTTTGACGACGTGTTGCTCGTTCCCCAAAAAAGTGAAATTCTTCCGAAAGACGTTTCGCTTAAATCTAAACTTGCAGACGGAATTGAACTCAACATCCCCTTAATGTCCGCGGCGATGGATACCGTTACCGAATCGCGCATGGCAATTGCTATCGCACGTGAAGGCGGTTTAGGTATTATTCATAAAAATATGTCTATCGAAGCGCAAGGCAGAGAAGTTGACAGGGTTAAAAGAAGTGAACACGGCGTTATTACCGACCCGTTCTTCTTAGAGCCTGAAAACAAAGTAACCGACGCGCTTGCACTTATGCAAAAATATAAAATTAGCGGTGTTCCCATTACTAAAAACGGCAAACTCGTAGGCATACTTACCAACCGCGACCTTAGGTTTGAAACAGATTTCGACCAACCTATCAACAACGTTATGACTAAGGAAAATTTAGTTACCGCGCCCGTTGGTACTAGCCTTTTAGAAGCGCAAAAAATCTTAGGCAAGCACAGAATTGAAAAACTTCCCATAGTTGACGATAATTATAATCTCAAAGGTTTAATTACGATAAAAGATATTGAAAAATCTATTCAATACCCAAATTCCGCAAAAGACGTTAAAGGTAGGCTTTTAGTAGGCGCTGCGGTAGGTACTAGTAAAGACACGTTTGAAAGAATTGACGAACTTGTTAAAAACCGCGTTGACATAATAACCGTTGACACCGCGCACGGTCACTCAATGGGCGTTATAGAAAGCGTTAAAAAGATTAAAGCAAAATATCCTAACCTTAAAGTTATCGCTGGCAACGTTGCAACTGCAAAAGCGGTTGAAGCGCTTATTGATGCAGGTGCTGACGTTGTTAAAGTTGGTATCGGCCCTGGTTCTATCTGCACTACTCGTATAGTTGCAGGTATCGGCGTTCCGCAACTTACTGCGGTTATGGACTGTGCTGAAATGGCACACAAACTCGGCAAAACCGTTATTGCAGACGGCGGTATTAAATACTCTGGCGATATAACTAAGGCGCTCGCAGCCGGTGGTAACGCAGTTATGCTTGGTAGTTTACTTGCAGGCACGAAAGAAAGCCCGGGCGAAATTGAACTTTACCAAGGTAGAAGTTTCAAAGTATACCGCGGTATGGGTTCGCTTTCTGCTATGGCGGCAGGCTCGAAGGATAGATACTTCCAAGAAGACGCTAAAAAATTCGTACCCGAAGGCGTTGAAGGTAGAGTTCCCTATCGTGGAACTATATCGGATATCGTTTACCAACTCATAGGTGGTATTCGTTCTGGTATGGGTTACTGTGGCGCAAAAGATTTAGCAACTTTAAGAGCAACTGCTGAATTTATTAAAATTACGCAAGCGTCGCTTAGAGAAAGTCACCCACACGATATATCTATCACCAAAGAAGCCCCCAATTATAGCCCAATGGACTAATGTATATTTGATTTATTAGGAGAATTTATTATATGCTTAACAAACGTCCCGACGATATGGCGCGTATAACCACGCCAGAACTTGCACAAAAATTTATTGACGAACAAATTAAAGAAATACGCGCTCAGGTGGGCGACAGAAAGGTTCTTTTAGCACTTTCAGGCGGGGTTGACTCGTCGGTAGTGGCAGCCTTACTTATAAAGGCTATCGGCAAAAACCTTTACTGCGTTCACGTTAATCACGGGCTTTTAAGAAAGGGCGAACCCGAACAAGTAGTTAAAGTATTCCGTGATGAAATGGATGCAAACCTTATCTACGTTGACGCGGTTGACAGATTTTTAGATAAACTTGAAGGCGTATCTGAACCCGAACAAAAAAGAAAGATTATCGGCGCTGAATTTATTAGAGTTTTTGAAGAAGAAGCGAGAAAACTTGAAGGTATTGATTTCTTAGCACAAGGCACGATTTATCCTGATATTTTAGAAAGCGGTCCGGTTAAAGCGCACCACAACGTTGGTGGTCTTCCTGACGATTTGCAATTTGAACTCGTTGAACCTATGAGGCTTCTATATAAAGACGAAGTTAGAATGGTAGGCGTTGAACTTGGTCTTCCTCACGGTATGGTATACCGTCAACCCTTCCCAGGACCTGGGCTTGGCGTTAGATGTTTAGGCGCTATCACGAGAGATAGGCTTGAAGCCCTTAGAGAGTCTGACGCTATACTACGCGAAGAGTTTGCTAAAAACGGTTTAGAAAGCAAAGTTTGGCAGTTCTTTACGATAGTTCCCGACTTTAAGACCGTAGGCGTTAAAAACGACCTTCGCTCGTACGAGTGGCCGGTTATTATCCGTGCGGTAAACACGGTTGACGCTATGACCGCAACTATCGAAGAAATACCCTATTCAATACTTAGCCACATTACCGAGAGAATAACTCACGAAGTAAAAGGGGTTAACAGAGTTTTATACGACTTAACACCCAAGCCGACCGGCACTATTGAGTGGGAATAATAGTATAATACTTTTGAGTTACCTTTCTTAAAAATCACGATTTTGCTTGGCAATTAGGGAGAACTAAGATTATGCAGTCAAAAAACGCTACTGTTACGGCAGTGCTTTGTGCCGTCTTGGGTAATATTATTTGGGGTTTTGGTTTTCTCTTTACCAAGATTAGTTTAGACGTAGCACCTGATCCCAACGTAATGCTAGGGCATCGCTTTACACTTTCTACGTTGTTTATGTTAGTGCCTATCCTTCTAGGTAAGCAAAAGATTTCGTTCAAAGGCAAAAAATGGGGTCCTATTTCATTATTACTACTATTGCAGATAACCTATTATCTCTTTGAGAGTTTTGCTATACTCCATACAAACTCTACGATTTCAGGCTTGGTTTTGGCTATAGTACCCGTAGTTACCATCGGCACAGGTGCTCTATTTTTGAAAGAATATCCGTCAAAGTGGCAAATACTTTTTTGCATTATGCCGGTTATTGGCGTTATACTGATAACGATTTCCGGTAAAGAGTTAGGGGTTGTAACACCAGTAGGCGTACTGTTTTTAATTCTAACTTTACTGTCTTCCGCACTCTACAAAACGGTCAATCGCAAAGCGTCGGAAGAGTTTACTCCTTATGAACGCACGTTTATGGTGCTGGCCATTTCGGCAATCGTATTTAATATAAGCGGTATGAGTGCAGTGAAATGGGATATAACTTCGTACGTTGCACCGTTGATTCAGCCTCGCTATGCTTTGTCCGTTTTATGTTTGAGCCTATTCTCTTCCATTTTAGCAAATATATTAGTCAACTACGCACTAAGCAAAATGTCAGTGTTTAAGGTTTCTTCATTTGGCGCTCTGTCAACTCTATGTTCGGCTGTTGCGGGCATTGTATTTCTAAAAGAACCTTTTAGTATTAGTTTGGTAATAGGCGGAATTCTTATTCTAGTAGGGGTTAACCTTATCACTAGTTTTCAGCCGAAAAATCGCGCAAAAAAAGCCAAACTCACTCAAAATAATGATAATTTAATCGAATAGAAATAAGAAATTATAACGAGCGTTTCGATTGAAACGCTCTAATTTATAAAAGGGATAATATGAGTAAAATAAATACTTTATTAAAAGAAATAAGCAAATTCAACGAACATCATAAAAGACTTTTACCTAATAAGTGTATAATCTCATCATATTTCAGCGAATTGTATTGCGCTATTAGGTTTGGATGTTCGCCAGAAGATTTTTTTAGATATAGATTTTATGAAAAATCAAATTATGAACGCAATAAGTTTATAACGTATAGAAGAAGTAAAAAAATTCTTAAAAAGTATAATGATAAAAGTAAAACTTATATCTTCCAACAAAAACCAGAATTTAATAAAGTTTTTTGTGATTATATAAATAGAGATTGGTTAGTTCTAAATAATTGTTCTCGTGAAGAGTTTGACTTATTCGTAAAAAAACATAAAGAAGTCATATTAAAACCACTTAGCGGTGGTCAAGGCAAAGGTATATTTAAGTTAAAAGAAAGTGAACTTAATACTTTCAATTTTGATTTATACAAAAACTATATTTGTGAAGAAATACTTATTCAACACGAAAAAATGAGTTTAGTAAACCCCACCTCAATAAACACCGTTCGTGTTCTTACTTTCAAAGGTGAAATAATAGCCTGTGCTTTACGCTCGGGCGGTAAAGACGCTATCGTTGACAATCTCCACTCTAACGGCGTATGCGCCCATATTGACGTAGAAACGGGCGTTATAGATCACCCTGCTATAAATTATAAGTATGAATCTTATTTATATCACCCTGTAACAAATAATTTAATAGTTGGTTTTACTATACCTAACTGGTCTATTTTACAAGAAAAAATTAAACAAGCATGTAAACTCGTACCTACTGTTCAATACGTTGGGTGGGACGTTGCTATACTTCCAAACGATATTGCACTCATAGAAGGTAATGACGATCCAGGGCATGACGTTGTTCAAATGATTGCACAAACGGGATTATATCAACAAATTAAACGTTTAGAAAAGTAAATATTTAGGAAGAGATATGTCAGATTTTAAGATGAAGTGCCCCGAGTGTTTATATGAGTTTTCGGGGGGCACTGAAAACGCCTATATCGTTTGCCCTAATTGCAACAAGGAAATCAACGTTAATCAAGCGATAAAGTACTATCAATCGCTTAAACGGATAGAAAACGACGATAGAAAGGTTGCCGAAGGCGAAAAATACAAACAACTTAATACTTTGCTTGACGAGTGCCAGTGGCTTATTGATAACGGCGATTACGATAGCGCGCTAAATACTACTGATTTAGCGCTAAAACTATCTAATACCGACGGTAGAGTTTATCAACTGCGCGTTCTAGCAAAAACTAAAAATTTTACCGACTTTGAAGAAACTTCTCACTTTTCGGACTTGAAAAAGGCGCTTGAATACTCGTCTACCCTTGAAAAGGAAGCGATAAAAAGAGCGTATTCGCCTTATCACAAGAAAAGAAGCATTCCAAAAGAAGAACTTGACGAATACGAAAACCAAGAAGCAGGTAGTAAACTTAAAAAGGTTGAAGGCTTACTAAAAGACGGGATACCCAAACACTTTTCAAGAGAAAAGTCTATTAAGGTTTTAACGGCGGTTATTTCGGCGCTAGCGGTAGCGTTTATAGTTCTTTTAATACTTTCCATCTCGTTAGATAATATTATTTTAACGCTAACAACAGCCGTTGCCTTTACGTTGTTTTTTATCTTCTTTGCGGTTCTTACAACAAACGTAAAAAAAGTAAAACTGTATAACTCGGTATTAGATATTTACGACAACTTAAAAACCTTTAACCTATCCCCACGCGCAAAACTTAACCTTTCAAAAGCACTTGAAAAATTTACTGTTAGTTTTCTAAACGGTGAGTCTATCACGCATATTGAAACTTCTCTTTATCAAATGGTTGAAGCGCTTTTAGATAGCGAAACTGCGCTTGATTATATTAAAAACGACAAAACACTTAAAAAATTTTTATAAAAAGAAAGTTTACTACTCTTTTTTATAAAAATTATTTACAAACTATAAAAGGATAGCAAAAATTTTGCTATCCTTTTACTTTACGCTGTTTCAAACAATATATTATTTGTTATTAGAATTATTAGGTTTTTGTTTTATTGAAAGTGCGAGAAATAGAGCGTAAGAACCCGTTATTACTATCAGCAAAAGCGCGGTCAATATTTGCATTTCGTTCGTTGCGCTAGTTTGGTTAGCAAAGACACTCAGCGCATTAAATAAACCGTGAGCGATAATGCAAACGATTAAACTTTTAGATTTGTAATACATCATCACAAACATAAATCCCGCCGTGGTTGCATATGCGACTTGAAGTAGGTTGGGAAGTAATTCAGCACCCGAACCGTTTATAAGATTGATTATATGCCCTATTCCGAAAGTAACGCTGGAAACGATAACGGCGACTTTTACGTTGTCTTTACGCATTGTTTCAAAGAGAAGCCCACGAAAGATTACTTCTTCGAGAAAACCAACGCAAAACATTGACAAAATATAGAGTACGGTTTCAAGCACTCCGTAATTTACCGTCACGCCGTACCAAAGATTAGCGCTCAACATAAAAATAATTGGCAAATAGTACAGCATTGACTTTGCACAAGACTTAGGTGCGCAAAGTCCGTAATCTAAAAAAAGTCCGTTATTTTTCAAAAATAACAACAATATTGCTGAAAGCAAAATACCTACGGCGAGCGTAACAAACTTTTCTATGCCAATCCACGCGGAAATAGCATCTCCCAAGGACATTAGCACGCAGTAGGCAATAATCCACGAAACGGCAAACCATATTTTACTTTTATCGTATAGTTTCTTCAAAATACCCATTCCTTTCTCCAAAGACGGGACGACTAGTTTCTCTCCCCTTCGACGTCATTATAAATTTTTGAAAATAATTATTTATAGGTTAGTTTATTATATCATAAAGTTACGCTTAATACAATCTTTAAGCGCGTACAAAAAAACTCGACTTACAAAAGTCGAGTTTTACGTGTTATTTAACTTAAATCACTATAAGACGCAGTTTAACTTTACTTATTATTTTCTATCGTGTATTTGTATAGTGAGTTTTTATTAACGCCACGCTCTTCGGCTACGATTTTAATAGCGTCCTTTTTAGAATACCCTTTATTTATATATAGATTTATATGTTCTATTTCAGATAGCGGAAATTCTTTTTCTTTTAAGTTTTTATCAACTACGATAACGAACTCGCCTTTTGGGTTTTCAATTTGCAAACTGCCAAGCGTTCCTAAATAAGTTGTTTCGTGTAGTTTAGTTATTTCCTTTACTACCGCAACCTTTCTATCGCCAAGTTTTTCATATAGATACAACAAGTCCTTATTTATATCGTGTGGCGCGGAATAAAATATAAGCGTGCTTTTAACGTCTTGAAAGTCTTTAAGTAGCAAGTCTTTATCCTTGGTCTTTTCGGGCAAAAAGCCGATAACGTAAACCTATCCGCCGAAAGCCCAGACAAAATAAGCGCGGGCGCAAACGCGGTAGCGCCGGGGATAACGGTGTACTCTAAACCCCTTTCCCTTAAAAACGCAGTGAGTACGTTTCCCGGGTCTGAAATAACGGGAGTACCAGCGTCCGATATAACTGCTACGTTTTTGCCTGAAACGAGCATTTCGTAAACTTCTTCTAAACGCTCTTTTTCGTTGTATTTATGATAAGATATAAGCGGTTTTTTAATGCCGTAATGGTCAAGTAGTTTTAACGAGTGGCGGGTATCTTCACACAAGATAACGTCCACTTCTTCAAGCGTTTTAACCGCGCGATAACTTATATCGCCTAAATTACCTATCGGCGTTGAAATAAAATATAACATTACATACCTTCGTTTATTAGTTCAGGAAGAATTTTTAATTGCGGTTTTACACCTTTTACCGCTTCGATTAAGAATAAGTACGGGCTACCGCCTTTTTTAGTTACCACCGTTTGTATACGGGTGGGGTTTAGCCCAACGCTTACCATTTTGCAAATCATATCGACAAGCCTTTCAGTTCTTTGACAAATACAAAGCCTACCGCCGTGTTTTAATTTTTTAGCCGAAATTTCAATAATTTCTTCTTGCGTAACGGTAATTTCGTGACGGCACATCGCAATCTTAATATTGCCGTTGGGCTCGCCACTACCCGCTTTTTTATACGGCGGATTACATAGTATTAGACTATACTTGCCGTTAAAAGTTTTATCTAACTCTTGAATAGGTTTATTGATAACTGAAAATATATCTTGAAGTTTATTATACTCTATCGTTTTTTGAGAAATCGAAGATAACTCGCTTTGAATTTCTATAAGGTCAACCGATTTAACGGCTTTATTAAGCGCGTAAAAATGAAGCCCAACTATACCTGAACCACTGCAAAAATCGGCGACTACGTCACCTTTCTTGAAAGACGCGAACTTTGAAAGTATAACCGCGTCACTAGTAAAGCGGTAAAGTTCATCATCTTGATAAATTTTAATGCCGTCTATAAGCAAATCGTCAAGTACGAGCATTTTTACTCCTTATATATTTATCGTAATGGTTTTTTAGCGTTTATTAAAAGATTTGCCAATTTGCGCCACCCTAAACCAAATAACTAAAAGGCGATAATTAGTGAAGATTTTGTTAATCGTAAGCGAAGTCGTACTCTATCGTACGTCGAGCGAGCGTTTAGCGAAAGATTTGCTGATTTGCGCCTTTTAATATAAAAAAAGTGGCGCGAACGCCACTACTTTTTATTCTTCTTCAGGTGCGCCTACGGGGCAGGTATCTGCGCAAGCACCACAAGAGATGCACGCTTCTTTATCGATAACGTATAATGCTTCACCTTCGCTAATTGCTTGAACGGGGCACGCTTCAGCGCAAGCACCGCAAGAAATACAACTGTCGTTAATAACGTATGCCATAATATTCTCCTTATAATCGGCTAGATGCCGTTTTTTATTTTATAATATCACAAACTAAAAATTTTGTACAGTGTTTTAACTAATTTATAAAAATTTAGTCGTTATCTTCTTCTAAAACTTCGTCGTCAGGCTCTTTGATTTTGTTGTTTTTGAACTTAATCTCTTCAAGCGCGTAATCTTTGTACGTTACCGTTCCGTCCTTCATCGTCGTTTTAGTTTTTACTAGCATTTTAAGCATATTGTTAGATATTACCGTTGCCTTTCCGTCAGGCGTTTGAACTTCCGAGCCTACCTTAGGCATCTTTTTATACGCCTCGGCATAGGGCTCGTTTTCGTATTCTAAACAACACATAAGTCTTCCACAAAGACCGCTAATTTTTGACGGGTTGAGCGATAATCCTTGGTTTTTTGCCATTATTATAGTTACCGTTTTGAAGTCAGGCAAGAAACTATTACAGCAACATACCCTACCGCACGGCGCTATACCGCCAAGAAGTTTAGCCTCGTCACGGCTACCGATTTGCCTTAAATCTATTCTGTGATGAAGCGCTTGTGCTAGCGATTTAACTAAATCTCTAAAATCTATTCTTGCGGGGGCTGTAAAGTAAATTATTATTTTAGAATTATCAAACGGGAATTCTGCACCCGTTATCTTCATTTCAAGCCCACACTTTTCAACTTCTTTTTTAGCCGTTTCTATAATTGACGGCAATTTCTTTTCGTTTTCTTCTACGCGTTGCGCGTCCTTTTTCGTAGCCCTTCTAGTAATAGGCTTTAAGGGGGATACGATTTCGCTTTCTTCAACGCATTTAGGGGCAACCGCTACAACGCCGTACTCAGTACCGCGCGCGGTGTCCACTATAACGCCTTCGCCCTCAACGTAATTTTCGCCTTGTGGGTCGAAGTAGTATATCTTACACGAGTGATTGAATTTTACACCCACTATTTTGACCATTTGAATTTTCCCTCCACGATACCGAATAAAAGCCCGTCGATAACGGCTACCGTATTCCCGTTAAAATAAACGGCTTTTTCGGCTGTGCGTATTTTTTGTGAAACGTGTACTAGCGCGCCAACGCTCAGCGCGTTTGCAACGCTTTTTATCCTTTCATTACCGCCTACGCCCCTTAGCGCGTAGTTTTGCGCTTGACTTACTATACTTGCAAGCGACGATATGAAATCTTTTAATATTTCTTTTGAAATTTTCGCGGAAAAGTCCGCAATTTGACTGCTGGTTTTTAAGTTAATTAGCGCGTCATACGCCAAGTTTTCGGCAAGCGCACCCTCGCCCGTTTCGTAGCGGTTTATTGCCTCGCCTAAATTTCCGCCCGACAACCTTACTGCCGACTTCAACTTGTCACCACCTTGCAAAAAACCCTCTAAATAGTTATATAGTTCGGTTTCTGAAAAGGGCTTAATATCTAGTTTTTTACAGCGCGATAAAACGGTTGGAAGTAGCGGATAGATAGAAGTTGCGCCTAGTAATAAAAAGGTGTTTTTAGGCGGTTCTTCAAGTGTTTTTAGTAGTTTGTTTTGCGCTTGAACGGTCATATCGGCAACGTCGGATAACACAAAAACTTTTTTATCGCCTTCAAGCGGTTTGAAATAACTTTTTTCAATTAAATCGTCAACGTCGGAAACGACTAACTTTTTGCCCAAAGGGTAAAAAACCACGTCGGTAAACGACTTTTTGTCCACGAGTGAACACACTCTACAACGGTTACAAGGCTCTTTCTCACTACAAACTAATACTTTTGCAAAAATTTTAAGGTAGTTTTCTAGGAAAAGTTTATCTTCCGACACGATTAAATACGCGTGCGACAAAGTTCCCCTTAACTTGTCCCCGTTAAAAATTTTATAAGCGCTTGTGTTTTTTATGAGAGTGTATCCGTCCATTAAATACCGAGTGCCTTTATTATATTTTCATGCGTTTGTTGTTTTTCGCCTAAACAGTCTATAAGCAAAAACCTATCGGGATAATCTTTTGCAACTTTTAAGTAACCTTCGTATACTTTTTGGTGAAAATCTGCGCCTGAAAGTTCAATTCTATCGTCCTTGTCCGCCCCGCCTTTTCTCAAAAACGCATCTCTTGACGAAATGTTGAGAAACACGGTTTTATCTGGCATACAGTTTTCTATCGCGTAAGAGTTAATTTTAGTAATAAAGTCCATACCAAGCCCCCTAGCGTACGCTTGGTAGGCAAAAGACGAGTCGATATACCTATCGCATAAAACGAGTTTTCCACTGTTTAGCGCAGGTAGAATTTTTTCCTTTATAAGTTGAGCCCTAGCAGATGCGTATAGTAAAGCCTCCGCCTCGTCAGTCATTTCCTTATTTTGAACGTCTAAAATAATCGCGCGGATTTTTTCAGAAATTTCCGTTCCGCCCGGTTCTCTTACGAATAAATATTCAATACCATTATTTTCAAGGTATTTGCGAAAAAGTTCTATCTGAGTGGACTTTCCACTTCCTTCGCAACCCTCAAACGTTATAAATTTACCTTTCATAATCATATAAACGTGCTATAAGTTTTAATTAAAGTGTATAAAAACGCTAACTTTTCGTAGAATAAATCCCCGTCCGCATCACTAGTTTGACCTACGGTTAAATAAATACCTTCAACCGTATAAAGCGTTTGATCATCTTTTACGTACGAACGCTTAAATAAGTTTTCAATATACTTACCCGACTCGCTATTTCCGTTAAGTTTACTAAGGTTTATAGCAAACTTACCCGTGTTTTCGTAAGCGCCGAATAAATACGTTCTTTCATCTAATAGTTCGGGATGTTCTTCAAAGCATTTTTGTAACGCGGTTGCGTTATTCCATATGGCTTTTAACCTTTTAAGTTCGTCTTCTTTACCTTTCTTAATTTGCTCGGCTGTTTTGAACCTAGTATCTTTACCGCGCGTGGTTTCAAAGTAACTATTTACCCTATTAACGTCGAACTCGCCAAGGCTATTACAAAGCCCGTTATCAAGTAAAAACTGCTTAGCGCTAATTAAATACTCGTCAATCTTAACGGCGTTGTTTTGAGCGATATATTCAAGATACACGTCTTCTAGCAAAATATTAACGTCGTCTTGATTAAGTTCGGCGTAAACACCGCCTAAAATGTAACTTTTGGGGCTTTCATCGTTCCCACGAAGATAAACTACTTGACCTTGCAAGGTTTCGTAAGAAAAACCACCTTCTTCTACGCCACCGTCAAAAAGCGTGTCGAATACGCCTTTAATCTCGTCTTCTTCCACGATAACGTCCTGATCGATTACTAGCCTAAAATCTTGCCCGTCACTCGGTTTTTTGGCGAAAGCGTTAAAAATTAAGATTACCACGATACACACGATAACCGATAAAGCAAGCATTTTAAGCCAGTCGTAAGATATTAAGTTTTTTAGCCTTTTACCGGTTATTTTGTTTACCATTAGTCTAAAATTTCCAACACTTTAATTTCGTAGTTTCCACCTTTGGGTGCGTTTACAACGCAAACGTCACCAACTTTTTTACCCATCAAAACTTTACCAACGGGTGACTCGTTAGAAATTTTGCCCTTGGTAAGGTCGGCTTCTGCCGTGCCTACGATAGTGAAAATATATTCTTCGTTTTCTTCAATATCGAGATATTTGAATTTTGAACCAACTTCAATTACGTCCTTTTTAGAAGAACTAGATATTACTTCGCCGTATTTAAGTTTGGTTTCGATATCGTGCTTTTCGCCTTCTAACTTGCCTTGTTCTTCCCTAGCGGAAGTGTACTCTGCGTTTTCAGATAAGTCGCCTTGTTCTCTTGCAACTTTAATTCTTTGAACTACTTGCGGAATAAGTTCGTTTTTGAGTACGTTAAGTCTTTCTTCAAGTTCTTTTTTACCTTCTGCGGTAAGTATAATTTTTTCCATTTTTATTACGTCCTTTTGATATTTAACACTAAACTTTCAAAAGACGCAAAGCCTTCGCTTTACGCCTTTTTTTATCGTTAGTTTTTGATTCTGTAACCGAAACCGCAATTTTTTTCAATCGCGTCGTCAAGTGATACGGTTGCCTTTTCAGGCTTTCTTTCCATACCGTAACGGAACATAAGTTTATCGATAAACTCGTTAGCCTTTACGCAGTCGTCAGCAGTTTTAACTTCGATAAGTGCAGGAGTGTCTGCAAAACTTCTGTCAAAACTTACGTCGGTAAGACCTTCTTCAACAGCGTCAAGCGCTAAGTAAACGTTTAACGTTTCGCCTTTTTTGTAAATTTTAAGAATCATTTTATTCTTGTCGCTCTCTTGAGTTTTAGCGTTTTCTCTCTTTTGATAACTTAAAACTACTGCTCTTAAAAGTCTATAATAGTCTTCAATAGAAGTTGCAACCGTTTCGTTTTTAACGAAGAAAGCAAAACCGCTTTCTCTTGCTTCTTTGGTGCTAGCGGGCTTTTGCGCAAACGTTACACCGCTTTTTACCATATTGTTAACGGTCATAGTTTCTTTAACGAGTTTTAACGCTTCTTCTAAATCTTCTTTACTGTTAACTAACTTTTTGCAAGGAACGATAGAGAACATCTCTTCTTCGTAACGCTCAACTTTGTAACCCTTTTCTTGCATGTATTCGGGGTCAAGTTTCAAGTAAAGGTTAACAACGCCGTCCTTTTCGAACATTTCGGCAATGATTTGCTTTCTTAAAACGCCAAGTTTCTTAAATTGCGGTGCTCTTTCATAACCGAGCATAGCGTATCTAATTTCGTCGTAATAATATGCAGGACCGATAGGTTGTAAATCTTGATTTTCAATAACCGAACCGTATTCGTGAACGGGTGCAGGTGCAACCGCGGGAGCAACTACGGGAGCAACAGGAACTACGGGTGCAGGTACAACCTTTTCATAACGAGCGTGTAAGTTAAGGTTCTTTTTACGATCTAAAACGGCTTTTTCATAAGGCGTTTTCAAAGTTCTATCAACACACCAGCAAACGAATTTATAGCCTTCTTTTTCAGGGGCTTCGGGGAACTTAATAGGCTTTTTGTATTTAGCCTTAACGGTTTTGTAAAGACCACCTTGATAGTAGAAGTTAACCTTTCTTTTCTTTCTACCTTTTGCAGTGAAAGCGGAAATTAAGATAAGTAAGAGAATAAGACCGCCAATACCTGCAAGTATCCACCAAAGTTCAACGCTTGCTAAAAACGGCACTGCTGTTACGATAGTACCTTCATAGAAGGGAACTAACGTGTTTTGATACAAACTAACTGCTTGATCAACTAAATTTGCAAAAAATTGTTTGATTTGTTCCATAATATCACCTTTTTATTTTATTTTAATTTTCTTCTGTTTCTTTATTTTTGCGCCTTAACTTTCTTTCAAGGCGTCTTTGCTTTCTATCTAGCCTTTTTTGCTTTTTAGCAAGTTTCTTTTCCTTTTTAACGCGCTTTTTGTATTTTTGGAAATCACCGTACTCGCGCCTAAATTGTTTGTACTTTTTTTTCTTGCTATTTTTAACCGCCCTAACTATTAAGCGGTAGATAAAGTATAAAATCGAAAGCGCTAGCGGAACTATAAGTAAGCAAATAGCACCTAGAACAAAGTTCGCGTCAACGTTCAATGCACCAAGGCTTTTGGCAATACTTTCGCATATAGCACTAAGCCCTAAACTACTTGCAAACTTTTCAATAACGGTGGCGCTTTCTAAAGCGTAGCCCTTTGCAACTACTGCAAAGTCAAACTCGTAATCACAATCTAAGCGCTTATCGAGTAAGAAAGTTAAGTATCCGTCAATTATCTCAACGTTTTCAATAAACTCAACTTCACCGCTTCCAGCGTATCTTACTATTTGAACGCAACTATCTTGTGTAAGTTCAACGCCAAGGTCGGCAATTTCAACTGCAACTGCGGTGGGCTTAACGTTAACGTCACTCGCGTCAAGCACCACGCCGTTTCTTATCCATCTAAGTGAGAAGAAACAAGCAACGCCACTACTTGCATCGAGCAAGTTTTCGTTGCCCATAAGCGCAACCTTAGTGTTTTTGATTATTACCGTATCGATAAAGAAACTCGACTCAATAACGTCGTCACTTGCAAAGATAGGCTCTGATGATGAAAGATGCGCGGTTATCGGCTGACTGTCGCTAGTAGATAAATTATTTATCTTCTTTGAAGGCTCGTCAGACCCGATAAACTCGTAAAACACTTGCGCACTGTCCATTACCACTTGGTACGAAGTTGCTACCGAAACGCTTCCTTTAACTTCGGCTAGTTTGTTGTTTATTGCAACTACGCCCGAAGTTGAATACAAACTTTCGTCGTACGAGTTTTCAAGTTGATAAATTACCACGTTTTTGAAAACCCTAAACACGTCGGTATGCTTGTCACGATAGGTTTTGTCGTATTCTTCTTGTGTAACTATTGACTGAATTGCTTCCGCCGATTTTACCGCCTCACTAGTAGCAGTGTAAAGAGTAAAACAGTTATCCAACGATATTTGACCGCCTTGATTATAAAAATCTAATACGGTTTCATACCCCGAAGATAGAACGGCACTATGCTCTTCTAAACTTAGTTCTTCCGCTTTTGCCGTTTGAAAGGTAAAG
>JAFVQM010000035.1 GCA_017504795.1 Clostridia bacterium | reverse complement strand
TACTACCCGCGGTTTGATATTTGTTAAAAAAGTTTTAGAATCTAATTAATTTTTAGGCACTATTTCGCCTATATCGTTAAGAACGTATTTGGGCGCGTAAGGGAAGTTAACCAAATCTTCCTTGTTGGTTACGCCCGTTAATACTAAAACGGTATCAAGTTCACTTTCTATACCGGCAATAATATCCGTATCCATACGGTCGCCAATTATTGCAGCGTCTACCCTATGGCAATCTAATTTTTTTAACGCGTGGCGCATCATCAAGGGATTAGGTTTGCCAACGTAATAAGCATTTCTACCCGTAGTCATTTCTATTGAAGAAATAAGCGCGCGACAAGCGGGAATTATTCCGCTTTCCACTTTTGCCGTAAGGTCAGTATTCGTTCCGATAAGTTTTGCCCCACCGAACACTAATTTAACAGCCTTTTCTATCTTTTCATAGTTTAGCGAACGCGTTTCACCAAACACAACGTAATCAGGATTAATATCGTTCATAGAAAATCCCACTTGATACAACGCGTTGGTAAGCCCCGGCTCACCTATAACGTAAACCGAGCCGTCAGGACATTGACTTTTCAAAAAAGATGCAGTAGCTAAAGCGCTCGTATAAAAATGCTCTTCACCAACGCTGAGTCCCATGCGCGAGAGCTTTTGTGCAAGTTCTTTGGGCGAACGCTCTGAACTGTTGGTTAAAAACAAAAAGTCTTTACCGTTTTTATCAAGCCACTCCACAAACTCTTTTACGCCTGGTATTAATCTATTACCGTGATAGATAACACCATCCATATCACATATAAACGCCTTTTTACTTCTTAAATTTTCCATAATCCACCCAATTAGTTTATTCTATTTCTTCAATTTTAATTATACGATAGCCTTTTTTCTCTAACGCCGTCTTTTTATAAACGAGGTTTTTATGCCATTTGATTTTTTCCTTGTTTCTATATACTACAACCGTAGCCCCGATTACGAATACTAAAACAGCAAATAAAATCAATGCCCACGTTGGGAAAGTTTCGCCTTTAACAACTTCCCACATATCATTGATTTGACGTAGTGCTTCGTTATTAAAGTTTTGCATTATCGCACATCTTTCAACCATTTCTAAAGTAGGATATTGCGCTATAAGTCGACCTTTAGATTCTGCCGAAACGGTAACGGTATAATTTCTATCATTACCAAAAAAGTATGATAAGTCAATTACTTCGTAATCGGTTTCGGGGTCCATATCGTCACTTTCGTCAAACCAATCTAAAACGATAGCGTCAAATAGATTACTTAGGGTATCACCACTTTCAGATTCAATAGGAGTATTAAAATCGCCTTTTGCAACCATACTCGTATATCCCGTATAGTTCATATTGCGATATACGCTATCAGGACGAGAAATAAATTCTAAAAACTTATAAACTGCGTCATAATTATTGCTACCAGAAGGCATAACAAATCCGTCAAACCAAATATTAGAGCCTTCGTCTGGGATATAATAACTTAAATTTCTAATGGTATCGACAATATTGCCGTCTTCATCTTCTGCGTCTCCAGAAGCAACGTCTATCGCGTAAGCAGCATCACCGCTCCAAGCAACGTAAGCGTCAATTCTATTGTTGATAATATCGTTTTTACCGCTATCTACTTCAAATCCATAAAGCATGGGTTTTAACGATTGCAATTTTTCGCCAACCTTGTTTATAGCCTCGGTTTCAACGTTATTTAATATTGCAGTTATACTTGCGTTATCGCTAACGTTTTTAAGTTCTTGTTCGTACGCCATAGCCATACCGACGATATAACTATCTCTAACTGCATCTTTAATAGTAATACGTTTTGCTAGCGACGAATTTTCAAACGGACTATACCAACTGTTTACGTCTTCAACGGTGAGTTCGTCCGTGCTGTAAACCCAGCCCATCGTTCCCCACATATATCCTACCATATACTCGGAAAGAGAGGCTTGTTGTCCTTCATATTTGCCCTTTTCAACCGTGAATTTCAAATTTTCAAGTCTAGTCTTAATATAGTCTGAAACGTTTGCCTTGTAATCTAATAAACGACTAAAATCAAGTTTTTGAATTCTACCTTCGATAGCGAGTTTTTCTATCATATATTCAGACGGAACGACCAAGTCGTAACTGTTAGGATTGATAACTAACTCATTATACAAGTTTTCGTTCGTGCCGTAAGTTGAATATTGAACTTCTATTCCCGTCTCTTGTGTAAATTCATCAAAAAGCGTTTCGTCTATATAGTCTTCGCAGTTACATACGCGAATCACCTTGGTATCCGACGTCGTTGGCGAACACCCACCGAACGATAACGAACTTATAAAAATTATAGCAACGATAAAAAGTGAGAAAAATCTTTTCATATTATTTCGCCCCCTTTTTTCTTGCGCGCACGTTTTGCACGACAACTATTAAAATTATAGCAACGAATATAATTGCCGATAATGCACGGAGCGCAGGTAACGATGAATTTGCGTTCGCTTTTGCCATTGCGCCGTAAACGTAAGTTGAAATGGTATCAAACCCTGCCGGGCGGGTATACGCTGATATGATATAATCATCTAAAGACAAGGTAATAGACAACATAAAACCACTCAAAATGCCGGGTAAGATTTCAGGCAAAACTACGCTAACTAACGCTCTGAACGGGCTTGCACCAAGGTCAAGTGCGGCTTCGTACAAATTGGGGTCCATCTGCTTTAATTTAGGTATTACCGACAACACCACGAAAGGTGTAGTTATTACTAAATGTCCTACCACTAAAGAAAAATACGAACGACTTTCGGTAAAGATAAGCGCAAACAATAGCACGAGAGCAACCGCCGTAACTATTTCCGCGTTTATAACGGGAATACGCGACGCCGCCGAAACGCCTTTGCCTAGTTTACCTTTACTATAATAAATTCCGATTGCACCAAGTGTGCCTAGCAACGTTGCAAGCAATGCAACGACTATCGCTAAGATAAGAGTATCCCATACTATTTTCATAAGTGCAGCGTCGTTAAACAATTTAACGTAAAGGTTAAATGAAAAACCTATTTTGAATATTTGTTCAATGCCAACTATGGGCGTATCGACGAAACTGTATAATACGAGCGTGAAAATAGGCGCATAAATAAAGAGTAATACGAGCGCGATATAAAATACGGAACAAAACTTTTTCATAAATTCGTCCCCCTTGTATCTTCGCTCTTAAATCCACCCGTAACCCACATTGAAACGAGCATAATTACTAGCAATACCATAGCCATTGCCGAACCCATATTCCAGTTTTGGAAAGTGGTGAACTGTTCGTCAATAAGTTTACCGATAATGGTAATAAGTCCATTACCAAAAGTATCTGAAATAACGTAGCAAGTCATAACGGGCATAAATACCATAGTTATACCACTTGCAATTCCAGGCATAGACAACGGGAAAGTAACCTTAACGAAAGTCTTTAACGGGCTTGCGCCAAGGTCTTGGCTCGCTTCTATTAAACTTTTATCCATCTTGATTAACACGCTGTAAATAGGCAAAATCATAAACGGCATATAGTCGTAAACCATACCGATTATAACGTTAACGTAATTGTTAAGTCCAAACACGCCTATAAGCGTTAACAAGTCTTTCATCGCCATTGCACGCAACACGAAGTTAATCCACATAGGCGCAATAAACAGCATTAAAAGCGTTCCGCCCTTACCTAGTTTGCTGTTTGCTAAAATATATGCTACGGGATATGCTAAAAGTATACAAATCACAGTTGTTGCAAGTGCAATTAATATGCTTATAATTACCGTCGTTAACGTGGTTGGCGTGGTGAAAAATCTTATAAAATTTTCTATCGTTATAGCGCCGTTCTCGTCTGTAAACGCATAAAACACGATTAAGAAAAGTGGAACTATTACGAAACACGCTAGAAACACACCGTAAGGTATGCAAAGTTGTTTTCTATTGAAACCTATGCGAAAACGAATTTTCCCTCCGTTCGCTAAAGGCAACGCGTTGTTCTCTTTGGTCATCTCTTAATCTCCTGTTTTAAGGAAAGTTTAATTTTTTCTTTTGGAATAATAACGCTAACCCTATCGTTTTCGTTCCAAGTGTCTTCAGTATCGAACACGAAATCTTCTTCCTCTTCGTCCGTTCTAACGATAAGTTGATAGTGGTCAACTTTGTATATAATCGAAACGATATTACCTATCGCTCCACCCTTTTGCGCGTCGTCGCTAATCTCAATATCTTTCAAGCCGACTTCTACGTTAACATCAACGTCGGTAAGGTCTATTCTCTCCCCTTCAGCCGTAATTAAATAACCGTCTTCATCAACGATTGAGCCGGGATATAATTGAGTCACGTCGCACTCAAATTCGCCGTCGCCAAAGCACACGGTATTGTGCTTAGTAATATATCCGTCGTAACGGTTAGTGGTGAATTCCTTTTTCATTATGTGTATATCGTTGGGTTTAATCATTAAACTAACGTCTTCACCAACCTTTCTTTCAACCGTGCTTTGAACGATAATTTCTGCTTTACCAACTAGCATTACCATTTCGTAATGCACGCCTTTAAATATTGAACTAATAATTTTACCGTTTACTTGCCCTTCGCCTTTATCAAGAAGAGTTACGTCTTCTGGTCTAACTACTACGTCTACTTTTTCGTTGACTTCAAAGTCGTCTACGCAATCGAAGTTTTTGCCGATAAATCTAACTTTTTTATCGCCAACGATAGTTCCACTAAAGATGTTGCTTTCTCCGATAAAGTCGGCAACAAAAGAGTTTTTAGGCTCGTTATAAATATCGGTAGGCGTACCGATTTGTTGAATCAAGCCGTCGTTCATAACTACGATAGTATCGCTCATAGTAAGCGCTTCTTCTTGGTCGTGCGTAACGTAAATAAAGGTAATGCCTAGTTTTTTATGCATTTCTTTAAGTTCAAGTTGCATATCTTTACGCATCTTAAGGTCTAACGCGCCAAGCGGTTCGTCTAAGAGCAAAATTTTGGGTTCGTTAACGATTGCACGCGCAATGGCAACCCTTTGTTGTTGACCACCTGATAAAGTAGAAACGCTACGTTTTTCAAATCCTTCAAGGTCAACCATTTTTAAGGCCTTTTCAACTTTTGCTGAAATTTCGCTCTTTTTCAGTTTTTCTACTTTTTCAACGATTTTGCCGTCCTTTTCGTAAGTAACCTTAACTCTTTTGAGTTTTAATCCAAACGCGATATTATCATACACGTTAAGATGCGGGAAAAGTGCATAACGTTGGAAAACGGTGTTTATAGGACGTTTGTTCGGGGGCAAATGCGAAATGTCTTGTCCGTTAAATAAAATCTTTCCACCCGACGGTTTATCAAACCCTGCAATCATACGCAAAGTAGTGGTTTTGCCACAACCAGACGGGCCTAAAAAGGTGACGAACTCACCCTTTCTAACGTATAAATTGATATTATCAACCGCAACAACTCCGTCGTCAAACGTACGGTTTAAATTAACTAATTGGATAATTTTTTCGTCGCTCATCACTGATTTAGCGTTTTTTCTATCGTTTGCCATAAAACACCTCTAAAATAATTTTGCGCTAGCGTTTAAAAAATAAAAACGCAAGCCGTAACTTATTACTTCTTGCGAAAACAATTCACCACCCGACAACCGTGCCTTTTTATTATGCGCGTTTGGGGGTTAAAATATTAAAGTCAGAGTCTATATAGCAACAAAAACTTTTACTACTCTTTATTGACCGTTTCACAAGTTTGCGTAGTTACGCATATCAGGTTATAAAGTAACCAACTTATAAAATTTGAGCTTTTAACTCAATCAATAAGGTGGCAAGCCACCAATCGGCAGTGGACCCGGCTGTCCGTATGGCCTTAACTCTATTTAGAG
>JAFVQM010000034.1 GCA_017504795.1 Clostridia bacterium | reverse complement strand
CTTGCAAAGGAGCAAGGGATTAAAGGGCGGTATCGTCGTATTCGATAAGTTCGTCAACAGTAATATTAAAGAACTTAGCAAGTTTGCAAACGGTTAAAATATCTGGGGTACTGTAACCTTTTTCGTAGTTGCAAACTAAACTTTTCTTACCGTTTAGTTTTTTTGCTAGTTGAGATTGCGTCATACCCATTTGTTTTCGATAATATTTAATATTTTCAGCAAGTTTTGTCTTCATATTTTAATGATACATAAAGTTTGTACTTGCTTTGTTAAAAGTTCAAGAATTTTGTACGATAATAAAAAAGCGCTCGCAATTTCGCCAACGCTTAATTTGTTATTTTACGACTTATGGTTGTTTTTATACGTTCGATAGGCTGTAAATAATTTATCAAAAACAAATTTACACTCATTTACAGAAGAAAAATATATTTTATTTTTTGAAAGATATTGTAACTCAATTTATATAGACAAATAATGTCTATGTCAAGTGTTTTAGATAAAATATGTCTATCATAATAATATGGATATATTATTTAACGAAAGGCTAGTACAACTTAGAAAAGAAAAGGGGCTTACTCAAGTTGAACTTGCTAAAATACTTAATACAACTCAGCGTAGGATATCTTATATGGAGTCTGGCAAGGTTGAGCCTGACCTATCGACCTTAGTTGCGTTATCTAGTTATTTTGAAGTATCAACCGACTATTTAATAGGAATAAAAGATTACTAAAAAAGCGCTCGTTAATTTTCGAGCGTTTTTTGGTTGTTAAAGATATAAATAAAGGCTTTTAGCGAGTTTGCTAAAAGCCTTTTAATTAGCCTATAAGCCAATTTTTCAATTATTTCATTGCTTTTTCGATAGCAACTGCAATAGAGCGGTAGCACCTACCACCCACGTTGTTACCTATACCGATAAGATTCATTAGAATTTAAAATTGTGTTTTTGTGTAACAAATTGGTTGTTTTATTTCTTTTTTGTGTAAGATTGTTTTGGTATAATATACCTAAATTAAACTGAAAGGAGAAATTTAATGATTACATCACAAGATATTAAAGCTGCAGCAAAAAGACTAGGTGCGGATCTCGTTGGTATCGGTTCTATTGACCGTTGGAGCACAGCCCCAATCCAAATGGACCCTAAGCAGATTATGCCTAACGCAAAGTCCATAATTGCGCTTGGTTTCCGCGTTATGAGAGGTTCGCTTCGCGGTGTAGAAGAAGGCACGTATTTTTCAAACTATTCTTCAATGGGATATGGCGGTATCACCTATATTTATATGCCGATGACCGTTATCAATTTAAGCAAAATGATTGAAGATGCAGGTTACGAAGCAGTTCCTATGGGACACCAAAGCGATTGGAGAGCCATTGATAACGTAGGCTTTATGAGAGAAAACTATTCTCGCCCCGTTGCTCCTGGAAAGGCAGCACCCGACGTTATGGTTAATTTGCGTATTGCGGGATTTTTATGCGGACTTGGTGAGATAGGATATTCTAAGATGCTTCTCACTCCTGAATTCGGTCCACGCCAACGTATAGGTATTATTATTACCGACCTTGAACTTGAACCAGATCCTATCATGGAGCCGGGAACGCTTTGCAATCGTTGTATGGCTTGCGTACGCGAATGCCCCGGCGGATGTATACCTGCTGACAGAACTGTTAAAGATAACATTGGCGGATACGATCTTGAATGGGCAGACGTTGATATGACAAGATGCGACTGGACGTTCCAAGGCGGTGAGGAATGTAAAGAAGGAGAATATGGAAATTACTTTGACCACGTTTGGTCGCCAGGCTGGAAAGGAAAGTTCAAATCTTCGAGCATCAGTCCGTTCCCCAAAGCACCTAACCCTTTATATAATAGCGGTAAGGCGGTATGTGGAGCGAAGGGCTGTACGCGTGCTTGTATGATAAGCCTTGAGCGTCGCGGAGTTTTGAAAAATAAATTTGTAAATCCTTTCCGTACGCAAAAGCCTTGGTCGGTAGATTGGTCACAAGAACCGCATAAGGTTGACTATAAAGCGCCATACGAGGGTAAAGATTCCCCAAATAACACTAAGTGGGACACAAAGACAGATTGATATGAAATATAGCGTTGGATTTCAACTGTATCAAGGGAACGAAGAGCCGTTTTCTCAAATTGTAAAATCATATAGAGAGCATATATCCGAGGTGTTTTTTGCCTGGCAGGACATTGCTTCGGGTAGAAGTCCTATTGCAACTCGGCATGGGTATACCGACTGGTCTTGGCTAAAAAGAACGGAAGAGGAACTTCGCGCGATAAAGCAAATGGGCATAAAACTCGACTTGCTTTTTAACGGTAATTGCTACGGAGAGTATGCAATATCTGAAAAACTTGCTAATACCGTTGATTCCGTAATTGAACATTTAGAAAGTATCGACTGCGGTGTAGATATCGTTACAACCGCTTCCTTATCTATCGCTCATACGATAAAAAAACATTTTCCCAAAATTGAGGTGCGCGCATCGGTGAATATGCGTATCGGAACTGTGAAAGGGATGGAATACGTTTCCGACCTATTTGATTCTTTTCACGTTCAGCGCGACTACAATCGCAACCTTGAACATTTGAAAATGCTCAAAAGTTGGGCGGACGATCACGGCAAAAAACTCGTTATGCTTGCAAACAGCGGGTGCTTTATCAATTGTTCGGGGCAAAGTTTTCACGATAATTTGGTAGCGCACGAGCACGAAATATGCGAAGTAAAAAATTTGGATGATTTTCTTCCATATGCTTGCTGGCGTTCACTAAAAAATAAAGACAATTGGCACATGCTACTTGAAAATACGTGGGTTCGACCAGAAGATATTCATCATTATGAAGGAATTTTTGACACGATTAAACTTGCAACAAGGATGCATTCATTACCAGGGATGGTGATAGACGCTTACGCTCGCAGAAATTTTTTTGGAAATATTTTAGATTTGTTTGAGCCGGGATTTAGTAGAGCAATTGCATCGTATATTATCAGCAATCAAGGATTCCCGAAAGACTGGTTTACAAAAACGTCTTCATGTGATAAAATGTGTCATAAGTGTGGGTATTGTAAATCCGTACTCTCCAAAGTTCTTGTCAACATAGAGGGAAATAAATGATAGAAAACGTTCGGTTTACTGATGATTTGCATATTTTCGACATATCGGTCATATCCGGTATTCGTGCTCGCGGTAGAACGATAGATTTCACCCGTTGCGGAAGAAGAAACAATGGATTTTTGTTTGTTTGGGATGGGGAGGAAACCTTTTTCGACGAACAACGTAAAAAGATTGTCGTATCAAATGGAGATTTGGTGTTTTTGCCAAAAGGCAAGAAATATCGTATGGAATATACTGCGCCAAGCACTACCTTTGTTGTTGTAAATTTTGATTTATGCGATAAAAACAATAAAGATATTATTTTGTTTGAAGACATCGTTTTAGTAGCAAAGGATGACGTAACCCGCCGTATTGCAAAAATAATGACGAATTTTGAACTTTGCAGTACTTCAAAAACGGTGGAAACCATACTTCGCAAAAAAGAATTGACGTATCGATTGCTTGCAACGATTTATGCCCCTAGTTTTTCTTTGGTAACGAGAAGTGAGTTAAATGAGCAAATTTCAGAGGGCGTTCATTTATTAGAACAGACCTATCTTGAAAATTTACCTATCACGCAATATGCTGAGGCGAGTCACGTTAGCGTAAATACTTTTAGAAGTGCATTTCGAAAAGAGTTTGGAACGTCTCCGCTTAAATATCGTAATCGTTTAAGAATAGAAAGAGCAAAAGAATTATTAAGTGAAAGCGGATTTACAGTAGCAGAGGCGGCATACGCCAGCGGATTTGAAAACATAGGATATTTTTGCCGATATTATAGGCAAATTACCGGCGAATCTCCCGGTGAAACGAAAAGAAAAAATCATGTAAAATAAATAAGTTGCAAATTTATTCTGTAACTTAAAAAACGGCTTGGAATTCCAAGCCGTTTTTTTGTTGAATACGAAAACCACGGGATAGCCCCGTGGCTCTAAAGAGGTTAAACTATGCATAAGAACACTTCATGTGATAGAATACTACTTTAATTGTACCATTTATAAAAATAATTATTTAGTTTTCAAAGAATATTCCATTTGAGCGAAAATTCTCATCACGTCGTCACCATTAAAGTTGCAATCAATAGTCGAAGGGTCAATTGCTTCACCGTTATAAGTTGGTAAAATTATATCTTGTAATTTCATATTCTTTGGCGTTTCAATTCCGGTAAGGTTGTAAACCAGCCTATCAACGTCGACTGCGCTATCTGGGAAGGTTATGCTACCATCGCCAAGCATATTGATAATCGCTTGTTCGTCAACGTCAGTGCACGGCTCAACGTTAACCGCCTTGCATAAAAAGTTAGAAATTAAAATCCTATCTTCTTCCGCCCAAGGGTGCTTGGTTGCGGTTAACTCAAACTTAAAGTTTTGCTCTGCATTAATCGACGAATAAATTTGGCTTACCTTTCTTGCATTTCTTTTCGCTATTTCTATTGGAATTAAATTGTCGAACCAACCTTGTGAAAGAAGGAGTGGTTTAGGTGCAAAAAGTGAAAAAATTTCCCACATTTCAGGTCCGTAAACGCAACCGTTAAGCAAGTTACAAGCACAATGCGACTTTTCTTTTGACAATAAGCCTACGAATTCGCTGGGATAACCGCTTGATGATATTGCTTTAAGTTCGGGTGCTAGCGCCGATAAAAATAAGGTGAGAGTGCCACCACCAGAGTTACCGCAAGCGCAAATATTATCACCGTCAAACGCAGGGTGTACTTTGGCTGCTCTAATCAAAGCAATCGTTTCAGCAACGATAAGTCCTTGAAGAGTAAGCCCACCGTTAAATGGCGATACAACGTTCCAATGCCCCATAAACTCTCTATCGCCTTGACCGATATTGTCAGGTACGATAACTGAAAGTCCAGACTTTGCCAGTCTATGCGCCATAAGAGTGTAAGACTCGGTTAATCTTCCTTTATTTCCATGACCGCAAACGATGAAAACTAACGGTGTGGGTTTGTTACTTTTAGTAATCATAACCGTTGAAGAACCGTAAACGTCCTTCCACGTTTGGTAAGTTACTTGATATTCAATATAACTACCTAAATCCCTTTGCTTTTGAACGTTGACGTTAGAAATTGTTGGAACTAACTTCTCGTCAAAACAAAGCATTCTTTTAACGCCGTCTAGTATTTTTTGTTTTTGGTCTAGGTCAGTTGGCACGTTGAATTGTTTTTCAAATCTGGCCTTAGCAAATCTCCTTTCATATTCATCAAAGATTTGCATTAAACGTAATGAATTGTTTTTCATATCAGTCTCCTTGTGTCTATCATATCACAAGTGTAGTGAAAATTTAATGTGTTATTTTCTTATATATTTGGACAATATTCCGATTTTCATTGACAAGTTATTTAATAAAAGTTATACTTACTAAGAGGTGAAGTATGATAATTCCATTTAATAGATTAAGCGAATATGAGTTTTCTTTATCGGGAATAAACGTAATTCGCCAAAAACCTATGTATCGAAATTTAAATGTTAAAAAAAGGTTGTGTAACGGTTTATTATTTTTTACCGAAGGGGAATGCGTATATGAATACGACGACGTAAAAATAACTTTAACACCTGGCACTGTAATATATCTTCCTAACGGCTCTAAACACGTTTTAAAAGTTTTATCAGACGAGATTGAGTTTTTTAGGTTAGACTTTAATATTAAGGTGAGGGGCGAAGTTGTATTATTTTCTAATAAACCCACAAAAATTACTGATACTTTTTCAAAAGATTGCTTAGAAATTGTAGACCAACTTGAAAATTTATGCTTGTATTCAAACGATAATATATTAAAGATGCAAAAACTACTGCAACTTTTTGACTGTTTACGAAAGGGTAGTCAAATGGATAAAAAAAGTAAAATTTATTCCGCCAGCGTGTATATTGCAGAGCATTTTGCTGAACCGCTTGATTGTAACTATCTTGCTAAACTTTGTTATTTAAGCACTTCACAGTTTTATAATTTATTTAACAAACAGTTTAAGATGACACCACTTCAATACCGCGATAATTTAATTGTTGAAAAGGCAAAAGTGTTGCTTAAACTTGAAGAAATAACGGTAACTGAAATAGCGGAAATTTTAGGTTTTGCTGACGTTGCATATTTTAGTAGGTTTTTTAAAAAATACGTGGGAATTAGCCCGTCAAAGTTCGCTAAAAATAAATAAAAATAAAGGCTTCTATCAAGTTCGATAGAAGCCTTTTAATTAGCCTATAAGCCAATTTTTCAATTATTTCATTGCTTTTTCGATAGCAACTGCAACAGCAACGGTAGCGCCTACCATCGGGTTGTTACCCATACCGATAAGGCCCATCATTTCAACGTGAGCGGGAACTGACGAAGAACCTGCAAATTGCGCGTCACCATGCATTCTACCCATAGTGTCAGTCATACCGTAAGATGCGGGACCTGCCGCCATGTTATCTGGGTGTAAGGTTCTACCCGTACCGCCACCAGATGCTACTGAGAAGTAAGACTTGCCGTTTTCAACGCACCATTTTTTGTAAGTACCTGCAACGGGGTGTTGGAAACGAGTGGGGTTAGTAGAGTTACCCGTGATAGAAACTGAAACGTTTTCAAGTTTCATAATAGCAACGCCTTCGGGAACGTTATCTGCACCGTAGCATTTAACTTTTGCACGAGGGCCGTTAGAGTATGCTTTTTCGTAAACTACTTTAACGGTTTCGCTATACGGATCAAATTCGGTTTCAACGTAGGTAAAGCCGTTAATTCTTGAAATGATCATAGCCGCGTCTTTACCTAAGCCGTTTAAGATAACTCTTAAATCTTTCGAGCGAACGGTGTTAGCGTTAAGCGCGATTTTGATAGCGCCTTCTGCGGCAGCGAACGATTCGTGACCGGCAAGGAAACAGAAACAATCGGTAGCATCATCAAGTAACATTGCACCGAGATTGCCGTGGCCAAGACCAACTTGTCTATTATCAGCAACTGAACCGGGGATACAGAAAGATTGTAAACCGATACCGATAGCCTTTGCAGCATCACTTGCTTTTTTAGCGCCTTTTTTGATAGCGATAGCAGCGCCTACGGTGTAAGCCCAAACTGCGTTTTCAAAGCAGATAGGTTGAGTTGATCTAACGATTTCGTCACAGTCAACGCCTTTTGCAAGGCAAATTTCTTTACACTCTTCAATAGAGTTGATGCCGTATTCTTTGAGTACGGCGGTAATTTTATCTACACGTCTTGAATAACCTTCGAATAATGCCATAATTTATTACCTCCTTACTCTTTGCGTGGGTCGATATACTTGTAGGCATTTTCAAATCTGCCGTAAGTACCCATTGCTTTTTTGTACGCTTCGTTAGGTTCTAAACCTTTCTTAATAAAGTCGGTCATTTTGCCGAGAGATACGAATTCGTAACCGATAACTTGCATATCTTCGTCAAGCGCCATACGAGTAACGTAACCTTCTGCCATTTCAAGATATCTAGTACCCTTTTGAGCAGTGCCGTACATAGTACCAACTTGTGAGCGTAAACCCTTACCAAGGTCTTCAAGACCTGCGCCTACAACTAAACCGTCGTCAGAATAAGCCGATTGAGTTCTACCGTAAACGATTTGTAAGAAAAGTTCTCTCATAGCGGTGTTAATCGCGTCACAAACAAGGTCGGTATTAAGCGCTTCTAAAATGGTTTTGCCGGGAAGAATTTCCGACGCCATAGCCGCCGAGTGAGTCATACCCGAGCAACCGATAGTTTCAACGAGCGCTTCTTGAATAACGCCTTCTTTTACGTTGAGTGAAAGTTTGCACGCGCCTTGTTGGGGTGCGCACCAGCCGATACCGTGCGTAAACCCTGAAATATCCTTAATTTCCTTAGCCTGTATCCACTTGCCTTCTTCGGGGATAGGAGCGGGGCCGTGTTTAGGACCTTTGTTAACGCAAAGCATCTGTTCTACTTCGTGTGAATATTGCATTAAATGTTCCTCCAAAAAGTTTTATTTTCAAAATTACATTTAGTATAACATCACGCGAAAAATTTTGCAATTGTTTTTTAATAATATTTATACTTTATCAAACCCTAACTTTTAGGTTGACAATTTGCAACGGCTTGTGCTAAACTTTAACGAGATAATAATAAATACGGAGAACGTTATGCAAATTTACGAAGAACTCGTTAAACGCGGTCTTATCGCGCAGGTAACTGACGAAAACGAAATTAAAGAACTTATCAACAACGGTAAAGCAACCTTTTATATAGGCTTTGACCCCACGGCAGACAGTTTGCACGTAGGTCACTTTATGGCGCTTTGCTTAATGAGAAGATTGCAACTTGCAGGCAACCGCCCCGTCGTACTTATCGGCGGTGGTACGGCTATGATAGGCGACCCGTCTGGTAGAACGGATATGCGTTCTATGATGACTAGGGAAACCATTAACCACAACGTTGAGTGTTTCAAAAAGCAAATGGCAAAGTTTATTAACTTTGAAGGCGAAAACGGCGCTATCGTAGTAAATAACGCCGACTGGCTTATGGACCTTAACTACGTTGAAGTATTGCGCGAAGTAGGTGCGTGTTTCTCGATTAACAATATGCTTAGGGCAGAGTGCTACAAGCAACGTATGGAAAAGGGACTTTCTTTCCTTGAATTTAACTATATGATAATGCAGTCGTACGACTTTTACTATTTGTATCAAAAGTACGGTTGCAATATGCAGTTTGGTGGTGACGACCAGTGGTCGAACATGCTTGGCGGTACTGAACTTATCCGTAAAAAACTTGGTAAAGACGCGTACGCCATGACTATAACTCTACTTATGAACAGCGAAGGCAAAAAGATGGGTAAAACCGCAAAGGGCGCAGTTTGGCTTGACGCTAATAAGACCACGCCTTTTGAGTTCTATCAATACTGGCGCAACGTTTCTGATGAAGACGTTATAAAATGTATTAAAATGCTTACCTTCCTTCCCGTTGAAGAGATTGAAAAGATGGAATCGTGGCAAGGCGCTGAACTCAACCGTGCAAAAGAAATTTTAGCCTTTGAACTTACCAAACTCGTTCATGGCGAAGAAAACGCTATGCTTTCTGAAAAGCAAACCAAAGCGGCGTTTGGCGGTGGTAGTGAAGAAGATATGCCCGTAAAAGAAATTGATAAATCGGTTGAAACGGTGATGGACGTTATGGTGCTTACCGGTCTTACCAAGTCAAAGGGCGAAGCAAGGCGTTTAATCGAGGGCGGTGGCGTATCTATCGGCGATAAAAAGTTAACCGTAAACGATTTTAATTTAACTGCTGAATTAAAGGAAAAAGGTGAATTTGTATTACACAAAGGTAAAAAAGTTCATTATAGGATCATATTAAAGTAAATATGAAAAGTTATTTAAGCGTAAAACGTAATATTATAGACGAAACCGTGATAGAAAAATCACGGTTTATCTGTACGCTTAAAAAAGTTGACGGGGAAGACGAGGCTAAGGCGTTCGTGCTAGGCGTAAAGCAAAAATATCCTGACGCTACGCATAACTGCTACGCCTATATTGCAGACGAGGGCGGTTTTTACGTTAAGTTTTCTGACGACGGCGAGCCCCAAGGCACGGCAGGTCTTCCTATGCTTGAAACCTTAAAAGCAAAAAATCTTAAAAAGGTTGCGGTCGTTGTAACTAGGTATTTCGGCGGAATTAAACTCGGCACGGGTGGGCTTGCAAGGGCGTATTCGGGTTGCGTTTCCAAGGCGGTTGATTTAGCGGGGATATCTGAAAACGTATTGTCAAGCGTATTAAAAACGCAAGTATCGTACTCACTATATCCTAAAATTTTGAAACTTTTAGAAACGGAAAAATCAATAAAGATATCGGACGAATATCTCGATAACGGGGTGGCGGTTACCTTTGCAGTCCCCGTTGAAAACAAAGATGATATCGCTAATAAAATTACTGATTATTCTTCGGGAAAGTCCGCCGTTTTAGAACTAAAAACCGAGTGTTTAGAGTATCTATGAAAAAAATTACCGAAATAAAGGAACAACTTAAAAACAAAAAGCGCGTTAGCGTTTATTTAGACGGGGAGTTTTACTGTGGGCTTGACCTTCTTACCGCACTTAAATACAGGTTAAAAGTGGGCGAGTTTATCGACGAGAGTAGGCTTATTGAAATTCAGTACGAGGCGGAACTTCAAGCGTGTTTTGATAGGGCGCTTAACTTTATATCGGCAACGGTAAAAACTCAAAAGCAAATTCAAGATAAACTTAAAAAACTAGGCTACCTTGACGAAATTATCGAAAACGTTATAGAAAAACTTAAAAGTTACGGCTACGTTTCTGATAGCGACTACGCTAAGCGTTTTACAAACACCTATAAATCGACAAAAGGCAAGCGCCTTATAAAACTTGAACTTCAAAAAAAAGGCGTTAAAGATAATGACGTAACGCTCGCGCTTAACGAGATAGAAAGCCAGCAAGACGCGTGTAACACGATAGCCGATAAATACCTTAAAAACAAAGAAAAGGACAAGGAAAATATCCTAAAATGCTACAAGTATTTACTTTCAAAAGGCTTTGATTACGACGAGGCAAAACAAGCCGTTGATAGATACGATATAGACGATTAAAAAAGCACGGAATTATCCGTGCTTTTTTTATTATTCTTTGTTCTCGCCAAACAGTTTTTTAACTGCCTGCGATACGTAACTTACTGGTATAAGTTCAATTTTATCAGCGTATTTTTTAACACTGTCATAGTTGCGTTTTGGCAAAATAACCGCCTTAAAGCCTAGTTTTATGGCGTTTTGAACTCGTTTTTCCGCAAAGGATACAGCCCTTACTTCGCCGGTTAGCCCAAGTTCGCCAAAAGCCGTTAAAGACTTATCTACCGCCACGTTTTTATTAGCGCTTGCAAGCGACAACGCTATTGCTAAATCGGCGCTTGGCTCGGATATTTTTATACCGCCCATAGCGTTTAAGTAAACGTCTTGATTAAAAAAGGGAAGATACGCTTTTCGTTCGAGTACGGCAAGTATCAAAACCATTTTATTATAGTCAACGCCAAGTGGCATACGGCGGGGTAGACCAAACACCGTTTTACTCATTAAACACTGAATTTCAACCGGCATACACCTATTACCGCTTATCGACTGCGTTACCACGCTACCTGCTTGCGCGCCACGGTCTTCGCTCATAAATACGCCGTTGTAGTCTTTTACTTCTTTAATACCTTCTTCGGTCATTTCAAAAACGCCCACTTCTTGCGCTGAGCCAAAGCGGTTTTTAACTGCGCGAAGTACTTTCAAACTGTCTTGCGGTTCGCCTTCGAAATAAAGTACGGTATCCATAATGTGTTCAAGCACCTTAGGGCCTGCGATATTTCCGTCTTTGGTTACGTGCCCGATAACGAACACGGTTTTTTTATTAGATTTTGCAAGGCGCATAAGACGTGAGGCGCACTCCCTAACTTGCCCAACCGAGCCTGCCGAACCCGAAAAATCGCTTAAATATATTGCTTGAATACTGTCAATTACGATAAAATCGTAGTCTTTTGAAATCTTTTCAATATGTTCAAGTCGGCACTCGTTAAGTACGGTAAAATGCTCGCCGTTTACACCTAAGCGGTCGCAACGAAGTTTAACGTGCGATAAACTCTCTTCCGCCGAAACGTATAAAACCTTTTCGGTTTTAGAAAGGTTGCCAAAAATTTGGGTGAGAATAGTAGACTTTCCTATTCCGGGGTCACCGCCGATTAAAACTATCGAGTAGGGGACTATGCCACCGCCGAGCACCGTGTCGAACTCGTTAATACCCGTTTTTATTCGGGCGTAATTTTCCTTTTTAATATCTTTAAGTAGCGTGGGATTAGAAGTTGGAACTGAAATGCTACCTTTAACTTCTTCGGGAGTTTCCGTTTCTTCAACAAGCGTGCCGAACTTACCACAATACGGGCATTTACCAAGCCATTGTGGACTTATGCTACCGCACTCTTGACATACGTATTTAGTAGAAATTTTAGCCATTTGTTGTCTCCTTAGGTGATATTACTTGCCTAGTCAAAACGAACGCTTGTGATGCGATACCTTCTTCACGACCTACCGTTCCTATACCTTCAAGAGTTGTAAAGGTTATGCCTACGCAGTCTTCACTAAGTTCTAGCGCGGTTGCTAAATTTTTGGTAATAACGTCCCTATAAGGCGATAATTTAGGTTTTTCAGCCATAACAACCGCCGAAACGTGAACGGGTTTTAAGCCTTTTAGTTTTAGCATTTTCATAACTTCTTCAAGTAGTTTCATACTCGAAACGCCCTTATACTTTGGGTCTTTATCGCTAAAATGATAACCTATATCTCGCATTGATGCGGAAGATAAAAGCGCGTCCATAATAGCGTGGGTTAACACGTCTGCATCACTGTGACCTAAAAGCCCTTTATCGTTAGGAATTTCAATACCGCCAAGTATCAACTTTCTGTTTTCAACGAGTTTATGAAGGTCAAACCCCGTACCGCATTTAGAGTAGGTAGGAAGGCTTTCAAAATCTTCGGGATAGGTTAACTTTTTATTGTCGTCACGCGCTAGAACGGCGGTGCATTTACCTAGCGTTGCGGAGTAAATTCCAGCGTCGTCGGTAAACCCGTCACTCGCGCTCGCGTGCGCGTACGCTTTCTTTATATCATTGACCATAAAACCTTGCGGTGTTAAAGCCGAGAGTTTGTTCTTTCTGCCTGATGCGAAAATGGTGACGTTGCCGTCCGTTTCCAAAACGGTGTCGGTAAGTGGGGTAGCCAAAACGCCCGTGCCGTTTACTAAAACGCTTTTTATAACCGCGCTTATATCTCTTTCAGAAATAAAAGGGCGCGCCCCGTCGTGTATTAAAACGGCGCCGTCGTCTATCGTGTCGAGTGCGTTTTTAACCGAATCAAACCTTGTTTCACCACCTGAAACGTAGCGGATAGGCTTTTCAATTTGAGATAAAATTTCCTTTAACTTATCTTCTTCGCCTTGCGAATAAACTACGATAATTTCGTCAATTTTCTTGATTTGCGAAAAGGCGGAAACGGTTTTTAATATAACGGGTACACCGCCGATTAGCGAAAATATTTTGTTTTGTTTTTGCTTAGAGCGTTTTCCTTGCCCAGCCGACGGAATAACCGCGGTAATTTTAATTTTTTTATCCATTTTAGTCTCCGATAATTTCGTATAGTAAAGAGCAGTCTTCTTTTTTAACGTGTTCTTTAAGTTGTAAAACTCTAAATTTGAGTTCACCGCTACCAAACTTTACGGTAACCACGTCGCCAACCTTTAATTTGTACGACGGTTTTACCGCCTTATCAAACACGAAAACCCTATCGCCGTCGCACGCGTCTTTCGACACGCTAGGGCGTTTTAATATATGTGAAACCTTCAAAAATTTATCAATTCTCATAAAATATTTCCAAAATACGACAAAAAATTTTTATTTAATTTATTTCAAACGGTTGACAATTGAAACTTAATAAACTATAATTGTAAAATGCTAAAATGTAATAATAGCGTCTTTTTTGCCTTTTTTAGGTCAAAATTCGCTAATTTTTGGGGCATATAAATTATATTTATAAGATTTTTGCGAAAACCGATTGCAAATTTCATGGCGATATTATACCAAACCCCAAAAAAATAATCAAGGTGTTTTACAATTTTTATAAAGGAGTGCAAAATTAAATGCGTAATATGCAAACAGTCAAATGCGGCAACGTTGAAAGAAAGTCCTTTGCTAACATCAAAGAAGTTCAACCTATCCCCTATCTCGTAGAAGCGCAAAAAGATTCGTATCAGCAGTTTATCGAAGAGGGTATCGGTGAAGTTCTTGAAGACTTTTCTCCTATAACCGACTTTGCTGACCACTACGAACTTTACTTTCTCGACCACAATTTAAGTGGTAAGTCTAAATATTCTGAGAAAGAGTGTCGTGATAGAGACGCAACTTACGCCGTTCCCCTTGAAGTTAAGGTAAGGCTTAACAACAAGGTTACGGGTGAAATTATCGACCAAGCGGTATTTATGGGTGAACTTCCCAAAATGACCGATAGCGGTTCTTTCATAATAAACGGCGCTGAAAGAGTAGTGGTATCCCAACTCGTTCGCTCGCCCGGTGTATACAACGGTTTCGAGCAAGATAAATCGGGCAAAAAACTTTACTCTACTACGGTTATGCCTAACCGCGGTGCTTGGCTTGAATTCGAGCAAGATTCACAAGGCGTACTTTGGGTTCACGTTGACAGAACGCGTAAAATCGCAGCGACGACGCTTCTTCGCGCACTCGGTTTCGGTTCTAACGAATCGATTCTCGACGTGTTCGGTAGCGACGAAATGATTAAAGCAACGCTTGAAAAGGATACTGCTAAAAACGAAAGCGAAGGCTTATTCGAACTTTACAGGCGTTTAAGACCAGGCGAACTTCCCACCGAAGAAGCCGTTAAACAACATCTTAAAAATCTCTTCTTTGATTCTAGAAGATACGATTTAGCGAGAGTTGGTAGATATAAATTTAACAAGCGCCTTTGTATTGCTAACCGTATCGCAGGATACGTTGCGTTTAGCGATATCATCAACGAAGACGGTGAACTTTTAGTAAAAGCGGGTGACGTTATTAGTGAAGAGCAAGCAATTGCAGTTCAAAACAGCGGTATTAACGTAGTTGACCTTAAAGGGGACGACGGTAAGGCGCGCAGAGTTATCGCTAACAACGTTGTTAACTTTGAATCCGTTCTCGGCGTAAAGGCTAGACCTTTCGGTTTATTAGAAACGGTATTCTATCCCAACGTTAGATTTTCAAGAGAAATTGCCGATATGTGTAAGACTATGGCGGTTGAAGACGTTGCGGACAAGATGAGAACTCAAATCAACGACCTTTACTACGTTGAAGACCTTTCGGCTGAAAGACTTGCAGAGGGCAAGCCCGAAGACAAGAAGAACGAAGAAGCAAGAAAGGAAATGAGAAGAAAGTTCGTTGAGGCTTGTAAGGAATTCTACGCTATTATCGAAAGCGGTAATATTCCAAGCAAACTTTCGGCTGAACAGAAAAAGACCGTTAAACCGCTTATCGAACTACTCAACCATAAACACGTAACGGTTGACGATATCGTTGCGTCAATTTCCTTAAACGGCGACCTTAACTACGGTATCGGCACTATTGACAATATCGACCACTTAGGCAACCGCCGTGTAAGAAGCGTTGGCGAACTTTTACAAAATCAGTTCCGCATCGGTATTGCAAGACTTGAAAGAGTTATTAAAGAGCGTATGTCCACGCAAGATCCTAAGGAAATCAACCCCAAAGGTCTTATCAACGTACGCCCCGTAAGTTCGGCTATTAAAGAGTTCTTTGGTTCATCTCAACTTTCTCAGTTTATGGATCAAACCAACCCGATTGCAGAACTTACCCATAAGAGAAAACTTTCAGCGTTAGGACCTGGTGGTCTTAACAGAGAAAGAGCGACCTTCGAAGTGCGTGACGTTCACTATACCCACTACGGTCGTATGTGTCCTATCGAAACGCCGGAAGGTCAAAACATCGGTCTTATCACTTCGCTTTCAACTTACGCAAAAGTTAACGAATTCGGATTTATCGAATCGGCGTACAGAAGAATTGATAAAAAGACGGGCGTAGTTACCGAACAAGTAGACTACCTTACCGCTGACGAAGAAGATAAGTACGTTGTAGCGCAAGCGAACGAACCGCTTGACGAAAACGGCAGATTTATAAACGAGCGCGTATCTTGTAGAAATCGTGAAGAAATCACTGAAATTTCAAGAGACGAAGTTGATTATATGGACGTTTCGCCCAAGCAACTCGTATCGGTAGCAACCGCGCTTATTCCCTTCCTTGAAAACAGCGATACCAACCGTGCACTTATGGGCTCGAACATGCAACGTCAAGCAGTTCCCCTTATTAAGCCTGAAAACGCAATAGTAGCAACGGGTATCGAAGCGAAAATCGCATACGACTCGGGCGTTATGGCTATTGCTAAACAAGCGGGCGTTGTTAAAGCGGTTTCGGGTAAAGAAATCGTAGTTGAAGAAGAAGACGGCAATTTAACTACTTACACGCTCAAAAAATTCGAGCGTTCTAACCAAGGCACTTGCCTTAACCAAAAGCCTATCGTTTCGACGGGTGACAAGGTTGAAAAAGGTCAAATTTTAGCAGACGGTCCTGCAACCGCAAACGGCGAACTTGCACTTGGTAGAAACATACTTATCGGTTATATGACCTGGGAAGGTTATAACTACGAAGACGCTATCTTATTATCTGAAAAACTCGTGCAAAACGACGTGTTTACGTCTATCCATATAGAAGAACACGAAATCGAAGCGCGTGACACTAAACTCGGTCAAGAAGAAATCACTCGCGATATTCCTAACCTTTCGGAAGAAGTATTAAAAGACTTAGATGCCGACGGTATTATTCGTATCGGTGCAGAAGTAACTAGCGGTGATATCTTAGTAGGTAAAGTTTCGCCAAAGAGCGAAGTTGAACTTACCCCCGAAGAAAGACTTTTAAGAGCGATTTTCGGCGAAAAAGCAAGAGAAGTAAAAGATACGTCGCTTAAAGTTCCGCACGGAGAAGGCGGTATCGTAGTTGACGTTAAAATCTTCACGAGAGAGAATAAAGACGAACTCGATCCGGGCGTAAGTAAACTCGTTAGAGTTTATATTGCTCAAAAGAGAAAGATTTCAGTCGGCGATAAGATGGCTGGTCGTTACGGTAACAAGGGCGTTATTTCGAGAATTTTACCCGAAAGCGATATGCCTTTCCTTGCTGACGGTACGCCACTTCAAATCGTGCTTAACCCCCTCGGCGTTCCCTCGCGTATGAATATCGGTCAGGTACTTGAAGTACACCTTGGCTTAGTATGTAAACAACTTGGCTGGAAGGTTTGCACGCCGGTATTTGACGGTGCGTCCGAAAAAGATATTAGAGAACTTTTACTTGAAAATAACATCGTTAACCCCGACGGCGAGGTTGACGGTAAAATACAATTATACGACGGTCGTACCGGCGAACCCTTTGAAAATAGGGTAACGGTAGGCTCGATGTATATGATTAAACTTCACCACTTAGTTGACGATAAGATTCACGCTCGTTCAACCGGTCCTTACTCACTCGTAACTCAACAACCCCTCGGCGGTAAAGCGCAGTTCGGTGGTCAGAGATTCGGTGAAATGGAAGTTTGGGCGCTTGAAGCGTACGGCGCGGCTCACATTTTACAAGAAATGCTCACCGTTAAATCTGACGACGTGGTTGGTAGACTTAAAACTTACGATTCTATCGTAAACGGCGAAGACATAAGCGAACCCGGTATTCCGGAATCTTTCAAAGTTTTACTTAAAGAACTTCAAGCGTGCGCGCTCGATATCAAGGTTCTTACCGAAAACAACGAAGAAATTTCGCTTAAAGAACTCACCGAAGAAAGCGAAGAAGTTCGCGCGTTCGATAAAGACGATAAAGACGGTCACGAAGAAGTCGTTCTCGACTTCGACGACGACGTTGTTGATGATATTGACGACGGTGATATTTTCGACGACGATATGGACGATTTTGGCTCGAACGACGGCTTTGATTTTAACTCGAAAGACATGTTTGACGAATTTGAAAGTCTTGACGATTTCGACGGTCTTGACGACGAAAACTAATAAAGGGGGAATTATAAATGTTTGAACTTAACAATTTTGACGCTATTCAGATAGGTGTTGCATCTCCCGAGAAAATTAGACAATGGTCTTACGGTGAAGTAACCAAACCAGAAACTATAAATTACAGAACTCAAAAACCCGAGAAAGACGGGCTTTACTGCGAAAGAATTTTCGGACCTACTAAGGACTACGAATGTCACTGCGGTAAATATAAAAGAATTAGATACGCGGGTATCGTGTGCGATAAGTGTGGCGTAGAAGTAACCAAATCAAAGGTTAGACGTGAAAGAATGGGTCACATTGAACTTGCTGCCCCCGTTTCTCACATCTGGTATTTTAGGGGTATTCCTTCTAAAATCGGCCTTATTCTCGACGTTAGCCCCAAGGCTTTGGAGCAAGTTATCTACTTCGTATCTTATATCGTTTTAGACCCCGGTACGACCGACCTTGAATACAAGCAAGTTATTACCGACAAGGTTTACCACGAATACGTTGAAAAATACGGCGAAGGCAGTTTCAAAGTAGGTATGGGTGCAGAGTCCATTAAAGAACTTTTAATGGCTGTTGACCTTGAAAAGGAAAGTGCTGAGTTAAAGCGTATTATAGACGACAATCAGTCTAACCAGAAAAAGGTTAAGGCAATTAAGCGCCTTGAAATCGTTGAGGCGTTTAGGACGGGTGGCGCTCGCCCAGAGTGGATGATTATGGACGTTATTCCCGTAATGCCACCAGATTTAAGACCTATGGTTCAACTCGACGGCGGTAGGTTTGCAACGAGTGACCTTAACGACCTTTATCGTAGGGTTATCAACAGAAACAACCGTTTGAGAAAACTTATGGAACTCGGCGCTCCCGATATCATTATCAGGAACGAAAAGAGAATGCTCCAAGAAGCGGTTGACGCGCTTATCGACAACGGCAAACGCGGTAAAGCGGTAACGGGCGTTGGCGGAAGAGACTTAAAGTCTCTCTCTGCGTTCTTACGCGGTAAACAAGGTCGTTTCCGTATGAACTTATTAGGTAAACGTGTAGACTATTCCGGTCGTTCGGTTATCGTAGTAGGTCCTGAACTTAAAATTTATCAATGTGGTCTTCCCAAAGAAATGGCTATTGAACTTTTCAAGCCTTTCGTAATGAAGAAACTCGTTGAAAACGGCACTTGCCACAACATTAAAAACGCTAAACGTACGGTTGAAAGAATGAAACCTTGCGTTTGGGATATATTAGAAGAAATCATCAAAGATCACCCCGTTCTTTTGAACCGTGCTCCCACGCTTCACAGACTTTCTATTCAAGCGTTCGAGCCCGTGCTTATCGAAGGTAGGGCAATAAAACTCCATCCGCTCGTGTGCGGTGCGTTCAACGCCGACTTCGACGGTGACCAAATGGCAGTTCACGTACCCCTTTCGGTAGAAGCGCAAGCAGAAGCAAGGTTCTTGATGCTTTCGTCTAACAACATCTTAAAACTTTCAGACGGTAAGCCCGTTATGTCGCCCTCGCAAGATATGGTACTTGGTTGTTACTACCTTACCATCGTTAGAAGAGCAGAAGGCAAGTTCTACGGTGAAAACGCTTACCACGAATTTGAAGAAAAAGACGGTAAGTTCTATATTTCCGACGCAACGAAAGAAGAGTTTATTCCTTCTGAAACCGTTCTCGATTTTGACGGAAAGATTAAATCTTGCACTCTAACGAGTGTTTCGGGCGAAAAGGTATATAAAAACGTTACCAAATACTATCCGCAATCGTTTATTTCAGAAGACGAAGCGATTATGGCTTACCAAACTAAGCAACTCACTCTTCAAGACGAAATTTACGTTCGCCGTACGGTAGTTACGCCTGACGGTGAAACTGTAACGGGTAGAGTAAAAACTACTTGCGGTAAAATTATTTTCAACGAAAAAATCCCGCAAGACCTCGGCTTTGTTAAACGCCAAAAACCCGAAGATTACCTTCAATACGAAATCAACAAACTCGTTAAGAAAGGCGACCTTAAAAAGATCGTTGAAGCATGCTTCAAGTTCAAGTCCGCTAAATGCGCTGCCGATACGCTTGACTACGTTAAAGCGCTCGGCTATAAATACTCGACCGTAGGCGCTATCACCACGTCGATTTTCGATATGCAAGTTCCAGGCAAAAAGCAAGAAATTCTCGCTAACGCATCGGACGACGTTCTTAAAATCGAAAAGAAATTCAACCGTGGTTTCATTACTGACGATGAAAGATATAAAGCGGTTGTTGACGTGTGGACTAAGGCTACCGGCGACGTTACTGACGAACTTAAAAAGACGCTTGAAAAGTTCAATCCTATTTGGATGATGGCTGACTCGGGCGCGCGTGGTTCTATCGACCAAATTAAGCAGTTATCAGGTATGCGTGGTCTTATGACCAACCCCAACGGTAAAGTCATTGAAATTCCCGTTAAATCGTGTTTCCGTGAAGGTCTTACCGTTCTTGAATACTTCACGTCGTCTCACGGTGGTAGAAAGGGCTTAGCCGATACCGCACTTAAAACGGCTGACTCGGGTTACTTAACTCGTCGTTTAGTTGACGTATCGCACTCGGTTATCGTTAAGGAAGAAGACTGTTACGCAAGCCTTGGCGAAACGCCTAAGGGACTTGAAGTTTCGGCTATTAGAGTTGACGGTGAAGATAGACCCGTTGAAAGTTTAGCAGATAGACTTTCGGGTAGATTTACCGTTTCTGACGTAGTTAATCCGCAAACCGGCGAAGTTATCGTTCCTGCCGACACTATGATTAGTGAAGAAAAGGCTAAGGAAATTGAAAACGCCGGCATTGAAACGGTTAAGATTAGAAGCGTATTTACCTGCCGTAGCAAAATCGGTGTATGCGCTAAGTGTTACGGTAAAAACATGAGTAACTTGTCACCCGTTCAGGTTGGCGAAGCGGTTGGTACTATCGCCGCTCAATCAATCGGTGAACCAGGTACGCAACTTACCATGAGAACGTTCCACACCGGTGGTATAGCGTCAACCGGCGATATCACGATGGGTTTACCGCGTATCGAAGAACTTTTCGAAGCGAGAAATCCCGCAGGTCGCGCAGTACTTTGCGAAACGAGTGGTGTAGCGTCTATCGTTATTAAAGACGGGCTTCGTCACGTAGTAGTTAAAAACGACAAAGGTCAAAAAGATTACCAAATTCCGTTCACGGCTGAACTCAAAGTTAAAGACGGCGATATCGTAGAACCTGGTACGATTTTAACCAGTGGTTCGGTATATCCGCAAGCAATCTTAAAGACCAAGGGCGTTAAGGGCGTTCAAGATTATATCTTGAAAGAAGTTCAAAGAGTATATCGTTCACAAGGCGTTGAAATTAACGATAAACACGTTGAAATTATCGTTAGACAAATGCTTAGAAAGGTTCTCGTTCAAGCAAGTGGCGACACTCCGTTCTTACCTGGCGAGTACGTTGACGAGTACAGAATTTTAGAAGAAAACAAAAAGGTTATCGAAAACGGCGGTAGACCCGCGATGGTTGAAAGAGTGCTTTTAGGTATAACGAAAGCGTCTCTTGCAACTGAAAGTTTCTTGTCGGCAGCGTCCTTCCAAGAAACAACGAGAGTTCTTACCGACGCGGCTATCAAGAACAAAATCGACCGCTTAGTTGGTCTTAAAGAAAACATCATTATCGGTAAACTTATCCCTGCGGGTACCGGCTCGAAAGAGTATAAAAACGTATTACCGCAAACAAACACTATAACCACTCAAAACGTTTGACATAACGTTAAAAAAGTGGTAAAATAACTTAGTTAAACGCCGAAAAAACCGCCAAAAGCCTAGAAAAATGGTTTTTGACGGGGTTTTGGCTGTAAGTTGCTTCTTTATGCGGGTTAACCGCTAAGAATATTTTCCGAAAAAAACAAGGAGGTAAAAGTATGCCAACAATCAACCAGCTTATCAAACAAGGTAGATCAATCGGTCAAGAGAAGAGTAAATCTCCTATCTTAGACAGTTGTCCTCAAAGAAGAGGCGTGTGCCTTTCGGTTACCACGACTTCTCCTAAGAAACCTAACTCGGCACTTCGTAAAATTGCAAGAGTACGTTTGACTAACAAGCAAGAAGGTACCGTTTATATTCCTGGCGAAGGTCACAACCTTCAAGAGCACAGTTCGGTACTTATCCGTGGCGGAAGGGTTAGAGACCTTCCCGGTGTTCGTTATCATATTATCCGTGGTACTTTGGATACTGCAGGCGTTGCAAAACGTAAGCAAGCAAGAAGTAAATACGGCGCTAAAAAGCCTAAGTAATTGACGAACAAACTCACAAAACCTACTTGTCGGAAAGTATTTTAAGCACCCGATTTTGTAGGCAGTATACAAACTAAGTCAGTTTGTAGAAGGTTCACCGCGAAAGCGTGTGATAGCATGCAAGGGTATTACCCTTATAAAAAATAAAGGAGGATTTAATTATGCCAAGAAGAGGCAGTGTTCCTAAAAGAGACGTTTTGCCCGATCCGATTTACGGCAGTAAGGTAGTTACCAAACTCGTAAACCAGATTATGCTCGACGGTAAGAAAGGAATAGCACAAAGCATTGTGTACGATGCTTTTGAAAAGATGCAACAAAAAACCGGTCAAGAAGCCATTGAACTTTTCAATCAAGCAATGGCAAACGTTATGCCGGTATTAGAAGTTAAAGCAAGGAGAGTAGGCGGTTCTAACTATCAAGTTCCTATCGAAATTAGACCTGAAAGAAGACAAACGCTTGCTATTCGTTGGATAGTTCTCAACGCTAAAAAGAGAAGCGAAAGAGATATGTGTGACAGACTTGCTAACGAACTCTTAGATGCTGCGAACAACACGGGCGGAGCAGTTAAGAAGAAAGAAGACACCCACAGAATGGCAGAGGCTAACAAAGCGTTTGCACATTACCGCTGGTAGGAGTAGATTATGGCTAGAAAATACGACCTTTTACACACCAGAAACATTGGTATTATGGCTCACATTGACGCCGGTAAGACGACTACGACCGAACGTATTTTATTCTACACGGGTAAAACTCACAAACTCGGCGAAACGCACGACGGCGAAGCAACCATGGACTTCATGGTACAAGAGCAAGAACGTGGTATAACCATCGCTTCTGCTGCAACCACTTGCTACTGGAAAGGTAATCAAATAAACATTATCGATACCCCCGGTCACGTTGACTTCACTATCGAAGTTGAACGTTCACTCCGCGTACTTGACGGTGCTGTTGCAACGTTCTGTGCAAAGGGCGGTGTAGAACCCCAGTCAGAAACCGTTTGGAGACAAGCGGACAAGTATAAAGTTCCTAGAATTGCTTACGTTAACAAGATGGATATCAACGGCGCTAACTACTTCAACGCCGTAGAAATGATGAAAGAGCGTTTACACACCAACGCAGTTCCCATCTGCTTACCTATCGGTAAGGAAGACACCTTCAAAGGTATTATCGACCTTGTTGAAAACAACGCAATTATTTATAAAGACGACGAAGGTAAGGTATTTGATATAGTTCCCGTTCCCGCTGAAGAAGCAGAACTTGCAAGCGAATACAGAAACCAACTTATGGAAATCTGTGCTGAGCAAGAAGACGAACTTATGGAAAAATACTTTGAAACGGGTGAACTTTCTATCGAAGAAATGAAGCGTGCACTTAGAAAGGCTACTATTGCAATGCAAATCACCCCCGTACTTTGTGGTTCTTCGTACAAAAACCGCGGTGTTCAACACCTTATTGACGCGGTTATCGATTATCTTCCTAGCCCGCTTGACGTTGATCACGTTACCGGTATCAACCCCAAGACTGAAAAGGAAGAAGTTAGACGTTCGTCTGACGATGAACCTTTTGCAGGTTTAGCGTTCAAAATCGTTGCCGATCCGTTCGTTGGTAAACTTGCGTTCTTCAGAGCGTACTCGGGTACTTTGGAAAGCGGTTCATACGTTTACAACAGTACTAAGGGCAAAAAAGAAAGAGTTGGTAGACTTTTACTTATCCACGCTGCAACTCGTACGGAACTCGATATGATTTACTCGGGTGACATATGCGCAATCGTAGGTCTTAAAGACACCACTACTGGTGATACGCTTTGCGACGAAGCACACCCCATTATCCTTGAAAAGATGGAATTCCCCGAGCCGGTTATTAAAGTAGCCATCGAACCTAAGACCAAACAAGGTCAAGACAAGATGACTATGGCTCTTATCAAACTTGCCGAAGAAGACCCGTCTTTCAAATTCTACACCGATAAAGAAACCAGCCAAACCATTATCGCAGGTATGGGTGAACTTCACCTTGAAATTATCGTTGACAGACTTTTAAGAGAATTCAAAGTAGAAGCAACCGTAGGTAAACCGCAAGTTGCATACAGAGAAACTTTCAGAAGAGAAGTGGAGGCACAAGGTCTTTACAAACGTCAATCGGGTGGTAAAGGTCAATACGGTGACTGTAAGGTTAGATTTACACCGCTTGAACCGGGTTCGGGCTTTATGTTCGAAGATGAAACCGTTGGCGGTTGTATTCCTAAGGAATACATTGAACCCGTAAGAAAGGGTATTGAAGAAGCGTCTAAGAACGGTACGCTTGCAGGCTACGAAGTAGTTGACTTCAAGGCAACCGTATTCTACGGTTCGTACCACGAAGTTGACTCGTCTGAAATGGCGTTCAAAATCGCAGGTTCGCTTGCGTTTAAGGAAGCAATGAAGACTGCTCAACCCGTTATCTTAGAGCCTATTATGAAAGTTGAAATCGTAACTCCCGAAGATTACTTCGGTGACCTTATGGGTAACGTATCTTCTCGTCGTGGTAATATCCAAGGTACGGAAGATAGAAACGGTTCAAAGGTTATTGACGCGCACATTCCGCTTTCTGAAATGTTCGGTTACGCAACCGACCTTCGTTCTAGAACGCAAGGCCGTGGTCAATACACTATGCAATTTGACCACTATGAAGAAGTTCCCAAGTCGGTATCTGAAAAGATTATCGGTGAAAGAGCGAATAGAAACGCTGAATAATCGGGAATTTTCAAATTTAACTTGACATAAAAGTTAGGTTATTATATACTAAAATCAATAAAAAAATTAAAATAAAAAAAACAAACATAATTTTTAAGGAGATAAACAATTATGGCAAAGGCTAAATTCGAAAGAAACAAACCTCACGTAAACATTGGTACTATCGGCCACGTTGACCACGGTAAAACTACTCTTACCGCTGCTATTACGATGGTACTTGCTGCAAAGGGTGGCGCTGAAAAAATGCGTTACGATCAAATCGACAAAGCACCCGAAGAAAAGGCTCGTGGTATCACGATTAACACTTCGCACGTTGAATACCAAACCGAAAACAGACACTACGCACACGTTGACTGTCCCGGCCACGCTGACTACGTAAAGAACATGGTTACTGGTGCTGCTCAGATGGACGGTGCGATCCT
>JAFVQM010000003.1 GCA_017504795.1 Clostridia bacterium | reverse complement strand
TTTCTCCGCTAGTAGATATGGTTTCAATTTTATTTTCAAGTAAATTATTTACGTCAATATTAACCTCAATTACACCGTTAGGTTTAGAAAAGGGAAGTGGCAATGAGTTTTTATAAAGTTTTTGTAAAATTTTATATGAAATTGCGCTTGGCTCGTTACTACCTGTAACCGAATTAGGCATGATTTCATTATCGTAATTACCAACCCAAACACCTACGATTGAGTCGGTCGTGTAGGCTATGCTTAGCGCGTCAAAATTGCCGTTTGACGTGCCGTTCGTTCCCGTTTTTGCGCAGATATCAAACGGTAGAGTTCTTAGTTTTTTTGAAGTTCCGCTTTCAACGGAGTTTTTTAATATATCGTTTATTATAAATGCAGTTTCTTCAGAAAAAACCTGTGATTTTTTAGGATTGTGTTCGTAAATTTTAATCTTGTCAAAATAAATAGATTTTATAAATTTTGATTCGCTGAAATTTCCACCACCGTTAAAAACGGAATATTTGTCGCAGAGTTCTTTAAGTGTTAAACCGCCCGTTATACCACCTAATGCACACGTCAAATTCTCGTTTTTAACGTCTAAATTCATAAGTTTAGTGTAGTTGTTTACCCTTTCAAGCCCGTAACCGCTTAGTAGTTTTACGGTTGGCACGTTAAGGCTATTAGACAAAGCGTATTTAACAGTTACCGCACCGTGATATTTATCGTTATAATTTTTAGGGGAATATCCGTTAAAATTTATTTCTTCGTCATCAATAACTGAACTTTCTTTAATGTATCCGTCGTTAATCATAGGGGCGTAAACAAGCCACGGTTTTACGCAAGATGCAGGGTTGCGTTTAATGTTAGAATATTTTCCAATAAATGCGGTAACACCGCATAATTTAGAGTTTATTACAATTTTATTTTCGTCGTAATTAGTCGTTTTTTCGTCAATGCCTTTTTGTAAACTTTCGTCTAGATAAGTGTAAAGTTTAACAACGCTATTGCCGTACGGCATAAAATTGTTTGAGTTTTCATATTCGCTAATCGTTGCATTTACGTAATCTCCGTAATCAGTGTTTTTATCAAACGCGTTTATTTTTAGTTTTGAGTTTGAATTTAGTTTATATTCGTTTTCGGAAATAAAACCGCATTCTTTCATTACTTTAAGCACCAAATTTTTTCTACTTATTAGTAAATCGTAATTAGATTCGGGCGAGTAGGTGCTTGGCGCTTTAATAATTCCTGCTAGCATTGCGCTTTCATTAAGCGTTAAATTACTTGCCGATTTATTAAAGTAGGTTTGTGACGCGTCTTCAATACCGTATGCACCACGACCAAAGTATATAGTGTTTAGGTACATTTCAAGTATTTCGTCTTTACTGTATTTTCTTTCTAAATTTATTGCTAGTTTAATTTCTTTAAGTTTTCTTTTAACGGTTTTTTCACTCGATAAATGCGTGTTTTTTATAAGTTGTTGAGTAATTGTTGACGCGCCTTCCTTAAACGATAGTGATTTAATATTTTCAAGCGTAGCACTTAAAATTCTTTTAACGTCAATGCCGTTATGCGTGTAAAATCGCTTATCTTCAATTGCTATAAACGCATTTTTCGTATTATTTGATAATTTAGTTATTTTGATATAATTTCCGCCGTTAGAACTTGACTTTTTTGCAACTAAATTACCGCTAGAAGAGTAAACTTCGATAATTTGACCGCTTTTTTTTAGTTTACTTTCGTCTAGCATTACGTCGCGAGTTATGGCGTGCGTTATAAAAATTGCGCCGATTGATAGCGCTAATATAACAGCCGATATAAAACCGATTATTTTCAACGTTTTACTCATATCGTTATTAGTTTAATTATCTCTTCACTAAATATTCGTAAAGTAAACACAATTTAACCATAAAACTTATTTATTTTAGTTGAAATTTTACCTTATTTTATGTATAATAATATTTATGAAATATTATAAAATTATTACGTACGGCTGTCAGATGAACGAACACGAGTCGGAAAAACTCAGCGGTATACTTGAAAATTTAGGCTATAATTTAACGGGTAGTGACGAACTTGCCGACGTTATCGTTTTTAACACGTGCTGTATCCGTGAAAACGCCGAACAACGAGCGTACGGTAATATAGGCGCGCTTAAAAGATTAAAAAAGGCTAATAAAAACAAGATTATCGCAGTTGGCGGTTGTATGCCCCAACAAAAAGATAAGGCTGAAATTTTAAGGGATAAATTTCCGTTTATCGATATAATATTCGGTACTCATAACCTTGCTGATTTTGAGCGTTTATTAAAACAAAGGCTTGAAAAAGGTAAAAAATTTATAGAAATATCTAACGACGAGTATTCAATTAAAGAGTGTAGTTTCGTTAAGCGATCAACCTATCCTAGCGCTTACGTTAACGTTATGTACGGGTGCAATAACTTTTGCTCGTATTGCATCGTTCCTTACGTTAGGGGAAGAGAGCGCAGTCGTAACCCAGAAGACATCTTGGCGGAAGTAAAAACGCTTGTTGAAAGCGGATATAAAGAAATAAATTTACTCGGTCAAAATGTTGACTCTTACGGTAAAGACTTAAACCCAAAAGTGGAGTTTTCAACTCTTTTATCGCGCGTTGCGGAGATTGACGGTAAGTTTAGAATTAGGTTTATATCAAACCACCCAAAAGACATAAATGAAAACGTTGCTAAAACAATAAAAAAGTACGATAAAATCTGCAATTCTATACATTTTCCCGTTCAGTCGGGCAGTACGAAAATACTCGGTCTTATGAATAGAAAATACACGCGTGAAGAATATCTTGAAAAGATAGATATGCTACGCCGTATAGTTCCAGATATTAAAATTACCACCGATATAATGGTAGGGTTTCCGATGGAGTTGGAAGATGATTTTAACGACACGTTAAGCCTTGTAGAAAAGGTTGAGTTTGACGGGGCTTTTACCTTTGTTTACTCACCGCGCAGTGGCACGAAAGCGTATTCAATGGACGGGCATATTGACGAAAAAATTAAAAAAGAAAGGATTGTAAAACTCGTAGATTTACAAAATTCGATAAATAGAAAAATTGCGAGCAAGTATTTAGGTAAAACGCTTGAAATTTTAGTTGACGAGTTTAATTTAGAACAACAAATCTACATAGGCCGTGACGAAGGCGGTAAAGTAGTTCATTTTAATAGCGATAAAAACGTAGTTGGCGAATTCGTGTCAATAAGGATAACTAAGGCGTCAGGCATATCGCTTTACGGAGAAATAGTATGAGTGAAATTTCACCAATGATGAAACAATATTTTTTGACGAAAGAACAGTATAAAGACTGTGTTTTGTTCTATCGTTTAGGCGATTTTTACGAAATGTTTTTCGACGACGCTATTAGGGTTTCAAAACTACTTGATTTAACGTTAACTTCAAGAAATTGTGGCGACGGAAAGAAAGCGCCGATGTGTGGCGTTCCGCATCACGCGGCAGACGTATATATTGCAAAACTCGTATCAATGGGCGAAAAAGTTGCCGTTTGCGAGCAGTTTGAAAGGTTTGAAAAGAACAAAAAAGGCAGTGACGTTAAAGTCGTTGATAGGGACGTTGTAAAGGTTGTTTCCGCAGGCACTATTACCGAAAACACTCTTCTTAACGATAAGCAAAACAACTTTATTTGTGCAATATCAAAAATAGGCGATAATTTCGCCGTTTCTTGGGCGGATATAACTACGGGGGAATTCTATACTGAAAGCATTGAAAAAGTTACCGATTTATCCGTTGTAACCGATTACGTTAGTAAGATTGAGCCCGTTCAAATTATTTGCCCGCAAAGCGTTTATCTTGACTTTAAAGACGTAAACGCGGTAAAGCACGGTGCGATTACTAAACTTGAAATTTATAAGGAGTGGGCTTTTAACCCAACTCACGCTGAAAAAACGTTAAAAGACCATTTTTCGATACTTAGTTTAGACTGTTTCGGTATTCAAAACGACCAAGCGGTTATATCTTGTTGCGGTGCGCTTATTGAGTATCTTAGAGAAACGCAAAAACACGCGCTTATAAACGTTAATAAAATTCAACTTTTACAGCCTTCGGAGTATCTTTTACTAGATAGCGTTGCCGTTAAGAATTTAGAACTCGTTAAATCAATGCGTGACGGAAAGCGCTACGGCACGTTACTTAGCGTTTTAGATAAAACTGAAACGCCTATGGGTTCGCGCAACTTATATAGTTGGATACTTAATCCGTTAATTGACGAAAACAAAATAAATTACAGGCTTGACGCGGTTGAAGAAATTTATAACGACAATTTACTTAGAAACGCGTTGACGGACGTTTTGAGTGAAATTCGCGATACTGAAAGGCTTGCAGGTAAGGTTTCTAACGGCAATATCACCCCGAAAGACGCGCTTAATTTATCAAAATCGCTAGAACTTTTACCTACGCTTAAATTTACCTTATCAGGCACGGTATGTAAGCCACTGCGTGACGTATACGACAACGTTTACGATTTTTCTAGCGTTACTAGTTTAATTTCGCACGCCCTTAATGACGAAATTTCGCTAAGCGCACTTAAAGACGGGGGCTTTGTAAAAGAAGGTTTTGATAGGGAACTAGATAGGCTTAGAGATATTGCTGAAAATTCAACCACCTTACTTAAAGAACTCGAAGAACGTGAAAAACAAGCAACGGGTATAAGAACGCTTAAAGTTGGCTACAACAAGGTTTTTGGTTATTATATTGAAGTTTCTAAGTCGTTTAAGGATAAAGTTCCGTATTCTTACGTTAGAAAACAAACGCTCACAGGCGGTGAAAGGTTTATCACCGAAGAACTTAAAAACTTAGAAGAAGATATTTTAACCAGCCGTGAAAAATCGCTAAAAATTGAACTTGAAATTTTTGCTAAAATTAAAAATTTACTTGCCGAGCATATTTTACATATACAGCGTTCGTCAAAAGCAGTTGCTTTTTTAGACTGTGTAAATTCTCTTGCAATCGTTGCTAAAAAGTACGGCTACGTTAGACCAAAAATAGCAAAGGCGGGTAGTGAACTTATAATAAATGGTGGTAGACACCCTATCGTTGAAAACGTTTCAAATTCGCAGTTTATTCCAAACGATACGCGCCTTCACTCAAACGGCGACCGCATGATGATAATCACAGGGCCTAATATGGCGGGTAAATCAACCTATATGCGCCAAGTTGCTCTCATTACCATTATGGCGCACATGGGCTCGTTCGTTCCGGCAAAAGAGTGCCAAGTTCCTATAACCGACAAAATATTTACTCGTGTTGGCGCTAGCGATAATTTGGTGTTCGACCAGTCTACATTTATGGTAGAAATGAACGAAGTTGCGTCAATACTTAATAAGGCAACTAAAAACAGCCTTATTATTCTTGACGAAGTTGGGCGTGGAACTTCTACGTACGACGGTCTTTCTATTGCATGGGCGGTTGTAGAATACGTTTGTAGCGAAATAAAAGCAAACACTTTATTTGCAACGCATTATCATGAACTTTCTGAACTTGAAGGAAAACTTGAAGGCGTTAAAAACTACAAAATACTCGTTAAAGAATATAACGGCGATATAATATTCCTTCGTAAAATTCAAGAAGGTAGCGCAAATAAGAGTTTTGGTATTGAAGTAGCGTCACTAGCGGGCGTTCCTAAATGCGTAACTTCTCGCGCTAAAAAGATACTTAAACAACTTGAAAGTAGCGATATAAATTCGGGCACTGCGCAAGATAGTGGCGAAGATATCGTAGATAATGAGATAATTTTAGAAATTAAAAATTTAGACGTTAATTCACTTTCGCCTATTGAGGCGCTTAACTATCTTAACGGGCTTAAAAATAAAATCGGAGATTAAAAATGTCGGTTATAAACGTACTTGATAAAAAAGTTTATACTCAAATTGCCGCGGGCGAAGTGGTTGAAAGACCATCTTCCGTAATAAAAGAGTTGGTTGAAAACTCGATTGACGCTGGCGCAACTGAGATAAAAATAAATATATTCGGCGGAGGAAAGGACGTTATTGAGGTTTTTGATAACGGTTCAGGCATTTATAAAGAAGATTTACTTAAAACGATTATGCCTCACGCCACCAGCAAGGTAAAAGACCTTGACGATTTGTATTCAATTAAGACGCTTGGTTTTAGGGGAGAGGCACTTTCGTCAATCGCGTCGGTTTCTAAACTTAAAATAACAACTAAGAGAAAGGAAGACGAAATCGGTCATACTATGGAAGTCGAGGGCGGTGAAAACCCCGAAATTTACGTTGCACCGTCAAACAACGGCACGTATATAACAGTTTCAAACTTGTTTTTTAATACTCCCGCAAGGCAAAAATTTCTTAAATCTACACGATCGGAAGAAAACGACGTGACTGACACGGTTTCACGGTTAGTTCTTGCAAACCCAAATATATCGTTTAAGTTTTTAATCAACGATACTTTGGTTCTTGCATCTTACGGTGACGGTATTGAAGACGCGGTTACCGCAGTTTACGGTACGGAATTTTTGTCTGAAACGTTTAATATATCTAATTACGTTCACGGCGTTACTATAAAAGGCTACGTAGGAAAGATAAATTATACTAAGTCAAATAGAACGTATCAAACGGTAATACTTAACGGTAGATATATTCAAAACCAAACAATATCGTCAGCAATTATGAACGCTTATTCGGGTTACTTAATGAAAAGGCGTTATCCTATGGCGGTACTATATATTACCGTTCCTAGTGAAATAGTTGACGTTAACGTTACGCCAAACAAGTCAGACGTTAGATTTATAGATAATTCCGTAATTTACGGCGCAGTTTACTCAACCATATCAAAAGTATTAGACGGTAGTGATTCCGCGCTTGATATAATACTTCCCAGCCACAACAATATAATTAAGTCGCCAGAGCAAGTTAAAAAGGAAGCGCTTATTGAAGAGCCTGACGACGGTGTTATAGTAACCACTCGCGGAAATCAAAACCTTAATACACAAAAGTATAAAACCGATTCGTTTAAGAAAGAAATACTCGGTTCATTTACACTTTTTTCAGAAGACGAAAAATTGCAAAGTGACGTTCCGCAATCGGAGGCAACAAAAGAGCAAGAAGATATGTTTGCTGAAAACAAAAGGTATATTGCAGAACTTGAAAAGAAGAAAGTTGCCGTTCAAGAAGAAATCGAAAGACCTCTTACATTAAAGTACGTAGGGCAGGTACTAAACGCCTATTTGATATTTGAAATGGCAAGTGATATGTACATAATTGACCAACACGCTGCTCACGAAAGGCTACTTTACAATAAACTTTTGTATCAAAGAACGGTTAAAGAAAACCCAACGCAACCGTTACTCGTTCCGTATAACTTAAAGGTTAATAATTTAGAGCGTGAGTACATGCTTGATAAAATGCCATTTTTAACTAATTTAGGGCTTGATATCGAACTTCAAACGGACGGGTCTTTTAACGTTTATTCTATTCCTTACGAGCTTATCGATATTGAACTTGATAAGTTCTTTGACGACGTTTTGTGCGATTATTCCTTGCGCCGTGAAAGCGTTCCTGAAATAATTGACCAAAAACTTATGCAAAAGGCGTGTAAATCGGCGGTAAAGGCGGGTATGAGTTTATCAAATAGTGAAGTTGATGCGCTTATAACCTTGCTTAACGGCAATATAAACCTAAAATGCCCACACGGTAGACCTATTGCGGTAAAAATTTCTCGCCATGAGATTGATAAATGGTTTAAGCGTGTAGTATGAAACCTGAAATCATTATAATTTGTGGGCCAACCGCGTCTGGTAAATCTGCGCTTGCTATAAAACTTGCTAAAACGCTTAATACTGAAATTATTTCGGCTGACTCGCTTGCAATATATAAACACCTTGATATCGGCACGGCAAAGCCTACGTCTTACGAGCAAAGCCTTGTAAAACACCATTTAATTGACGTTGTTGAGCCTACTTCTTCCTTTTCAGTATCTGATTATGAAAGTTTAGCACTGCCTATCGTTAACGACTTGATTTCTAAGGGTAAAACGCCTATAATATGTGGTGGCACGGGATTTTATATAAATTCTATTTTATATAAACTCGGTTACGGTCAAGTTGAAGGCAATTTGGAAATTAGAAATAAATATATAAATATGGCTAAAACCCAAGGGGTTGACGCGGTTTACGAAGTTTTACAAAGCGTTGATAAAAAAGCGACTGAAAAAATTCATAAAAACGATATAGTAAGGGTAGTTCGCGCACTTGAAATATACTTTTCAACCGGGAAGAGAAAGTCTGACCAAAACGACAAACTTGAACCAAGATATAGTTATTTAGCGTTTGCGCCTAACTTTGATAGGCAAGAATTATATTCTAGAATTGATAAGCGCGTTGATATTATGATGGAAAGCGGGCTTGTTGATGAAGTTAAAAGTTTAATTGATATGGGCATTGATAAAAATAATCAATGTATGCAAGGCATAGGCTATAAAGAAACGTTCGACGCGCTAGTATCAGGCGATTTATCGGGGCTTAGTGACCTTATAAAAATCAATTCGCGCCATTATGCAAAGCGCCAAATAACCTTTTTTAAGCGCCTTGAAGGGTTAAATTACGTTAATAGTAACAAAGACGTTGCTATTAGTGAAATGTTAAAGTTAATAAACGGCTAAATTGCCGATATTTTATAGGAGGGTACAATGTATCGTAAACGTAACGAAGACGTAGTAAACGAACTTGGCAGTAACGTGCAAAGTGGTTTATCGTCGCAAGAGGTTGAAATTCGCCGTGAGAAATACGGCAAAAACGCTCTCGAAGAACATAAAAAGGAAACTTTACTCGTAAAGTTCCTTAAATCTTTTGCAGACGTTTTAATTATTATCTTGCTCGTTGCAGCGGTAATATCTTTAATAGTTGATCCGCACGAGTGGGTTGATAGTTTAGTAATTTTTATAGTCGTAATGCTTAACGCTATACTCGGCGTAGTCCAAGAAAGCAAAGCCGAAAAATCACTTGAAGCACTTAAAAAGATGTCTTCGCCAGAGTGTAAGGTAATTCGTAACGGCGTTACCGATAAAATTCCGTCAGAAGACTTAGTGGTTGGCGACATCATCTTAATAGAAGCGGGTGACTTTATCCCGGCGGACGCGCGCCTTATAGACGCCGTTAACCTTCAAGTAGACGAGTCGGCACTCACCGGTGAATCGGTTCCCGTAACTAAGATGACTGACGTTATAGACGGCGACGCAGCCGCTCTTGGCGATAGAAAGAATATGGTGTTTTCTTCTACCTTCGTAACTAACGGTAGGGGTAAAGCAGTAGTTACCGATACGGGTATGAAAACTGAAATCGGTAAAATTGCAGGTATGCTTGGCGCACAAAAAGCCGAACCTACGCCACTTCAAAACAAACTTGACCAAGTTGGTAAAGTTATAGGTATTATATCTATATTTATTTGCGTTGTGGTATTCGCGCTTGACTATTTTGCGCTTGGTGCAGAACTTATTGAAAGTTTCAAACTTGCAGTATCACTTGCAGTTGCAGCTATCCCAGAAGGTTTAGCAACGGTAGTTACCATAGTTCTTGCCATCGGCGTTAGAAAAATGGTTGCTGAAAACGCTATCGTTAAAAAACTCCCTGCGGTTGAAACGCTCGGTTGTACTAGTATCGTTTGCTCGGATAAAACTGGTACTTTAACTCAAAACAAAATGACCGTTTTAGAGATTTACGATAACGGTAAACTTAAACTTTTATCTGATATCACCGAAGAAAATCATCAACTTATCAACTATTTCTCAATTTGTTGTGACGCTAAAATCGAGATGGTTGACGGTGTTGAAAAGAGAATAGGCGACCCAACTGAAACGGCACTTGTGGAACTTAACAACAAATACGGTAGTGACGTTTCCTGGGCGGAACGCGTAGGTGAAATTCCGTTTGACTCAGATAGAAAACTTATGACCGTAGTTATTAAAAAAGACGGTAAGTTTATAAGTATCACGAAAGGCGCGCCTGACGTTTTACTTAAAAGGCTTTCTAAGTCTTCAAAGGTAGAAGGCGTTAACGAGGCTATTGAAAACATGTCAAGTCGCGCGTTAAGAGTTTTAGCGCTTGGTATTAAAGTGTTTGATAAAATGCCCGAAGTTACCTTAGACCTTGAACAAGACGTAGAGTTTTTAGGTTTAGTTGGCATGATTGACCCGCCAAGACCCGAAGTTTTAGAAGCGATTAAAGTTGCTAAACACGCCGGCGTTAGAACTATTATGATTACCGGTGATAACATTATAACCGCAACCGCAATAGCAAACGAACTTGGTATTATGGGCGAAGGTCAACGCGCGGTATCGAGTGACGAACTCGATAGTATGAGTGACGAAGAGTTAAGAAATAGAATTGAAGAATTCTCAGTTTACGCCCGCGTTGCTCCAAAAGATAAAGTTAGAATTGTAGAGGCTTGGCAGTCAAAAGGAAAAGTAGTTGCTATGACGGGTGACGGCGTAAACGATTCCCCCGCGCTAAAAAAAGCGGATATCGGTTGCGCTATGGGTATCACAGGAACGGACGTTTCTAAGGAAGCAGCCGATATGATACTTACCGACGATAACTTTACCACCATTATTAAAGCCGTTAAACAAGGTAGGGGAATATACGCCAACATTAGAAAGTGCGTTAAATACCTACTTTCAAGCAATATCGGCGAAGTACTAGTTATCTTACTTGCTGAACTTATTGCAGCACTTAATATTTTACCGCTCCACGTTCCGCTTGCAGGTATTCATCTTCTTTGGATAAACTTGGTTACCGACTCGCTTCCTGCGTTCGGTTTAGGTATGGAAAAACCCGAAGACTCGGTTATGTTTGAAAAACCGCGCCCGAAAGACGAGAATTTCTTTGCTCAAAAACTTGGTCTTCACATCGGGCTTGAAGGCGTTGTAGTAGGTGCGTTAACGCTTACGTCTTATATTGTTGGTTTCCAACTTTATGGCCACGCGGTAGCGTCTACAATGGCGTTTGTAACACTTGCGTTTACTCAACTTTTCCACTCGTATAACGTTAAGAGTGAAAAGAGCGTATTTACAAAACAAGCGTTTAATAACCGTTTCTTAAATCTTGCGTTTATCGTTGGCGCGATTATGCAACTTGCAGTTGTGTATATCCCAGGTCTTAACACGATATTCCAGTCGGTAATGCTTTCACTTCCGCAAATAGCAATTGCTATCGGCTCGGCGTTCGCTATCGTTATCGTAATGGAAATTTACAAACTTATCGTAAGACTTATTTATAAAAATAAATAACTAATAAAAACACCCCCGACTTAATTGTCGGGGGTGTTAAATTATTTTTAGAACTTTCTAGTTAAACCAACAACAACGCCTAAAATTAAAGCGCTATCTACTACGATATCTTCAAGCAAGTCGTTTTCAGGGTGGAGTACGATTTTGCCGTTTTCTTTATAAAAACGTTTAACCGTGGCGCTATCGTCAATAAGTGCGACAACTATATCGCCGTTACTAGCGGTTTCTTGCTTTTTAACAACGATTTTATCTCCGTCAAAAATGCCGGCGTTTATCATAGAATCGCCTTTAACCTTTAACATAAATAGCGTTTCACCGGTGTTAAATTCTTGGGGAAGGGGATAATAATCTTCTAAATTTTCAACGGCGAGTATCGGCGTGCCTGCCGTAACCGTGCCAACTAAGGGAACTTCAAACGCGTTTTTTCTATTATTTATAGATATTGCGCGCTTTTTATCACCGTTTTTGGTAATTAAACCTTTGCTAGATAACTTTTCAAGATAATAATGCGCGGTTGCAGTTGATTTTATTTGCAAATCGTTACAAATATCGCGCACGGTTGGTGGAAAGCCGTTTTCTTCTTGATAGTTTTTTACGTAGTTATAAAGTTCGTTCAATTTAACATCTATCTTTGACATAATCTAATTATAGCATATAAATTTTGAAAATGCAAACAAATGTTTATAAAATTTTGCTTGATATTTTTATTTAATAGTAGTATACTATAAATATGGAATGTGTTTTATATGAAAGAGAGTGTATAAACTGTGGCGAGTGTGATAGGTGTGATTTAGACCCTAGTAAAATTTGTGACAGTTGCGGTAAGTGTTTAGAGTCTGACTCTGAGTACCGCGCAATTAAAATAACGGAGATTAAAATTGATAAGTAAAAGCGTAAGGTGTTCCTTACGCTTTTTTGAATTTTGCAAACTTTGAAAATATTGATTTTTTACATCTTACGTTAGCGATAACGAAATCGTTTTTATAATCTAAACTAAAACTGTCTAAAAACTTTGAAAGTTTTGTAAACTCGCTAAGTTCACTATAATTTACTTTCAATTTTGTTTGAACGTAATTATTTTCTAATACCTTTGAAATTCTAGAAAATAGTAAGTCTAAATTTCTACCTTCTTTTGCTGATATGCAAATAAATTTTGACGATATCTCGTCAGTAATATCAACTTCGTCGCACTTATTGAGAACTAGTAGCGTTTCGGCTTTGGAATTTAAGCCTTCTAAGGTGGATAGAGTTACCTTTAACTGTTCGTCGTAGTCGCTTTTAGCGTCGCAAACGATAAGTATAAGGTCTGCTTCCGTTGCGCTTTCTAAGGTTGATTTGAAAGCCTCTATAAGGTTGTGCGGAATATTTCTTATAAAACCTACGGTATCGCTAATAAGTACGTCAATTCCGTCGATTTTAGTCTTTCTAACGGTAGGGTCGAGCGTTGCAAAAAGTTTGTTTTCAACAAGAACGTCAGAGCCCGTAAGTTTATTAAGTAGGGTAGATTTACCAACGTTAGTATACCCAACTAGTGAAATGACGAATTCTTGGTTTTTATCCCGCCTATACGTTTGAAGTTTTCGCCTAATTTCAAGGTCTTGAAGTTCTTGCTTTAACTTATTTATTCTACCTTTTATATGCCGTCTATCCGTTTCTAGTTTGGTTTCGCCGGGGCCTCGCGTTCCTATGCCACCGCCAAGTCTAGATAACGCTTCGCCTTTGCCTTTAAGCCTTGGATATAAGTATTCTAGTTGTGCAAGTTCTACCTGAATTTTACCTTCGTGCGTTTTAGCAGAAGATGCAAATATGTCAAGTATAAGCGTTGTTCTATCAATAACTTTAACCCCTAAAACGTCTCTTAAATTAAGCGTTTGAGAAGGGGTTAACGCTCCGTCGAATATACAAGTAGTGGCGCCAAGGCGATCAATTTCAAGCCTAATTTCTTCGGCTTTACCTTTGCCGATGTAGGTAGACGGAGTTATCTCTCTTAACTTTACTGCGTTATATCCAACGGGTACGGCGTTTGCACTAGTTATTAAACTGTAAATTTCTTCTATTAGAAAGTCAACGTCGTCACCTTGATTTATAGGTTCTATAACGAAAACGCTTTCTCTATCAAAAATATCTTCCATTAGTCTTCTCTAAGTTTAACTGATTTTATTGCCTTGCGCCTAAAATCTTCGCTTTGCGCCGCGTAGTGTTTTTTAGTGGTATTGACGTCGCTATGCCCCAAAAAATCCGCCACAAGATAAATATCTTGCGTTTCGCGGTATAAATTCGTGCCAAAAGTACTTCTTAATTTGTGCGGTGTTATCTTTTTAAGCGGAGTTATGATTTTAGCGTACTTTTTAACGAGTTCCTGTATCGCTCTTACGCTAATTCGCTTATTTTGAAGGCTTAAAAATAAGGCGTTTTCGTTAGGGGATAGGTCTTTTATTGTACTGCGTTTATTAAGCCAGGAGCGAAGCGCTTTATCAACTTCGTCGTTAAAATATAAAATAGTGCGGTTACCACCTTTACGGGTAACGGCAAAACTCATATCTTCAAAATTTATATCTTCAACGTTTAAGCCAACTAGTTCGCTATTGCGAATTCCCGTGCCTAAAAATAGAGTTAAAATGGCAACGTCACGAATTTTTGTGCTTTTATGGTAGGCGCGTTGATGGTCGGAAAACTTGTCGCCACTGTCTGCTAAGTTTAATAATCTAACCATTTCGGCAATATCAAGCCTTATAATTTCTTTATCGTGAAGTTTGGGTAGGGTAACTTTTGATGCGGTATTAGATTTGATTTTACCTTTATTGAAAAAATACTTGTAAAAAGCCCTTACCGTTGCCATTTTTCTAGATTTTGCGCGCTCGTTACACGATTCTTCCTTGCCGTTTATCTCGTATAGCGATAAATACGCCATAT
>JAFVQM010000033.1 GCA_017504795.1 Clostridia bacterium | reverse complement strand
GGAACGGACTCGATAACTTCCATTTCAAGACCCGCGTCGTTAGCGAGTTTTTTGAGTTTAAGAAGTTTTTCAAGAGGCCAAACGTTGCCAACGGGCTCGTCGTAAACGGCGGTAACTACGCCCGACATACCCTGAATTTGCTTAATGTGATTTAGTGGGATACAGTCGTTTTCACCGTACCAACGAAATGTCATTTTCACGATTAGTTTCTCCTTTTTAGTCGGTCTTTTCAAAAAAACCATAATTAACGTGTTAATTATAACACACATAAAAGCGCATTGCAATAGCAAAAATAACTTTTTTATATAAAAAAACCACTTAGCAACGCGCTAAGTGGTTTACAATTATTTTTCAACGTGCTTTACGTGAAGTTCTTCAAGTTGCTTTTCAGAAACAAGGTCTGGTGCGCCAGACATCAAGCACGACGCAGTTTGAACTTTGGGGAAAGCAATAACGTCTTTTATAGAATCGGTTTTGGTAAGGAGCATTACCATTCTATCAAGCCCGAGCGCAAGTCCGCCGTGCGGTGGCGCGCCGTAACGGAAAGCGTCAACAAAGAAACCAAAACGGTCTTTGATGTCTTCGGGGGTAAAGCCGAGAACTTCAAACATTTTCTCTTGAACTTCTCTACGGTGAATTCTTATAGAGCCACCGCCCGCTTCTTGACCGTTAATAACGATATCGTATGCCTTTGCCCTAGCCTTGCTAGGATCTTTTACGCAAAGTTCTAAATCTTCGTCCATCGGCGAAGTGAACGGATGGTGAACGGCTACGAAACGATCTTCTTCTTCACTGTACTCGAACATCGGGAACTCGGTTACCCATAAAATATCGTAGGTATTTTTGTCGATAAGCCCGTACTTTTCAGCAAGGTGAAGTCTAAGCCCACCAAGAGTGTTATAAACCACCGAATCTTTGTCCGCTGCAAAGAACAATACGTCGCCTTCTTCAAAGTTAAGTCTATCGGTAAAGTCTTTTAAGTTTTCTTCGGTTAAGAATTTTAAGAAAGAGCCTTTTACTTCACCGCCTACGGGGTGAGAGAGCCAAGCAAGACCTTTTGCACCTAAGGTTTTAACAAACTCAACGAGCCCGTCGATATCCTTTCTTGAAAGTTTAGATGCAAACCCCTTGGCGTTTATAGCCCTAACGCTACCTTTTATAACGCCGTTTATTGAAAGCGCGTCACTAAACACCTTAAAGTCAACTTTTTTAGCGATATCGGACACGTCTTTAAGTTCTAAACCGAAACGAGTATCGGGTTTATCCGAGCCGTAGCGTTCCATCGCTTCTTTATACGAAATTTGGCGGAAATGCCCCTCGCCTAAATCAAGACCTATGGTGTTTTTGAAAATAGATTTAATCAAGCCTTCAACGGGATAAATAACGTCTTCAACTTGTTCAACGAAACTCATTTCCAAGTCGATTTGCGTAAATTCGGGTTGGCGGTTTGCTCTTAAATCTTCGTCACGGAAACATTTGGTGATTTGATAATATCTATCAAAGCCCGAAACCATCAAAAGTTGCTTGTAAAGTTGTGGCGATTGCGGTAAAGCGTAAAAACACGTGGGATGCACGCGTGACGGAACTAAATAGTCCCTAGCGCCTTCGGGGGTGGACTTGCCGAGCATAGGCGTTTCAACTTCGCAAAAGTCGAGATTATCAAGATAATCTCTCGTTGCCTTACACACCTTGTGGCGAAGGAATAATTTGTTTTGAAGTGAAGGTCTTCTAAGGTCTAAATACCTGTATTTAAGCCTTAAATTCTCGTTCACGTCCGTATCGTCTAAAATCTCAAACGGCGTGGTGTCAGCCTCGGATAAAATCTTAACTTCGGATGCTAAAATTTCAATAGCGCCCGTCTTAATTTTATCGGTTTTATTAGACCTTTCTCTCACCGCGCCCTTTGCCATAACTACGTATTCAGAACGAATAGCGCCTGCTTTTTCAAACACGCTTTCAGAAAAAGAACTGTCAAAAACCACTTGCACAATGCCAGTTTTATCTCTTAAATCAACGAAAATCAAACTGCCAAGGTTTCTTCTTTTTTGAACCCAGCCAACTACTACCACTTCTTGATTGACGTTTTCAATACCAAGCGTTCCACAATAAGTGGTGCGCCTTAAACTACCCATAAGTTCAGCCATAGTAAACTCCATTTTAGTTTTTATTAGGTATATTTTAATATTACTAGTTAAAATTGTCAATCTTTTACTCCCCTTTTACACCCAAAAATATTTACCATAATTTTACAAGCCAAAATTTCGAACAAACGTTTGACTTTTGTTTGGGTACAGTGTATAATATGAACAAATGTTCGTATTTGGAGAGAACGTATGATTTCGGCAGAAAAATTGAAAATTTTAGTTGAAAGCGCTAAGTTTGACGTTTCGTGTTCGTCATCTGGTAGTTCTAGAAAAAACAAAGGCGGTATCGGCAACGCGAGTATGGGTGGAATTTGCCACTCTTTTACACAAGACGGCAGGTGTATATCTCTTCTTAAAATTTTAATGACTAATAACTGTGTTTACGATTGCGCCTACTGTTTAAGTAGGCGTTCTAACGACTTTCCACGCGCTATCGCCACGCCCGACGAGATTTGCGAACTCACTATGGAGTTTTACAAGCGAAATTACATAGAAGGCTTGTTCTTATCGTCCGCGGTGTACAAAAACCCCGACTACACTATGGAACTTTTGCTTGAAACGGTTATAAAACTTAGAAAACTTTACGGTTTTCACGGGTATATTCACTTAAAAGGTATCCCTGGTGCCGACCAAAAACTTATTATGCGGGCTGGCGAGTTCGTTGATAGAATGAGTTTCAATTTAGAACTTCCAACCGAAAAAAGCTTACGGCTTTTAGCACCGCAAAAAACCAAAAAAAGCATACTTACGCCTATTTCGTTTTTGCACGGAGAAAAAGATGCGGATAGGTCTAAAAAAAGCAGGTTTTTACCCGCCGGGCAAACTACTCAAATGATAGTTGGTGCAAGCCCAGAACGTGACGGGCAAATTCTCAACCTAACCCAAGCGCTTTACAAAAAGTACGCGCTAAAAAGGGTGTATTATTCGTCTTTCGTTCCAACAACTAATTCAGCGCTACTGCCAACCGTTCCAGCAGGTCTACTTAGAGAACATAGGCTATACCAAGCCGACTGGCTGATTAGGTTTTACGGGTTTTCGGTCGGCGAACTTATAAGCGAAAACGAAAATCTTTCAAAGGACTATGACCCCAAGTGCGCTTGGGCGCTAAAACACCCAGAACTCTTTCCCGTTGACGTTAACACCGCCCCACTCGAAATGCTAATTCGCATACCTGGAATAGGCGTTAAAAGCGCGTATAAAATCATATCGGCAAGGCGGTACGGAAGGCTATCTATTACCGATTTTGAAAGGATGAAAATAGCGTTAAAGCGCGCTATTCACTTTATAACGTTTAGCGGTAAATTTTTCGGTTCTATAAAAGAAAATATGATCGAACGAGCGTTAAAATCTCTTGATAATAGCAAAAATTACGAGCAACTTTCACTGTTTTCAAATAGCGAGATAAACACGTCCGTTTTAACGGGGGAATTATGATATATTTAATCGACGGTAGCGTTGACGGTATTTTTACCGCGCTATATAACGCCTATCAAACTAAAACCTTTCCGACTGCCGTAGTTAACGGCGATATACAACTTGACCTTTGCGACGAAACGGTTGAAATTCAAACTAATAAATCAAAAGCGGACAAGGTTTTTAGAAAGTTAAAAACAATACTTTTGCACGGCGAACTCGATAAAATTTACACTGCTCTAAAAAGCGGTGACGAGTGCAAATACACCGTAATTTTTAACTACCTTAAAAAAACTGTTAACGAAAATAAATGTATCTCGGACAAGTTTTCCGATACCGACGTTTTTAATTTTGATAAACTTGTATCCCGCGTTCTACTAGAAGCGCATAGGTTTAAGGGTTTTATTAGGTTTTCTAAAACCGAAAGTGGAATATATTACGCAAAATATTTTCCAGATAACGACGTAAACACCCTAATACTTCCCCACTTTATATCAAGGTATAAAAGTATGCCGTTTATTATCCACGACATAAATCACGACGTTATTTCCGCCCACTTTAACGGAAAAACTAAAACGGTATATAAAAAAATAAACCCCCTTTACGTAAAGGACGAGTTTCAATCGCTTTTCAAAACGTATTACGACACCGTTTATATAAAAGAGAGAAAAAACGAACGCCTTATGAAAAATTTTATGCCTAAACGCTACCACAAAAACCTACCCGAAAAAGACGAACTTAGCGGTATATAAAATTTTAGCGCTAACCACCCCTAAATCGTTTGCAAAATATTAAATTGTATGATAATATATTTTAGTAAACGGCCTCATGGTCAAGAGGTTAAGACGTTGCCCTCTCAAGGCAAAATCAGGGGTTCAATTCCCCTTGGGGCTACCATTAAAAAACACGGAGTTTTTGCTCCGTGTTTTATTATGCAAAAGTTGTTTGGGGAATTGAACGGGTTGGCAGTTGCAACTAATTTTCTATTTTTTGCCTTTTCTATAAACTCTTGGCGGTATGCCAACAACCTTCTTAAATACCTTAGTAAAATAATTATAATCAGGGATGCCCGCCTCAATGCAAATTTGATAGATAGGCTTATCGGTTGTATCAAGCAAGTTTTTGGCAAACTCCACCCTTTTTGCCGTTAGGTAGTTATTAAAAGTTTTACCAAAAAAATCATCAAATACTTTATATAGTTTATTTTTTGAAATTTCAAATCTTTTACAAATAGAATCAACGGTTATATCTTCACTTAGATTTTCACTTAAATACAGTTCGAGATTATGCGCAAGTAAATTTTTTTCGGGCGAAATCATTTGAGATATCCAAAGGTAGTAAGTACATACTTTTAATATGTTCATAGCCGAATCAATGTTTTCTTTATCAAAAAATTTAAGTTCGGAATATGCAGATAAAACTTCACTTTCGTTAAGCCCGTAACTTTTACAAACTTCTAAATTTGGCTTATTAGCCCCCTTTTCAAGAACTTGCCCAAACATCATATAGCCAAGTAGCGTGTCGTTATAAAGTATGGGGGTGGCAACGTCTACAATACCCGCGTGGCAGTAATGCACTACGGGTTCTTTTTTTTCGTAGGAAAGTTTGCAAAGTGAAATATCTGAATTAAGGCAAGCAATTTCACCTTGCTTTGTAGCTTTTATCATACGGCAAAACCTAGGCATTATCTTTGGCGAATATGCAAGTTGATTGTGTTCACTATCCCACAAACTTACGGTAAGCCCGGTAACTTTATGGAAATCATCAAGCAGTTCATTAAGTTTTTTCAAATCAAAATTTACTTTCATAAACAAATAATACCACGTTTTTTTGAAATATTCAACACTTTATAGTAAATAAAATTTTTTGCGGGAAGATATTGCTATAATTAGTAAAATATTAACTATAAATCACGCGTTGTATTTATTATATTAAAATTAAATAATAAAAGGAGATTATATATGGAAAAAACTAAAATGACATTTGCCTTATATTTTGGCAACCGTGGGTTTTTCCCTGGCGAAGTTATAAAAGACGCTCGCCGTGAAATGGTTGAAGCCGTTGAAAAGCAAGGTTACACCGCACTTATTATGGACGAAAACAAAACTCGCTTTGGCGCGGTTGAAACTATTGAAGAAGGTAAAATTTACGCTGAATTTATAAAAAGCCACAAAGACGAAATTGACGGCATTATTCTTTGCCTACCCAACTTTGGCGACGAAAACGGCGCTTACTACGCTCTAAAAGACGCTAACGTTCCGATTCTAGTTCAAGCGTATCCAGATGAAATTGGCAAGATGGATTTTGCAAACAGGCGCGATTCTCTTTGCGGTAAAATCGCTATGCTTAACGTTTTAAGACAAGCGGGCATAAAGTATACCCAAACTAAAAAATTTGTCGTTTCGCCTTCAAGCCAAGACTTTGCTAACGACCTTGTAAATTTTGCAGGTATTTGCCGTGTTGTTAAGGGATTTAAGTCGTTCACTATCGGTGCTATCGGCGCTAGAACTACAGCGTTCAAAACCGTTAGAATTGACGAAATTGCCCTTCAAAAGAAGCGCATAAACATCGAATCTATCGATTTAAGTATGGTTTTTGCCATAATGGATAGCCTTTCAAAAGACGATATCAAGGAAAAAATTACCTACTACAAATCGCTTTCAGACTTTGGCTCATACCCCGATATAAAAGTTGAAAACATTGCGCGCTTAGGCGTTGCTATTGATAAACTCATTAAAGATTACTCGCTTGACGCTATTGCTATAAGGTGTTGGGACGAACTTCAAAAAAGATACGGCGTTGCGCCCTGCTTAATTCTTGGCGACCTTAATGAAAAGGGAATTTATGCAGCGTGCGAACTCGATATTTCAAACGCTATTATGATGCGCGCGGTTGGACTTGCTGCCGACTACCCCGTAATGTTACTTGACGTTAACAACAACTACGGCGACGCGGTTGATAAAGCAATATTCTTCCATTGTGGCCCTGTTCCCAAATCACTTATGGACGGAAAAACCCATATTGAAGAACACCTTATGTTCAAAAAGACGTACGGCGAAGGCTCTGGCGTAGGTTTATCGGTTGGTAAAATCGCAACTAACAAAGTAACCGTTGCAAGTTTGAAAACCGAAAACGGTGAAATACACTCTTTCGTAACCGAGGGCGAAATAGTTGACGAGCCTATTGAAAAGGCTTTCTTTGGATGCGGTATGGTATTCAAAAAGGACGACGGCGACGCTAACAAAATGATGATTTATATGGGTGAAAACGGATACCGTCATCACGTAGCAATAACCAAGGGAGAGTGGAAAGACGCTATACACGAAGCGTTTACTAAATACCTTGGACTTAATATTGACGTTATTTAATAAGGAGTATTTTATGAATAAATTAGGTATATTTGTAAACTTTTGGGAAAAATCTTGGACTATCGACTATAAGTATTATATAGATAAAGTTCAAAAACTCGGCTACGATATTTTAGAATTCCAAGCGCAACCACTACTTGAAATGAGTGATGACGAATGCCGCGCAATAAAAAAGTACGCCGACGAGCGCGGAATTAAACTTTCATACAGTTTAGGCCTCAATATGAAATACGACGTAGCAAGTCAAAGCGCCGAAGTTAGAAAAGGCGGTGTTGAGTACCTTTCTAACATTGTTAGAAAAATTGCAGTTATGCAAGGCGAACTCTTTTCGGGCGTAACTTATGCGGGCTGGGGCGTTCCACCCTATTTCGTTGACGAAAAGGAAAAAGAAAATCTATTTGCTAGATCGGTTGATAGTATGCAACAAGTTATGAAAGTTGCTGAAAAAGAAGGCGTTACAGTTTGTTGTGAGGCGGTTAACCGCTTTGAGTCGCCACTTGTTAACACGGCAAAAGAAGCAATTAAATACGCCGATGCAGTTAACAGTAAAAATATAGGTATTCATCTTGACACCTATCATATGAACATTGAAGAAAACGATATAGGCGACGCTATTAGACTTGTAGGAAAAAGACTTCGCCACTTCCACACGGGCGAAAACAACCGCAACGTGCCTGGGCGTGGGCATCTCAACTGGGATGAAATTTTCAAAGCACTTAAAGATATTGATTATAAAAACGATATCGTATCCGAGCCGTTTTTACAAATGGGTAACGAAGTTGGCTACGATATAAGAGTTTGGAGAAACATTTTAGAAAACCCAACTGAAAAACGCCTTGACGACGAGGCAAAATTCCTACTTGATTTTACCAAGTTAATGCTTAGAAAATACGATATGCAATAATTACGGCATTAAAAAACCGCGGAATTTCCGCGGTTTTTATTATTTTTTATATTTAGATTTTCTAATATCAAATATTGCGCCTATGCCCATAATAACTGCAAACACTATAAGATAGAATAATACAGGGAAAGCAAACTTGCCGTCTTGTTTTGCCGTTAAATAAGGCGTAATACCGTGAGCGTAAACTGCTGCAAAAATCATAAACGCACACGCAACGATAGCCGCTATCGGTAAGACGAAACGCTTGAATTTACCAAGTTCTTTTTGGTTTTTAATCCACGATATAAACATAGGAATATACAAAGCGTATACAGTAACGATAGGAAGTTCAGACGAGTCAAAATTAAACACGCCAAACCAACCTTCGGTAAGGTTTGCTCCATAGAAGTATAAAAGCCATATACCCGTTATAAATAAACCCCAAACGGACGAGTTGGTAGTCATATTAGTAGCCTTGTCAATTTGACCGAACATATTGGGGTTTGGACCTTCGTTTCTTACTGCTATCGCGTACATACCGCGAGTTACTGCAAGCATTAACCCGTTAAGCGTACCAAGACAAGATACGACTATACAAATATTTAAGAAAGCACCGCCAACTGCACCGAATATATTAGAAAACGCGGTAGTTGCACCTTCTTCCATTAAAACTTTGTTATCTGCACCACCTGCAACGCCTATATAATATAAAACGTAGGCAACAACTACTATAAACGCACCTATAACTAACGCTATGGGCAAGTTCTTTTTAGGGTCTTTTAGTTCAGCGTTTATACTCGTTGCGACTATCCAACCTTCGTATGCAAACACCGTTGCAACGATAGCGGCGAATAGCCCACCACTAGTTCCACCAACTGCCTCACTAACAACGTTAGTGAAATTATGAGTAAGCGTGCCGTTAAATAAACCTACTATCGTTCCAACAACCGCCATTAACAGAATAGGAACTAGTTTTATAAACGTTGCGCTTACTTGAAATTTACCCGCAAGTTTTGGCGATAAAGCATTTATCGTAAACGAGCAAATCAAAATAAAGCCTGCAACGACCATAACCTCAGCACTTGCTAAGTGCCAACCGAACAATACGCCTAAATATCTTGCCGAAACCCAAGATAAAACCGAAGTCATACCAGGGTAATAAAGGTTAACCATAAACCAAGCAAGATAATATCCGTATTTTTTACCGCAAGTTGCCTCTGCATAGTCAACTACACCGCTGACCTTTTCGTACTTTGTTGCCATAACTGCAAACTGAGCGGAACATATTATCATAATAAATCCGGTAATAACCCAAGCCAAAATACCAAGAGGCATATTCCCACCCGTAGCGACGAGAACGTTTTGCGCCTTAAAAAATACACCTGAGCCGATAACCGTACCAACAACCATACATATAGCCGTAATAAGCCCGTATTTTCTATTTAATTTTTCTTCCATAGTGTCTCCTTAAAAAAATTTAATATTAGTATTATATCATTAAGTTCACAATTTGTAAAGAGTAAAAAAAACGCAAGACAATTCTACAATAAAAAAACGCGAGACAATTCGCGTTTTATTCATATTTTTCGTCTTTTACACAAGAATTTATTGCGTTTATAAATAAATACCCTGTAAAAACTATCGATATTAAGTTGTAAAAAAAGGTTAAAACGTTAAACGGTGTTTGCAGTGAACTTAAAATATAGGTTACCGAGCAAAATAAAAAGGTAAAAAACGAATTTGCAGTTTTTTTGCCAGCGCTTGGAACTTGACTAGTTAAAATTCTAACGATAATAACGCATAAAGCAATAAACACGAAAGGTCGATAAACCGAAACCGTTGCAAAAGACTCAATTACGCTTTTTGCCGAGTCTTTTATAAAGTTTTCAACATTGATTATCGCTCCTATCGTTTCACCGCTTGGCGCCACGTTTACGTTTATAAGTAAAAGCGAAAAATTTTGAGATAAACTTTTAGAAAAAGCAAACCCAACCGCAACCGCACACGCAATAAGTAAAGGCGTAGTAACCGATTTGGTTCGCATACCGCCGTATATTAAATAGCAAACTAGTGATACGAGTAATAGTTCAATTAAACACCTGATAGCAACGAAAGAATGATAACTTTGATTAGTTTGGTTTATAATTTTTTCAAACACGAGTTCCGTAACAATAAATATAACTACGCCCGCTACCACCAAATACGTTATAGTTGAGAATTTAACTTTTCCTTTAACGTCTAACCGATAAAAGAAGTATAGTAGCGATATAGGTACTATTATAGCCGAAGATATAACTAAAAGTTGAAGTAAAAATAACTCTCTCGTAAAATAAGTAATTACAGCAAGTATTACGCTAAATAATAGTATTATTGAAGAAAAAATAATGGCATCTAAAAGTTTGGGCTTATTAGTATTAGCACCGCTAACGCCTATCGAATTGCCTTTGTTGTAAATTTCATCAAATATTATTTGTAAAGTGGAATTTTCTTCGCTAGATTTTTTCTTTTTAACGGCAACTTTCACAGAGTATTCGTTAACCGACTCGTCACTAAGCCTACTCTCGCTGTTTAGCCTTAAATAATCTTTATCCATTTAACAACTCTTGCTCCTTATCGGTAAGTTTATTAAATACTACGTAAAAGTTACTGCCAACGCCCACTTTACTCAAAACTCCGTATTCTAAATTGTGCGCGTCAAGTATCGCCTTTACGATAGAAAGACCTAAGCCCGTGCCTTTTACCGTGCGCTTATGCGTTTCAGAATATCTATAATACTTTTCCCAAATAGTTTGAATATTTTCTTTATCTATACCCTTTCCACTATCTAATATTTCAAGTTTAACCTTCTTGCCGTCAACAGTTAAAAACACTTTAACCGTTTTATCTTCGCCGGTATAGTTTATGGCGTTGCCTATAAGGTTATAAATAACTTCTTCTATCTTTTTTTCGTCGCCTTCAACGAAAACGTCCTTTTCAATTTCTTTATATAACTTATAGCCTTTTTCGTTCATAACGTTATCAAACCTATAAATAACGGTTTCGATAAGTTTTGAAAGGTTAAATGCGGTTTTATCAAATTTTTCAGCCTGCGATTGCAATTTTGAAAGGTTTAATATATCGTTTACTAGAAAGGTTAACCTATCGGCCTCGTCTATTATAATTTGGGTGTGTTTATCTCTCTTTTCTTTATTTTCGCCGGATATATCCTTTATCATTTCAGCGTACGCCTTTATCATTGTGAGTGGAGTTTTAAGGTCATGCGTTACGTTTGCTAATAAGTCGCGCTGTAATTTACCCGTTTTATTAACTTCTATTTTGGCTTTATTAAGGGCGGATGCCAAATCGTCCATTTCCAAATAACTACTGCCTTCAAATAAAACGGTATCGTCACCTTTTGCCCACCTTTCGGCAACCTTACTCATATCGTCGATAGGTCTTGAAATACGCTCAGCAATAACGAAAGATATAAAAAGCGATACAACGGTTACTATAATAGCAACTAAAAACAGTTGATTTCTAAGTACGGTAACCGTATCTTTTACAGAGTGCATTGACGAAAACATTATAACGTACTCGTCGCCCGAAAACTGCAAAATTCTACGCGCGGTATAAAAAGTCGGTGCGCCAGACACAAACACCTGTTCTCCACTTAGAGAAAACTTATCGTCTACAACCATTGTTTGAACTATTTCGTCAATGGCAAGGTGCATAGGTGAACCGTATTCGAGATAATATTCGCTTGGGTATATAACGCTTAAATTTCCGTTTAACGACTTTACTATCAAAACTTCAATACTTGCTTCTTTTAAGGACGTAACGTAGTCTTTATTTATAGACGTACCGTTTTTAACGTCACTTGCGATTAAGTCGGCGTAAACGTTCATAGTTTCACCGCGAACACTTTGGTAATTGTACTCGAAAAAAACCGTCTGCAACAGCCAAATTAAGCATACCAGCAGGACGGTAAAAACTACGAAATATAACCAAACCCTGTTTCTTAGTTTGTTGAACTTATAAAAATTTTTCACGGCTCGAATTTATATCCTACCCCTCGTAAAGTTATTATAAATTTTCTATACTTTTTAATGCTGGAACGGAGCATTTTAACGTGTGTATCAACCGTTCTATCGTCACCGTAATAATCGTAACCCCACACGTCTTTAAGCAATCTCTCGCGCGAAAGCGCAATACCAACGTTTTTAACAAAGTAATATAAAAGTTCGTATTCCTTTGGCGTTAAAACGACCTTTTCTCCGTCAACGAAAACGTTTCTACCTGCAAAATCAACGGTTAACCCTTCAAACTTAACTTCGTCAACCACGCCTGACACGCTAGCGTCATTCCTTTTAAGTACGGCGTTTACCCTTGCCATAAGTTCCTTTGGTGAAAAGGGTTTAACAACGTAATCGTCCGCCCCAAGTTCAAAGCCGAAAAGTTTATCGTACTCTTCCGTTCTAGCAGATAACATAATAACGGGAATGTTTTTAGTTTTTCTTATTTCTTTAACGGCGGAAAACCCGTCGAGCCTAGGCATCATTATATCCATAATTACTAGGTCGAAATCCCCGTCTTTAACCATTTTAACGGCTTCCATACCGTCACTCGCTTCTTCGGCTAAATATCCTTCGAATTCGGCGTATTCTTTAATGACTTCTCTTATCTTTTCTTCATCGTCAACAATAAGTAATTTCTTCATAATTCCCCCAAAAATTAGAATTTACAATTAAATGATAACAAAGGTGTGTGAAAACGGTGTGAAATTATAAAAGTTTTTTGTGAATACTTCCGCTTTTTTGTGTAATTATATAGGAATTGCCACCGCTTGATATACTTTTTGTGAAAACGCCGTTTACAAACTCGATTGCAGAGTTGTCTTCAATGGCGTAAGCGGTTTCAATATCGCTATTAACTACTGCGCTATCAAAATCACTAACTCTTAGATTATAGTGTGGCGAACAAGTGCCTTTTATAACGCCTAAGCCGTTATAGAGTTTATACTCGTCACTAACGCCGTTTAGCATTTCGCTATCCGTGTACATTTGTTCAAACCAACATATTGCACCGGCAGAACGCCCCGTTATTATAACACCGCGTTCGTATGCGGATATAAGTTTTTTAACAAGACCGCGTTCTTCCCACTTTTTAAGCATATATAACGTATCGCCACCGCTAACGTAAATAAAGTCGGCTTTTGACAACTTTTCGTCAATTCTCTCGTCGCTCGTTTGAACGTTTTCAAGTAACAAACAGTCGGCTTTAATATCGAAAACCGAAGTGTAAGTTTTTCTAAACGTATTAAAAGCAGGCATAAAATCGTGTGATGCCGTGCCTATATATAAACCGTATGCGCGCTTTTCTCCCGCGTGTTTTTTAGCAAGAGATGCAATATATTCGTCAATTTTAATGGTGGTTTTTTCGCGCATATCGCCACCGCCGATAGCAATAATAACTTTATCCATAATTAAGTCCTTATATTTTTTACCTTATAATTGTAACACAATTTTACAAAATTACAAACTATTTAGGCTTATTTGTCCGCCCAGAAAAATCATTATCGAATTTTTAGTTAAAACTATTGCTTTTTTTACCTTATTTAGTTTATACTAAATTAAAATTATTTAGTATAGCGGAGGCGTTTTATGAAACTTACAAACGAATATTTAGTTCAAGTTTTAGAACAAGTAAAGAAAAGAAACCCTAACGAACCCGAGTTTATCCAAGCGGTAACCGAAGTTTTCGTAACCTTACAACCCGTTATCGAAAAGCGTCCTGATATTGTTAAAGCAGGCGTTATCGAAAGGCTTGTAGAACCCGAAAGGCAAATTATTTTTAGAATTCCTTGGGTTGACGATAACGGTAACGTTCAAGTTAACCGCGGTTTCAGAGTTCAATTTAACAGTGCTATCGGCCCTTACAAAGGCGGTATGCGTTTCCACCCGTCGGTAAACCTTAGCATTATTAAATTCTTAGGTTTTGAACAAACCTTCAAAAACAGCCTTACCACCCTTCCTATGGGCGGTGGTAAAGGCGGTTCGGACTTTGATCCTAAGGGTAAGTCTGACGGCGAGATTATGAGATTTTGCCAAAGCCTTATGAGTGAACTTTACCGTCATATTGGCGCTGATTGTGACGTGCCAGCCGGCGATATCGGCGTTGGCGCGAGAGAAATTGGTTATATGTTCGGTCAATACAAGCGCTTACAAAACGAATACACTGGCGTATTAACTGGTAAAGGTTTAACTTACGGTGGTTCTCTTGCAAGAAAACAAGCAACGGGCTACGGTTTATGCTATTTCACCCAAGAAATGCTCAAAGCAAACGGCAAGTCTTTCGAAGGTCAAACGGTAGTAGTATCGGGCTCTGGTAACGTTGCTATCTACGCTTGTGAAAAAGCGCAAGAACTCGGCGCTAAGGTCGTTACTCTTTCCGACTCTAACGGTTACGTTTACGATAAAGACGGTATTGATTTAGACGCTGTTAAACAAATTAAAGAAGTTGAAAGAAAGAGAATTAGCGAATATCTTAAATATAGACCTAACGCAGAATATCACGAAGGTTCTAGCGGTGTTTGGACGGTTAAGTGTGATATCGCCCTTCCCTGCGCTACTCAAAACGAACTTGACGGCGTAGGCGCAACCGCTCTTGCAAACAACGGTTGCTACTGCGTATCCGAAGGCGCTAACATGCCTTCTACCCCCGAAGCGATTGACGTTTACTTTGCAAAAGGCATGCTTTACGGCCCTGCAAAAGCATCTAACGCGGGTGGCGTAGCAACGTCAGGCTTGGAAATGACTCAAAACAGTATGCGCCTTTCATGGAGTTTTGAAGAAGTTGACGAAAAACTTCACGGCATAATGGTTTCTATCTTCAAAGCGTGCGACGAATACTCAAAGGCATACGGTATGGCTGGTAACTATATGGCGGGTGCAAATATCGCTGGCTTTATGAAGGTTGCCGAATCAATGAAAGCGCAAGGCGCTGTATAATATTAAAAACGGAGTTAACACTCCGTTTTTTTATCTTGACAAAGATTTTTATATAAAATATAATATCTACTATGGACGTAATTAAAGATTATATTGACAACTATTTAATAAAAGAAAAAGGTATCCCCTATTTAGATATTTTAGTTAAAAAAGGGCACGAAACCATTTACCGCCACTATCAAAATAAAAACGGCACCGCTACGGGCAAGGAACTTCTTTATATGTATTCTTGTTCAAAGGTAGTAACCGCCGTTGCTACAATGATGTGCGTTGAAAGGGGAATAATATCTCTTGACGATAAAGTTTCAAAATATATTCCAGAATTTGAAAACGCGTACACTCTCGTTGACGGGCAAAAGGTAAAAACTAAACCCGTTACCATTAAGCATTTGATAACGATGTCGTCTGGGCTTGACTATAATTTTAACTCGCCGTACGTTAAGCAAAAGTTTTTACAAAATCCGTTTGCAACCGCGCGTGAAATCGCTAATGAAATTATTAAAATGCCACTTAATTTCCAGCCGGGCGATAAATTTATGTACGGCCTCTCGCATGACGTTTTGGGTGGCGTTATCGAAGTTGCTACGGGTTATCGCTATTCAGATTTCGTTTCAAACGAAATTTTCAAACCGCTTAATATGAAACACTCTACTTTTAAGTTTTTAGAAGGTGGTTTTGAAGACCTTTACCACGCGGTTGACGGTGTTATTGAGCCTTACCCCTACGAACAAGAAAAATGGGCTAATCACAAGACGTACGACGGTGGCGGTGGCGGTCTTAAATCAACGGTTGAAGACTATTCGTTGTTTTTAGAAACGCTTGCCTCAGGTGGAATTTCATCAAACGGTTATCAACTTATAAAACCAGAAACTATCGCGCTTATGACGGTTGAAACCACCAAAGAACTCAGCGTTAAAAACAACTATACTTGCGTTCAAGGAACGGATTACGGCTACGGCTTAGGCGTTAGGGTGAGAAAAATTGACACTCCTTGGGGCTTAAAACAAAAAGAATTTGGGTGGGACGGGGCTGCCGGCTCATACGCGCTAGTAGACCCAAATACCGGCGTATCCGTTACTATGGGTATGCACGTTAGAAACTGGCCACAAGTTTTCCGTGGTGAACACTTAAAACTCGTTGAAATGGTATATAAAAACTTATTATAAACGTTATAAAAGCATTAAAAAACTCCGCATATTGCGGAGTTTTTTCTATTTATTTTATTTCTTGCCTGCTTGAACTTTTTTAAGTTTAGCAAATCTTGGAAGCCCGTCAACAAGCGGTGCTTTCGATTCGCCTTGAATAAGCGGAAGCGCATAATCTACAAACTCGTTAGAAATGTAAGTACCGTCGTTTATAATCCAATCAAGGGGTACGGTTTTTTCAGTGTTTGCAGCGAGTTTAAGGTTAACTAAACTGTACTTGCATTTGTAGTTGCCGTTTTTATCAACGTCACGCTTATACACTACCATTTTATCAGTAGTACCACGGCACGCCGCCTTAACTGCTTCGCGACCTGCTCTAAACGTCTCTTCAACGTCGGTCTTCGATGCAAGGTGAGCGCCACATCTTTGCATTAAACTAAGTTCAACGCCTCTCGTTTTATAACCCGTTTCATTTTTAATAAGGTTAGCAAGTTGAGCGCCAACACCACCGAGTTGTGCGTGGCCGAAACTATCTCTTGCACCAGTTTCACCTAAAACTTCGCAAATAAGTTTACCGCTAGCATCGTGGATACCCTCAGATACTACTGCGATACACTTATTGTTGTTTCTAGCGCAAACGCCCTTGACGTCGCTTACGAATTTTTCAACGCTAAACGGAATTTCAGGAAGATAAATAAGGTCAGCGCCAAGCCCCTTGTGACCTGCTAATACCGCAGAAGCGGCAAGCCAACCTGCATTTCTACCCATTACTTCAATTACGCATACCATCGGGGTATCGTAAACCTTAGCGTCAAGGTTAACTTCCATAATGGTAGTTGCTATATATTTTGCAGCCGATGCAAAGCCCGGGCAGTGATCGGTACCGAATAAGTCGTTATCGATAGTTTTAGGAACGCCTATAACGTTGCAGTCCCAACCCGATTTTTTGATGTATTTAGAAATTTTGTTACAAGTATCCATACTGTCGTTACCGCCGTTATAGAAGAAATAACGGATATTGTACTTTTTGAATACTTCTACGATACGCTTGTAATCGGTATCGTCTTTCTTAGCGTCTTTAAGTTTATATCTAACCGAGCCAAGTGCCGACGAAGGAGTGTTCTTCAAAAGTAACAATTCTTCCATATCTTCTTTGGAAATATCGTAAAAATCTTCTTCTAACACGCCCCTAATACCGTGAGCCGCACCGTAAACAGCCGTGATTTTTTCTTGCTTTAACGCTTCGATAAATACACCCGCTGCACTAGCGTTGATTACCGAAGTAGGACCACCCGATTGCGCAAACATAGCAGCGCCAACCAAATTCTTCATAGTAAAAACTCCTTAAAAATATATTTTATTTATCTTGCCAAGATATTCATTACCTTGTAAAGTTCGTGATTAAACCTATGCTCGAATGCAAGCGCCTCGCTTATATCCATATCGAAAATGTTATTGTCTTTAACACCGATAGCACGGTTAGTTTTGCCTTCTATCATAAGGTCAACGGCTTTTACCGCCATACGCGATGCTAAAACTCTATCAGCCATCGTAGGCGAGCCACCCCTTTGAACGTAGCCAAGCGTGGTAGTTTTAACGGATAAACCCGTGTGGTCTTCAAGCCTTCTACAAATCTCGTCCCTATCGCCAGCGCCTTCGGCAAATATTATCATATTTGACGTTTTGCCACGCTTTCTGCTTTTGACGAGTGTTTTTGCAATCTCGTCAATATTATACGGAACTTCTGGCGTTAAGCAAAACTCAGCGCCACCTGCAAGCGCAGCGTATAACGCAATATCTCCACACTTTCTACCCATAACTTCAAGAAGGGATACTCTATCGTGCGAGCCCATAGTATCGCGTAAATTGTTTATCGCGTTAAGAACGGTGTTAACCGACGTATCAAACCCGATAGTAAAATCGGTGTAATCAAGGTCGTTATCAATAGTTGCAGGTATTGCGACTACGTTAATTCCACAGTTATCGGATAAATCTTTCGCACCCCTAAACGAACCGTCACCCCCGATTACGATTAAACTATCTATACCGTATGCTTGAAGGGTTTCAGCCGCTTGTTGTTGATACTCAACGTCTATAAACTCAGGACATCTTGCCGTTTTAAGAATAGTACCGCCTCTATGAACGATATCCGATACCGAGCGAGTAGACATAAAGTTAATTTTATTATTAAGTAGACCAACGTAGCCCCTTTCAACACCGTAAACGTCAACGTCTTTTGCGATAGCGTATCTCACGCACGCTCTAACGCAAGCGTTCATACCGGGCGCGTCGCCACCGCTTGTTAGTATTGCAATTTTCTTCATAGTAATTCCTCCGAGTAAAACCAAGTAAATTGTAGCACAAAATTGTTTATAATACTACTATTTTCTACTTATTTTTCAAAAAATACGATATCTTTTTCATCTAGAACCGAGACAAGTTCCGCAATTAAACCGTTACACTTTCTAACCGACATACCACCGCTAAACTTCTTTCCGTCCTTTTTAAGGTAAACTTCAATTTCGCCGGGATATGCAGATAAAATATCCGAAAGTACGTCAATATCAACGCTATCGTCTATCGTAAGACCTAAATAGGTACGCTTTTCTTTAACTTCGGGTTTAGTTTCTTCTACTTTTTTATCGCCTATCGGCTCGATATGTTCAATGGAAATGCTAGGCTCACGACCTTCTCTAAGTTGAAGTTTACCCCTAATTTCAACAACGTCGTCTTGCTCGATTTTGTTGCGATATTTTTCGTGAATTTTAGGAAACATTACGCACTCGATACTGCCGTATAAGTCTTCTACCGTTAGTATTGACATAAATTGCCCAGATTTAGTAGAAAGTTTTTTAACGCCCGTGAGTATTCCGCACATTGAAACTTCGATACCGTCGCTAACGTCGGTATAAATAACTTCACCGTCTTCGTTTTCTTCCTTAGATAAAAGTTTGCCCGTTGAGAAGTTGTACTTTCTAAACTTTTCTTTGTAATCTTCAAGTGGGTGCCCCGAAACGTATACGCCTAAAACGTTCTTTTCGTATACGAGTTTTTGTTTTTGGTCGTACTCGTTAAAATTAGGGTACGTAACGGTGATTTTTTCAGGCTCGCCCATCATACCGAAAATTGAAAGTTGGTCGCTTTCTCTTTCCTTAATAATAACTTGCGCTTTATCTAGAACTTCTTCATACGTCGCTATAAGGCGTGAACGATAAATGCCAAAACAGTCAAACGCGCCTGCGTATATCAAGTTTTCTACAAGGCGCTTGTTTACGTAGTGAATACACCTAAGTGCAAAGTCTTCAAACGACGTAAATTTCCCGCCCTTTTCTCTTTCGCTAATTATATCGTCAATAACGGCAACCCCAACGCCTTTTACCGCCGCTAAACCAAACCTAATTATTCCGTCTTTTACCGAAAAATACGTTTTACTTTCGTTGATATCAGGTGGTAATACGGGAACTTTTTCTTCCTTTGCATAACTAACGTAGTTAGTTATTTCTTCAATATTCGTAATTCGGTTATTTAATACGGCAGTTAAAAACTCGGGCTCGTAGTAGCATTTAAGGTATGCCGTTTGATACGTAACAAGCGAGTACGCCGCCGCGTGTGATTTATTGAAAGCGTACTTAGCAAAGTCTTTCATTTCGTTCCAAATTTGCTTTGCAACGTTTTCTGGAACACCACGCTTTAAGCACCCGTCAATCGCGCGGTTTACCTTACCGCTACTATCAACGCTTTCGGGTTTACCGTAGATAAATACCGCTTCTTCCTTTTCCATTTCGGCTACTTTTTTCTTACCCATCATACGGCGAACGTTATCGGCTTGACCTAAGGTGTAACCAGCCAAGTCTTGAACGATTTTCATAACTTGTTCTTGATACACTATACAGCCGTACGTTTGCTTTAATATAGGTTCAAGTAACGGATGCGCGTACTTAACTTTTTCGGGGTTGTGCTTAGAATTTATAAACTTGCCTATCGAGTCCATAGGACCTGGGCGGTAAAGCGATACCGCCGCCACGATATCTTCTAAACAGTTGGGTTTTAACCTTGACAAGAAGTCCTTAAACCCACTTGATTCTATTTGGAATATTGCCGTAGTATTACCCGACGATATAAGTTCGTAAACCCCTTGATCGTCGTAACCGTTTCTATCGAAAACTACGTCAACTCCGTGATTTTCTTTTACGTACTCAATAGCCATTTTGATATCGGACAAGTTCCTAAGCCCTAAAAAGTCCATCTTCAAAAAGCCAAGGTGTTCAAGTTCGACACCCGTATATTGAGTGGTTATGTCTTCGCCGTTTCTCGACAACGGCATATGTCTATCTAATATATCCGCGCCGATAATTACACCGCACGCGTGGGTACTTGATTGACGGGGCGCGTCTTCAAGTTTCATAGCAATATCTACTACCCTTTTAATCTCCGCGCTCTCGTTGTACATTTCAACGAGTTCGGGAACGGCAAAACTCTCGGTAGTTAACCCGTCTTCACTTTCTTTTTTAGAGGGCTTATAAAAACCAAAGGCTTTTTCTAAAATATTCGGACGTTTGAGTTCTATCGTCTTTCCACCTTTAACTACTTTGTTGGGTATTGCTTTCGTTACCCTATCCATTTCGTTATACGGAACGTTAAGTACACGCCCTACGTCCTTTATGGCGTTTTTCGCAGCCATCGTACCAAACGTTACGATTTTAGCAACGGTGTCTTCGCCGTATTTACGCTTAACGTAGTCAATAACTTCTTGACGGCGCGAATCTTCAAAGTCAACGTCAAAGTCGGGCGCGGAAACGCGCTCGGAATTTAGAAAGCGCTCGAAATATAGCCCGTATTTAAGCGGGTCAATGTCAGTAATATCTATAAGATACGCAACGATAGAGCCTGCACCACTGCCACGCCCCGGACCTACTGATATTCCCATGCTTCTCGCCGCGTTTATATAGTCCCACACGATAAGATAGTACTCGATAAAGCCTTGCTTTTCGATAACGGATAGTTCCATTTCGATACGCTCGCGTATCTCTTCGGTTTCTTCACCGTATTTGCGCTTAATACCGTCGTCTATTAAACTTCTTATATACTCGATAGGCGTTTGCCCGTTTTTAGGTATATAGTGCGGGAATTTATAGTGCCCGTATTCAAACGTAAAGTTACATTTATCGGCAATTTCTAAGGTTGTATCGAGAGCCGTTTCATCATCTTTGAAAACTTCTAAAAGTTCGTCGTAACTTTTAAGATAAAACTCGTCACACGGCATTTTCATACGATTAGGAGTATCGATTTTAACCCCAGTTTGAACGCACATCAAAACGTCTTGCGTAACCGCGTCTTCTTTATTTACGTAGTGAACGTCGTTAGTAACTACCGTCTTAACGTTAAACTTTTTAGCAAGCGCTTTGAGTGACGCGTTTACGTACTCTTGCTCTTCTAAGCCTTGGTTTTGAAGTTCTAAATAAAAATCGTCGCCAAAAGTTTCTTTGAAAAATAAAACTAATTCTTCCGCCTTTTCGTTGTCGTGGCGAAGAATTGCCTGCGGAATATCACCGCCTATACACGCAGATAAACAAATAAGTCCTTCGTGGTGTTGCTTTAATAAGTTAAGGTCAATTCTCGGTTTATAATAGTACCCGTCACGAAACGCGATAGCGTTAAGTAGAGATAAGGTCTTATAGCCCTGCTCGTTTTTAGCAAGTAATACTAAATGCCTTCTATCTTTATAACCGTCAACGTCGTCCGTTTTAATTTTGCCTTTTTGAAGATGGTCGTCACACACGTAAAATTCCGTGCCTAAAATAGGCTTTATTCCTGCCTTTACGCACTCGTCGTTAAACTGAACGGCACCGTACATATTGCCGTGGTCAGTCATGGCAATAGCCGGCATATTAAGTTCTTTTGCGCGCTTTACAACGCTTTTAATTCTTGCCATACCGTCAAGCAACGAATACTCGGTATGCAAATGTAAATGTACGAAAGGCTTCATTATATCTCCGAAATAAAATCAACTAAAATTGAATTTTGAACGTATAAATATTCTTTTTTAATTTTTATAAAATTTTCCGATATATCAAGGTATTTTGAATTTTTTTTGATTGCAAAAGCAAAGTCGTTTTCAAAGTTTGAGTTAAAGGCTTTTTTATATAAATTTTTATCAAGCCCGTCAACCGTTCTAAGCGCTAGCATTGTAAATTCGGATTTTGCATCGTCACCTACAACTTCTTCTGAAAAGACTTCGGCAACCTTTCCTGACAATATACAATGCACGTATTCGTCAATGCTTTCGGTGTTTGTAAAACGGCGGTTATCTATAAAAGACGACGCGCCCACCCCAACGCCTAAATACTCGCCCCTTTGCCAGTAATTATAGTTGTGTTTAGACTCGTAACCCTTTTTAGAAAAGTTAGAAACTTCGTATCTATAAAAACCCTTTTCTTCAAGGTATTTAACTGCAAAGTCGTAAAGGTCGGCAACCTCGTCGTCCGACGGGAGTTCCCCGTTTAGATACCTTGTAAACATAGGCGTACCTTCTTCGGCTTTAAGCGCGTACACGGAAACGTGTTTAACGCTATCGTATTTGGTTGCTAAATCAATAGATTTTTTAACGTCTTCAACGCCTTCATCGGGAAGACCAAGCATAACGTCTACCGACAAGTTATATCCACTAAGCAGTTTAACCGCCCTTTCAAAATCACTTGCAAAGTGTACGCGGTTTATTTTGTATAAGGTATCGTCGTTTGCCGTTTGCAAACCTATAAAAAACCTATTTATACCGGCGTGTTTATAAAAATTTAATTTTTT
>JAFVQM010000032.1 GCA_017504795.1 Clostridia bacterium | reverse complement strand
GCAAATTCAGGGTATGTCGGGCGTAGTTACCGCCGTTTACGACGAGCCCGTTGGCAACGTTTGGCCTCTTGAAAAACTTCTTAAACTCAAAAAACTCGCTAACGACGCGGGTCTTGAAATGGAAGTTATCGAGTCCGTTCCCGTACATGAAGACATTAAACTTGGCAAACCCACTCGTGATAAATATATCGAGGCTTACAAGCAAAACATTATAAACTGCGGTAAAGCAGGCGTTAAGTGTATTTGCTATAACTTCATGCCCGTGTTCGACTGGTTTAGAACTAACCTTTACTTTAAGCATCAAGACGGGGCTACTTCTCTTTCTTATCACCTTGCCGATATGGAAGGGCTTGATAAGAGAAATCTCCGCCTTCCCGGTTGGGACGAAAGTTATACGGTTGACCAACTTAACGACTTATTAAAAGAATATGAAAGCGTTGACCACGACAAACTTTTTGAAAACTTCGTATACTTCTTAAAGGCAGTTATGCCCGCGTGTGACGAAAGTGGCGTTAACCTTGCCGTTCATCCGGACGATCCACCGTGGGATATTTTCGACCTTCCTAGAATTATTTGTAAGGAAGAAGATTACGAAAAGATTTTCGCTGCCGTTCCTAATATGCACAACGGTATTACGTTCTGTACGGGTTCACTCGGTGCGGGTAGGTTTAACGACCTTCCTAAGATGGCTGGAAAATACGCAAAGCGTATTCACTTTGCACACCTTCGCCAACTTAAATATACCGACGACGTTGACTTTTATGAAAACGGCCATATGACTCATTGTGGTAACGTTGACATTTATGAAATCGTTAAAGCCCTTGAAGACAACGGGTTTGACGGTTACGTTCGCCCTGACCACGGTAGAAACGTTTGGGGTGAAAACGCTAAACCTGGCTACGGTTTATTTGACCGCGCTATGGGTGCAACTTATCTTTACGGTTTATTCGAGGCTGTTCAAAAGGGTAAAAAATAATGAAAATTATATTTTACGGTGATTCTATCACCGATATGAATAGATTAAGGGACGACGTTTCTGCCGTTCCTTTCAAACTTGGCAACAGTTACGCTTTGGTAACGGGTGCTTACCTTGTAGGTAAAGACCCCGTTGGTTACGACGTGCTTAACAAGGGTATAAGCGGTAATAGAATTGTTGACCTTTACGCTCGCATTAAAAAGGACGTGTGGAACGAAGAGCCTGACGTTCTTAGTATTTTAATTGGCGTTAACGACGTTTGGCATGAAATTCAAAATGGAAACGGCGTTGATATAGTTAGGTTTGAAAAAGTTTATCGTATGCTTATTGAAGATACGCTTGAAAGACTTCCTAACGTTAAAATGATGCTACTTGAACCTTTCGTTTTAGAAGGTAGCGCAACTAAGGAAAAATACGAAGAATTTTTAGCGGTTAAGAACTACGCTAAGGTAGTTAAAAAACTTGCAAGCGAGTATGGATTTACCTTTGTTGAACTTCAAAGTAGGTTTGATGCGTTTGCTAAAAAGTATGGAACGCAAATTTTACTTTATGACGGCGTTCATCCCAACTTAGTTGGTACTAAAATTATCTCAGATGCTTGGATTGAGGCGTTTGAGCGTGAAATTGAAAATAAATAAGGAGAAAATTTATGAAATTACCTTTTAAGATTGATTTAACTGATAAAGTAGTTGCAATAACCGGCGCTGGCGGTATTATTTGCGGTGAGTTTGCAAAGGCGCTTGCAGAGTGTGGCGCAAAAGTTGCGCTTTTAGATATCAACTACGACGCTGCTAAGAAAATTGCCGATGAAATCGGCGAAAATGCGATTGCTGTAAGATGTAACTGCCTTGATAAAGCAAGTATCGAAGAGGCTAAAAATACCGTTAACGAAAGTTTTGGTGCGGTTAACTTCTTAGTAAACGGCGCTGGCGGTAACAACCCCAAAGCAACTACCGATATTGAAAATATGACGCCTGATATCGAAGGCGAAGTAAAGACCTTTTTCGATATTGACGAGCAGGGCTTTAAGTTTGTGTTCGACCTAAATATTACGTCTGCTTTCCTTGTAACCCAAGTGTTTGCAAAAGATATGGTTAAAACGGGCGGTAACATTATAAACGTTTCGTCAATGAACGCGTTTAGACCGCTTACTAAAATTCCTGCATACTCGGCTGCAAAAGCGGGTATTTCTAACTTTACAGAGTGGCTTGCAGTTCACTTTGCACCATGCAATATTCGTTGCAACGCGATTGCTCCTGGGTTCTTTGCAACCAACCAAAACCGCGCGCTTTTATTCAATGAAGACGGTACGCCTACCGCAAGAACTGGTAAGATTTTAAGGGGAACGCCTATGAATAGGTTTGGCGAAATTTCCGACCTTATCGGTACTTTATTATGGCTTGCATGCGACGAGGCTAGTGGTTTCGTAACCGGTTCGGTTATCGCAGTTGACGGTGGCTTTGCAGCGTATAGCGGTGTATAATTAAAATGAAATTCGTTTGTCAACTCGATTACGAGCATATTCCATTATATTCGCGTAAAAAGTGATATAAATTTTATAGAAAAACCGCCCAAAAATTTTAGGGCGGTTTTAATTTTTAGGTTATAAAAAGTGGGTTTTAGGTCGATAATAGGCTAGGAGGTTTATTATGGAACTTAAAAAAAGTAAAACTTACGAAAACTTAAAGAAGGCGTTTATCGCAGAGTGTGCCGCTAGAACTAGATACGAATTCGTTGAATACGGGCAACGTATGGCAGGCTACGAAGGGCTTGCAACTATTACCGATAAAATTGCATACCAAGAATTTAACCACGCGCGTATGTTATACACTCATATTGAAGATGCGAACAAGCAAACTATCGTAAACGAACAAATCAAAGTAGATTTACCGTTCAGGCAAAAGTGGGATTTAGTTGAAAACTTAAAACTCACGGCAGAGGATGAGGAAGAAGAGGCAAAATTCTATCAAAAAGCTTTCAAAATTGCAACCGAAGAAGGTTTTCCTGAAATTGCGGGGCTATTTGATATGATAAGAAAGGTAGAACTAAAACATAAAAAGATTTTTACCTACCTTTACGAAAAAATGAAGGATAAAAAACTATTTAATTCGGATAAGGAAAAGGAGTGGTGTTGTCCTTCGTGTGGGCATACGGTAAAGGCAAGTACCGCACCCGAAAAATGCCCGCTTTGTATGGCTAAGCGCGAAACTTTTTGCATAACCCTTCCTAAAGATTTATGCATTTTATAGTAGGTGGCGCGCTATGGATAAAGAAAAAATAAAAACCCTTGACGATAAAGCCTATCAAGACTATATTAAAGAATTAGTAGGGGATGAAGACGTTGAAGTTATCCCCACTCAAAAAAAAGACTAAATGAACATACCCATAAGGGTATGTTTTTTATTTTACTGCAAAAATATCACAAAAAATTTATATAATTATAAAATTATATAAATAAATGGTAGCAAAATCTAAAAAAATATGTTATAATTTTTGAAAGTATTTATAATTTTTTACAAGGTGAATTATGCTTAAAAAAGTTTGTGTAAAAGAAGTTTATAAAAACCCCCAAGATTTTTCAGGGGTAGAAGTTTCCGTTTCGGGTTGGGCTAGAACGATTCGCGATAGTAAAGCGTTTGGTTTTATCGAACTTAACGACGGTAGTTTTTTCAAGAGTGTTCAAGTAGTTTTTGAAAGAGAAAAAATTGAAAATTACGACGAAATTGCAAAGCAAAACGTAGGTTGTTCGTTAACGGTTGTTGGTAAAGTTATTTTAACCCCCAACGCTAAACAACCTTTTGAAATAAACGCAATAAGCGTAAAGGTTGAAGGTACTTCAACGCCCGATTATCCTTTACAAAAAAAGCGCCACTCAATGGAATATTTAAGAGAAATTGCTTATTTAAGACCTAGAACGAACACTTTTAGTGCTGTATTTAGAATTAGAAGTGAAGCGGCGTTTGCTATACACGAATTCTTCGTAAAAAACGGTTTCGTTTACGTTAACACGCCTATAATTACGGGGTCTGACTGTGAAGGGGCAGGCGCTATGTTCCAAGTAACTACGCTTGATATAAATAACGTTCCTAAAACGGAAAACGGCAAGGTGGATTACAAGCAAGACTTTTTTGAAAAACCTGCAAGTTTAACGGTGTCGGGTCAACTATCCGCCGAGGCTTACGCGCTTGCTTTTGGCAAAGTTTACACCTTTGGCCCAACGTTTAGGGCGGAGCGCTCAAACACCGCTCGTCACGCCGCAGAATTTTGGATGATTGAGCCCGAAATGGCGTTTTGTGACCTTCAAGGGGATATGAACGTTGCCGAGGCTATGGTTAAGGCGATAATCAACCACGTTATGAAAACTTGTAAGGAAGAACTTGAATTCTTGAATAACTTCGTAGACAAAGGTTTACTTGATAGACTTAACAACGTAGTTTCTAACGAATTCGTATGGTTAACCTATACCGAGGCTATTGAAATTTTAACCCCCGTTAAAGATAAATTTGAATACCCGGTATTCTGGGGGTGCGACCTTCAATCCGAGCACGAGAGATATCTTACCGAAGTCGTTTACAAAAAGCCGGTATTTTTAACAGATTATCCAAAGGAAATAAAGGCTTTCTATATGCGACTTAACGACGACGGCAAAACCGTTGCCGCATCCGACCTTTTAGTTCCTGGAATAGGTGAACTCGTAGGCGGTTCTCAAAGAGAAGAGCGTGAAGACGTGTTAAGGGCAAGAATAAACGAACTTGGGCTTAAAGAAGAAGATTACGACTGGTATATCAATTTAAGAAAGTTCGGCGGTGCAAAACACGCGGGCTTTGGCTTGGGTTTTGAAAGAATGATTATGTACTTAACGGGTATTTCTAATATTCGTGACGTTATTCCTTTCCCAAGAACGGTTTCTAACCTTGAATATTAAGGAGAGTTTTATGAAGATTTTATTAGATGCTTTTGGTGGCGATAATTCGCCAAACGAGATAATTAAAGGCGCGGTAGATTACGTTAGTTCCGGCGGTAGTGCGGAAATTACCTTGGTTGGCAAAGTTGACGTTATTAAAAAAATTATTGAAGAAAACGGTTATAGCGATAAAAATTTATCCTATTTGAACGCTACCGAAGTTATAACTTGCGAAGAAGCGCCTACCGAAGCGTTTAGAAAAAAGCCTGACTCGACTATTACGGTTTCAATGTCTGCGTTACGCTCTGGCGAGTACGGTGCTTTCGTGTCTGCGGGTTCAACGGGTGCAGTACTTACCGCAGCGGTATTAAAAGCGGGTAGGGTTAAAGGCGTTATTCGCCCTGGGCTTGGAACGATACTTCCGTCAATAAGCGGTAACCCCGTTATGTTTATGGACGTTGGCGCCAACGCTGACTGCAAGCCGGAATATCTCGTTCAGTTCGCTATTATGGCTGACACGTACATGAAAAAAATATACGGTCTTAAAAATCCTAAAATCGCACTTCTTTGCAACGGCACGGAAGATGAAAAGGGTAGTTCCTTTACCCACACGGTATTTAAGGCACTTAAACAAGTTGACGGTATCAACTTCGTTGGCAATATCGAAGGTAGAGATATTTTAACGGGTAATTACGATATCGTGGTAACGGACGGGTTTAGTGGTAACGTTGCAATAAAGTCAACCGAAGGCGCTGCAAACGCGATTATTGCTATACTTAAAAAGAATATTTTGGCGTCGTTTAAGGCAAAACTCGGCTTTTTACTTATGAAAAAAGCCTTCAAAAACACTATGAAAGAAGTTGACTACAACAACCGTGGTGGCGCAGTATTATTAGGTATTAACGGCGTTATAGTAAAATCGCACGGCTCGTCAAAAGCGCCCGCGATAGTCGCATCGCTATATCAAGCGGAAAAGGCTGTTAAAGAAGATATAAAATCTGAAATTTCCGCTCGCTTATGTGACGAGAAGTTAAAAGAGATAGTTTACGAGTAATATGGTGTTTCATTTAAGCGAAATTGAAAAGAAAATCGAATATTCCTTCAAAAACCCCGAAATTTTAAGAATTGCTTTTACGCACGCGTCGTATAGCAACGAAAAAAAAGGCGAAAAAAACAACGAGCGCTTAGAGTTTTTAGGTGATAGCGTTCTTGGTTTTGTTGTTACCGATTATCTTTTTAGAGGTACTAATGAAGACGAGGGGGATATGACTATGCTTAAACAAGCGGTTGTATCTTTCAAACCGCTTTCGCTCGCATGCGATAAACTAAAATTATCTTCATATCTTTTAGTTGGTGAAAAGGTAAAAATCACCGAAAAATTAAAAGAAAATTTAATGGAATCTATTATCGGTGCTATTTATCTTGACGGCGGGGTGGACGAGGCTCAAAAATTTATTATTAAAAACCTTATCAAACCCTATCTTGTTATAGGCGGTAAGGTTTTAGATTATAAGAGTGAACTCAACGAACTCTCTTCAAAAAGGCACTTTGAAGTTAGTTACGAACTTATAAAAAAGACGGGGCTTGACAATAACCCCACTCACACGGTAGCCGTGTTAATTGACAAAAAGCGCGTTGCAACGGCAACCGCTAACGGAAAAAGGCAAAACGCCGAACAACTAGTTGCAAAAAAGGCGTTAGCGATATTACAAAATAAGAAAAACGGTAAAAAACATGCTTAATTTTGAAAGAATTGAACTGCTTGGCTTTAAGTCGTTTGCAGACAAAGTTAAAATCGACCTTTTAGACGGTATTACCGCCATAGTAGGTCCTAACGGTTGCGGTAAGTCTAACGTTGCCGACGCTATTAGATGGGTTCTTGGCGAACAATCGGCAAAAACTCTACGTGGCTCGTCAATGCAAGACGTTATTTTTAGTGGAACTCAGTCGAGAAAATCGCTTTCTTACTGCGAAGTTTCGCTATACTTTAACAATACCGAAAAACTTTTCCCGAGTTTAGAGTATAACGAAGTCGTTATGACTAGAAAGTTATATCGTAGTGGTGAAAGTGAGTATTATCTCAACCGTCAGCCTTGCCGTATGAAAGACCTTATCGATACGCTACACGAATGTGGCGTTTCAAAAGAAGGCTACACGATAATCGGTCAAGGTAAAGTATCAGAGATACTTTCGTCTAAACCCGAAGATAGGCGCGCTATATTTGAAGAGGCGGTAGGTATCGCTAAAACCAAGCGCGATAGAAAGGAAACGATTTCTAAACTTAACCGTACAGCGGATAATATTACGCGTGTATCCGATATTATTACCGAGCGTGAACGCCAACTTGAACCGCTTAGAAAACAAGCGGAAAAAACTAGGGCTAACCGCGCTTTATCCGAGCAACTTAAATTCCACGAAATTAACACGTATTTATATAAGTACGAAAACGCTAGCGAAACCAAGCGCAAAATTACCGATAGAATTAACGGTTTAACCGAAGAAATCGAGGCAAGGCGTTTAGAACTTAACAAAACGGTTGAAGATTATAATAAGCATCAAGACGAAATTAAAAATGCCGACGATTTGTTAAGGGCAATAGGCAACGAGATTACCGACCGTTCGGTTGACCTTGAAAAGCAGTCGGGCGAGGCAAAGGTTTTTGCTGAAAAGATATCTTTTTTCCGTTCTGAAAACGAAAGATTAAAACAAGAAACTGAGCGTGGCGATAAAAAAATTAGCGAAAATCAAACT
>JAFVQM010000031.1 GCA_017504795.1 Clostridia bacterium | reverse complement strand
CTGTTAGTGGTCAATCTGAAACTTTCTACGGTAAAAACAAAGGTAAAACTTTAGAAAGTAAAATGAAAAAACTCACCGTTATAGCGGTTATCGTTTTAGCGGTTTGCATGATTATCTTTTACGTATTATCGATTATCCCCGGTATTTAATCAAAAGCATAAAACGGCTGTACTTCAACGTCAGCCGTTTTTTTTATCGGTATTATAATGATAAACAATTTGCAAAGTTCGTCAAACTAGCGTCGCAATGCTTTGTTAAAACCCTTGTCAATATGTATACTATTGTCTGCGGGTTTTGCCTTGCCTTGCTTGCTATTTTGCCACCCTTTTTTGCTAAAAGGTTTCTCCTTATAATACCTCGGTATTATCCACTTAAAAACACGATAAAATATTTATGATATTAAAAGATTTTTTACTTGAAAAATTTAATAGTGGAGAGTTTGAAGGAATAGGCGCTAAAAAAATTTGTTCTATCTTAGGCGCAAATTCTAGGGCGGAAAAAAACTCCGTAATCGAGGCTTCATCTAGCCTAGAAAAAGATTGCCGTATCGTTTACGATAACGGTAGGTTTTTGCTGTTTGAAAACAGCGGGTTAAAAACGGGAACGGTAAGGGGTAACGAAAGGGGTTTTGCCTTCGTTATCACGGATAGTGGAGATTTTTTTATTCCGCCTAAAAACCTAAACGGCGCGCTTGACGGGGATACCGTTATTGTGAAAAAATCAATATCTTCAAGGGGTTCGACTGACGAGGGCGAAATAGTTAAAATTATAAAGCGCGGTCGCGATAAAATAGTAGGCACTTTCGACGGGGATTGTGGTTTTGGTTTCGTTATACCCGACGATAAAAATTACCATTTAGACGTGTATATTCCCGTAAAGAAAACGCTTGGCGCTAAAACGGGGGATAAAGTCGTGGTACTTATTACCGATTACCCCGAAAAACGCCGTAATCCAGAAGGTAAAATTATAGAGATTTTAGGCAAGAAATTTGACGTTAAAGCCGAAGAATTATCGATTATTAAATCATATGATTTACCGCTTGATTTTACCGATAAAGTTAAACTTGAACTCGACAAAATTCCCGATAGCGTAAGCGAAAAAGACCTTGTAGGAAGAAGAGATTTTACTAGCGACTACACCGTTACGATAGACGGGGAAGACTCTCGCGATTTCGACGATGCAGTTTGCGTTAAAAAACTAGATAGTGGCTATGAACTAGGCGTTCATATTGCAGACGTTTCGCATTACGTAAACTTTAACTCTGAAATAGGAAAAGAGGCATACTCTCGTTCAACTAGCGTGTATTTTCCCGAAAGAGTTATCCCTATGTTACCTAAAAAACTCTCTAACGGAATATGTTCGCTAAACGAAGGCGTAATAAGGCTAACTTTATCTTTAATTATGAAGATACGAAACGACGGTGCAGTTGAAAGTTTTGAACTTTTTAACGGATATATAAAGTCTAAAAAACGCCTAACTTATACCCAAGTTCAAAGGGTGATTGACGGTGACGATAGCGATTTAGATGAAACTACCGTAACCGCGATAAAAGATATGCGCGCCCTTCAACTAATACTTTCAAAAGTTAGAAACGATAGGGGCAATATCGACCTTTCCGTAAAAGAAAGTCACATCTTTGTAGACGATAAGAAAAATATCGTAGTTGAGCCTAGGCGTAGCGCCGAGGCGTATAAAATTATTGAAGAGTTTATGATACTTGCCAACGAAACGGTTGCCGAGTACGTTTTCTATATGAACTTGCCGTTTATATACCGCATACACGAAAAGCCTGCACCCGAAAAGGTTGAAGGGTTTATCGCCTTTTTGAAAGTGCTTGGAATACTCGTTAAGTGGAACGCTGAAACTTGCCACCCCAAAGACTATCAAAAACTGCTTGACGGTATGCGTGGCGAGCCTATTTTCAACGTGGTAAACAAGATAATGTTACGCTCTATGCAAAAGGCTAAATACAGCCCCGAAAACGTTGGGCATTTCGGTCTTTCAAGTAAGTGTTATTGCCACTTTACTTCACCTATAAGGCGATTTCCCGACCTTGTAGTGCATAAAATAGTAAAGGGTGTACTAAGTGGGGAAGACGTAGTATCTAAGTACTCAACGCTAACGCAAGAAGCAAGCGTTATATCTTCGCAAAACGAACGCCGTGCCGACGAAGTTGAGCGTATGATGGACGATTTTTATAAGTGTAGATATATGAAAAAGTTTATCGGCTACGAGTTTGACGGGGTTATCAACGGCGTTACCAACTTTGGCGTTTTCGTTGAACTTGAAAACACGGTGGAAGGGCTAGTTAGAATAGAACACCTACCGCGCGGTAAATACGAACTTGACGAGAAGACCTTTTCACTCCGTTCTGGTAAGCGCTCGTATACGCTTGGCGATAGGGTAAAAGTTCTAGTTTTAGGTGTAGACCAACGCGCTAGAAAAATCGACATGAAAATTCTAGTTGATAAAAACGATAAGGTTTGGTAAAATATAACTATGAAACTCATTACCGAAAATAGGCAAGCCCGCCACGAATATTTTATTGAAGAAACCTATCAAACGGGAATAGTTTTAGAAGGTTCGGAAGTAAAGTCGATAAGGCAGGGTAGCGTCAACTTAAAAGACAGTTTTTGTTTAATCGCTAACGGTGAAGTGTTTGTAAAAAACATGCATATTGCCGTGTACGATAAATCGGGCGCATACAACACGCGCGATAGTAAAAGGGATAGAAAACTTCTTCTTCATAAATCTGAAATAAATAGGCTTATAGGTAAAATAGGGGAAAAGGGTTACGCCCTTATTCCGCTTGAAGTTTACTTTGAAGGGAGTTTGTGTAAAGTAAAGATAGGGCTTTGCAAAGGCAAACACGTTTTTGACAAAAAAGTCACCTTGAAAGAAAGAGATATTAAAAGGAGTATGGAAAGGGAAATTAAAAACTATTAAAATAAGCCCTTTTGGGCTTGATATGGGGATGCACCGGATTTGATTGCGCGAGGAGGCATTCGTAAGCGTACCGAAGTTCCGCCTTCGTTAAAACGGAAAACTTAAAATTAAATGCAAACAATAATCGTTTAGCATACGCTGCCTAATGGTGGCTGTCCGATACGGTTTACCGCCAAGCCGTAAAGGGCATCAATTTCGGCGGGACGTTGGTTTTAGTTTTTGTTGCGGTTAAAGTCAACTATTTAGCAACACTCTGCGGATAAGGTTTTTTCGCTTTCCTTACCGTAAGGGCTTAAAAACGGAATACGTACGTAGAAAGCGTTGTTAAGCCGTGTAAGACGTGAGTTCGACTCTCACCATCTCCACCACGTCAGGGCAAGGCTATTTCGTCCACCGTTGCTACTGCAACGGCTTGACCTATGAGCCTGCCCTTCCTTTTTCCCAAAAATCTTTTGTTTCACAAAATATTTTCGGGAGCCCTAATAATATTTGGTGTCTTTG
>JAFVQM010000002.1 GCA_017504795.1 Clostridia bacterium | reverse complement strand
GGGTTCGGCTGTTCGCCGATTAAAGTGGCACGCGAGCTGGGTTCAGAACGTCGGGAGACAGTTCGGTCCCTATCCATCGTGGGCGTAGGATATTTGAGAGGCTTTGTCCCTAGTACGAGAGGACCGGGATGAACGCACCTATTGTGCACCTGTTGTTGTGCCAACAGCATAGCAGGGTAGCGAAGTGCGGAAGAGATAAACGCTGAAAGCATCTAAGCGTGAAACTCGCCTCAAGATAAGATATCCCATATCGTAAGATAGTAAGACCCCTTGAAGACTACAAGGTTGATAGGTCAGGTGTGGAAGCGCAGTAATGCGTGTAGCTAACTGATACTAATAGGTCGAGGGCTTATTCTCATTAAAAGATGAGAAAGGCTATACAGAAAAAATCTTAAACGGAAAAACTAAGCCGAACGTGATTTGTTTCGTCTACTATGTAGTTGTGAATTTACGCAAAACGTAAATTTTTATTAAGTATGTATCTGCGATAAGCAGTTATATAACCATTGCGGTGACGATAGCGTCGAGGATCCACCTGTTCTCATTCCGAACACAGAAGTTAAGCTCGATTGCGCTGAAAGTACTTGGCTGGACACGGCCCGGGAGGATAGGGAGTTGCCGCATTTTTTTGTGCCTTTTTTTCTTTAAGCCATTATTTACGGCATTATGCTTTGTTTCTGACTTCGTTGTACACTTACAATGACCAAAAAGGTCTATTGTAATCGTCCAACTTGTCGAGCCTCGCCTAATACCATAACTAATGGCTTAAACTTTCTTTGTATTAACTTTAATGACCAAAAGGTTAGTGCCGACCACCATATATAGACTTTAACGTTTGACTTAATGCCTTGCTCGTTGCAAGTCTTTTTATTTTTTTACCTAAAAAGTGAAAATTTTGTAAAAAAATTAAAAGCAAAGTTATATAATTGACAAATTATTTTATAAAATATAAAATAAAACCGAAAGGTAATAAATATGAGTATATTTAGATTGTTAAAAAGTTTAAGAGAATATAAAAAAGAAGCCATTTTAACGCCTATACTTATGGTTATAGAAGTTGCTATGGAAGTTATGCTACCGCTTATTATTTCGTGGTTTGGTAACTGCATAACGGCTGGTGACGTTAACGGTATGATAAAATACGGGTTACTTATGATACTCGTTGCGGTAATTTCTTTATTTGCGGGTATGTTTGGCGGTAAGTTTTGCGCAAAAGCGTCAACGGGCTTTGCTAAAAATTTGCGACACGATATGTTTGAAAACATTCAAAAATTCTCGTTTTCTAATATTGATAAGTTCTCGTCTTCTTCACTCGTAACTAGGCTCACTACCGACGTTATGGGTGTTCAAATGAGTTTTATGATGCTTATTCGTACTGCAATTCGTAGTCCGCTTATGTTTATTTTCTCTATCGTAATGAGTTTTTCAATAAACTCAACGCTCCCTGCGATATTTTTCGTATCCGCGCCTATACTCGCTTTTGGTATAATAATAATCACTAAAAAAGCAATGCCTATATTTAAGCGCGTATTTAAGCGTTACGATAACTTAAACGAATCAATTCAAGAAAACGTTAAGGGTATGCGCGTTGTTAAAGCCTACGTTAGAGAAGATTTTGAAACTAAAAAGTTTGAAAACGTATCGGGCGAACTTTGTATGGACTTTACCAAAGCCGAAAGGATTTTAGCGGTAAACGGCCCACTTATGAGTTTTTGCTTGCAAGGTGCTTTAATCGCAATAGCGCTATTTGGTTCGCACCTTATTCTTCAAGGCACGGAAGGTTTATCGGTATTTAGCCTTCAAAGTATGCTCACTTATTCACTTCAAATACTAATGTCACTTCAAATGCTTTCAATGATATTCGTTATGCTTACGATGTCGGCAGAATCTGCAAGGCGTATTGAAGAAGTTATCGCCGAAAAAAGTGACCTTACTAACCCCGAAAACCCTATAACCTTTGTTAAAGACGGTTCGGTTTCGTTTGAAAACGTTAATTTTAGATATTCTAAAACCGCTGAAAGAAACGTTTTAGATAACGTAAACCTTGAAATTAAATCGGGTGAAACGGTTGGTATTATAGGTGGAACGGGCTCGTCAAAATCAACGCTAATATCGTTAATTTCTAGGCTATACGACGTGACGTCGGGTAGTGTTAAAGTAGGTGGTGTTGACGTTAGAGATTACGATATGGTAACTCTTCGTGACCAAGTTTCGGTGGTTCTACAAAAAAACGTATTATTCTCAGGCACTATTAAAGAAAATTTAAGATGGGGTAACCCAACCGCTACCGACGAAGAACTTATTTCCGCTTGCAAAATCGCTCAGGCACACGAGTTTATTTCGTCTTTCAAAGACGGGTACGATACCTTTATCGAACAAGGCGGTTCTAACGTATCGGGTGGGCAAAAGCAAAGGCTTTGTATAGCGCGCGCAATACTTAAAAACCCCAAAATTTTGATACTTGACGATTCGACTTCCGCCGTCGATATGAAGACGGACGCGTTACTTAGAAAGGCTTTCAAAGAAGAACTTTCTTCAACTACTAAAATCATAATTGCTCAGCGCATAGCGTCCGTTCAAGACGCGGACAAAATCGTGATACTAGACGGTGGCAAGATAAACGCTATCGGCACGCACGAAGAACTTTTAGGCGTTAACGAAATATACACCGAAGTTTATACTTCGCAAAATAAACAAACTGAGGAGGGTAACTGATATGGCAGGTATGAAAATGCCACGTGGCCGTGGCGCAGTTCCCCCTATGGGTAAAATGAACTTAGGCGTGTTAAAACGCCTTATGGGTTTGCTTTTTAGAAACTATAAATCGCTTTTAATTGTTATAGCGATATGCCTTGTAGTAAGCGCTATAACGGGCGCGGTTGCAGGTTTGTTTTTAAGTAAAGTTTACGCCTTTTTAACCGACGCTGTAACGGGCGTAATCACCATTGAAAGTGCGTGGGCGGGCGTTGTTTCTACACTTATAGTACTTGGTAGCATATACCTTTTAGGTATTATCGCCAACTTTATCTTTCAACAACTCGGTGCAATTTTAACGCAGAGATTTTTGAGAGATATGAGGGTAAAAATGTTTACCAAAATGGAACGTTTACCTATCAAGTATTTCGACCAAAACACCCACGGCGATATTATGAGTATTTACACTAACGATATCGACGCGCTTCGTCAACTAATATCCCAGTCGTTACCGCAATTTTGCTCGACAATGATAACTATAATCGCACTATCACTCGTAATGCTTTATCTAAGCGTTTTATTGTTTTTCGTGGTGGTTATAGGCTTAATGGTTATAACTTGGGTAACCAAAATTATCGGTAAAAACTCGGCAAAATACTTTATCGCACAACAAATGGCAGTAGGTAAAGTTGAAGGTTATATCGAAGAGATGATGCACGGTCAAAAAGTGGTTAAAGTGTTCAACCATGAAGACGAGGCTATGGATACCTTTAACGACCTAAACGGGCATTTGTTTGAAGTTTCAAATAAGGCAAACGCCTTTTCAAATATGCTTATGCCTATAATTCACAACATAGGTAACGTTTTATACGTTTTAGTTGCGTTTATCGGTGGTGGGATTTATATTTTCAGTAGTGGAACGGGCATAAACATAAGTTTTGAGTCGCTGTTTGAAACGGGTTCGTTTATAAGCACCTTGCAAATAAGCGTTGTAGTTGCCTTTTTAGGTATGGCAAGGCAATTTGCTAACATTACGGGGCAAATTTCTAACCAGATGAACTCGGTTATTATGGCTATGGCTGGTGCGGAACGCGTGTTCAAACTGCTTGACGAACAAGAAGAGCAAGACGAGGGCTACGTAACGCTAGTCAACGTTAAAGAAGTGGACGGCAACCTTGTTGAAACACAGGATAGAACTGGTATTTGGGCTTGGAGGCATCCGCATAAGCAAGACGGTACCGTTACCTACACTCGTTTAGCAGGTGATATACGTATGATGGGCGTAGATTTTGGCTACGTTGAAGGTCAAATAGTTTTGCACGACGTATCGCTTTACGCCGAGCCCGGTCAAAGAATCGCTTTCGTAGGCGCAACGGGTGCTGGTAAAACAACGATTACCAACCTTATAAACCGCTTTTACGATATAGCGGACGGTAAAATCCGTTACGACGGTATCAATATAAACAAAATTAAAAAAGCCGACCTTCGCCGTTCGTTAGGTATAGTTCTTCAAGACACCTGCCTTTTCACGGGTACGGTTATGGAAAATATCCGCTACGGTAGGCTTGACGCGACTGACGAAGAGTGTATTTCCGCTGCAAAACTTGCAAGCGCCGACGACTTTATTACAAGGCTTCCTAACGGCTATAACACAATGCTTACGGCGGACGGGGGAAATTTATCCCAAGGTCAACGCCAACTTATCGCAATAGCAAGGGCGGCGGTAGCAGATGCACCCGTTATGATAATGGACGAGGCAACTTCGTCAATCGACACTCGTACCGAACTTTTAGTTCAGCGCGGTACCGATAAACTTATGATGGGTAGAACGGTATTTATTATCGCGCACCGCTTATCCACCGTTAGAAATGCCGACGTTATTATGGTACTAGACCACGGTAGAATTATCGAGCGTGGCACTCACGACGAGTTGTTAGCGAAAAAAGGTAATTATTATGCCTTATACACTGGGGCTTTTGAACTAGATTAAAGCCCTATAAACGGCGTTATGCTTTGTTCTTTGTGTTTTTGCGAAATTCCTGCGACCGATAAGGTCGCTCCCTTCCGCAAAAACCCAAACGCCTTGCCTAACTTGTTTCTAGTGCTTTAATTAAGTCGTTATTTCGGGCATTATGCATCGTTTCTACTCAGTTGATAGACTTCGATGACCACATAGGTCTATCTCAGCCTATCACCAAAGTGAGACTCGCCTTCGTCGCAACGCGCTAATATTGTCAAGCGTTGACCTAATGGTAAACGCTATAACTAAAAAGCGGTCGCTCCTCTTTCCCAAAAATCTTTTGTTTCACAAAATATTTTCGGGAGCCCTATTGTCTACAACTAACGCCTTAATTACTGCTTTGTATAGGTAATAATAAAGGTATAATAAAGCATAGGTTTGCCTATGCTTTAACCATTTATAACTAACTAAAACTCTCGGATTTCGAGAGTTTTTTCGTTTTTTTACGCTCGATTTTTTTACCGTGTACAAACACCCTAGATTTGTACGTGTAGAAAATACTTTTGTTTTTTTGGCGCAAACAGTTGTGTTTTTTTTAGAAATGTTATAATATATAAAACATAAGAAATAAACGGAGTTTTATATGTATATAAGTACTAGAAGTGGTGAAAGGCTAACCGCTAGCCAAGCGATACTTAAAGGTTTGAGTTCCGACGGTGGCTTATTTTTACCCGAAAGCATTTCAAAACTTAATTTTACTAACGACTATTTTGGTAGAAGTTACAGGCAAATTGCCAAGGACGTTTTTAATATTTTTCTTGACGATTTTACTAGTGAAGAAATTGATTTTTGTATATCTAGCGCGTACGATAGAGTTAACTTCCGTGAAAAATTCGTAGGAATTAAAACTTTTAACGAACTTTCGTTTTTAGAACTTTACCACGGACCAACGCTAGCGTTTAAGGATATGGCGCTAACTATTCTTCCGTTTTTAATTGACGTTTCTAAGAAGAAAAACGGGGTAGATAAAAAGTCGCTTATACTCGTTGCGACTTCGGGTGATACGGGCGGTGCGGCGCTTTCAAGTTTTATAAAGAGCGGTAAGTTTGATACCGTGGTTTTATATCCCGACGGTGGCGTTTCTGAAATTCAGGAAAAGCAAATGCTATATTATACCGACGATAGGACCAAGGCTTTTGCCGTTAAGGGTAATTTTGACGATTGCCAAACCTTCGTTAAAGAGATATTTTCGTCGTATGAAAATGAAGACGTTTTGTTATCGTCTGCAAACTCGATAAATATAGGCAGGCTTATTCCCCAAGTAATTTATTACGTTTACGCTTATTCTGAAATGAGAAAAAGCGGTTACTTAAAGGAAGGCGAAGCCTTAAACGTTTGCGTTCCAACGGGTAACTTTGGCGATATATTTGCGGGTTATTTAGCAAAAGAGATAGGCGTGCCTATCGGCAAGTTTATTTGCGCATCAAACAAAAACAACGTATTAACCGAATTTTTCGAAAAGGGCGTTTACGATAAAAATAGAGAGTTTTTCAAGTCTAACTCGCCCGCGATGGATATACTCGTATCGTCTAATCTTGAAAGGTTAGTGTACCTTGCTTGTGGTAGAAACGGCGATAAGGTTACCGAGTATATGAATAGCCTTAAAACGACGGGTAGATACGAATTATCTAGTAAAGAAAGAGAATTCCTTAAAGATTTTTCGGGCGGATATTCTACCGAAGAAGAAACCGTTAAAGCGATAGGCAAGTGTTATAAAGAACTATCTTATCTTATTGATCCGCACACCGCCGTTGCTTACGACGTATATAATAAATTAAACGTTAGCGGTAAGACGCTAATAGTGTCAACTGCTAGCCCGTATAAGTTCCCGTTCACGGTAACTAAGGCGCTTGGGCTTGAAGAAAAGGCTAGTGAAGTTGAACTTATAAAAGATATTTCAAATTACACTAAGGTTGAAATTCCGTTTGGCATTAAAAAACTTATGTATTCTAAAAAGCCAACGATAATAAAAACTAAGGACGAAATTAGAGATATCGTTAACTATAAAGACTTAAAAGTTGAAGTTAGCGTTCCGTGTTCAACGGCAAATCTTGGCGTTGGGCTTGACGGGGCTGGGCTTGCGCTTACCCTTTATAACTCCTTTACTTTTGAAAGTTCAAAAAAGGACGAAGTGGTGGGTTTTGGTAGCGGTAACCCCGATAACAATCTTATTCTAAAAGCGTATAGAAAACTTTTTGAAGTTTCTAAAAAGAAATATATTCCCGTTAAAATTTCACCTAAAAAATGTTCGATACCAACGTCTAGCGGATTAGGTTCGAGCGCAACTTGTATAGTTGCGGGTGTAATCGGCGCTAACTATATGCTTAAAAACTCGTTTGATAAAGATTATCTTTTATCGGTAATGGCGTCGGTTGAAGGTCATCCTGACAACGTTGCACCGGCGTACTTTGGCGGGTTAACGCTAACCTATCAAAAGGACGGTAAAGTGGTTTACCACAAAGCCGAAGTCAATAAAAAACTTAAATTTTACGCGGTAATTCCTAGCGCTGAACTTTCAACTAAGGTTTCAAGGGCAATTCTTCCCGAAACCGTTTCTATAAAGGACGCGGTTTATAACGTTACGAGAGCGTTGAGTTTAAGTTACGCCTTTGAAAAGGGTGATATTGACCTTCTTAAAGACGTGTTTGACGATAAACTTCATCAACCGTATCGCTTGCCTATAATAGAAGGCGGTGTGGAAATGAAAAAGATTTTAGAAGAAAACGGCTCGGCGGTTGCCGTGAGCGGTGCAGGGCCTACGCTACTTGCAATAACTACGAAAGACGGGCTTGAAAAACTTATTCCCAAAGTGGTTGGCGGTGTTAAATGGAAAATTAAGCCGTTAAAGGTTTGCGATAAGGGGGCAATTCTAAAATGAATAGAGACTTCTTAATTATTCATAAAGACGTGTTACCGCCGTTTTTAGCAAAGGTAGTTAAAGCGGTTAGGCTACTCAAAGAAGAAAACAAGAGCGTTAGTGACGTTTGTAAGGAACTAGATATTAGCCGTTCAACCTTTTATAAATACAAAGACCGCGTTTTTGAACTTGAAAGCGATTTTGGTAGAAAGGCTATTTTATCTTTTAGAGTTGAAAACACCGTTGGCGTACTTTCGGACATTATAAACAACATTTCAAAATATGAAGGCAATATCTTAACTATAAACCAAGATATGCCTATACACAACTTAGCGTACATTACTGTTATGATTGACGCTAAGAACATGAAAGTTTCCATTTACGAACTTATAGCAATACTTAAAAAGACGCAAAAGGTTAAAGACGTTACGCTCGTTGCTTTCGAGTAAGCGTGTGCCTTAAAGGAGATATTATGAACGTAGGAATTTTAGGTTGTGGAACGATAGGCGGTGGGGTACTTAAACTCATTGACGATCTTCCCGCATCAAGAAATATAAAAGTACTAAAAGTATTTGATTTACCATCGAAAAAGGAAATGCTTGGCGATAGATTTGCCGAGAGCATTGACGAAGTTTGTCAAAACCCTGAAATTGACGTAGTTATCGAGGCAATGGGTGGAGATAAGTTTCCCTACGAGTGCATAGTTAAAGCACTTAAAAACAAAAAAAGCGTTGTAACTTCCAACAAGGAAACGGTAAGTTTGCATATTGACGAATTTTATGCGCTTGCCAAAGAAAACGGCGTTTCGTTTATGTGTGAGGCGTCTGTTGGGGGTGGTATTCCGCTTATTTGCTCGCTTATAGACAGTATTAAGGTAAACGACGTTGATAGAATATACGGCATTATAAACGGTACGACTAACTTCGTTCTAACCAAGATGGAAAAAGAAGGCTTATCGATGGAAGACGCGCTAAACGAAGCCAAGCGCTTAGGCTTTGCAGAGTTTGACGCTACTGCCGATATAGAAGGACTTGATATGACGAGAAAGATTTGTATCTTATCGTCGATAGCGTACGGCGGTTACGTTCCTTATAGCGAAATTTATCATTACGGAATTTCAAAGGTAACCAAAGAAATTTTTGAAGACCTTAAAGCCAAAGGCTTTACGTTAAAATTCGTAGCCGAGTCTAGGCGCACGGGTGAAAAGAGTGCAAGAGTTAGCGTTGAGCCGGTTGCAGTAACGAAAGACAATCCGTTATCAGCCGTTAACTACGAATTTAACTCAGTTTATCTCAACTGTTCGTCTAACGACCTATTAGGTTTTTACGGCAAGGGTGCAGGCAGATTCCCAACGGCAACCGCTATGGTGAGTGACGTTAGAAGAATTATGGAAAACGCTGGTACTTACTACTATGAAAACTCAGGTAACTTTGAAGTTGATAACTTTTTAAGTAGCGAAAAGTACTACGTGTATAAAGACGGTAAAAGTGAAATTGTAAACGGCGTTAAAGACGTATCTAGTTACGATTTCGTTGCAAGAATATTTTAATTATTAAGGAGATTTATTATGAAAAAATACGACGTTGCGGTTGTAGGAGCAACCGGCCTTGTAGGTTCAACCTTTTTGAAACTTTTATGGGAATACAAATTTCCTATCAACACCTTAACTTTATTCGCATCTGAAAAAAGCGCGGGTAAAAAAGTTAAGTATGGCGATAGTGAATACACCGTTAAAAAACTTGAAAAAGGCTGTTTTGACGGTGTTGAAATCGCTTTGTTCTCGGCTGGCGGTAGCGTTTCAAAAGAGTGGGCGCCCGAAGCGGAAAAAAGCGGTGCGGTAGTTATAGACAATTCTAGCGCTTGGCGTATGGTAAAAGAGTGCGCTTTAATCGTTCCTGAAATCAACCTTAACCACTTTGACGGGGCTAGAAAGATAGTTGCTAACCCCAACTGTTCAACTATTCAATCGGTACTTCCGCTTAAACCCCTTAACGACGTTTTTGGTATTAAAAGGGTAGTTTATTCGACCTATCAAGCAGTTTCTGGTAGCGGTATGAAAGGTAAAAACGACCTTGCTAGAACCTTAAAAGGCGAAGCGCCCGAATTTTACCCGTACAATATTTCTGAAACTTGTATTCCGCAAATCGACGTGTTCGAAGATAACGGTTACACCAAAGAAGAACTTAAAATGGTTAACGAAACGAGAAAAATTCTCGGTATTCCCGACCTTCCCGTATCGGCTACTTGCGTAAGAGTTCCCGTAATGAACGCCCACGCAGTATCTATTATGGTTGAACTTGAAAAACCCTTTACCTTAGAAGAAGTTAAAAAGGCGTTCGAAAGTCAAGAAGGCATTAAAGTTCTTGACGATCCTAAGAACTCAATTTATCCCGTTTCTACCGTAGCGAACGACAACGATCTCGTATACGTTGGTAGAATTAGGCGTGATTTATCCACCGCAAACGGCATACTTTTCTACTGTGTAAGCGACAATATTAGAAAGGGCGCTGCGGCAAACGCTATTCAAATTGCAAAGGCGCTTATCAAGGAAGGTAAAATATGATTACTGTTGCTAAATTCGGCGGTTCGTCACTTGCATCAAGCGAACAGTTTAACAAAGTTAAAAACATAATTGAAAAGGATAAAAAACGCAGAATAGTAGTTGTTTCTGCGCCCGGTAAACGCTTTAAGCAAGATAGTAAAGTAACCGACCTTTTATACCTTTTATGGTCACACGTAAAATACGGGGTAGACGCGTCTAACATCATAGCGGACATAAAAGAAAGATATCTTGAAATTAAAAACGCACTCAATTTAAGCGTTGACGTTGAGCGTGAGTTTGAAATCATTATGCAAAACGTAAAAAACGGCGCAGGCGAAGAGTATTTGGTTAGCCGTGGCGAGTTTTTGTGCGCTAAACTTATGGCGTCGTACTTAGGTTTTGCTTTCGTTGACTCGGCGGAACTTGTTAAGTTTAACTACGACGGCGTTTTGAACGAAGACCAAACTATCGAGGCTATTAAAAGCAAGTTTGAAGAAGTTGGCGCTATGGTAGTTCCAGGGTTTTACGGGGCGTATCCGTCGGGCGAGATTAAACTTTTCTCGCGCGGTGGTTCTGACGTAAGCGGTTCTATAATGGCTATGTCTATCTCGGCTGAAAAGTACGAGAACTGGACTGACGTTAGCGGTGTTTTAGTTGCCGACCCAAGAATAGTAGATAACCCTTGTAGAATTGAAGAAGTTACCTACGACGAACTTAGAGAACTCTCGTATATGGGTGCAAGCGTTTTACACGAAGAAAGCGTTTTCCCCGTTCGCGAACTCAATATCCCTATCTACATACTCAACACCAACAAGCCCGACGAAAAGGGTACTAAGATTTGTGCAAAAGCAACCGCAAACGATAGATTCGTTACGGGTATTGCAGGTAAAAAGAATTTCAGCGTATTTAACGTAACTAAAAGCGTTAACAGTGATAAACTCTCGGTAATAAGTGACGTTTTGCAAGAGTTTAAGCGCTTTGGAGTTAAGGTTGAACATATTCATACGTCGGTTGATACGTTCAGTATCATCGTTAACAGTAAAGACGTTGACAAAAACGTTTTCGACCTTTTATCCGAATTAAAGCACGTTCAAGGCGTTGTTTCGGTTGACGTTGATAACGACTTAGCGCTCGTTGCGGTAGTTGGTAGAAATATGGTTCTTAAACCGGGTATCTCGGCAAAGATTTTCTCTATCTTTGGAAAGAACAACATCAACGTAAAAACGATTTCGCAAGGCACTAAGGAGATCAACATTATAGTAGGCGTTCAGAACGCTGACTTTGAAAAGGCTATCCGCGCGGTATATAGCGAAGTGGTAGAATAATTTATAAAAAAAGCCCGATTTGATAAAATCGGGTTTATTTTTTGGTTTTTCTAGGATAAAATATGAAAAAAACGGAGAAAAATACAAAATATTATTGACTTAAACGTAGTTTACATTTATAATAATTAAGTATATATGTATAAATGGCGAATTATTTGCGCCACTATTTCTTCAAACCCTTACGGGAGGCTATAATGAGCAAATTAAAATCAGGTATTATTTTAGGTATAATCGTATTTTTTACGGCTATACTTGCCGTGTTAGATTTTGCGTCGTTCAAAATTCCGTTTTACAAAAACGGCATATACGACTACAATTCTATCGGTAGCACCATAGGTCTTGGTATCGACCTTAAAGGCGGTTACGCCGCGGTATTAACCCCTAAGTATACCGACGAGCAAGAAGACGATATCGATACGCTTTTCGAAAGCGCGGTTGATATATTAAGGGCTCGTCTTGACAACAAGGGTTACACCGAAGCGGTTATCACCATTCAAGGCGTTGGCACGGGTAGGGAAATCAGAGTTGAAATTCCCGAAGTTGACAATGCTGACGAAATTCTTAAAATTATAGGTTCGTCTGGTAAACTCACGTTTACCGACTCGGCGGACGCCGTATATCTTGAAGGTTCGGACATTAAAGACTGTGCCGCAGGGTACGACGAAAACGGTCAACCCGTAGTTTTACTCGAATTTACCGCGCAAGGTACTAATAAGTTCTCGCAAGCAACTAAGCAACTTGCAGGTCAAACTATGTACGTTAAACTCGGCGGTGAAGTTATATCTTCGCCTACGGTAAACGAGCAAATAACTAGCGATAGCGCGCAAATTACCGGTCTTGAAAGTATTGAGGCGGCAGAATCGATTGCAGCGGTTATTAAAGCCGGTAAAATCGACTTTGAGTTTGAAATCGGCTCTTCAAGTAAGATAAGCGCAACCCTTGGTGAAAACGCGCTCCCCGCAAGCGTAATAGCAGGCGGTATTGCACTCGTTATCATCTTTGCGGTTATGATTTTCTTCTATCGCGGTATGGGTATAGCGTCGTCATTAGCGCTTACTATTTACACGGTACTTATGATACTTCTTCTCGCACTCGTTCCTTGGGTAGAACTTACTCTTCCAGGCATTGCAGGTATCATACTTTCTATCGGTATGGCGGTTGACGCTAACGTTATTATCTTTGAAAGAATTAAGGAAGAGTACGCGTCGGGCAAAACCGTTAAATCGGCAATCAACACCGGTTTCAAACGCGCTTTCGTTACTATATTTGACAGTAACATCACCACGATTTTAGCATCTATCGTATTATGGATACTTTGCCCCGGCTCAATTAAAGGCTTTGCAATAACGTTACTTATCGGTATCGTGCTTTCAATGATTACCGCGGTTGCAGTAACTAGAAGTCTTATCAAACTCATTAGTAACCTTTGCGAAGGAAAGAGTACCTTCTTAGGTCTTAAAAGGGAGGTAGTTGAAGATGATGAAGATTAAAGATTTGAAACTTAAAATCGTTGAAAAATTCAAATTTTTCGCTCCCGTATCTCTCGCTATAATCTTAATCGGCGCAATACTAATGCTTGTTATCGGCATGAACGTCGGCTTAGATTTTGGCGGTGGCGCTAAAATGGAAATTGACTTTGGCGAAGCGCTTTACAACCACGAAAACGTTAAAGGCGACTTAGTTAAAAAGGTTGAAGACACTATTAAAGCCGAAGGCTTTGAAATCGGTTCAATCCGTTGGTCAGGCGATGAAGAAACTGTTTTTGAAGTTGGTATTAAATACTCGCTTAACGGCAAAAAGATAAATGCAAACAACAGCGAAGCGCAAGCGGAATTTATTGACAAAATTGAAAGTATAGAAGACGGTAGTTTGAAGGCTAAAATAGTAAGCGCTGTTAACACGGCGTATCCCGATTTCGAACTTGTGTTAGACGATATAGGCGACACCGTTGTTAGCGGTTCTACGTCACAACAACTTTTAACTAACGCTATATGGGCAACCGTAGTTGCGGTAGTAGTTATGCTTATATATATCGGGTTTAGATTTACTCTTGCGTCAGGCTTAGCGGCGGTTGTTGCGCTCCTTCACGACGTGCTCGTTATGTTAGCGCTTACAACTATTTTCCAAATACAAGTAAATACCACGTTTATTGCGGCAGTTATTACGATAGTTGGTTACTCTATCAACGCGACGATAGTTATCTTTGATAGAATACGTGAAGTTTCTAAACTTGAATCAATGAAAGGCGCAAGTGATAGTGAAATTGCAAACAAGTCTATCGTAGATACGCTTGGAAGAAGTATTTTAACGACCATTACTACGCTTACCGCTATCGTAGTTTTAGCGATAGTTTGTGCTGTTATGGGCGTTAGCACTATGGAAGAGTTTGCTCTTCCGATTATATTCGGTCTTGTTGCGGGAACTTATTCTTCCGTGTTCCTTTCAGCACCTATTTGGGTATATCTCCGTAAACTCGGGGCTAAAATCAAAAATAAGGCTAAAAAGACTGCTTAATTAGTTTACTAATCTACAACGCACGGGAGTCCCGTGCGTTGCTTGTTTTACAAAGGTGCTTTTATGAAGATTATTAAAAAAACATATGACGAATTTCAAAAAAACTGCATAAAAGACCTTGCTTTAAGCACGGGAATTTCTGAATTTACCGTTGAAATTCTTTACGGTAGGGGTTACGATACGGCAAGTAAGATTGAAGAGTTTTTATCTCCTAACTCGCAACCGTTATTTTCACCGTACACGCTTAGCGGTATGGATGATGCGGTAGATAGAATTATAAAAGCGAAAGATAACGGCGAAACGGTAGTTATATACGGCGACTACGATGCCGACGGGATATGCGCAACCACATTATTATACAACGCGCTACAAAGGCTTGGAATAAACGTTCACGCGGTTATCCCCGAAAGGGAAAACGGCTACGGCTTAACCGAAGGCGTTTTAAGTGACGTTTTAGAAAACTTGTTTCCAGACCTTATTATAACCGTTGACTGTGGCATTAGCGCTAAAAAGGAAGTTGAATATCTTCAAGATTTAGGGGTAGACGTTATCGTTACCGATCACCACGAGTTTCCAACGGAACTTCCTGATTGCACGATAGTTAGCACCAAAACGCCAAACCAAGAATACCCGTTTGAATATCTATCTGGAACGGGCGTTGCCTACCAAGTTGCAAAGGCGCTTATAGGCGACGAGGCGGACGGGTTTTTAGACCTAGTTGCCGTTGCTACGATAGCCGATAGTATGCCACTTACCGGCGAGAATAGAATTCTTGTTTATAAAGGCATTGAACTTATAAAGTCGGGGAAATGTTCAAAGGCGATAACTATGCTTTTAACGGCAGGTGGCGCGAAAGAGATAAATTCCGGCACGCTTGCATTTACCGTTGCGCCGAGAATTAACGCCGCAGGCAGAATGGGTGACGCGTATTCGGCGTTAAAACTACTTTTAACAAAAGATAGCGCCGAGCGAGAAGAACTCGTTTCAATGCTAGTTAAATATAACGTTGATAGGCAAGTTGAGTGCGAAGAGTTGTATAAAAGCGCTAAAACTAAACTTAAAACGAGCGGAAATTACGGAAACGTTATAGTACTTTGCGAAAATTCTTGGAAAGGCGGGCTTTTAGGTATAGTAGCCGCAAGGCTTACCGAAGAGTATAATCTTCCAACGGTACTATTTTCGGAAATTGACGGGCGCTTGCACGGTTCGGCAAGATCGATAGGCGATATAAACGTTTACGAGGCGATATCGTCAACCAAGGAATTATTGATAGATTACGGTGGGCACGCTCAGGCGGCGGGCGTTACTATAAACCAAGAAAATTTGAGCCTATTTGCAAATAGACTTAGCGAGTATATAAACGCTAATTACGACGAGGGCGCATTTGAAAAAACTATGGAAGTTGACGGGGTTATTTCACAAGCGGTATCGCTTAAAACCGCCAAGGAAATAGTTAAGTTAGAGCCTTTCGGTACGGGAAACAAAAAACCCGTTTTCTTGTTATCAAATAATTCTTCTCAGGCAAAACTACTTAAAGAAGGTTCAAATCACGTTACGGTAAAATCAAAAGAACTCGATATGATTTTCTTTAACGGCGTTAAGTATTTAGATGCGTTATCATCAAACTTCAATAAAGATTTAATCGTAGAAATTTCTACTTCTAACTACGGTGGGAGAGAGTACGTTAAAGGCTTTATTAAAAAGGTGTTTTTATCGTTTGAAGTTGACGTGGACGGTGTGTATAAAGCCTTCAAAAACGCACTACTAGGGCTTATAGGCGGTGTAAACTACTTGGGTGGTGACGACGTTGAAAGTATTATTAAAACGACAGCGCCTAACGGTTTTGGTAGGTTGTTTATTATAACAAACCCCGAAAATTACAACGCATATAACGAACTTAAAAACTTTGAAGTTTGCCCCTTTAATTTAACGGTTAAAGGCGGAAAAAACGCCGTACTTATCGGGGCGGACTTATTAAATACCGATTTATCTAGTTACGAAGAACTAGTGTTTATCGATAAACCGCTTGGCGAGATTTACGCGCATAAAAATCAAAAAATTTACGTTTCTAGCCTTAATTCTTTTGACCTTTCAGGTGTAAAAATTGAAAGGGAAGTACTTGGCGAGATTTTTAGAGATATTTGCGTTAAAGCGCGTAGCGGTATGACTTATCAAGAAATAGTTTTTGAAAGCAATAACGAGATGCAAACGATATTTGCGCTTGAAGTATTCAAAGAACTTGACTTTTTAGAAGAAAGTGGTTTTATATTTATTAAAAAATCAGAGAAGAAAGACCTTGTTAACTCTAAAATATACAAGGCGGTTTTAGAGATAAAAAATGCTTAACAATTACAACGTTTTAGATGAAATAAATAAAATTTATCCCGAAGAAGAAGTGAAATTTCTAACCAAGGCGTATCACTTCGCAAAAGACGCGCACAAAAACCAAAAGCGCGCGTCGGGCGAAGAGTATTTTACTCACCCTTGCGCCGTTGCTCAAATTCTTATCGGGCTAAAAATGGATTTCCGCACTATTGCTGCGGCGTTTTTGCATGACGTTTTAGAAGATACCCCCGTTTCCGCAAAAGATATAGCAGGCGAGTTTGACGAAGAAGTTTTAGCGCTAGTTGAAGGCGTAACTAAACTAGATAAAATCGAGTTTAAGTCGCAAGAAGAAGAGCAAGCCGAAAACTTTAAGAAAATTTTCGTTTCGATGGCGAAAGATATAAGGGTTATAATTATTAAACTTGCAGACCGTCTTCACAATATGCGTTCGCTTAACTTTTTATCTAAGGAACGCCAAACGCGTATGGCGAACGAAACGCTTGAAATATTTGCTCCGCTTGCAAGAAGGTTAGGTATTTCTAAACTCAATTGCGAACTTGAAGATTTATGCTTAAAATATATCGACCCCGACGCGTTTGAGTACCTTGCTGAAAATATACACAATAAACTCGAAGAGCGCGAGGCTTTCGTTAACAAGATGGTTGACGAACTTAGGGGCGTTATTATCGAAAGTAATATAAAAGGCGAAGTTTTCGGTCGACCTAAACATTTTTATAGCATTTACAAAAAAATGAAGAATAAAAACTTGACGCTTGATCAAGTTTACGATTTAACTGCTTTAAGAGTTTTAGTTAACACCGTTGACGAGTGCTACGAACTACTTGGTAAAATCCATAAGCGTTGGACGCCTATGCCTGGTAGAATTAAAGACTATATAGCAATTCCCAAGGAAAATATGTACCAGAGTTTGCATACTACGGTAGTAACTTCGTTCGGTAAAATTTTCGAAATACAAATAAGAACTTACGAAATGAACAATACCGCCGAATACGGTATCGCGGCGCACTGGCAATATAAAGAAAAGAAAAATTCCGCCGACAACTTTGATAAAAGGCTTTCGTGGATTAGGGAAGTTATGGAGTGGCAAGGCGGTCTTAAAGACAGTAAGGACTTCCTTGAATCGCTAAAAGGCGACATATATAACAGCGAACTTTTAGTATTTACGCCAAAGGGCGAAGTTATATCGCTAGTTAAAGACAGTACGCCCGTAGACTTTGCTTACCGCATACACACGGCGGTTGGTAACCGTTGCGTAGGCGCGAGAGTTAACGGCAAAATGGTTCCTTTAACCACCGTGTTAAAGGTTGGCGATATCGTTGAAATTATAACGTCAAATACTAGTAACGGCCCGTCGTGGGACTGGTTGAAGTTTGTAAAAACCAACGCTGCGCGCGCTAAGATTAAAGCCTTTTACAAAAAGGAAAAGGCTGACGATATGATTAAACTCGGCAAGCAAATGCTCGAAGCCGAGGCTAAGAACAAAGGCTATAACTTTGGCGAACTTTTATCCAAAGAAAACTTTAATAAACTCTCTGAAAAACTTTCTTTTTCGGGGCAAGACGAAATGTATATAGCAGTGGGTTCTGGCGCGGTAACGGTTAACCAAATACTAGTTAAACTCATTGATTACCACAATAAAGAACACCGCCCGAAATTAAATCACTATCCTACGGGAATAACGTCGAAAGTCGTTCACTCTACGGGTGACGTTATGATTAAGGGGGTAGACGGGTTGCTTATTAGATTTGCAAGGTGTTGTAACCCCGTTCCCGGCGATAAAATTTTAGGTTTCGTTTCAAGGGGTAGGGGCGTTGTAGTTCATAGGTGCGACTGCCCGAATATGAAAGTTGAAGACCCTGGAAGATTTTTGGAAGCGAGTTGGACGGGTAAGGTCGGTGACGACGGTTATACCGTAAGTTTAAGAATAACCGCAATAGAAGACGCTAGCGTTTTGGCGCTCGTGTCTAACGCTTGTTCAAAATATAATATGTTCATACTTGCAATCAACGGTAGGGTTGATAATAAAAAGCACGTAGCCATCGTTGATATCACCTTAAAAATAAACAAGAAAGAAGACCTTGATGCCTTCGTTAAGCAAATCAGTCAAGACGCTAGCATTATAGACGTGTTTAGAAACAATAACTAAAATGAAACTTTTAACTTACCCCTTAGGGGAACTTTCAACTAACTGTTATATATTAGTAGACGAAACTAGTCGTGACGCCGTCGCAATAGATATCGGTGGCGACGAGGGGTTTTTGCTAATGGAAGAACTTAAAAACGGCTTTAATATAAAAGCCGTTTTGCTAACTCACGCGCATTTTGACCATATAAAAGGAACGTATAAGTTCTACGAGCGCGGAGCGGACGTTTACGTTTCTAAAAAAGACCTGCCCGCGATTGATAACGGCAACCTTAATTTATCCGCCGTGTTTGGCTCGGAAGTTAAGCCTTTTAAGGTAAAAACCGCCTTATCGGGCGGTGAAACGCTAAAATTTGGCGAGATAGAAGTTGAAGTTATAAACACCCCAGGTCACACCGTTGGCGGTGTAACGTATAAAGTTGGCGATATGCTATTTTGTGGGGACGTTTTGTTTGAAGGCAGTTTTGGTAGGGTAGATTTCCCTGGTGGCGACGTTGTTACCTTATGCCGTTCGGCAAAAGCGCTTTTAGAGTTTGACGGTTGCACTTTATACCCCGGGCACGGCAATAAAACCACTACTGAAAAAGAAAGGCAGTCAAACCCTATAAACAATTATATAAAGTATTACTTATGATTGAAACTAACAGACAAGATTACAAAAAAGAACTTGAAGAAGTCGTTTATATGTTTTCAACGGGCGAAGGGCTTGAAATTACCCATACTCAAACGGAAAATAATGGCGAGTATTTAGATACCGTTACGATAAACGGCAAGGTTTATAACGCTAAAAATCAACACACGTATACCGATTTTTTAGACAAAAAGCGCTACGAAAAGCGCTTTTCTAAGTTGTGTTTATACGGCGCGCTGTCAAACCATTTCGGCATCACTCTTAAATGGGGTGCTTTAACGGGTATTCGCCCCGTTAAAATGGCAAGGGACTTAGGCGAGAATTTTGAAAGCGAGTTTTCTAGCGTATTTGGAGTTTCGGATAAAAAAATAAAACTCGTTAAAGAGATTTTACAAGTTCAAGAAAAAATTTACGATAAAAATTCTGAAAAATCGGGCTTGTTTATAGGTATACCGTTTTGCCCGTCAAGATGCTTATACTGTTCGTTTATTTCAGAAGAGATAGGGAAAAGTAAGTACGCAACCGAGTATAAAAACGCGCTTATTAAAGAGATAAAAGCATTGCCTTGTAGCGCATTAAACGTTCGTAGCGTGTACGTTGGCGGTGGCACGCCCGTGTGTTTATCTGACGACGATTTTAGAGAGATTTTATCGGCGGTTAAGGATATAATTCCGCCTAATATCGAGTTTACCGTAGAGGCTGGTAGACCTGACGTTATAACAAGGGAAAAACTTCAAATTATGAAAGAGTTAGGTGTAACGCGCGTGTGCGTTAACCCGCAAACTTTTTCTGATAAAACGCTTAAACTTATCGGTAGAAAACACACGGCAAGTGACGTTATTGAAAAGTTTAATCTAGTAAAGAGTTACGGTTTTTTAGTTAATTGCGACGTGATTGCCGGGCTAACGGGGGAGAGTTTTGAAGATTTTCAAAACACGATAGACACGGCTATTTCGCTAGATGCCGACAATATAACCGTACACACGCTGTGTCTTAAAAAAGGCGCTAAGTTAAAAACTGAAACGGATAGGTTAAAGGTTGATTTTATCGACCAAATGATAGATTATTCGTACACCGCGCTAAAAAAGGCTGGCTATATGCCGTATTATATGTATCGCCAAAAGTACGCGGCGGAAAACCTTGAAAACGTAGGGTACGCTAAGCCTAATACCGAGTGTATATATAACGTTGACATTATGGAAGAAAATTCTAACAACCCAGCCTGCGGAGCGAACGCCGTTTCTAAAAGGATTTACGCTAGTGAAAACCGCATAGAAAGGTACGGCACGCCAAAGGATATAAAAACGTATATTGAAAAAATTGACAAAATAATCGACGAAAAGAATAAGTTTTTCGGTTAATATAGTAAAAACGTTTGCCTTTTTATAAATTATATGATAATATAATCGTAGACTTTTTGCTGGGTTTAGCGAATACTCTACGCCTTGCTCGGCTTAAAGCGTAATAATTTCCATAACGGAGGATAAATAAAAATGGAAAAAGAATTAAAAACAAGTATCATTGAAACTTACAAAACTCACGAAGGTGACACGGGCTCAGTTGAAGTTCAAGTTGCACTTTTAACCGAAAGGATTAACCACCTTAACGAACACCTTAAACAAAACCATAAAGACAATCACAGTAGGCGTGGTCTTATGAAAATGGTTGGTAAGAGAAAGGGCCTTTTGGACTATCTTAAATCGAAAGATATCGAAGCGTACAGAACGCTTATTGCTAAACTTGGTCTTAGAAAATAATAAAATGTGGGGGTGTATAACTATACTCCCCATTTTTCAATTTTAAGAAACGGTTTTTTCACGTTGAAATTTACTGTTTTTACGCAAAACGCGTAAAAATTTTACAGAGTAAAAGAGTATATTAAGGAGAGTAAAATGTTAGAAAATTTTAAGGTTTTCAAAACTGAAATCGGCGGAAGAGAAGTTTCCGTTGAAGTAGGTAAGTACGCTCAACAGGCTAACGGCTCGTGTCTTATTAGATGCGGTGAAACGGTAGTTATGGTGAACGTTACTATGGCTCCCACTGCAAGAGAAGGTATGGATTTCTTCCCTTTGAGCGTGGACTATGAAGAAAAGATGTATGCCGTTGGTAAAATTCCCGGCGGTTTCAAAAAGAGAGAAGGTAGAGCGAGCGACAAGGCTATTTTAACTTCAAGACTTATTGATAGACCTATCCGCCCACTTTTCCCCAAGGGTATTTTTAACGACGTTACCGTAGTTGCTACCGCATTATCCGTTGACGTTGATATTTCACCCGAACCGATTGCTATGCTCGGTAGTTCTATCGCGCTTTCAATTTCGGATATTCCGTGGCAAGGTCCTACGGGCTCGGTTCACGTTGGTATGGTTAACGGCGAATACGTTATAAACCCTGACGTTAAAGGTAGGGAAGAGAGCGAACTCAGTTTATACCTTTCCGGCACCAAAGACGCGATTATGATGGTTGAAGCAGGCGCTAATGAAATTGAAGACGAGCAAATGATTAAGGCTATCTTGTTCGGTCACGAAGAAATCAAGCGTCAATGCGCTTTCATTGAAGAAATCGTTAAAGCGTGCGGTAAAGAAAAAATCCAAATGGATTTATACAAAATCCCCGAAGATCTCGATAACGAAGTTAGAGCGTACGCAGGCGCTAAACTCGACTACGCGCTCGATACTTTTGATAGGCAAGTTCGTCAAGAACGTCAAGACGAAGTTGAAAAAGACTGTTTAGAGCATTTTGCCGACATCTTCCCCGATATGGCAAGAGAGATTAAAGACAGTTTATATTACATCACCAAAGAAAAGGTAAGAGCAAAAATAACCAACAACGGCGTTAGACCGGACGGTAGATCGTTAACTGAAATTAGACCTATTTGGTGTGAACACGGCGTTCTTCCAAGAGTTCACGGCTCGGGCGTATTTACGCGTGGACAAACCCAAGTATTAACCACTTGTACCTTAGGCACTATTTCGGAAGTTCAAAAACTCGAAGGTTTAGACGAAGAAGTTTCTAAACGCTATATGCATCACTACAATATGCCGGGATATGCGTCTGGCGAAGCAAAACCGCTTAGAAGCCCCGGTCGTCGTGAAATTGGCCACGGCGCACTTGCTGAAAGAGCGCTTGAACCCGTTATTCCTAGTGAAGAAGAGTTCCCCTATGCTATAAGGCTCGTTTCGGAAGTATTGTCGTCAAACGGTTCTACTTCGCAAGGTTCGGTTTGCGGTTCTACTATGGCGCTTATGGACGCTGGCGTTCCTATTAAACGCCCCGTTGCAGGTATCGCTATGGGTCTTATTAAAGACGTTGAGTCCGGCAAAGTTTCGGTTATGAGCGATATTCAAGGTTTAGAAGACTTCCTTGGCGATATGGACTTTAAGGTTGCAGGTACTACAAAAGGTATTACCGCAATTCAAATGGATATTAAAATTAAGGGTATTGACGAGGCTATTTTACGCCAAGCAATCAAACAAGCAAACGAGGGTAGACAACATATTCTCAACAAAATGCTTGAATGTATCCCCGAAGTTAGCGCTGAACTTTCTAAGTACGCGCCCAAGATTATTTCGTTTAATATCGACCCTGATAAGATTAAAGACGTTATCGGTTCGGGCGGTAAAACGATTAACAAAATCATTGACGAAACGGGTGTTAAAATCGACATTAACGACGACGGTAAGGTATTTATTGCAACTTACGGCGAAGATATGGAAAACGCTAATAAAGCAAAGGCAATTATCACCGCTATCGTTAGAGATTTAGAAGTTGGCGATATGTTTATTTCTACCGTAGTTAGAATTTTACCAAAAGTTGGCGCTTTCTGTGAACTTGCCCCCGGTAAAGACGGTATGATACACATTTCTAAAATGAGCAAAGAAAGAATTAACAGCGTTGAAGAAGTTTTATCAATAGGCGATACCGTTAAAGTTGAAATTATTAAGATTTCTGAAAAGGGCGTTGACCTTAAACTTCTTGAAAAAATGTAATAAATACTCGATTTCGGGTGTTTTATCTTAAATGAAATCGCTCGGAGCAAATCGTTCCGAGCGCTTTTAATAGGCGAATTACCGCCTTGGCAAGTAAATGTTATTAAAACCTTGCCTAAATAAGGAGACTATATGAAAAATTACGATATTGAAACCAAATGCGTTCAAGCGGGCTACACCCCTAAAAACGGTGAGCCGAGAGAAATTCCTATTTACCAAAGCACTACCTTTAAGTACGATACTAGCGAAGATATGGGCAAACTTTTTGACCTTGAAGCAAGCGGTTATTTCTATTCAAGGCTTCAAAACCCAACTTGTGACTACGTTGCCGCTAAAATTTGCGCGTTAGAAGGCGGTACGGCAGCGATGCTTACGTCGTCTGGTCAATCGGCGAACTTCTTTGCGGTATTTAATATTGCAAACGCGGGCGACCATATTGTATCGTCTGCATCAATTTACGGCGGTACGTTTAATCTTTTCAACGTTACTATGAAAAAGATGGGTATTGATTTTACCTTCGTTTCGCCCGACGCAAGCGAAGAAGAAATCCAAAACGCGATAAGACCTAACACCAAGGCAATTTTTGGCGAAACTATCGCTAACCCCACACTTCACGTTTTAGATATTGAAAAGTTTGCGCGCGTTGCTCATAAAAACGGCGTTCCACTCATTGTTGACAACACCTTCCCAACGCCTTATTTTTGCCGTCCGTTCGAGTGGGGTGCAGATATTGTAACTCACGCTACCACTAAGTATATGGACGGGCACGCATCGACGGTAGGTGGTTGTATAGTTGACGCGGGCAAGTTCGACTGGCTTAAATACAAAGATAAATTCCCAGGTCTTACCACGCCTGACGATAGTTATCACGGTATCGTTTACGCTGAAAAGTTTGGGCTCGAAGGCGCGTTTATCACCAAAGCCACCGCTCAACTTATGAGAGATTTTGGTTGCACTCAATCTCCGCAAAGCGCGTACTATATAAACTTAGGTTTAGAAAGTTTACACGTTCGTATGCCTAAGCACGCTGAAAACGGCTTAAAGGTGGCTGAATATTTGAGTTCTGACGATAGAATTGACTGGGTAATTTACCCCGGTCTTAAAGGCGATAAGTACTACGACCTTGCTCAAAAATATATGCCTAACGGCACGTGCGGTGTAGTAAGTTTTGGTGTAAAAGGTGGCAGAAAAGCCGCTGAAAAGTTTATGAAAAACTTAAAACTTGCAGCGATTGAAACTCACGTTGCCGACGCTAGAACTTGCGTTTTACACCCCGCTAACGCCACTCACCGTCAACTCAGTGACGAGCAACTCAAAAACGCTGGTATTTCGCCTGAACTTATAAGGTTCTCGTGCGGAATAGAGAGCGCAACCGATTTAATAAACGATATAAAACAAGCGCTAGACAATATCTAAGGAGCAGTTATGCCAATTAAAATTCCAAACGGTCTACCGGCTGCCGAACAACTTCTAAACGAAAATATATTCGTTATGAACGAGTTTAGGGCGGAAACTCAGGATATAAGACCGCTTAAAATAGTACTTCTTAATTTAATGCCTACTAAAATCGTTACCGAAACGCAGTTTTCAAGGCTACTTGGTAACACGCCTTTGCAGGTTGAATTAACACTCCTAAAAACTTCGTCGCACGAGTCGAAAAACACGTCGAAAGAGCATATGATAGCCTTTTATAAAACGTTTGACGAGATTAAGGACGAGAAGTTTGACGGTATGGTGATAACGGGTGCACCCGTAGAACAACTTGACTTTGAAAAGGTTGATTACTGGCAAGAACTAACTGAGATTTTTGACTGGACGAAAACTAACGTTCACAGCACGGTGTTCATATGCTGGGGTGCTCAGGCGGGCTTGTATCATTTCTACGGCGTTAAAAAGATAATGCTTAGCGAAAAACTTTCAGGCGTTTATAAGCACAAAATCGTGGATAAAAAGTCAATGCTTGTTAGGGGGTTTGACGACGAGTTTTTTGCTCCGCATTCTCGCCACAGCGGTATTGATAGAGAAGAAATTTACTCGATAAAAAACCTAAAAGTTTTATCTGAGTCTGACGAGGCTGGCGTTTACCTTATAAAGTCGACTGATAACTCGCAAGTGTTTATAACGGGGCATTCTGAATACGACGCCGACACTCTTAAAAAAGAGTATGAAAGGGATAAACTTGCAGGTCTTAACCCAAGCGTTCCTAAAAATTATTTCCCCTTAGATAACGACAGTTTGCCACCGCTAGTTACTTGGCGTTCGCACGCTAATTTGCTGTTTTATAACTGGCTTAATTACTTCGTTTATCAGTCAACCCCGTTTGACGTTTCTAAGATTAAAAAGTAAGATAAACACCTCCGCCGACAGCGGAGGTGTTTAATTTTTTTTAGTACGTATTAAAAATTTATTAAAATTTGGCATTTTTTTCAAAAAATAGTCAAAAATCGTACACATTTTTTACAAACCCCCTTGAAAAATTTGTATTTATATTATATAATAATTACGTTATTAAATTATGCGAACGTAGTTTAGTGGTAAAACTACGGCTTCCCAAGCCGTTGTTGTGGGTTCGATTCCCATCGTTCGCTCCATTAAAAACAACTTTTTAGGTGTGTTGTGTATAGGTGTTTTTTCAAAAGATTTTTTGATATACTATTTTCGCTACTTGGCATAATAGTACTATCGCCAATACTTTTAATTTTAGCGGTTGCAATCAAACTAGATAGCAAGGGCCCCGTTATATTTAAGCAACAACGCATAGGAAAAAAAGGAAAAGTATTTAATATTTACAAATTTAGGTCAATGTGCGTAGGCGCTGAAAAGACGGGTAGCGGGGTGTATTCTAATAAATCTGATACTCGCGTTACCAAAGTCGGTAAGTTTTTAAGAGCAACGTCGCTAGATGAACTTCCGCAATTTTTCAACGTGTTATTCGGGCACATGAGTTTTATCGGACCAAGACCGCCTTTAACTTATCACCCGTGGACTTACGATAAGTACACCAAAGAACAACTTAAAATGTTTGACGTAAGGCCGGGCATTACCGGTTGGGCGCAAGTTAACGGCAGAAGAGAAGTTGAGTGGAATAAGCGCATAAGACTAAACGTTTACTACGTTGAAAACGTATCGTTACTTCTTGATCTAAAAATTATTTTTATGACGATAGGTAAGGTTTTTGCGGGCGCTAATAACGAAAATAAAGGCGCTACCGTTGTTGACAATAAAAACCTTGAACTTATGTACATAACCAACAATCCTACCGTTGCAAAAGTGGCGGACGAGGCTGGGGTTGATTATATCTTTGTCGATATGGAATATATAGGTAAAGAAGATCGTCAAAAAGGCAACACCGTTAAAAACCATCACGACGTGCTTGACGTTAAAAACGTAAAAAGCGCTGTTAAAAACTCCAAAGTTTTAGTAAGGTGTAACAGTATTCACGATGCGACCGACGAGTACTTGTCCACAGAAGACGAGATTGAAAGCGTTATAAAAGCAGGTGCTGACTATATAATGCTACCATATTTCAAAACTGCGATGGAAGTTCAAAGGTTTATATCGGCGGTTGACGGTAGGGTAAAAACTATATTACTTTTAGAAACTCCCGAAGCGGTAGAGAATTTAGACCAAATCTTAGCGATTGACGGTATTGATAAAATTCATATCGGTCTTAACGATTTAAGCCTTGGATACAAGCAAGACTTTATGTTTGAACCGCTCGTTGACGGCACGGTAGACAAAATAATTAGTAAAATCAAAGAAAAGGGCGTTCCGTACGGATTTGGCGGTATTGCGTCGCTTGGAAAGGGCTTAGTTCCTGCCGAAATGGTTATAAAAGAGCATTATAGATTAGGCTCGTCAATGGCAATACTTTCAAGAAGTTTTTGTAATACCCAACTTCTTCACGAAGTTAGCGAAATTAAAAGAGCGTTTACCGACGGTATAAATAAGATTAGGGCTTTTGAAAAGGACTGTCAAGACGGTAAGTTTGATTTAGAAGAAAATAAAAAGCAAATCAAAATCGTGGTGGACGAAGTAGTAAAAAAACTAAAAGAACAAAAACAGCCGTAAAAGGCTGTTTTTAATTGCAAAAATAAAAGTTTTATAGTATTATGATAATATGATATATAGTGACGTTTTACAAGCCATCGGGCACACCCCGATTATTAGGCTTAATAAAATTGCAGACCCAAACGGGGCGGAAATACTTGTTAAGTTCGAAGGGCTTAACGTAGGTGGCTCGATTAAAACTCGTACCGCTTACAATATGATAGTTGACGCGGAAAGGCGTGGTCTTTTAAATAAAAACTCTATTATCGTTGAGCCTACTAGTGGCAACCAAGGTATAGGGCTTGCGCTCGTTGGAGCGGTTAAAGGCTATAAAACTATAATTATTATGCCGGATTCCGTTAGTGAAGAAAGGCGTAAACTCGTTCGCCATTACGGTGCGGAAGTTATAGTTATACACGACGAAGGCAATATCGGTGAGTGTATTGATAAATGCTTAAAAACCGCTATGCAAATGCAAAAAGACGATCCTAACGTATTCGTTCCACAACAGTTTGAAAATCAGGCAAACCCAACCGTTCATCGCCACCACACGGGGCTTGAAATACTTGAACAAGTTGCAGGGCCTATCCACGGCTTTTGTTCGGGTATAGGCACGGGCGGTACTATAACAGGAATAGGTGAAGTGTTAAAGGCGCAAAACCCAGACATTAAGATTTGGGCTGTTGAGCCCGAAAACGCCGCAATACTCGCAGGAGGCACGGTTAGTGCTCATATCCAAATGGGTATAGGTGACGGGCTTATTCCACCCGTTCTCAACACGTCTATTTATGAAGATATTTGCATAGTTTCAGACGAAGAGGCACTTCAAACTTCAAAGGACTTAGCAAGGTTTGAAGGTATTATGTGTGGTATTTCGTCGGGCACGAACGTTGCTGCCGCTATAAAACTTGCAAAGGTTTTAGGTAAAGGGAAAACGGTTGTAACCGTTTTACCAGATACTGCTGAAAGATATTTTTCAACTCCACTTTTTGACGGAGAATAATAAAAAACTGCCCTATAAGGCAGTTTTTTTAATAAACGATTTCAGGTATTTTATCAAAGGTAAAGGAGTTTGACACGTCTTTATCGGTAACTATATAATCGATATCGTTTACCGTGCAAATGTAATAGGGCGAAATTTTACCAAACTTAGTGCTGTCTGATAAAAACACTTTTTTAGTAGAGTTTTTAAGCATTGCAAGGCGCACGGGGTTTTCTTCTTCGAAAATGTCGTAAATCTTTCCGTCCGCCGTGATTGACGCGGCTGAAAAAAACGTCACGTCGGCATGGTATTTTTCTATCATAGAAATAGCGTGCTCGCCAACTAGTACGGAGTTGTTGTTTTTCAAAATTACACCGCCAGTTGAGTAGGCTAGTATGCCGTTTTTAGCAAGGAGAGACAAAGTGTCTATCCCGTTAGTTATAACTTTAATGTCCTTAAACCCAGCAAGGTATTCGCCTATGAAAAATGCGGAAGTAGACCCGTCTAAAAAAATAACGTCACCGTTTTTTATGAGTTTGGTTGCCGATAAGGCAATCTTTTTCTTTTCTAAACTGTTTTGGTGGGTGCGAAATGAAAAACTAGGCAAGAAATTGCTCGCGTCGTTAATCTTTGCGCCACCGCGCGTTCTAATAACTAGACCTTTGTTTTGAAGTTTTTGAAGTTTTCGCCTAACCGTTGAAGGGCTAATATATAGCGTTTTAGATAGTTCTTCAACCGTTAAAACTTGTTTGTCTTGAATAAGTGTTAAAATTTCTTTCTCTTGAATATCGCTCATAACTAACCATTTTGCTCAAATGAGCAGTTTATTTTGACCAAAAGTCAATATTTGCGCCAAAATTATAAAATATTTCAATTAAATATTGATTACTTTGACTATTTATAGTATAATTTCAAATATAAAAATTGTCAATAATAATTTTGTAATTAGGTGATATATGTTTGACGTAGTTGTTATAGGTGGTGGCGTTATAGGTGGCGCTATCATAAGAGAGTTAACTAAATATAACTTAAACGTTTGTATTGTAGAAAAGGAAAGTGACGTTGCTATGGGGCAAAGCAAGGCAAATAGCGGTATCGTTCACGCCGGGTACGACGCAAAGGTTGGAACTAACAAGGCAAAGTTCAACGTTTTAGGTAATTCTATGATGGCAAGTTACGCAGGCGACCTTGGCGTTAAGTATAGAAATAACGGCTCGCTCGTAGTTGCGTTTTCTGAAAGCGAACTTGAAACGCTTAAAGAACTAAAATCTCGCGGAGAGAATAACGGCGTTTCAGACCTTTATATAATAGATAGAGAAGAACTTAATAAATTAGAGCCTAATATTCAAAGTAACGCGGTTGGCGCGTTATACGCTAAAACGGGCGGTATAGTTTGCCCGTATGAACTAACTATTGCATCTATCGGAAACGCTATGGATAACGGCGCTAAACTTTATCTTAACTTTGAAGTTGATAAAGTTGAAAAATTAGGCGGTGGCTTTAAGGTATACTCTAAAAACGGCGAAGTGATAGAGACAAAAATAGTTATAAACTGCGCAGGGCTTAATAGCGGTAAAGTTTCTAAACTTTTTGGCGACGATAGTTTTGAAGTTGGCGGAAGAAAGGGCGAATATATTTTACTTGATAGAGAGAGTGGAGATTTCGTATCCCACACCATATTCAAAACGCCTACCGAAAAGGGTAAAGGCATACTCGTTACCCAAACGGTTGACGGGAATATTTTACTTGGACCTACCGCGGAACTCGTTGACAGCGGAGATACGAGTACTAGTGAAAACGGGCTTTCGTTCGTTCAAAAAACGGCAAGTGAAATGTGTAAAAACGTACCGTTTTATAACACGATAACTTCGTTTTCGGGGGTAAGAGCGTATTCAGATAAGCACGACTTTATAATTGAAGAAAGTAAACTAGTTAAAAACCTTATAAACGTTGCCGGTATTGAGTCACCGGGGTTGACTTCTGCTCCCGCAATAGGAAAATACGTGGTTGAAGAGTTGGTTTCTAAAATTTTAACGCTTAATATAAATAAGAATTTCAACGGCGTTAGAAAACCCGATTACTTTTTCAAGAATTTAACGATAGAAGAAAAGAACGAAATAATAAGTAAAGATAAGCGCTACGGCAAAATCGTATGTAGGTGCGAAGAGATAACCGAAGGCGAAATCGTAAGAGCGATACACGAAAATCCCAAAGCCACCACGGTCGACGGGGTTAAAAGAAGAGTTCGCGCTGGTATGGGCAGATGCCAAGGTGGTTTTTGCCAACCGCACGTTGCCGAGATTATTGCAAGAGAATTAAATATTCCTATAACCGAAGTTACTAAAAGTGGTAACGAGTCAAAACTTTTGGTAGGTAAAACGAAATGAATAGTTACGACGTGATAATTATAGGTGGTGGCCCTGCCGGGCTTGCCGCAGCCATATCGTGCTACGATAACGGCGTAAAAGACATTTTAATATTAGAAAGAGAAAAGGAACTTGGCGGTATACTTAACCAGTGTATCCACAACGGTTTTGGTCTTGCAAGGTTCAAAGAAAGTTTAACCGGCCCCGAATACGCCGAAAGGTTTATCGACGGGGTTATAAAAAGAAATATTAAGTATTTAACCGAAACTACCGTGCTTTCGGTGTCAAGTGATAAAAAAGTTACCGCAATTAACAGTGATAACGGTGTGTTTACCGTTAGCGGTAAGGCAATTATTTTATCAATGGGTTGCCGTGAAAGAAGTAGGGGCGCACTTAACGTTGCAGGAACTCGCCCCGCAGGTGTATACTCGGCGGGCACGGCTCAAAAATACGTAAATATTTTAGGTTATATGCCTGGGAAAAGCGTAGTTATACTAGGTTCTGGCGATATCGGGCTTATAATGGCAAGGCGTATGACGCTTGAAGGCGCAAAAGTTCACGCCGTGTGCGAGATAATGCCACACTCGTCTGGGCTTAAACGCAATATCGTTCAGTGTTTAGACGATTTTGATATCCCCTTGTATCTCAACCACACGATAGTTAAAATTGAAGGCGATAAAAGGGTAACGGGCGTAGTAATTGCGAAAGTTGACGAAAACCGTAAACCTATAAAGGGAACGGAAGTTCATTTTGACTGCGATACCGTGTTATTTTCAGTAGGCTTGATACCCGAAAACGAACTTTCTAAAACGTGCGGGGTAGAACTATCGCCTAAAACCAAAGGCGCAGTCGTTTACGAAAACCGTGAAACGAGCGTTGAAGGTGTATTTGCGTGCGGAAACGTACTTCAAGTTCACGACCTTGTAGATTTTGTTTCGGAAGAAGCCGAAATCGCAGGTAAGTCCGCAGCGCTATTCGTTAAAAACGGCAAGGTTGATAGAGAAGTTGTAAACACCATTTGCGGAGATAACGTTAGTTACACTCTACCGCAAAGGATAAATAAAAAGGCAACTGAAAACGTCAAAGTGTTTTTTAGAGTTAACAAGGTTATTAAAAACTGCACGGTTTTAGTTGAGTGTGGCGGAAAGATAATACTTCAAAAAAAGAAGAAAATTTGCGTTCCCGGTGAAATGGAAACGGCGCTAATATTACAAGATAAACTAAGCGGTTTAAGCGGTGATATAACCGTATCTGTAAAGGGAGAATTATAATGGAACTTACGTGTGTTGAATGCCCTATGGGCTGTAAAATTACCGTAGAAGAAAAGGGCGGGAATAAAGAGTTTTTCGGCTATTCTTGTCCGCGTGGTAAACTTTACGCTGAAAACGAAGTGGTTGACCCTAAAAGGGTGGTAACTTCAACGGTAAAAACGGCGTCTGGTGAGGTAATTCCCGTAAAAACGGATAAACCCGTTAGTAAAAAAGATATGTATAAGGTTATGCAAGTTATAAACTCTATAACTTGCACTTTACCGGTAAAAACTGGCGATATTATAAAGGAAAACGTTTACGGCGCGAATATTATAAGCGCAAAAACTGTAAAATAGGTAACGATGCTTAATAAACTTTACGAACAATTGGGCTACTCGTCGGTGGCGGTTATAATTATATCTATATCCCTAATACTGTTTTTAGGGTTTTTCGCCACGCGAATAACTAAACTATTAAAACTGCCTAACGTTACGGCTTACGTTGCAACGGGCGTAATTATAGGTCCGTTTTGCTTAAACTTAATTCCGCAAACCGTAATAGGCGGTATGGGGTTTATATCCGATATAGCCCTTGCTTTTATATCGTTTGGGATAGGCGAGTTTTTCAAAGTGGGAGTTGTTAAAAAGAATATTAAAAGCGTTACGGTTATAACCTTAATGGGAATTGCCGTTACAACCGTTTTAATCTTTTCGCTTTGCTATTTCGTTTTCGGGCTAAATTTAGCGGTTTCTATAATACTAGCGTCTATTTCGTTCGTGGTGTCGCCGGTGTCTACCGCTATGACGATAAGGCAAAAAGATGCTAAGGGTGATTTCGTTGATAACTTGCTTTCAGTAATTGCTTGCAACGATATTTTAGGGCTTATATTTTTCTCGATAGCAATTTCGCTTGCAACCGGCTTAACGCTTGGTAGCGTAACGGTAAAAAACGTGTTAACGCCGATACTTCTAAACCTTGTAATGATGGTTTTAGGTGTGATTTCGGGCTTTATATTGAAACTTTTGATGACCAAGCGCTCCAACGACAATAGGCTTATAGTATCTATTGCGCTATTAGTTTTACTCTGTGGCGTAGGCTCGGCGATAGGTGTGTCGCCACTGCTTGGTTGTATGATAATGGGTATGGTTTACATAAACGTATCGGGGGACGAAAAACTCTTTAAGCAAATTAGATATTTTAGCCCGCCTATACTTTTGATTTACTTCGTGCGTTCGGGCTTGAACTTCGATATAGGCGCGTTGTTTGTGGATAATTCGTCTGTAACGGCACTGCCACTTATCGTGCTTTGCATATTCTTTATAATCGTACAAATGCTTGGTAAATACGGCGGTTCGTACATAGGGTGCAAACTTATGAAAAAACCTAAGGAGTTTAAGAACTATTTCGGGCTTGCACTTATTCCGCAGGCGGGAATTGCAATAGGTCTTGCGGACTTGGCGTCGCGCTACCTTGTGGGAAGTGACGGCAATACCGTTAAAACGATTATCATTTCAGTTGGGCTTATATGTGAAATATTCGGGCCGTTACTTGCAGACTTTGCTCTTAATAAATCGGGTTCGTATCACGCACAAGCAACCGTGGTTGACGAAGGGTTTTCAAAACGTCAGCGTCACGAAGATTTAATTAAAAAACTTAACGACATTAAACAAGAGATAAAAGACAGCGATTATTATAGATCTGATAGCGAAGAAGCGTTTATGGAACTTGAAGATGAAGAACCTATAACGCTATATAACCGCAATAAAAATTTCAAAAATAGGAGATAGATATGGAAGATATTTTAGTAAAATTATTAGGCGAGTGGTCAACGGGCTTTGGAATAGGTGCAGTTTTATTAAAAGTAGTGCTTGCTTTCGTGCTTGCTATGATAACGGGTGTTGAAAGGGCAACTAAGCGCCATGCGGCAGGCGTTAGAACTTTCGTACTAGTTGCACTTGTATCGGTCTTAGCGTCAATGTGTGACGAGTATATTATCGCAACGTTTGACGTTTCATTTTCCTTTATAACGGGTGCTACCGTTATCGGTATAGCAATACTTAGTTCTAATACGATTTTATACAGTTCTAAAAACCAACTTAAAGGCGTAACTACTTCGGTTGCGCTTTGGGGTACGAGTATAATTTCGATATTTATCGGTTTTGAACTTTACTCGGTTGCGCTTATAAGTTACGTAGTATACTTTATTTGCATAGCGGCATTTCCACGACTTGAAGAATATTTCAAAATGCGTTCTAACCACTTTGAAATTCACCTTGAACTCAAAGGCAAAAACCACCTTCAAGAGTTTAATGAAACGATAAGAAGATTAGGTCTTAGAATTGACGATATCGAAATTAACCCAGCGTACGCTAATTCTGGGTTGGGCGTTTATTCGGTTGCGCTAACTATCGTTTCAAAAGAACTTCGCGAGTGTAAAACGCACGATGAAATCGTTAGCGTACTTAGTGAACTTGAATACGTTAACTACATAGAAACCATAATGTGAAAAAACGGAGCGCTTGCTCCGTTTTTTAATTTGAAATTACTGTGAAAACTGAGTTGATAGGGCGATATTTTAAGTTGGGATAAAAATATCGCTTAAAAAGATTGAAAAAAAATCGCAAACGGTATATTATATATATAATAAATAAATTATTATATAATAGGTTATTATGGCTAAAAAGAAAAAAGGAATATTTACAAGGCTAGTTGAAGGGCCTGAACGCTCGGAAGACTACGCTAGAAAAACCTTGCCGTCAAACAGGTGGCAACTTGGGTGGGAATTATTTTCAACGAACACCTTAAAACTATTAAAGATAAATTTACTCGTTTTTTTATTTATCTTTCCGCTATTTTTACTTTTATATTTCCGCTTTGCAATGATACAATCTAGTGCTATGGGGGCGGACTTTTCGCAAAATTTAGGTATAGGCTATCCCGCTATACCAAGTACTGCTTTACTAGGCGTTCCCGAAAACATTACGTTTAGCGCAAACGTTACTTTTTTCATACTGCTTTTTATTTGCTCGTTTTTATTCTCGGTAGGAATTGCAGGTGGCTTTTACGTTATGCGTAACCTTGTGTGGACGGAGGGTGTTTTCGTAACTGCTGACTTCTGGCAAGGCGTTAAAAAGAACTATCTTATCGCTTTAAGAGCAACGCTACTATTTGTTTTCTTCTTTGCAATAACAGTGTTAACGATAGATTTATGCAACGTTCAAATAGCACTTAAAACTAATCTTACTTGGTTATTTACCATTATTAAAATTTTAAGTTACGTTATAATGGTTGTCGTAATTATAACTTACCTTTATATGCTCACTATGGGCGTAACTTACAAACACACTTTCTTTGGCTTTATCCAAAACTCTTTCTTACTCGCAATCGGCTTTTTACCGATAAACGCTTTCTTCGCGCTACTTGGTCTTTTGCCGTTCGGGTTACTCTTTACTGAAATTTCGTCAATATTCTTTGCGCTTGGGCTAGTCCTTATCGTGTTTATGGCGATATCGATATTTTTACTCGTTTGGACGAACTATTCTCAATGGGTATTCGACCAAGTTATTAACGACAACGTTAAGGGCGCTAAAAAGTACCGCGGTATTTATAAAAAGACGGCAAGTTCCGAGCCCGAAGAATTCGTTTACAAAAAGAAAAAGTTATTTGGCGACAAGGCAATTAAGCCTATTACAGATACCGAAATTGAGATTGCAACGCTTCCTGAAAGTTATTCAAGAGCCGACCTTTTACGCCTTGAAGAAAGTAAAAAACTTATGATGGAAGATAGCGACCGCTACGCCGAAGAACACGGCAAAGAAGTTTCCGATAAAGAAGATATCGACCAAATTATGAAAGACTTTGAAGAGAGTGAAGTAGCCCCTGAAAAGCCTTCTAACAAAAAGAGTAAAAAGTAATGATTTACAAAAATTTATCTAAATACTATCAAGACTTGATACTTGATAAAGATTACGACGGGTGGACAGATTATATGCTATCCGTCGTTAAAAATAGCCTTAGTTTCGGCACGGGGTACGACGTTGGCGCAGGCACGGGCATATTTACCCGCAAACTCAAAAAAGCGGGCTATAAGGTGGTTGGCGTTGATATTTCGCAAGAAATGTTATCCATCGCGAAAGACCTATCCGTTAAAGAAAACTTAAATATTAACTATCTTAAAGCGGATATGCGCACCCTTAAAACCCTTGAAAAGTTAGACTTTATAACCCTAGTAAACGACGGGTTAAATTACATACCGCAAAAGGACGTTTCTAAAACCTTTTCAGCCTTTTCAAAGTGCTTAAAAAAGGGCGGAATACTCTTGTTTGACGTGTCGACCGAGTACAAACTTTCAACCGTTCTAAACGGCAATATGTACGGGTCGGACGATGAAGAGTTATCCTACGTTTGGCTTAGTGATTACGATAGTGAAACAAAGTCGCTCAATATGAATTTATCCTTTTTTGAAAAGATTGGGGACTTTTATAAGCGATACGACGAACAGCAGGTTGAGTACGCGCACGATATAGAATTTTTATCTAGCGCGCTAAAATCAAATTCGTTTGAAGTAATATCTATAACGGGCGCGTTTGGAGAAGAATTAACTTCAACTACGCAACGCGCAGTATTTTTAGCAAGAAAAATTTGATATGGGAAAAATTTATAAAACTTTACTTTTTGACGGTAAGATTTCTCTATCCATTTTAGAAACTACCGATATAGTAAACGAGGCAATTAAATATCATAATCTTACGCCGTTAACTGCCGCAACGCTTGGTAGGACGATGACGGCGTCACTTTTTATGGCGTCAAACCTAAAAAACGAAGGAGATAAACTTTCCGTTTCCGTGTGTGGTGACGGGGTTGGCGGTCACGTTATCGTCAGCGTTGACAGTTCGCTTAGAGTTAGGGGGTATATTGACAACCCGTCGGCAACTCTTCCGCTCAACGAAAAAGGTAAGTTAGACGTTAAAGGTTGCGTAGGAAAGGGCAGAATTACCGTTTGTAGAAGTATGGGGCTTAAAGAGCCGTACACGGGCTCGTGCGAAATAATTAGTGGAGAACTTGCCGAAGACTTTGCCTTTTACTACACCGTTTCCGAGCAAGAGCCTACCGCTATGGCGCTAGGCGTACTTATGGGAAGTGACGGAAAGTGTTTATCCGCAGGCGGTATAGTAATGCAAGCGCTCCCCGGGTGTGATGACGAAACCGCAAAGCGCGCGCAAGATATAATACTAAAATATCAAGATATTAGCGCCCAAATACAAAAACTTACCGCAAAAGGAATTGCAAAAGAGCATTTTTCGGGTTACTATTTTACTGAAAGAAACGCCGAATATAAGTGCATATGTTCAAGTGATTATATAGACTCGCTTATGATTTCGCTCGGAAAGGACGAACTCTACGACATAATAAACGAGCAAGGCGAAGTTAAAGTAGAGTGCCAGTACTGTGATAAAAAATACGTGTACGATAAGGAAAAAATAGATAAACTGTTCGATAAATAAAATGGCTGAAATTTACACCGCCCCGCGCGACGAAAAGGCTTTTCTTAGCCTAATAGAGAAAAAACTAAATAAAAAAGATTACCTTTCGGCGCTACTAATAACCGATAGCGTGCTTACGCTACCTAAGTTTGATAAACTTAACGTTTATGCACTTAGGGCTAAAATTTATTATTGTATGAAACAGTATGCGCGTTCGAGCGAAGAGTGGTTTAAGTATTTAAGTAGCACCCAAAACGAAAAACTCTACGGCAGAGCGTATAACGGTTTGGGCGCTTGTTTTTACAAAATGCAAGACAAAAACGTTGCAGGCTATTACTTTAACCGCCAAATCATAAACAACAAAAAGGCAATTTACGAATTTTCTAGCGTAACCGCCGAGTTTTATGAAGACGTTTTGTCGGCAGATAAAAATTATTATCTAGCATACCCCTATGAAAAGGCGGACTTTACTAATCTTTTATTAAAGGCGGAAGACGCGCTTAGGGTAAACGAGTACGATAAGTGTGTTGAAATGCTATCGGTTATCCCCGAAACTTCAAAAGACTATCCTACCGCGCTAATAACTAAATCTATCGCAAAATACTTTTTAGGCGATATTGCAGGGGCAACCTTGGATATTGAAAAGTCTATCTCGCTTGAAAAAAAAGCGGTGGCGATTTGCAACGCAATATCGATGTTTCACTCAACCCAAAACGAAGAAAAGGTTGATTATTACTTAAACCTTTTAAGTAAAATGAACGTTGAAAGCGAAGAAGATTTGTATAAAGTTGCGGTTGTGTACGCCGAAAAGGGCATGCATCAAACGGCTATAACCTTTGCCGAAAAATACCTTAAACTTTGCCCGTACGATACGTCAATGCTACTTGTTTACGGCATTATGAACTACAACCTTAAACGCTTTGATAAAGCCGAAGAAACGTTTGAAAAGGTATATAAAATAAACCGTTCTTACGTTGCTAAAAGTTATATTAAATTTTGCAAAGAAGATAGAGATGAAAACTTTCTTGAACTAGAATATTCTTTTGACCTACACGTTGGCGACCGACACGCTCTAATTAAAAAAATTAGCAGTTTAATGAAACTATCTACCCAAGACAAACTGTCGCAAGAAAACGAGATTTACGAACTATCTAACTACGCTTTTTCAACGAGTTCTTATCAAATTCAATCAACCATTATTACCTTGCTTGGCGAACTAGCAACGGAAAAAGCTACCCAAATTATGAAAAAAATGCTACTATCTCTCAACGTTTACGATAGGGTAAAGTCGGGAATAATAGGGTATTTAGTTGCGTCTAACACTAGCGGTGAAACGCCTTGCACGTTTGGTAATATTTTTAGAAAAATAATTATTCATAGCGCTGAGTTTGAAAGCGAGCGCTTTACCGAGGCGTACGCCTACGTAGTTGCAAAACTAGCCCCACTTGAAAAGGACCTTTTGCCCCTTAAAACTAGCGCAGAGGCGTTATATCTTAAAGCGATAGATAAAGGCGTGCTTGACGATATTGTTGACGTAAAGGCGCTATCTGCCGTTATATACGAACTATCGTCTATATCAAATATAAAATCGCGTAGGGAATTTGCTAAGTTTTTTGATGCAAGCCCTAAACAAATCAAGGCGATAAAAGAACTTTTACAAAACTAAAAAACAATGGGTTTTCCTTGCGAAAAACCCATTGTTTTATTTACATTTTGCCTTAACTAAAACGTTTAACCTATTTGCTTTATTTCTTAGTATATACTCGAAAATCGATATAGTAATAATCAATAAGCCGTTATGATAAGATATAATAGTTACAGGCACTGCTAATTGAGTGATAGCGTAACTAATTATAAACGTTGCAATAATTATAATTAAACCATAATTATTTACTGATTTATCAAGTTTATTGTAATACGGTGTTAAGTCGTTTCGTTTTATACCGCCTAATATTTTTAGTTGTGATATAAGGTTTTTAGAAATTATAACTAAGTAAACTAATAAGAAAATAAAAATTAAAGGATAAAAATATGCAAAAACGGAAGTTTCTTGCATTATCCCGTTAAATATATTAGTGAAAAAATTATATGTAAAGTAAAATAACGTGCTGGTTGGATATTTAGAAAAAAAAGTGGGTAGCAATATAATTAAAGCCACGTTAATTATTAACAGCATTGAAGAATAAACGTGTAAAGTTACCTTTTTTGTGACAAGGTGCAAATCGAGAACTAAGGTTTGTTCGTTTAGAGAATTAGTAGTCATATTATACCGCCGTATATATTATATATTTATATTTTATATTAGTTTACAATCGTTGTCAACAATAGGGTTAAAAACTAAAAAATAATGGGTTTTCCTTGCGAAAAACCCATTTTTTTTTATTTCTTTTTTATAAGTATTTTTTCTAATAGTGCAACAAGTGCGTACATAAGCCCTGCCAAGGCGCAAAGAATTATCGTGCTTGCCATTACTAAATCAAGCCTAAACACTTGACCGCCGTAGACTATTAGGTAGCCTATACCTTGTTTTGAAACTAGGTATTCGCCCATAATCGAGCCTATCCACGCCATGCCAACGTTGATTTTCAAACAAGATATAAACGTGGGTATTGACGACGGCAGTACGAGTTTATATAGCATTTGAAGTTTACTTGCCCCAAGCGACCGCATAAGAAGTATTTTAGTTTGTTCGGTTGCCAAAAAGCCGTTTAGCATAGTAATTACCGTTACGATTATGGTTATTAAAACCGCCATAAAGATAATTGATTTCGTTCCCGCACCAAACCAAACGATAATTATAGGCCCTAGTGCAATTTTGGGTAGGCTGTTAAGAACTACGATGTACGGTTCTAACACTTTACGCAAAAACTCGCTCCACCAAAGAAGTAGTGCAATAATAGTTCCTAAACTAGTCGCTATTAAAAAGCCTAGCACGGTTTCGTAAAGGGTGGTGGTAAGGTGCATACCTAGTTCGCCCGACTTTGATAGTTCAATAATCGTAGCAACGATTTTTGACGGCATACTCATTAAAAACGAGTCAATAACGTTTAGCCTTGCTAAAACTTCCCAAAGCCCTAAAAACACTAAAAGTATTAAAATTCTCGTAACGTTTACTAAAATTTTATCAAGTTTTACCTTTTTAAGGTAGCGTTTTCTTTCGTTTGACAGTAAGTTATTCATTGTTGAGTTCCCTCCATAGCGTGTTAAACGTTTTAGAAAACCCGCGCTCTTCACGCCGTTTTAGTGGGGATAAAGTTTTGTCAAAATTTAGAACGTGTTCTTTATAAACCTTTGCCGGGCGGTTAGTTAAAACGATAATTCTATCCGATAGCGAAATGGCCTCTGATATATCGTGGGTAACTAGTACCGCCGTTTTGCCTTCGCGCTTTATTATATCGTAAACGTCGTTAACAACTTTTAGGCGGGTTTGAGAATCTAGCGCGGAAAATGGTTCGTCAAGTAGCAAAAGGTCGGGGTTACTAGATAGCGTGCGAATAAGCGCAACTCTTTGTCGCATACCGCCAGATAGTTGCGACGGGTACGATTTAGAAAAATCTTTAAGCCCGTATTTATCAATGAGTTCTATTGCGCGTGAGCGGTTGACTTCCGTGTTAATTTTTTTGATTTCCAAGGGCAGAAAAACGTTCTTTTCAATGGTGCGCCATGAAAACAGTTCGTCGCGCTGTAACATATAGCCGATATTTTCACAAACTTTTTTAATCTCTTTTCCCTTGTATAAAATTTCACCGCGGGTTGCGGGCATAAGCCCTGCAATTAGCGATAGTATAGTAGTTTTACCCGAGCCCGACGGGCCGATTATCGAAACGAACTCTTTTTCTTTTACTGAAAAACTAAGGTCCTTTACCGCCTCGGTTTCAAATAAGTCGCTTTGATAGGTTAGGCAAACGTTTTGAAGTTTTAGTATATCGTCCATACGTCTTCTCCTTAGTAATTAGTTTTTTATAGGTTGTAAAACTCTTTATAACCCTTGCTTGCAAAGGTGTTGTCAACCACCTTTTGATAAGTTACGCCCGATACCGATTCGCCGGCGCTAGATACAACGTCCAAAAGTTTATTGAACATACTTTCAGGTAAACTCATATCGGTCATCCAAGTATCAACGCTTAAATAGTTTTCAAGCGACTCGGCAGTTTGATTTACGTTTGAGCCCGTAAAGTGTTTAACAAGTTCTTTTGCAACTTCGCTTGCTGGCGCAGTTTTTACGTACTTAATCGCCTTATACATCGCTTTTACAAACTTTTCAACCTTACTTGAATTGTCTTTAAGGTAACTTTCAAGCGCTATAAACGAAGTGTAGGGTATCTCGCCACTTTTAGCGCCAACGCTCGCAACGATATGCCCTTTGCCTTGGTTTACAAACTCGGTTGCAACGGGTTCGAAAAGCGTTACGTAATCGCCCACGCCCGAGTCGTAAGTGGGCGCCATAAGGTTAAACTGAATATCCGTTCTAAGGGTAACGTCAACCCCGTCTTGATAGCCTAAGTTTTTCATTAGATACTGAAAAGTCATTGCGGGGAGTCCGCCTTTTCTGCCGATAATAATTTCTTTGCCATTAAGGTTATCCCAAGAAAAATCTGGTTCAGCGTTACGGGAAACTAAAAAGCAACCATCACGCTTTGTGAGTTGTGCAAAAACCTTGGGCGCGTCTTGGCGGTCGGCACGGTTTATGTAAACTGCCGTTTCGGGCCCCGCTAAAATAATATCGGCGTTTTTTGATAGAAGTGCCGTCATAGAAACGTCAGATCCACCGCCGTTAGTTAGTTCAATTTCTAAGCCTTCGTCTTTGAAAAAGCCCTTTTCGATAGCAACGTAGAAGGGGGCGTAAAAGAACGAGTCTGTAACTTCGTTAACTCTTATAACGTTATTGTCTTCTTCCTTGCAACCCGTAAGGGGCAGTAGAAAAATTAGAAAAGATAAGAATATGGTAATAAATTTTTTCATAAAATGCTCCGTTTAATAAACATAATACATTGTATGACGGCAAACTTTTATTTGACAATATTAAAAAAACATTATATACTAATATTCGCACGCAAAGAAAAACAACCTTTATCATAGATAAATTTTGGAGAGTATTTATGGAAATTTCAACTACCTACAATCCTAAGAGTTTTGAAGATAGGATTTATAAAGAATGGGAAGAAAACGGCTATTTCAAAGCCCAACCCAACCCAAACAAAGTGCCTTTCACCGTTGTTATACCCCCACCGAATATCACGGGGCAACTTCATATGGGGCACGCGCTTAACGATTCTATTCAAGATAGTATCGTTAGATTTAAGCGTATGCAAGGCTATGAAACGCTTTGGTTACCTGGTACGGACCACGCGTCTATCGCAACCGAAGTAAAAATTGTTGACGCGCTTAGAGAAGAAGGTCTTTCAAAAGAAGAAATCGGGCGTGAAGAGTTTTTAGTTCGCGCTTGGGCTTGGAAGGAAAAGTACGGCGGTAGAATTATTGAACAACTTAAAAAATTAGGTTCTTCGTGCGACTGGTCGCGCCTAGCGTTCACTATGGACGAAAAGTGTAACCGCGCCGTTAAAGAAGTTTTCGTTAACCTTTACGAAAAGGGCTTAATCTACCAAGGTAAAAGAATTATCAACTGGTGCCCCGTTTGTAAAACCGCACTTTCCGACGCGGAAGTTGACTATACCGAAGAACAATCGGGCTTATGGCACGTAAAATACCAAGTTAAAGGCGAAGATAGATACGTTGTCGTTGCGACCACTCGCCCTGAAACAATGCTTGGTGACGTTGCCGTTGCAGTAAACCCAAAAGACGAAAGGTATAAAGACTTAGTTGGCAAAACCTTAATTTTACCTATCGTTAACCGTGAAATTCCGCTCGTTCAAGATAATTACGTTGAACTTGACTTTGGTACGGGCGCAGTTAAAATTACGCCTGCTCACGATCCTAACGACTTTGAAGTTGGGCTTCGCCATAACCTTCCCGTTATCAAAACGATGAACGACGACGGTACTATGAACGAAGAGGCTGGAAAATATCAAGGTCTTGATAGGTTCGAGTGCAGAAAGCAAATTGTTTCTGACCTTGAAGAGTTAGGTCTTTTAGAAAAAACCGAGGCTTACGCTCACAACGTTGGGCATTGTTACCGTTGTTCAACTATTGTTGAGCCGATAATTTCTAAGCAGTGGTTTGTTAAAATGCAACCGCTTGCAAAACCCGCGATTGACGTCGTTAAGAAAAAGTCTATCAAGTTCACTCCTGAAAGATTTACCAAAATTTACTACAACTGGATGACTAATATTAGAGACTGGTGTATCTCTCGCCAACTTTGGTGGGGGCATAGAATCCCAGCGTACTATTGTGACGACTGCGGGGAAATGACCGTTTCTAAACACGATATAAGCGTTTGTCCTAAGTGTAACAGCAAAAATATCCGTCAAGATGAAGACGTTTTAGATACCTGGTTCAGTTCGGCGTTATGGCCGTTCTCTACGCTTGGATACCCTGAGGCTACGGAAGATTTGAAATACTTCTATCCGACCGACCTTTTGGTTACCGCGTACGACATAATCTTCTTCTGGGTTGCTCGTATGATATTTAGTGGGCTTGAACACACCAACCGCATTCCGTTTAAGGACGTACTTATCCACGGCTTAGTTCGTGACGCGCAAGGTAGAAAAATGAGTAAGTCCTTAGGCAACGGTATCGACCCCCTTGAAATTATTGACGAGTACGGGGCGGACACTCTTAGATACGCACTTCTTGGCGGTATTGCGCCCGGTAGCGATACGAGATTTAGTAAGGATAAAATTGAAGGTTGCCGTAACTATATAAATAAGATTTGGAACGCATCGCGTTTCGTACTTATGAACTGCGAAGGCAAAAAGATTAAAGATATTTCGGCAGTAAAACTCAACCTTGCCGATAAGTGGATAATTTCACGCCTTAACAACACCGTTAAAAAAGTTACCTTAAATATGGAAAAGTATGAAATCGGGCTTGCTTGTTCCGAACTTCAAGACTTTTTCTGGAACGACTTCTGCGACTGGTATATTGAACTATGTAAACCGTATTTATACGGAACTGACGAGAATAAGAAGACGGACGTTTTAAGCGTTTTAATCTACGTTCTTAAAAACACCTTAAAACTTCTTCATCCTTATATTCCGTTTATCACCGAAGAAATTTATCAACATATCCCCGGCGTTAAAGAAAGCATTATGGTATCCGAGTACCCAAGATATAACTCTAAACTTGCATACCGCAAAGATGCCGAAGACTTAAAATACGTTATGAGTATTATTACCGCAATTCGTCAAATTAGGGCGGATACGGGTTGTGCGCCGAGCAAAAAGGTTGACCTTTATATCGTAACCGAGAAAAAGCGCCTTATTGAAAAAGCGTCTATCTACGTTGAAAAACTTGCTAATATCGGTAGCGTTAAATTTATCGAAAGCAAGGACGAAATTACCGTTAAAACGGTATCTGTCGTTCTTGATAAAACTTCACTTTTCGTTCCGCTTGGCGAACTTGTTGACCTTGAAAAAGAAGTTATAAGACTAAACGCTGAACTTGAAAAGGTAGAAAGTGAAATTGCAAGGGCAAACGGCAAACTTGCCAACAACGGTTTCTTAGCAAAAGCCCCCAAAGCGCTCGTTGATCAAGAACGTGAAAAACTCAACAAGTATATCGATATGCGCAAGAAAATTAAGGCTAACATAAAGGAAATCTCCGACTAATTTTAAGCCGTTATAAACTTCGTCTATCTTCGTTTACTGCTACGGTTTTGCGACCATCACAACCAAAAAGGTTAGTGCTGTCCGCAATCCCTTGCGAGCCTCGATATACTCGTTTCTAACGTCTTAAAAAGGTTGCAATAAACTTTTAGTTAAGTGTCTGCAATGACCAAAAAGGTCTATTGCAACCACCCGTCTAGGCGAGCCTTGTCTTGCTTGTTTCTAAGGTCTTAAAAAAGTTGCAATAAACAAATAGAAAAACTCTCGTTTGAAATCAAACGAGAGTTTTTATATATGGAGATTATCAAGACTAAAAACAAAATAGTGGCGCGAGTTTTGTGCTTTTTAATTTGCTTTATAAAAGCGGTAGCGTAGTGCTACCGCTCAAATTATTTATTTTCTAAACCTTTAATAAAGCCTAAAACCTTATTTTGATCGTCAGTTGACAAAATGTCAAATGACGAAAGTAAATCTAACTGCATTTTAGTTAAGTTGTTAGTTTTAGTGTTTACTATACCGTAATCGTCTTCACGACCAAGCAAATAGTCAACGCTACAACCTAAATAATCGGCAAGTTTGTTAAGGGTAGTAAAGTCAGGTTCGTTAATGCCGTTTAACCATCTACTTACGGTTTGTTGTGTTGTAAAAAATTCTTTTGCTAGGGTTTCTTGTGTAATGCCCCTTTCTTGTAGCAAATTTTTTAATACTGCTGAAAATTTAATCATACTTAATAAATACACGGAAAATGAGTAAAAGGGTATTGACTACACGAAAAGCGTGTGTTATTATTTATAAAAACACGCATAACGAGTATTTTATGGATTGTAGACTAAAAGGTGAAGTTTTATACAAGTTATTTCCAAGCAAGGAAATTGTAGATTTAATTTTTAATGAAGTTTTTATTAAACTATCAAAACATTCAATATCTAATAGATGTTTTTCAGACGAAAATATAAATGCAGAACGTAGAAAATTAAATTATAAATCTGCTTATGAAACCGTTGAAACTTTTTTGACGTATGAAGCAAAATATTTATATGATAAAATTAAACGCTTATCTAATTGCGATAATATAAAATTAACGGTTGATACTATTTTAATGGGGTATACCTTGTGTTTGATACCCGACACCTTAGAGTACGACGTTATTGACTTGTTTATTGATAAACGTAGTTTGTTTTTTTCGTTAAACACAGTTTTTGATAAAATGAAGTAGCACGGGTTTTCCGTGCTTTTTTCAATTATTTTGTCGAAAGGGGCTCAGTATAAAAAATAAGGCGTTTATTTACTGTTTACAAAAAAGGCATATTGTGTTAAAATAATAATAACTATATTATTTTAAGGACTAGATTTATGAAAAACAAAAACACGTTAAAAGTTCGTTTTTTGGGCGGGGTTGGTGAAATAGGAAAAAATATGACCGCGCTTGAATACGGCAAAGATATAATTATAATTGACGCGGGGCTTACCTTTCCAACAAGCGAAATGCCCGGGGTTGACTTAGTTATACCGGATATTACCTATCTTAATCAAAACAAGGAGCGCATACGCGGTTTATTTTTAACGCACGGGCACGAAGACCATATAGGCGGTGTTCCGTATCTTTTGAAAGAAATTGACGTGCCCGTTTACGGCACTAAACTAACGCTTACGCTACTTGATAATAAAATTCGCGAACAAGGCGTAAAAGGCGCTAGGCTTTTTGCGGTTGAACCAAAATCTACAATAAAAGCAGGGGTGTTTTCAGTTGAGTTTGTAAACGTAAACCACTCAATACCCGGTGCGGTTGCGCTTTCTATCCAAACGCCCGTTGGCGTGGTGTTCCACTCGGGCGATTTTAAGGTTGACCTAACGCCGATTGGCGGTGAAATTATAGACCTTGCCCGCCTTACCGAAATAGGTAAAAAGGGCGTAACGCTTATGCTATGCGAGTCTACCAACGTTGAGCGCTCGGGATATTCTATGAGTGAAAGCGTGGTAACTGAAAACCTAGATAGGCTTTTTGCCGAGCATAAAAATAAGCGCTTAGTTATTGCAACTTTTGCATCAAACGTATATAGAATTCAACAAATACTTAACCTAGCGTACAAAAATAAGAGAAAAGTTGCGCTATCTGGTAGAAGTATGATAAACGTGATTGAAGCGTCTTCTAAAATAGGCGAACTCACTATCCCAAAAGACACTATCGTTGAAATTGATAGAATTAAAAATATACCAGATAAAGAACTCGTAGTTATATCAACGGGTTCACAAGGCGAGCCGATGAGCGCTTTAACGCGAATGGCGTCGGGCGAGTCGAAGGACGTAACTATCGGCAAAAACGACGTGATACTCATTTCCGCATCGCCTATCCCCGGCAACGAAAAGAATATTTACCAAGTTATAAACAACCTATACAGAAAGGGCGCGGAAGTGTGTTACGAGAGTTTAGAAAAAATTCACGCATCAGGTCACGCTTGCCAAGAAGAACTTAAAATTATGCACTCGCTTATCCGCCCTAAATTTTTTATTCCCGTGCACGGCGAATACCGCCACCTTATAAAGCACGTAGAACTTGCAAAAGAAATGGGTATGCGCGATAGCGCTTGCTTAATTGCCGATATAGGAGATACGGTTGAACTTACCCAAAAGTCAATGAAAAGAAGAGAAAAGTTTCCGTCTGGAAGTCGGCTTGTGGACGGGCTTTCGGTTGGCGAAGCGCCAAACGTCGTTAGAGATAGAAAGTACATTTCCGCCGAAGGTATAGTGGTTGCGGTGTGCTGTATATCAGCAGAAAGCGGGCTAGTTCTTCAAGAGCCTGACGTTATAGGTAAAGGCGCAGGGCTAACAGATAGCCAAATTGCCGAAATGAAATCGATAATCATTAAAACGTTTGACAGTTACAACGTAAAGTCCGCAGGCGATAAAACTGAACTTAGAAACATTTTACGAAAAAAACTACGTGACTACGTATTCAAAAAAATCAAGAAAAATCCTATGATTTTACCTATTATTACCGAAGTATGATAAACGAATTTACAAAAAACTTAACGGAAAAAAGCGCGGAGTTTTCACTCCCGCAGGAATTAAAAGATTTACGCGTATTTTATAAAGAAAGCGGAATTCCAACTATTTTAGACGAGAGTTTATCCGAACTACTATTGATGGTTTCTATTAAAAACCCACAAAACATTTTAGAACTCGGCACGGCTACGGGTTGTTCGGGAACGGCTATGCTACTAACTCAAAAAACGGCAAAACTAACCACCATTGAAAAGTTTGAGCCTTCGCAAACCGAAGCCATTAAAAATTTCAAAAAGTTCGGCGTTTACGATAGGGTTACGGCAATTCTTGGCGATAGTTACGAAACGGCGCTTACGCTTACAGGGGAGTACGACTTTATATTTTTAGACTGCAATAAGGCAAGTTACACAAGGCTTCTTCCCGTGCTTAAAAACCTACTTAAAAAGGGCGGAGTACTGTTTACCGACAACGTTTTATTCAGGGGTTACGTTTCTGGCGAAGTTAAAACGCCTAAAATATACAACTCACTTGCGCGTAAAATTCGCGAGTTTGACGAGATTTTAGCATCAGATACAGACCTTATCACCTGCTTTTTCGACGTTGGCGACGGAATCGCCGTGTCGTACAAAAAATAAAAGGAATAACTTATGAAAAAAGTAGAATTATTAGCGCCGGCTGGCAATTTTTCAAAACTAAAAACAGCGCTTTACTACGGGGCGGACGCGGTGTACGTTGGCGGAAAAAGTTTTTCTCTCCGCGCGTTTTCGGATAACTTTTCTTTTGACGAATTAAAAGAAGCCGTTTTATACACGCATAGCCTTGGTAAAAAGTTATACGTTACTGTAAACGTTTACGCTAAAAACTGTGATTTTGAAAGCCTTAAAACCTATCTTCCATACCTATACGAAATCGGGGTGGACGGGGTTATCGTATCAGACCCCGGCGTTATCTATATAGCAAAACAAGTTGCGCCAAAACTTGAACTTCATCTTTCCACGCAGGCAAACACGCAAAACAAACTTTCGGCTAAGTTTTGGGAAGAACAAGGCATAAAGCGTATAGTTTTAGCAAGAGAACTATCGCTTAGCGAAATAAAAGAGATAAAAGACGAGTTATCTGGCACTGAACTTGAAGCGTTTATTCACGGCGCAATGTGTATAAGTTACAGCGGTAGATGTTTATTATCTGGCTATTTAACGGGGCGTGACGGAAATCGCGGGGAGTGCGTTCAAGCCTGCCGTTGGAATTACGCTATTAAAGAAGTAAATAAAGAAGGAAGTTTCTACCCGATTGAAGAAGACGAAAGGGGAACGTATATTCTCAACAGTAAAGACCTAAATTTACTAGACTATATAGGCGAAATGATATCTGCGGGCGTTAACTCGTTTAAGATTGAAGGGCGTATGAAAGGCGAGTATTATCTTGCAACGGTAATAAACGCTTACCGCCGTGCGATTGACGAGTATTATAAAATAGGCTCGTCTTACAAAAATAACCCCTTGTATCAAGCCGAACTTAAAAAGACTTTTCATCGCGCATTTACCACCGCATACGCATTTGGCAAAAACGACGATACCGTAAACTATGAAAACAGCCAGTCTACGGGGAATAGTTTATTTATAGCGTCCGTTCTAGGATACGATAACGATAGGGGCGCTGTATTAGTTGAAATGCGCAACCGCTTTAAGGTAGGCGACGTTTTAGAAGTTCTATCCCCAAGCGATAATTTCAATAAAAAAATAGAAGTTACTAAAATTGAAACTGAAAACGGCGAAGATATAAAGGACGCGAAAATCGTTCAGCAAAAATTGTATATATATACGGATATTCCGCTTGAAAAAGGGGATATTTTAAGGCGCGATATAGTATAATTCGACAAAACTTGACATAAACTCCACTAAGGAGTTAAGTTATGTTTTTAGAATTTATCAATTTTTTAGTTGGCAAAATACTTTTCTTTTGCGGAAGTATTAAAGGGGACTGTTTTCCAAAACCACTATCCCAAGAAGACGAAAAGTATTATCTTGAAAGGTTCAAAAACCACGGTGATTTACAAGCCAAAGAAACGCTTATCAAACACAATTTACGCCTAGTTGCGCACGTTGTAAAAAAATATCAAGGCGCAGGCGAGAACGACGATTTGATATCGACTGGCACTATCGGGCTTATAAAGGCGATAAACACGTATAACCCTGAAAAAAACACCCAACTTGCAACGTACACGGCAAAGTGTATTGAAAACGAAATTTTAATGCTACTTCGCGCAAATAAAAAGCACCTTAAAGACGTATCTTTATCAGATAGCGTTGGCACGGATAAGGACGGGAACGAACTTACGCTTATGGATTTAATTCCCGACGATAAAGAACCGCTCGTTGAACAAGTTGAAATTAAAACTCAAAACAAAAAGTTTTTAATTATCGTAAAAAGGTGTTTATCCGCGCGTGAGTATACGGTAATAAGGCTACGCTACGGGCTAGAAGGCGCAACACCGCTACCGCAACGCGAAGTTGCACGGCTACTTAAAATATCTAGGTCGTACATATCTAGAATTGAAAAAAAGGCAATTGAAAAAATTAGAGAAGAAATTAAATTGGCGGGAGCGTTTTTCGACTAATGGAAAAGTACAGTTTAATATTCGGCGCAAGCGGTGGTATAGGTAAAGAGTTTTGCCTAGCGCTTGCTAAACGTGGCGAAAACTTAGTGATATCGGGTAGGTCAGAAAACAAACTCGAACTACTAAAAAACGAACTTCAAACGATAAAAGAAGGCATAAAAATTATAACCTTGCCACTTGATTTATCAAGTAGCGAAGAAAGAGTTTTAGCCTTTAATCGCCTTAAAGAGTTAGGGGTTATCGTAAAAGGGCTATACTACGTATCGGGCTTAGATACGAGAAAGGCGTTTTTGAAGTATTCGGAAGAAAAAATTATAACCCAAGCGCGCGTTAATTTTGAAGGCGCGCTATCGACCACTAAATTTGCACTTGATAATCGTAGCGAAAAGTTAGATATACTTATAGTATCGTCTGCTTGCGGGTTAACGCCTATGCCGTACTTTTCAGAATACTCTGCAACCAAGTCTGCGTTAATTTATTTTTACAAGGGCTTAAAGAAAGAGTTAAAAGGTAGCGGGGTTAAAATAACCGTGCTGTGTCCTGGGAGCGTTCCTACAAGGCAAGATATTATAGAAGATATAAAAAGCCAAGGTTTAACGGGTAAACTTTCTAAAAAATCGCCAAAGTTCGTTGTGGAAAAGGGGCTTTTAGCGCTTTCTAAAAACAAAACGATATGCGTGCCGGGGTTTTACAATAAGATAGTTTCGTTTATATCTAAGATAACGCCGTATAGTGTAAAGGCAAGCGTTATAGCCAAAAAGTTCAAAGATAAGGAAAAGGACGCGTTTTAGCCTTTACAATTAGTTATCGTTGTGCTAAAATATAAAAAAGGATGAAATTATGAGTTACGCAGATAAAATTTTTATTCAAAACTGTACTGACATTATTGAAAACGGCTACTGGGACACCGACCAAAACGTTCGCCCACGCTGGGCTGACGGTACGCCCGCGCATACCGTTAAAAAGTTCGGCATAGTAAACAGATACGATTTAGAAAAAGAGTTTCCTATACTTACCATTAGAAAAACTTTCTTCAAATCGTCAATTGACGAACTTTTGTGGATATGGCAGAAAAAAAGCAATAATATAAACGACCTTAATTCTAAAATTTGGGATCAATGGGCGGATGAAACGGGCTCGATAGGAAAGGCTTACGGCTACCAACTCGGCGTTAAGCACAAGTATAAAGAAGGCGAGATGGACCAAGTTGATAGAGTGTTATTCGACCTTAAAAACAATCCCTATTCGCGTAGAATTATGACTAACATTACACCTTCCAAGACCTACACGAAATGAATTTATATCCTTGCGCGTATTCTATGACCTTTAACGTTAGTGACGGGAAATTAAACGGCATACTCAACCAACGCTCGAACGATATGGTGGTTGCAAATAACTGGAACGTAGTTCAGTACTCGATACTTCTTATTATGCTTGCACAGGTTTCTAACTTAAAGGTAGGTGAACTCGTTCACGTTATATCTGACGCGCACATCTACGATAGGCATATCCCCGCGCTTAAAGAAATGTTCAAAAACGAGCAATTTGAAGCGCCTAAACTTATCGTAAACCCAGATATTAAGAATTTTTACGACTTTACGGTTGACGATTTCAAACTCGTTGACTATAAGTCTACACCGCTAGGTGATAAGTTGGAGGTCGCAATATAATGAAATCAATAGTAGCAGTAGATAAAAAGTGGGGCATAGGAAAGAACAACGATTTACTTTTCTCTCTCCCCGAAGATATGAAGTTTTTCCGCGAAAAAACCGCGGGTAAAACCGTTTGCATGGGCTATAACACCTTGCTTTCTTTTCCCGGTTCTAAACCGCTTAAAAACAGAGTTAATATCGTTTTAGCGCCCGAAGGCGTTGAAAGGGACGATTGTATCGTGGTTCACACGCTTGAAGAGTTGTCGAAAGAGTTATCTAAGTATAATAGCGACGACGTTTTCGTTATCGGTGGCGCTATGTTTTATAAAACTATGGTGCCTTATTGTGACGAGTTTTATATCACCAAAGTTGATGCCGACGGTGAAGCAACGGTATTTTATCCCAACCTTGACGAAATGGGGTTTGAAGTTACCTTTGTTTCAGAACCTATTGAAACTAACGGTTACACGATTAGGTTTACTACCTACAAAAACCCAAATCCATTAAAATTTTGACGGCAAACTGCTTCAAATTACTGCAGTTTTGCTCGGTTACGTACAAAAAGTACGCGCCCTTACAAGAACTTTGTAATTTATTGCATTTTATCCGTCAAACGCAAACTGCTTCAAATTACCGCAGTTTTATTAAACTATAATCGTAATAAATTAAAAGACCTTTCAGGTCTTTTTTTTGTTGGTTATTTACAAAAATTATCGTTTAGGTTATAATTATATTATAAGGAGATTATTTTATGGCTACACCACATATTAGTGCAAAACTTGGCGACTTTGCTAAAACGGTACTTATGCCGGGCGATCCTAAGCGTTCGGAATTTATTGCAAAAACTTTTCTTACCGATATAAAACTTATAAACGACGTTAGGGGCATAAAAGGTTACACGGGCTACTATAACGGCGTTAAAGTTTCGGTAATGGCGTCTGGGATGGGTATGCCGTCTATGGGCATATATTCATACGAACTATTTAAGTTTTTCGGGGTTGAAAATATTATAAGGGTAGGCTCGGCGGGCGCGCTTGGCGATAAACTTGACCTTTACGATATCGTTCTTGCCCAAGGCGCTTGCACGGATAGTAACTTTGCATCTCAATACGCGCTCCCTGGCGATTTTGCGCCTATTTGCGATTACGGTTTACTTAAAGTTGCAGATGGCGTGTGCGAAAGTTTAGGCAAAAAAGCCTTTGTTGGAAACGTTTTATCTAGCGATAGGTTTTATAGCGATAAAACTAGCGGGCTTGACTTTTCTAAGATGGGAGTTTTAGCCGTTGAAATGGAAAGTGCCGCGCTTTATATGACGGCGTCTTATTTAGGCAAAAGGGCGCTTTCTATACTAACGGTGTCAGATAGCCTTGTAACGGGCAAAGAAACTACCGCAAAGGAAAGAGAACAATCTTTTACCGATATGATGAAAATTGCGCTAGAAACTGCATATATTATGGATAAACAATGAAAAAACGCGTATTTTTAATGGTTCTTGACAGTCTTGGAATAGGTGGCGCGAGTGATGCCGAAAAATTTGGCGATTTGGGTTCTAACACCTTGCTGTCAATATCTAAAAACCAAAACTTCAAGGCTAAAAATTTAATAAAACTAGGGCTTTTTAATATCGACGGGGTAGGTGGCGGAATTGAAAATCCGCTTTCTCAGTATGCTCGCCTTAAAGAAAAAAGCGCCGGTAAAGATACTACGCTTGGGCACTGGGAAATGGCGGGTATTATTTCTAACGCGCCTATGCCAACGTACCCTAACGGTTTTCCTACTGAAATAATTTTAGAGTTTGAAAGGCTTATCGGCACTAAAACGCTATGTAATAAGCCGTATTCGGGTACGGAAGTTATTAAAGATTACGGAAAAGAGCATATAAAAACGGGGTATCCTATCGTATATACGTCCGCAGACAGCGTTTTTCAAATTGCAACGCACGATAGCGTAGTTCCATTAGAAAAACTGTATGAGTACTCGGAAATTGCTAGAAAACTACTAGTAGGCAAGCACGCGGTTGGTAGAGTTATCGCTCGGCCGTTTACGGGCGAGTACCCGTATATTAGAACGGCTTATAGAAAAGACTTTTCGCTCCCGCCACATAAAAAAACTATGCTTGATAAGTTAAAGGAAAACGGGAAAACGGTTTTAGCAGTTGGGAAAATTAACGATATATTTGCAGGCGTTGGAATAACTAGTTACGTAAAAACTAAATCAAATAGCGACGGGTTTAGTAAAGTTTTAGATATCCAAAACCAAGATTTTGACGGATTGTGTTTTATAAACTTCGTTGATTTTGATAGTGTTTTCGGGCATAGAAACGACGTAGATGGTTACGCAAAAGCGATAGCCGAGTTCGACGAGTTTTTAGGTGATTTTTTAAGCGGTATGAAAAGTAGCGACACCTTAATTATCACTGCCGATCACGGGTGCGACCCGTCAACCCCGTCAACCGACCACTCGCGAGAAGACGTTCCGTTTATTTTGTACAGTATTGGCGTAACGCCAAAAAATTTAGGTACTATTTCGGGGTTTGACCACGTTTCAAAAACCGTTCTTGATATACTTTTATGAGAGTTTACGACATTATAAAGAAAAAGCGTGACGGGTTTGAACTAACCCGAGAAGAACTATCTTTGATAGTTAAGGGCGCAACTAATAAAACTGTTCCAGAATATCAAATATCCGCTTTTTTAATGGCGGTGTATTTTAGGGGTATGACGAGGCGTGAAACGCTTGACTTTACCTTGGAAATTGCAAGTTCTGGTGACGTTATTTCTCCGCTTGACCTTGATGGCGTTAAGGTCGACAAGCACTCAACGGGTGGCGTTGGCGATAAAACTAGTTTAATAATATCGCCCGTTCTATCCGCGCTTGGGCTTAAAGTTTTGAAGATGAGTGGGCGTGGGCTTGGGCATACCGGCGGAACGGTTGATAAACTATCGTCAATAAAAGGTTTCAAAACTGAACTATCTTATAGCGAATTCATAAACGTTTGCAAAAAAACGGGGCTATCAATTATAGGGCAAACGAAAAACCTAGCACCTGCCGACAAGATTTTTTACGCCCTTCGTGACGTTACCGCCACGGTTGACAGTATTCCCTTAATCGCGTCTAGCATAATGGGTAAAAAACTCACCGCGAGTGACGACGTTATCGTTCTAGACGTAAAGGTGGGTGACGGCGCTTTTATGAAAAGTGAAGAAGACGCTAAGAATTTAGCAACCGTTATGGTCGATATAGGAAAGGGCGCGGGCAAGAAAATTTCAGCAGTTATTACCGATATGAGCGAGCCGTTAGGATACGCGGTAGGTAACGCCATAGAAGTTAAAGAAGCAATAGACGTGCTTAGTGGTAAGGTTAAAGGCGACCTTTATAACGTTTGTAAACACTTAACCGCCGAGATACTTTACCTATCTAACTACGGCGATTTTATATCTTGCGAAAAGGCTTTTGAAAGCGCGATAAGTAGTGGATTAGCGTACGATAAGTTTTTAGAGTTCGTAACCGCGCAAGGTGGAAGTTTAGAAGATTTTGAAACGGGCAATTATTTACCCAAATATAAAATGGAAGTATTGTCTGAAAGTAGTGGATACCTATCGAAACTAAACGCTGAAAAGGTGGGCGTTTCGGCGCTTTATCTCGGTGCGGGCAGGCAAAAAGTTGACGACGTTATCGACCTATCTTCTGGCATAGTTTTGAATAAAAAAGTGGGCGATAGGGTGGAAAAAGGCGAAATTCTTTGTACACTATACGCAAGCAATGAGAGTTTATTTGAAAGGGCAAAGGCGGAATTTTTATCCGCAATTGAAGTTTCTGCTAAAAAGCCTAGCGATAGAATTTTAATTAAAGAAACCATACGATAAAAAACCGCCAAACGGCGGTTTTTCGTTTTACAAATATACATTTATTTAGTATAATAAATTTATTATGAGTAGTAAAAAATTAAATCTATTAGGGCAACTTATGTTGCTACTTGCAACGCTTGCGTGGGGCACGTCGTTTTTTATTCTTAAAGAAACGATTGAAACCGTTTACGAACTTTTCGTTTTATCAATAAGGTTTTTGTTTTCTGGGATAGTTTTAGGGCTAGTTTTTATTAAAAGAATTAAAAAGGCAAGCAAAAAAACTTTTATACACGGCTTAACGCTTGGCGGAATTTTAGTTTCGGCATATATCGTTCAAACGTACGGGCTTAGTTTTACAACGCCTAGCCGTAACGCCTTTTTAACGTCAAGTTACTGCGTTATGGTGCCGTTTCTTGCCTGGCTAATTACTAAAATCGCGCCAAAGCCGTATAATGTAATATCAGCGGTACTTTGTATAGTTGGTATCGGTTTCGTAGCCTTTTCAGGAGAAAGCGAGCAAGCATCAAATACCTTACTTGGTGACGGGCTTACCTTAGTTTGCGCTATATTTTACGGCTTGCAAATTATATTTATATCAAGGTATCAAGACGCGGGCGAAGATACTTCCGTTCTTCTTGTACTTCAACTGTTAACGGTTGGCGTAGTTTGTGCGGTGCTATCTCTTATATTTGAACTTCCGCAAGGAACGGCAGGGTATAGTTTAGATATTGAAAAGATATTAAAAATAGGGTATTTAGCGGTAGTTTGCACTATGCTTGCACAAATGGCGCAAATATACGGGCAAAAGTTCGTTAGCCCAAATCAAGCAAGTTTAATACTAAGTTTAGAAGCGGTATTTGGAACGCTATTTTCAGTAATACTTGGTGACGAGAAGTTAACCGTAGGCTTAGTTATCGGCTTTATTATAATTTTTATCGCAATGATAATGAACGAACTAAAACTCGACCCCTTAAAACTATTTAACAACAAAAAATCAATAGAGTAAATGAAAACTGCTTGCGAAAATCCGCAGGCAGTTTTTAATGTTATTTATTATTTTCTTCATATAAATTAATGACTTTCTTATTTTGTTTTAATGCATAGTTTACCGCTGTTTTTGCACCACTTTTATATGATTTCATATCAACGTAACAAATCACCAAATCGCAGTTATCAACCATTTTTTTATTAGAATACGTAATGCGATTTTTATAATAAATATCTTCAACGTCGTAAAACATGGTTTCGCAGTTAGATTTATCATAAAAATCAACTTTACTAAAACCGTATTCGTCTTTATTAAGAGCGGATAAGCTTGTTAAAACTACGTTAATCGTAATATTATTGTTAAAATTTTTCTTGTAGATTAAGCACGTAGATAAAGCTAATCTATCAAACTCGCCGTGAGAACCGATTAAAATATTTGAAAACCCTTGCGGTATTATTTCAATTAATAAACTTGTTATCTTTTCTTTAAGCTGGTATTTATTATAAATATGTCTATGTCCAAAAATGCAATACTTCTCATAAATGCGCCCCTATAAACAGTATACCATAAATAGAAGATATATCTCCTATATTTTATAAATATTTTTGATAAAATTATAGAAGATATAACTTTCGGAAATAATATTTGGTATGAAATTAGAAGAAGCAATCACTAAGAGAATATACGCTTTATGTGAGCAAAACTCTATAACTCCAAACAAGTTGGCAACGCTTTCGGGTTTGCCTGCGGGATCTATAAAGAGCATATTTTATGGAAAAAGTAAAAATACAGGGACTAGAACGATACTTGATATGTGTCAAGCATTAAACATAACCTTGTTCGATTTTTTTAATGACGATATGTTTAAGGATATTGAATTAGAGGGGAGTTATTGATAAATCATAATAAAAATCAATAGAATAAATTAAACCCACGGCTTAGCCGTGGGTTTTAATCTTCGTCAAGACCTAATATATAGTTTGCAGATAAATCAAGTTCTTTACACAATTTTGCAAAAGTATCAAGTTTAGGTAGTTTTTTAGTAGTAGAATATTGTGTAATCATTTCTGGCGAAACGCCAATTCTTTTAGATATTTCAACAGTGGTTAAGCCACTGTTTTTTATTTCTTCACTTAATCTTTCTTTAATAACATTATTCACCATATGTACATTATATAACTGACGGTTAGTATTTGCTTGACAACTAACCAATGGTTAGCATATAATTATTTTACGTAAAGTTTTAATAATTATAAGGAGTGTACTATGAATAACAAAATCTTAAAAACTTTATCAACTATTTTTGTTGTATGCTTAACGTTGTTTACTTTAACTGCATGTGATTTAGAGCATACGCATACTTTTGACAAGCAGGTTATAAGTGAGGACTATTTATTCTCCGTTGCCACTTGTGAAGTTAAAGCAAAATATTACTTATCTTGCGAATGTGGGGAAAAGGGAACGGATACTTTTGAAAGTGGAGAACTTTTAGGTCACAGTTTTACCGCTTACACGAGTGATAATAACGCAACTTGCACGGCAAACGGTACAGAAACTGCAAAATGTGATAACTGCGTAGCGACCGATACTAGAGAGGTGCAAGATAGCAAGTTATCGCATACTTTTGAAAACTACGTAAGTGATAATAACGCAACTTGTGATAACGACGGTACTAAAACTGCAAAATGTAATGATTGTGATGCTGTTGATACGATAACTGACGAGGGTAGCAAACTTATTCCAACCGACGCGTCAGCCTTCTATTTTGATAACGGTACAATTTGGGGTTTAACTGATTACGGTTACTCATTATCAGAATTAATAATTCCTAGCGAAATTGACGGTATACAAGTAACAACTATTGGCGAATGGGCGTTCGGTGGTTTCACTTTGTTAACAAACGTAGTAATTTCAAATAGTGTAACAACGATAGGAGATTATGCGTTCGAGAGTTGTAGTTCTTTAACAAGTGTAGTAATAGGAAATAGTGTAACAACAATTGGATATAGTGCGTTCATTGATTGCACTTCTCTAACAAGCATAGTAATACCGGATAGTGTAACAAATATATGTGAAAGATCATTCGCAAATTGCACTTCATTAACAAGTGTAAAAATTCCACATAATGTAACTAATTTAGGAGTAGCTGTATTTGGTTTTTGCACTTCATTAACAAGCGTAGTAATACCAGATAGTGTGACAAATATAGTAGGTACATTCGAACACTGCACTTCATTAACAAGTGTAGTAATACCAAATAGTGTGACAAATATAGGGGAAGGCACATTCGCAAACTGTACTTCTCTAACAAGCATAATAATACCGGATAGTGTAACAAATATATGTGAAAGATCATTCGCAAACTGCACTTCATTAACGTCTATTATTGTAGATGAAAACAATTCAAATTACAAAGACATAGATGGAAACGTTTACAGTAAAGACGGCACTATTTTAATGCAATATTCAATAGGTAAAACGGATACTTCATTTATTATACCTGATAACGTAACAAGTATAGGCAACTTTGCGTTCTGTGGTTGCACTTCGCTAACAAACATAGTAATACCAGATAATGTAATGAGTATAGGCAATTCTGCGTTCTTTGGTTGTAGTTCATTAACAAGTATTAGAATACCTGATAATGTAATAACTGTTGAGATTGGTGCGTTTTTAGGTTGTAGTTCGTTAACAAGCATAGTAATACCAGATAGCGTAACAAATATAGGTTCTAGTGCGTTCTCTGGTTGCACTTCTCTAACAAGCATAGTAATACCAGATAGCGTAACAAATATAGGTTCTAGTGCGTTATATGATTGTACTTCTTTAACAGAAATTAAATATTGCGGAACGGAAGAAGAGTGGAACGCCATTATAAAAGAGTTCTGGTGGAATAAAAATATGCCGACATGTACGATAATATATAATTACGACGGCAATTAAAAATCAATAGAATAAATGAAAATACGATTGCAAAACCGCAATCGTATTTTTGATTATTTTCTGTTTTTAGCCCATTCTTTCATACGTAAATCGTGAGAGAGAATTTTCTTTCTAAGCCTTATTGATACGGGGGTAACTTCGAGTAGTTCGTCGTCCGCAATAAATTCCATACATTGTTCTAGGCTCATAAGCGTTGGGGGTACGAGTTTAAGCGCTTCTTCGCTACCGCTTGCACGCGAGTTTGTTAAGTGCTTTTGCTTGCAAACGTTTACGGACAAATCGTCTTCACGCGAGTTAACGCCAACTATCATACCTTCGTAAACTTTTAAGCCTGCGCCAACGAATAGGGTTGCGCGTTCTTGTGCGTTATAAAGCCCGTATTGAGTGGTAACGCCCGATTCAAAGCAAACTAGCGAACCGCGGTTTCTCTCTTTAATGTCGCCTTTATACGGCTCGTAACCTGCAAAGGTTGACGCCATAGTGCCGAAACCCTTAGTATCGGTAAGCATTTCGTTTCTGTAACCGATTAAGCATCTGGACGGGATTTTGAAACTGAGTTTAGTGCCACCCCTGTCGTCTGCATCCATAGAAACGAGTTCGCCACGGCGCTCGCCAAGTTTACTCATAACCGCGCCTACGTATTCGGTAGGAACGTCTACGACCAAGTCTTCCATCGGCTCGCATAAAGTGCCGTTAATCGTCTTATAGATAACTTTTGGGCGTGAAACTTGGAATTCGTAACCCTCACGGCGCATCTCTTCGATAAGAATTGATAAATGAAGTTCACCGCGACCGAAAACTTTGAAAGTATCGGTATTATCGGTTTCTTCAACGCGCATTGAAACGTTGGTTTGAACTTCTCTAAAAAGCCTTGCCCTTAAATGGCGTGACGTTACGAACTTGCCTTCTTTACCTGCAAAAGGCGAGTTGTTAACCATAAACATCATAGAAATCGTAGGCTCGTCAATCGCAACGAAGGGGAGAGGGTCGGCTTTGTTAAGCGAGCAAATCGTTTCGCCTATATTTATGTCGGCTATACCTGAAATTGCTATAATATCGCCAACGGTTGCGTTTTCAACTTCGGCGCGTTTAAGCCCCTCAAATTGATAAAGTTTACCTATTTTAGCAATTGACGTAGTTCCGTTAGTGTGGCAAACGGTAACGGTTTCCGCGTCCTTTACCGAGCCCCTTACTATTCTACCAACGCCGATACGACCAACGTATTCGTCGTAGTCAACGTTGCAAATTATAGTTTGAAGCCCGCCGTCAAAATCGCCTTCGGGGGCGGGAACTTCGCTAACGATAACGTCAAGTAGCGCAGACATATCTTCCGTTTGACGGGTAGGGTCAGAAGTTGCAAAGCCTGCGCGGGCGGAAGCGTACACGGTTTTGAAGTCGAGTTGATCGTCGTTCGCGCCGAGTTCGATAAATAAATCGATAACCCCGTCCATCGTCTTATCAAGGTCACCGCCTTTATCTATTTTATTTATAACGACAACGGGTTTTTTGCCGAGCGATAACGCCTTTTTCAAAACGTAACGAGTTTGGGGCATACAGCCTTCAACCGCGTCGACGAGAAGTATTACCCCGTCAACCATAGAAAGTATGCGCTCAACTTCACCGCCAAAGTCTGCGTGGCCGGGCGTGTCTATAATATTGATTTTAACGCCTTTGTAGTTAACGGCGGTGTTTTTTGCGAGTATTGTTATGCCCCTTTCACGCTCTAAATCGTTACTGTCCATAACTCTATCTTGAACTACTTCGTTCGTTCTAAAAATGCCGTTTTGTTTAAGTAGCGCGTCAACGAGCGTGGTTTTGCCGTGGTCTACGTGCGCTATAATTGCAACGTTTCTAACGTTTTGTCTTATTGCCATAAAATTCTCCTAAGGTTAATACCTTAAAAATTTTAGTCTTTTGAACAAGATTTGTCAACTTATTGTAGCCTTAGAATAAAAAAGTTAAAAAAATTTTATAAACGGCAGTAATTTAGTTGCTTTTTGCTTTAATACTTTGCTATAATAAAGTCAACTTAATAAGCCGTTGAAACACGCGGAATTTTTTAGACCGTGTGCGTAGGCACTCTGGAGAATCTCGTTAAATCGAGTACCGAAGGTGCAAGTGAGTAATTTCACGAAACTCTCAGGTAAAAGGACAGATTTAGTTTTTTATATCGCAGTTTTAGATATAGTTAATTTTTCGGAGTTGTTTACAGTTGTAAGTAACTCCGTTTTTATTTTATCAATATTTTTTATAGGAGTGTATTTTTATGTGGGCACAAATTGAAGCAAGTTTACTTGAATTCTTCGCAAACTTTAACACCTACTTTTCGGGTTACTTTTTGGTAATTTTACTAGTTGGTATCGGCTTGTTTTTTACGATAAAGACAAAGTTCGTTCAAGTTCGCTATTTTGGTCAAGGCGCTAAGCAAGTTTTTGGTAATATCAAACTCGTTGGCGATAAACAAAAGGGCGGTATGAGTTCTTTCCAAGCGTTTGCAACCGCGGTTGCCGCGCAAGTTGGTACGGGTAATATTATCGGTGCTACGGGCGCTATCTTAACTGGTGGCCCCGGTGCAATATTTTGGATGTGGCTCATTGCCTTTTTGGGTATGGCTACCATTTACTCGGAAGCGGTTCTTGCGCAAAAAACTCGTGTAGTTAATGAAGACGGTAGCGTATCGGGTGGTCCCGTATACTATATTAAAAAGGCGTTTAAGGGCGGGTTTGGTAAATTTCTTACGATATTTTTCGCTATCGCGACCGTTATTGCGCTTGGCTTTGTAGGTAGTATGGTTCAATCTAACTCTATCGGCGAAGCAGTTAGTAACGCTATCGCTGGTGAAAACGTTTGGTGGATTAGCCTTATCGTTGGCGTGATTTTGGCAGTAATTGCAGGATTCGTGTTTATCGGTGGTGCTAAGCGCTTAGCGTCGGTTACTGAGAAACTCGTTCCTGTAATGGCGCTTATTTATATCGTTGGCGGTTTAGTTATTTTATGTTGTAGAATAACTTCTATCCCAAGGGCGTTCGGTATGATTTTCGAATACGCTTTCAACCCGCAAGCAATCATAGGCGGTGGTTTCTGGGGCGCTATCGTTATAGCAATTCAACAAGGTGCAAAACGTGGTCTTTTCTCGAACGAAGCGGGTATGGGTTCAACGCCACACGCTCACGCGCAAGCAAACGTTAAAAGTGCTCACGAACAAGGTTGTTCGGCAATGTTCGGCGTGTTTATGGATACCTTTATCGTACTTACTATGACGGCGCTTATCGTTATCACTACGCTTTACACTAACGGCTCGGCTAATTCTGATTTATGGACTACCGTTTCCAAAACCAACGCCGTTGCAACGGGTTTTGCTATCGCGTTTGGCGGTGGTAGCGTAGTTCAGACTATCGGCAATATATTCGTTGCGGTATGTCTTACCTTCTTTGCTTTTTCAACTATACTTTCTTGGAACTTGTTTGGTAAAATCAACTTCGAGTACTTATTTAAGGGTAAAGGAACGCTAGTTTATACCATTATTTCGCTCGTGTTTATCGTGCTTGGCTCGGTATTCCAAAACGACTTAGTTTGGGAACTTACTGACTTTTTCAATTACCTAATGGTTATCCCCAACGTTATAGGCTTAATTGCGCTTTATAAACTCGTTGTAAACGAAGTTAAAGATGCCGACGATATTAAAAAAGGCAAAAAACTATTAAAAGACTAAAAATTAAAAATTTTCAAACTTCCGCTTAGATTTTGGGCGGAAGTTTTTTTGTTTGCTTAAATATAAAGGCGTAATTTTTAACCTTGAAAAACTATAAAAAATTTTTTTTGAAAATGGCGAAAAAATGCTTGCAATAATTTCAATGTTATGCTAATATGTTTAGGTAATCGCAAGATTGCCGGCGCACGGCTAAAATTAGCGCCCACGCTTAAAATTTAGTTAATTATCGTAAATTGCTTGACAAAATTTTTCGTTTATTATATGATAAACGGGCTAAGCGTAATCGGGGTGTAGCGCAGTTGGTAGCGCGCGTGCTTTGGGAGCATGATGTCGGGAGTTCGAGTCTCTTCACCCCGACCACTATCTTTCGGGCCTTTAGCTCAGTTGGTTAGAGCGGTCGGCTCATAACCGATTGGTCCGCGGTTCGAGTCCGTGAAGGCCCACCACTTATAGTTATGAATAAAAAAATTAAAAATGGCCATGGCCCGGTAGTTCAGTTGGTTAGAACGCCAGCCTGTCACGCTGGAGGTCGACGGTTCGAGCCCGTTCCGGGTCGCCATTTTTTTTGCCTCGGTAGCTCAGTCGGTAGAGCAGGGGACTGAAAATCCCCGTGTCGGTGGTTCGATTCCGCCCCGAGGCACCATAACTATTATGCTGGCGTAGCTCAATTGGCAGAGCAGCTGACTTGTAATCAGCAGGTTGTGGGTTCGATTCCAATCGCCAGCTCCACTAGCAAAAATAACTTTATATATATGGGGAGGTTGCCGAGCGGCCAATGGCAACAGACTGTAAATCTGTCGGGTTTCCCTTCGGTGGTTCGAATCCACCTCTCCCCACCAAAAAAGCACATTGACTTTCGTCGATGTGCTTTTTTGACGCGTCGAGATGCGAACCGCCGAAGGTGGTTCGGCCGCCATATGACGGGCTTACTTTGACGGGCTAAGGTCAGACAGGGGCCCCATTTACGGGGTGTGTCTGTATCTACCGTAAACGGCAGTGTTTTTAACAAGGTTTTATTACCGCTAAAATCGTTTTACAATAAATTACTTTACTTTTGAAATTCTTCGTGATAACATAGCGTTATGATAAATTTAGTGATAGGTCAAATCATAGGTATAATAGGCACGATAGCAACTTTTATATCCTATCAAGCAAATACCAAGAAAAAGGTTTTGTTTATTCAAACTTTGGCAACGCTACTTACGTGCATTTCGTATTTTTTCTTGGGTGCAAAGTCGGGTTTTTTGCTTAATATCGTTTGCATTATAAGAAACGTTATATTCTATTTTCAAAAGGGCAAGTCAACAAAAAACACGATAACTGCGATTTGCTTGGCGATAGTAATGGTTATATTAGGTGCGTTTTCGTGGCAAGGCGCGGTTTCGCTTTTGATAATAGTAGCGCTGTCGGTAAATACTGTTTTTCTATCACTGCCAAACCCCCAAACTTTACGAAAAAGTATAATTGTAACGTCGTCTTTAATACTTTTGTACAACGTATTCGTATTTTCTATCGGTGGAATTATCAACGAAGGGCTTGCAATAGTTTCTTCAATTATAGGAATTATAAGATATAAAAAGCGCTAAAATTTAGCGCTTTTTCTATTTTGATTGACTTATTTTATTGTAAATTTTGACGTTATTTATAAGCCTTATTGACAGTTTGTAAAATATATAATATTTTATAGTTATGAGAAAACTTATTAAAATTCAAAAAGAAATTAAAACTCAACTTAAAGAGTGTACTAACTTTTGGCTTACTAACGGAATAGACAAAGTTAGCGGTGGCGTGTATACCTGCCTTGATAGAACGGGCAAAATTTATTCTACCGACAAAAGCGTGTGGATGCAAGGTAGATGCGCTTGGACCTTTGCTTATTTATGTAGCCTTTACGGAGTGGACGAAAGTTGGCTTAAAGCGAGTGAAAGTTGCTTAGATTTTTTAGAAAAGTACTGCATAAACCGTGAAAACGGGCGCATGTATTTTACCGTTACAGGTGACGGAAAGCCACTTAGACAGCGCCGTTATTTCTATTCTGAAACCTTTTACTCAATGGCTAACGCCGAGTATTACGGCATTACTAAAAAACCAGAATATTTAGATAGAGCAAAGCGAGCCTACAACCTTTATTACGACTTGTGGCACGGCGCTCCCGACACTACGGGTTTAGGTTCTAAAACCATACCTAAAACGCGTTCGGGTAGAAGTTTTGGATATCCTATGATATACCTTAATATGACGCTTACTATGTTAAAAGTTGATAGTGAGAATAAAGAGTTCTATCTAAATCGCGCAAAAGAGTGCGTTGACGATATATTAAAATATCACTATAAGCCCGAACTTAAATGCCTACTTGAAAACGTGGGTGTAAACGGCGAGGCTAGGCTTGAATTTACCGACGGGCGAGTGGTTAACCCCGGGCACGATATCGAAGGCGTGTGGTTTATGCTTGAATACGCGCGTATTGTAAACGATAAAAAACTTATTGCTACGTGTGAAGAAATTTTTAACAACGCCTTCAACGCTGGGTGGGATAAAAAGTATGGTGGGCTACTATATTTTATCGACGCGCTAGGTCTTCCAACCGAGGCGTATGAACACGATATGAAACTTTGGTGGCCACACAACGAAACACTTATATCTTCGATTATGCTATACCGTGATACAAAGAACGAAAAATACCTAGATATTTTTTACAAGGTGTATAAGTATTCTAAAAAGCATTTTCACGACAAAAAGTACGGTGAGTGGTACGGCTATTTGCGCCGTGACGGAAAGCCGACCGAACCGTCTACCAAGGGTTCGACTTTCAAAGGGCCTTTCCACCTACCTAGAATGCTTGCCACCGTTGATAAAATAATAGACGAACTATTTTAATAATTTAGCACCGTTTGACTAAAACGGTGTTTTTTTGTAATAAAATATTACTATTTTATTGCAATAAGATATTCGGTGTGCTAAAATAAGCGTATGATTAAGACAAACATTAAACAATTGAGAGATCCTTTCATTTTAGTTGAAGACGATGCGTACTATATGTACGGCAGTAAATGGCTACTTTATAAAAACGTTAGCGGTCGGCTTGACGGCGAGTGGGTACAAGTTGAAAAAGAAATAGTCGTAAAGCCTAGCGATTTTGTAGGTGACGTTATGTGGGCGCCCGAAGTTCACAAAGTTAACGGCTATTACTATATGTTTACAACTTACACTTCTAAAACTACCGGTTGCAGAGGGTGTGCTACCTTTAAGGCGGATAACCCCGAAGGGCCTTTTGTAGAAGTTTCTAACGGGCATTTTACACCTAAAAACAAAAACAGTATCGACGCGACCTTGTATTTTGATAAAGAAGGTCAGCCGTGGTGTGTTTTCGTTGACGAGCACGTTACCGCACCCGATAAAATGGGGCGTATGGATATTGCTAAGTTTTCTAGCGATTTAACCCGATTTATTTCCGAGCCTATTGAAATTTTTAGGGCGGACGACCCCGTTTGGACTAACGAAAACGTTACGGACGGTTGCTTTTTATACAATTTGTCAGACGGTGGGCTTTTGATGATTTGGTCAAACTACCAGTCGCTTTACGAGTACGCTTTGGGCGTTGTTAAAAGCGATAACGGTAAAATTGACGGAAAGTGGATACATCAAGACACGCCTATATATTCAAAAGCCGTTCAAGGTAAAGGCGTTTTTGACGGTGGGCACGGTATGATTTTTACCGACCGTGACGGGCAAGAGTATATTTGTTTCCATAGCCCCAACTACTACGTTAAAGAATTCGATAGGCGCGAAACACCCGTGATTTGCAAAATTAAGGAAGAAAACGGAACGATTGTTTTGGAGTGCGACTAATGACTAATTTATCGCTAAACGGCAAATGGCGTATGAGTGGTGGCGGTTATGACGTGCAAGGTACTATTCCCGGTTCGGTTTATTCAATTTTGAAAGAAAACGACCTTTTAATAGACCCTTTTTACCGCTTAAACGAAACTGTGGTTTTTAATATTTGCAATAACGATTTTACCTTTGAAAGGTATTTCGATTTTAACGGTAACACAAAAAGCAGGGCGGTACTTTGTTTTGACGGGCTTGACACCGTTTGTGAAGTTTATCTCAATGATAAACTTATATTAACTTCTAAAAATATGCATATTGCCTATGAAATTGAAGTTCAAGGCATACTTAAAGCCAAAAATAACCACTTAAAAGTTATATGCTATTCGGCAACCAAGTACGTTGACGAAGAGTTTTCTAAGTACTATATTTTCGGTTCGCGCCACGGCGTTGAAGGTTACGGGCATTTAAGAAAGGCCCACGCAATGTTTGGGTGGGACTGGGGTATCCGTATGCCTGACGCTGGCGTTTGGAAAGGCGTTTATCTTTTATACGATATCACGGATAGAATTATCGATTACGATATTTTGCAGTTCCATGAAGGCGGAAAGGTTTACTTAAAGCCTGTTATTAAAACCGAAAACGATATTAGCGATATAAAAATTTCATTAACTGAGCCAAGCGGTGAAGTTATAAGGCTTAACAACAACCAAAAAACGCTTATAGAAAACGCCGAACTTTGGTGGCCCAACGGCTACGGCGAGCAAAACCTATACGGCGTTGAAATAACGCTTGAAAACGGCGGAATAATAGCGGATAAAAAGGCACTAAAAATAGGGCTTAGGGACTTAAAACTTATTCGCGAAAAGGACGAATACGGCGAAAGTTTTTACTTCCGTATAAACGGCGTAGACATTTTCGGTATGGGTGCAGACTACGTGCCGGAAGACAACGTTTTATCTTCTATCACGCGTGAAAGGTCTGAAAAACTAATAAAGGACTGTGTTTTTTCTAACTTTAACACCATAAGAATTTGGGGTGGCGGATATTACCCCGAAGATTATTTTTACGACCTTTGCGACGAGTATGGAATACTGCTATTTCACGATATGATGTTTGCTTGCACTCAACTTCCAAACTCGCAAGAATTATTAGATAGTATCGAAATAGAAGTTGAGCAAAACCTTAAACGTATGCGCACGCACCCGTGCGTTATGGTGGTTTCAGGCAATAACGAGATAGAAGAACTATTTTTCTACGATAAGATGGACGACGAAAAGCACAAAGAAGTTTATCTTAAAGTGTTTGAAGATATGATGCCGAAAGCGGTAGAAAAATACTGCCCGTATATTCCGTACGTTCCGTCGTCACCGTCGTCTTTCGGTGGGTTTAAGGACGTGCAAAACGAAAACTACGGCGACAGCCATTATTGGGCGGTTTGGCTTGGCAATAAGCCGTTTTCAGAGTATAGAAAGCATTATTTTAGATATTTAAGCGAATTTGGGTTTGAATCGTTTCCTAATGAAAAAACTATAAATTCTTTTTCACTTGAAGAAGATAGAAATCCGTTTAGTAGGGTAATGGAGTTCCACCAACGCTGTAATAACGGCAATTTAAGAATACTTAATTATCTCGCTCAAACGTTTAAGTATCCAAGTGATTTTAGTAATTTGATATACGCGTCACAACTGATGCAGGCGGAGGCGATAAAGTCTGCCGTTGAACATTTAAGGCGCAATCGCGGTAGGTGTATGGGCGCGCTTTACTGGCAACTTAACGATATTTGGCCGGTAGCGTCGTGGTCTAGCATTGATTACTACGGTAGATATAAAGCGCTTCATTACGTTGCGAAAAGGTTTTTTAGCCCGATAGCAATTTCGTGTGATGAAGTTGGCGAAAACACCACGCGCACGCAAGCGCATTTGAGAGAAGGTTATCCAGATTATAAAACCACCGCAAAACTATCCGTTTGCAACGAAACGGCAAAGGATATAAAAGGCGAAGTTGTTTGGGCGTTAAAATCGGGTGACGGTAGCGTTATAAATCGTGGTGTTTTTGGTGTGGAAGTAAAACCCTATTCAACCTTAACGCTAGAAGAACTTGACTTTAATAAAACCGACGTTAACGAAAATTATTTAACGTATTCTTTAATGATTGACGGGGTTGAAATTTCTTTTGGTTCGGTTATATTTACCGCGCCCAAATACTTTAATTTCAAAGACCCTAAGTTACAAGTTGAAGTTAAAGGCAACGAAATTATAGTTAAATCGGAAAACTATTGCAAGTACGTTGAAGTTTATTCAGATACTCATGATTTTGTATTAAGCGATAACTTTTTTGATATGGATAAGGGGGTAAAACCCCTAAAAATTGTAAGCGGTACTCTTAAAAACTTAAAAGTTAGAAGCGTATACGATATAAAATAGGAGATTTTATGAAACGTTCAAGAATAAATAAAGCAATTAAAGAACTTGAATATATGTGTGAAAAGCATTGTTGTTATCTCCCCCCGTTTTGCAAGTTTTCGGCAAAAGACTGGGATAGTATTGGTAGCGAGTACGACGAAGTTAGAGATTGTATGCTCGGCTTTGATATTACCGACTACGGGCGTGACGATTTTGAAAATTTTGGGTTTGCGCTCATTACGATTAGAAACGGCAATAGGCTTATGAAAGATAAGTATCCAAAAGTGTACGCTGAAAAACTTTTAATGCTTAAAGAGGGGCAGTATGCACCCAACCACTTTCACTGGGTAAAAACCGAAGATATTATAAACCGCGGTGGCGGTAACGTACTTATTAGGGTTTACAACAGTTTACCTAACGAAGAAATAGACTATAATTCTGACGTAACCGTTCATTTAGACGGAAAAACTATCGTAGTTCCAGCGGGAACACAAGTGCGTTTAACTCCTGGCGAGAGTATTCATATCCAGCAGTATCTATATCACGACTTTTCGGTTGAAGAAGGTACGGGTGACGTTTTGCTTGGCGAAGTTAGCGAGTGTAACGACGATAATAACGACAATAGGTTTAACCCGCCCGTTGCAAGATTTTCAAAAATTGAAGAAGACGAACCGCCTTATAGGCTGTTATGTAACGAATATCCCAAGGCGGTAAAATGATATGATAGACGTTGTAACCCTTGGCGAACTTTTAATTGATTTTACCACGAGTTCAGTTGATAGTGACGGATATCCTATGATGCAGGCGCACGCCGGCGGTGCAGTTGCCAACTTTTTGGCGGTTAACTCAAAGTTTGGGTTAAAGACCGCGCTTATAGGTAAAGTTGGTAACGACACGTTTGGTAAACTTCTTATAAAAACGCTTGAAAAATGCGGTATCAACACTAGCGGTATGGTTGTTGACGATAAGGTTTTTACAACCCTTGCTTTCGTTACGCTAGATAGTAGCGGTGATAGAGATTTTGCCTTTTCAAGAAAGCCCGGCGCAGATACAATGCTTAGGTTTGACGAAGTAAACCTTTCGCTTATCGAAGATGCAAAAGCCTTCCATTTTGGAACTTTATCACTAACTAGCGAGCCTTGTTTAACTGCTACGAAAAAGTCGGTCGACTATGCAAAAGCGCTAGGAAAACTCATTACTTTCGACCCTAATTTAAGGCTACCGTTATGGGATAGCGAAGATAAAGCAAAAGAGCAAATGCTTTGGGGTTTATCAAAGGCAGACGTTGTTAAAATAAGCCTTGAAGAAGTTGAGTTTTTGTTCGGGCTTGACGATAAAGCGGGCGCAAAACATATTCTAGATAAGTTTGGCGTTAAACTCGTTTTCGTAACCAAAGGCGAAAAAGGGGTTTATGCAACTAATGGTAAGGTTGAAGTTGAAGTCCCCGCGCTTTCGGGTGTTAACGTAGTTGACACTACGGGTTGTGGAGATATTTTTGGTGGCAGTGCGCTATTTAAGATTTTATCGATTGATAAAAGCGTTTCAGATTATAGCGAAGAAGAATTGCTTGAAATTTGCAAGTTTGCAACAACTAGCGCAGGGCTTGCATCTGAAAAATTTGGTGGAATACCTAGTATTCCTACGCTTGATAGCGTTATAGATAGACTTTCACGTTTTTAAGGAGATATTATGAAATCAACACGCGACATTTACAAGATAGGCGTTGGACCTTCAAGTTCACACACTATGGGCCCCGTTTATGCAACCGAAAGGTTCTTAAAGGAAAATAAGACCGCTGATTTTATTGCGGTTACGCTTTACGGCTCACTTGCCGAAACGGGCAAAGGTCACGGCACGGATAGGGCTATAATTTCTGCGATAAAGCCGAAAGAATGTGAAATTATTTTCGATTATGAAACGGTAGATATACCGCATCCTAATACCTTAGATTTTACCGCTTATAAAGGTGGCGAAGTAATAGGCAAAATGCGCGCACTTTCCGTTGGCGGTGGCGATATTGAAATTGTAGGGGATAAAAAGGAAAATATTCCCCCCGAAGTTTATAAGGAAAATTCTTTTACCGAGATTGCCGAGATATGCAAGTCAAAAAACATAAGGTTATCCGATTACGTTTTTGAGCACGAAGGCAAAGATTTTAAGAAGTTTTTACTTAAAGTTTGGCACGTTATGACAAACGCTATTAGCGAAGGTTTAACGAGAACGGGGATACTTCCCGGTGGGCTTGAAGTTCAAAGAAAGGCGCAAAAACTACATAGTCAGCGCCATATTGACGAAAGCGCTCAAACTAAGGAAAATAGGTTAGTGTGTTCGTACGCGTTTGCAGTTAGCGAACAAAACGCCGACCTTGGCACGATAGTTACCGCCCCAACTTGCGGTGCTTGTGGCGTAGTTCCAGCAGTTTTGAAATATATGCAAGACAAAAACGGGTTTACTGACGACGATATCGTAAGAGCGCTTGCCGTTGCAGGGCTTATAGGTAATTTAGTTCGCACTAACGCGTCTATAAGCGGTGCGGAATGCGGTTGTCAAGCCGAAGTTGGCACTGCTTGCTCAATGGCGTCGGCTGGGTTATGCGAATTGTTTGAAATGGGCATTGACCAAATTGAATATGCGGCGGAAATGTCGCTTGAACACCATTTAGGGCTTACGTGTGACCCCGTGTGTGGGCTCGTTCAAATACCGTGTATCGAAAGGAACGCCGTTGCGGCAATGCGTTCGATAAACGCCTTATCGCTCGCTAATTTCTTATCTGATAGTAGAAAACTGTCGTTTGACTCGGTTGTAAAAACTATGTATCATACGGGTAGAGACTTATCTAACTTATATCGCGAAACTGCAAAGGGTGGCTTGGCAGTTTATTCTAACAGCGCAGAAAAGGTAAAGGGTTAAAATGAAACTAACGGTACTTGGTAAATACGGCCCGTATCCACCTAGTGGTGGGGCGACTTCGGGCTATTTAATTACGTCAAACACGCAAAACGTTTTATTAGACTGCGGTTCGGGTACGCTTTCGCGCCTAGTAAGTAAAATTGATATTAAAGATTTATCTTTTATTATATTTTCACACCTTCACTACGACCACGTTTCCGACTTTGGCGTTTTATCTTACGCACTTTCGTTCTCGGGTAAAAAGGGTAAGGTAAACGTGTATCTTCCAAGCTTTGAGTCGGACGTGTATTCTGCACTTTCTAAAATTGATAAGTTTAATTTGATAAACGTATGCGAAGATAAGGTGTATAGTGAAGGCGATTTAACTTTTTCATTTTATAAGATGACACACCCCGTTTTATCATACGGGGTACGATTAAGCGACGGCATTTCAACTTTTTCATACACGGGAGATACCACGGTTAACGACAATTTACCGCGTTTACTAAGCGGTAGCGACCTAGCCGTTTGCGACGGTGCGTTTATAGAAAGTGATTACGACGATAAAAAACCGCATATGAGTATAAAGCAAGCGTCAAGCCTAGCAAAATACTCGAAAAAAGTTTTGGTTTCGCATATATCAAGTAGGTATAGTGACGAGATTGTTACAAAGGAAATATTGTCAATTACGGATAGAGCAGAAGTTGCTATCGAGAATAAAACATACGACTTTTAATATTTATGGGCGCACGAATGAAAACTTATTATAATATAAGACCTGCCGTGATTATTACGGCAGGTTTAATATTTGGAATACTTTCAGGATACTTGTTTTCAACTCAAAACAAGTATTTTTCTATGTTAGTATTGTTTGGGTTTTTATTTTTGGGCGTTATTTTAACAGCGTATTATTTTATTAACAAACGAAACCTATTTGGGTTTACGTTTTTACTGTTTTTAGTTGCGCTTATAATGGGAGCTATACTGTATTTAACCTACACTTATTCTAATTTTAGTAGCGTTGGAAGTTCTGATTTTTCAGGTACGGTAGTTGAAATTTTTAACGAAACTTTTGAAAACGGCAAGTATAATTACTCGTTAACTGTAAAGGGTAACTTTTTAGATAATCAAAACGTTAAAGCCTATATAAACCTAGTTTCTGAAAATAGAATATTTCAAGGTAGTGAAATTAGTTTTAGCGGTTATTTTTATCTATCTACAAGTTGTGAGTTTACACTTTCAACGGGTTGTTATTATATAGCAAAAGTCGATGAAAAAACCCTTCAAATAGGCAACGTTTTAGGCGGTGCTGACATAATAAAACGAAGGCTACTTTTAGCGCTTGAAGAAACGGCAGGCGAAACTTACGGATTTAACTACGCAATAATCACAGGGAGTACCGCTTACGTTAGCGACGCGCTTTTATCAAAATATCAACATCTAGGTATAGCGCACGTGTTTGCCGTGTCTGGGCTACACGTGGGGCTCACTTCGTTTGCACTCGGTAAGTTTTTGGGCTTGTTTACCGATAAACGAGGCGTTTCTTTTATATTTATAACTTCAATTTTATTTTTGTACGTTTACTTTTGCGGGTTTACAGCGTCTGCACTGCGTGCGTTTATCATAATTACGGTTAGAAACTTTGCTAAAATATTAGGGAGTAAAAGTGACGCAACCACGAACGTTGCCGTTAGCGCTTTTATCGTTTTATGTATAAACCCAACCGAACTGTTTGGCGCTGGCTTTTTATTATCTTACACCGTATATATCGGGTTAATTCTTTTAACTAAACCACTAACGAATTGTCTTTCTAAAATACTTCCAACATCTATATCTAACGTTTTATCGCCGTGCTTGGTTGCGCAGGTTGTATCTTTTCCGCTACTTGTTGATTTTTTTGGATACGCGTCATTGTTTTCGTTTATATTTAATTTAGTAATAATTCCGTTTGTTGCTTTTATGTTCCCGTTTTTATTAGCGTTTTACATACTGCTTGCACTGTTTCCAACGGGGTGGATATTCGGCGTAATACCTAATTTGACGTTTACGATTATAGGTTACGTTTTATCGTTTGTAAACACCGAGGCGTTTTTGATAAGCGGAGTTAAATTTTTATATTCGGCGGTGTTTTATTACGCGTTTTTGTATCTATTTGCAAAAAAGTTCAACTTTTCTAAGAAAACTTATTTAATTTTGCATATAATAACTATACTTTCGTTTATTTTATTATTTATTATAATAAACATTTAGTATTACTATTGATTTTTGCTTGAAATTTTGCTAAAATATACGGTGGAGGGGCACTTTGAAGTTTCGTGATCTTAAAAAAAGCCTTGCTGAGAATTTGCAAGCCGTATATTTAATAGAGGGCGAAGATGCGTTTTTACGTGAAAACGCGCTTAGGCTTATTAAGGAAAGGGGGTTACAAGAGCCCGACCTTAATTTGACTAATCTTTCAGGGCAAGAAATAAAGCAAGACCCGGAATCTTTTTTAACCGCAGTTCAAAGTTATCCGTTTATGAGTGATAAGCGGTACGTCGTGGTTAGAGATTACACGCCTTCCGCCACGGAACTTAAAGGTAAGGTTATTAAAAGAGTTTTTCAAGAGCCTATTGACACGGCGGTTATAGTAATCGTCAATTCTGAAAAGTGCGAAGCCCTTAAAAAACTTGACTTCGTTACGGTGGTTGACTGTAATAAGGCAGACGAGCCGTTGATTACTTCCTTTATAAGAAATAAAGCGATTAAAAGTGGAGTAGTCGTGTCGGACGGGGCTATAAAATCTCTTTTAGAATACTGCTCGATGGACTTAACTAGAATAAATAGCGAAGTTGAAAAACTTTTGAGTTTCGTTGGTGATAACGCTGAAATTTCAAAAGAGCACGTTGAACTTTTAGTAAATAAAGATACCGACTTTGAAGTTTACGAGTTTACAGAAGCCGTAGCCACTAAGAACTTTGATAAGTCGTTTGAAATACTTTCCGAACTTGCCCAAAAAAGTCAAGATAAGCAAAGGCTTTTTATTTCGATATACTACCATTTTAGAAGGTTACTTCACGCCTGCTTGTCAAAGGGCACTATTAAAGAACTTGCTGAAAGTTTAGGGGTTAAAGAGTTCGTTGCAAAAAAGGCGCGCGAGCAGGCAGGTAAGTTTAAGGCAAAAAGGTTAAAGCAAATTTGCGATAAACTAAGTTATTACGACGGGGCTTTCAAAAGCGGTGAAATTAGCGTTGATACGGCGCTGTTTAATTCCGTTTTAAGCGCTATGATGGAGTAGAATATGTTAGAGTCATTAAAATTATTTATAAAATCAATACCCCAAGTTTTTCAAGACTTTGACTTGCTTGACGGGGTTACCGTAACGCTTATTTTTGCGCTCGGCTTTTTCATATTTAACTTACTTAGCAAAAATAACGCTAGCAAAATTTCAGTAATATTTTTTATCTACGTTTTAGTTATTAGTTTTATAGCGATAGTATCTGATATATCTAGAACGGAATACGTTATACTTATAATTGCTTTCGTCGTTTGTATAATATTACTATTCGCTACTGAGATTAAAAGGTCGGTTTGGAACGTAAAACTTACGTCTCGCCAACATAAAGACGTTTCTAGTATAGTTAAATCGTCTGCTAAAACGGTTACTTTTTGCATTAACGAAATAATTAAGGCCGTTCAAACCATGGCTAAAAACGATACGGGCGCTATCATAGTTTTATCAAACAGTAAAATTCCCGACAATATCGTAAACAGCGGTGTTAGGCTTGAAGCAAATATATCTAGCGCGGTAATCGAGAGTGTTTTCTTCCCTAAAACCCCACTTCACGACGGGGCTATGATAATTCAAAACGATAAGATTTTGGCAGCGGGTTGCTTTTTGCCGTTATCGCAAGAAACTGACCTTCCAAAAGAACTCGGCACTCGCCATAGAGCGGGTATCGGCATAACCGAAATGATTAACGTTACCGCTATTATCGTTTCAGAAGAAACGGGTATTATCTCGATAGCGCAAGGCGGTAAAATCACGAGATACGCCGATAGTGAAATGTTAAGGCAAAAACTCAAAGAGTTTTACTGGCAAGACTTAATAGGTAATAAGTAAGGAGGGCGTTATGAGCGACAATAATAATAACAGCGGAAAAAGTAGAGCGATTGGCGTAGTAGCGTCGATAGTGCTTTCACTAATAGTTACTTTTATAATTTTCGTAACGATTAAACTCGTTCTTTGAAAAGCGTTAAAAGATTGTTAAAAGGTGGATTTTTATCCGCCTTTTTTTATTGTAATTTTTTAAGAATAAATAAAAACTTTTGGTAATATTATAAAACGTAAAAAGAATTTTCAAATAAGACAAAAATTACATAATTCTAACATAATTTGACAATTTCTTTTCACAAATACTTGTTATAATGGAGAAAAAAATGATAATACGCGCAGTTAAAAAACCAACGGCATTACTACTTACTATCGTTGCGGTAGTGTTTTTTTGTTTATGTTATGCGGTAAAGTCGACAGGTGCGTACGCCGTTTACTATAACGGCACTACTAGAAAACTACCTATCTATTCCGTTGATAGAAGTGACAACAAAATTTCAATCTCGTTTGACTGTGCTTACGGGGCGGACTATACCGAAAAACTTCTCGATACGCTCGACGAGTACAACGTAAAATGCACCTTTTTTGCCGTGGAATTTTGGGTTAAAAAGTTTCCCGATATGGTTAAAAAAATCGTTGATAGGGGGCACGAGATAGGCACTCACTCAAAAACGCACCCTAAAATGTCAACGCTGAGTAATTCGCAAATTAAAGAAGAATTACTGTCTTCTAAAAAAGCGATAGAAGATATTACGGGAACTACCGTAGAACTTTTTAGACCGCCGTTTGGCGACTACGATAACGAAGTTATCTCAACTTGCAACGAACTAAGTTTATATCCTATTCAGTGGGACGTTGACAGTATCGACTGGAAAGATATCACGGCAAAGCAAATTGTAAATCGCGTTGTTTCAAAGACGAAAAGCGGTTCTATAATACTGTGCCACAACAACGGACTGCACACCGCTGAGGCGCTACCTTACGTTTTATCAAATCTTCAAGAAAAGGGGTATAAGTTTGTTAAAATTAGCGAACTTATCTATAAAGAAAACTATAAAATAAATTCTTTCGGAGTACAAATTAAAAATGATTAACGTTGAAAAACAAAACAACAAAGTTTACCTTAAAGGTGAAATCGTTACCGAAGCAAAATTTTCGCACGAGATTTACGGCGAAGGGTTTTACGAAATGGAAGTAATGGTTAAAAGACTGTCAGGTCAGTCGGACGTTTTGCCAGTTACCATATCTGAAAGACTTATCGAATCGAAAAACTTAAAAATAGGTTCGGAAATTTGCGCGTTAGGGCAGTTTAGAAGTTACAACAAGCAAGTTGACGGCAAAAGTAAACTTATGCTTACCGTGTTCGTTAGAGAACTTCTTGACTACGATTACGGCAAAAACCCAAATAATATCGCGCTACTTGGATATATTTGTAAACCGCCTATTTATAGAACTACGCCCTTTAATCGCGAAATTGCAGACGTTTTAATTGCGGTAAACCGCGCGTATAATAAGTCTGACTATATTCCTTGTATCGCTTGGGGTAGAAACGCTAGGTTTGTAAAAAACTTAACCGTTGGCGAAAAAATTGCAATATCGGGGCGAATTCAGTCACGCGAGTATCAAAAGAAATTAAGTGAAACGGAAACCAAACTGATGACGGCTTACGAAGTTTCAGTTTCTAAACTAGCCGCCTTTGACAACGTTGATAATTTTGACTTAGAACGCGAGTTCGACCTTGAAGTTATGGCGCTCGAAAAGGAAACTGTTTAACCTTGACAATAAAATATCATAATGTTATAATAAAATACGGGTAAAATTATCCGTATTTTTTATTTAGGCGGTAGTTATGCAAGGCGTTTATCAAATAGCAGGCGTAATAGTAAAACTTATTTACTCGTTTGAGTGGACGGGGAAGTATTTTGAGCGCTACGCATACTCTGGTGATAAAAAGGAAGACGTGTATTTGGAAATTACCGATAGCGATATCGATAGCGAAGATAAGGTTTTTCCAAATACTCCTAGATATTTTTTAGAAAATTTAGCGGTACTTAGAAGATTATCACGAATACTTTTAGTTGATTATAACGCGCTACTTTTTCACGGTTCGTCTATAAAAGTTAATGGTAACGCTTACGTTTTTACTGCGCCGAGCGGTACGGGTAAGTCAACGCACACGAAACTTCTAAAAGAATATCTCGGCGATAAAATGGAGTACATTAACGACGATAAGCCGATATTAAAAGTAGTTGACGGTAAGGTTTTCGTTTACGGCTCGCCTTGGAACGGCAAGCACGGGCGTGGCTCGAATATATTTGCGCCACTTAAAGCCGTTTGCGTGGTTAGTAGGGGAGAGGAAAACTCTATTGAAAAAATTCCGCCAAACGTTGCTATTAAGTATTTATTCGAGCAAAGTTTAGCGTTTAGTGACGAGGCTTCTGCAAACAAAGTCCTAGATATAATGGCACTTATAACTAAAACGGCAAGTTTCTATTTGCTTAAATGCAATATGGATATAAGCGCGGCAAAATGTTCTTACGAGGGTATGATTTATGAAGATTAAAAAAGGTTATTTATTAAGGGAAATGGCTGGTGGCGTTAACGTAGTGGTTGGCGTTGGCAACGAGGCAAACACCCTAAAAGGTTACGTTACGCTCAACGATAGCGGTGCGCTTATTTGGAAAGTTCTTGAAAAGGGCGCAAGTTTGCAAGACGTTGTTAGTGCAATTTTATCAGAGTATGAAGTTGAAGAGGAAATCGCTAGAAAAGACGCGATTTTAGTTATTGAAAAACTTAAAGAAATAGGTGCGCTTGATGATTGATAGTTCTATCGAACAAGTCCTTATAAATAAAGGCTTTATCTTTACTGAATTTAGGGGTACGAGTATGAACCCGTTACTTATATCGGGTAGGGATAAGGTCTATATCGAAAAGCCAAAGTCTAGGCTTAAAAAAGGCGATATTGCCTTGTATAATCGAAGTGACGGGTCTTATATTTTGCACAGGGTTTTTAAGGTGTTGCCGTCGTCTTACGTATTTTGGGGCGATAACCATTTCGTGCTTGAATATGGCGTGAAAGACGGGCATGTTTTAGGCGTTGCAAAAGGTTACTATAAGGGTGAAAAGTATATTGATTTTTCAAAGTCTAAAAAATACGGGTTATATAAATTTTTTTGGTGTTCTTCGGTAGGGCTTAGAAAGTTTTTGCACTTTTTTAGGCGTATTTGGTGGAAATTAAAGAAACTTTTTTCAAGAAAAAATAAAAAAATTGAAAAATAGGCTAAAAATAGTTGTCAAATTAAAAAAATAATGATATAGTTATAGGGCACTTGCAAGTAGTAGGCGCAAAAGTGGGAGTTTAGCTCAGCTGGGAGAGCATCTGCCTTACAAGCAGAGGGTCATAGGTTCGAGCCCTATAACTCCCACCATTTATATAATTTCGGGGATGGGCTGACTAAGAAACAGTTTATTTTCGAAAGTTTGCGGGAGTAGCTCAGTTGGTAGAGCACTGCCTTGCCAAGGCAGTTGTCGCGGGTTCGAGTCCCGTTTCCCGCTCCAAAACGAAAAAAGCAGTCGAGTGACTGCTTTTTTTCGTTTTGGAGATGAAAGTTTATGCGTATTTATCAACGTCTATTCCAAAAACTTGAACTATTGATAGATTTTTGCTTGAAATCATATCGTGAGGAGTTACTATTTTTCCACCGTTACCGTCAATATCAATGCCGAAGTGGTTATATGCGTACCAAACGATATGAGAGCAGTGCGTTCGTTTAAGTGTGGTAGGTGCTTTGCTTTCAAAAATGCCTGCCAAAAGATCGTATTTTAATCCTATGAGATTATTTTTTGCGTAGGTGGAAACGGCGTTACGCGTATTTTTATCTGCATTGGCGCGAAGTACGATAAACGTCGGGCGAACGAATATATTACTTGTAGAAGTGGTGTTAGACGGCGAATCGTAACCGCTTGATTGAATAAGCGTTTCGGTATTTACGTTTATAACCATAGAACAATGACCTAATTCAATGAACGATAAAAACGTCGACGGACTAAACAGAATATCACCGTTTTCAAGTATGGCGTGAGGAACTGTGCTGTTATCGCTCCTTAGCATATATCCCATAAACGGAGCAAAATCCTTAAAATATACGTCTTGGCTTTGAAAAAAATATTTTTGAATTTCTAAAATAGCGGATATATTTTTATTTTTCATAAATCCGTCTATACCAAGTTTTGTAAGCCCAGTTTGCCGATATAATAAATCGTAATCTTCTTCGGTAAGCGTGGTTTTATTTAGGGTAGGCGTTATGTCAACCTTTTCGTAATTAGGTTGCCACGGTGCCCAGTTTTTGCGCACGCAAGTACCGATAAAGGCGGTGGAAACAAGCAAAATTATAACTGCAAAAATAATGCAAAGTATTATAACCGTTTTATTTTTAATAGTTTTAGCCATTTATCAATTTATTCCTTGTAATTATATTTTACTATACAATATCCGCATTTACAAGTGAAATTATTGTGAAATGATTATAACGGGAGAGTGTGTTTTCAACTAAGGCAGTTAACTTATAAGATTATAAATTTTATAAATAAACTACGTTTAACGGTTGCTATAATATTTTATAAGTGATACAATGTTAACTAATAATTATAAGTTAAGACGCTATAAAAAAAGTTCCTATAAGTATAATAATTGACGATCCTGCCCCGATAATGTCGGTATACGAATCGCACGCTAAAACTAAATATACAAAATACGGCGAACCGCTTATAAAAACAAACGACAACGATACCTTATTTACCTTTATAGATATCGTAAAAATAGATATCGTAAAACGCTACGGGTTAAAGGGTAAATTTTCAGTAGTTCCTATGCCTAGAAATAAAGGCGATATCGTAAGTTGTTTAGAAGGCGTTTCAAATAGTGAACTTAACGCGTGGCTAGATGCTGTTAAGAGCGAAGTTTACCCTAATTTTTCAATAACGCCTGAAATGTTAACGCACAATAAGGCAGTAGAGTTATCTACTATGCAAGTTATTGACCAAAAGGAAAACGACTGGTCGCAAAATCAAACGGAAAAACCGCTTAAAACGGATAGTGATTAAGGAGTGTGTTTATGCAAAATCAAAATTCTCACAAAGCGTCACTATTGCTAATATTTTTATGTTGGCTAGTGTATTCAACTTCTTATTTAGGTAAGGTAAATTATTCGGCAAATATAAATCAAGTAATAGAGTATTACGGCGTTTCGCACTCTGAGGCGGGGCTTGTAGGTACGCTGTTGTTTTTTGCTTACGGCGCTTGCCAGATAATAAACGGTTTACTTTGTAAAAGGTATAACTTACGGCTGATAATTTTTATAGGTTTATTTGGTTCGGGTGTAATAAATTTAATAATAGGCTTTACGTCAAACTTTACGTTACTTACAATATTGTGGTTTGTAAACGGCGTTATGCTTGCTTTTTTATGGCCGTCACTTATTAGGATTTTAACCGAAACGCTTACAAAAGAGTATATGGCAAAAGCAAGCGTTATAATGGGTACTACCGTTGCCGTAGGAACGTTTATAATTTATGCTTTGTCGGCGTTATACGTGAATATAAATTTCAAACTCTCGTTTATTACGGCAGGCGTAGTAATGCCGATAGTTGCTTTAATTTGGCTATTTACACTTCCTAAAATCCTAAGTAAAATCGATAAGACTAATGAAAATGCCGAAATACAAAAAAGCGTACAGTCTAACCGCGTTGAAAAAAAGATTATATACCTAACAATATTTACCTTTTTTATAATGGCGGTTGCAATAAACCTTATTAAAGACGGGCTTATCACGTGGGTTCCGTCAATTCTTAAAGAAACGTATGGTTTAGACGATAGTTTATCTATAATTTTAACGCTAATACTTCCCGTGTTTGCAATATTTGGAAACTTGTTAGGCGTTAAACTTCATAAAAAAATACCCGATTTCGTTTTACAAGTTTCGCTTATGTTCTTAATTTCGGGCGGTCTTATAGGCGTTGTTATTGCAGGGCTATCGTTAAATCAGTTTGCCTTAACCGTTATTTGTTTTGCTTTCGTTTGCCTACTAATATCGTCGTGCAACAGTATAGTAACGGGCATTTTCCCCTTGTTTATGAAAGGCAAGGTAAATTCAGGGCTTATCGCAGGCGCAATAAACGGCTGTTGTTATTTAGGTAGTACGCTTAGTTCTTACGGCTTAGGCGTGGTGGCGGACGCTAGCGGTTGGAACGCCGTATTTTGGCTACTACTAGGCGTTTGCGCACTTATGATATTAGTGTACGTTGTATATTTTATCATCAAAAAATCAATAAAAAGATAGGTGCACCGCCTATCTTTTTTTATGGCCTTAAAAAAACTTAAATTGAAATAAAAATAAACTTGTTTATTTTGTTAAGTTATGGTACAATATTTTTATGGAAAATTCTTATCTTCAAAAACTAAATAGCGCGCAAATTCTTCCCGTTAAAGATACTGACGGGGCGGTTTTAGTAATCGCCGGTGCAGGTAGCGGTAAAACGCGCGTTTTAACTAGCCGAATTGCATATCTTATATCCGAAAAGGGGGTAGATCCTTCTAATATTTTAGCGATTACCTTTACCAACAAGGCGGCGGACGAAATGAAGGTTCGCCTTGAAAAGATGATAGGCTACGTTGACGATATGTGGGTATCTACTATCCACTCAATGTGCGTTAAAATTCTTAGAAGTTCAATAGCGCATTTAGGCTTTGAAAAAAACTTTTCAATATACTCCGAAGACGATAAAGAAAGGGTATTAAAGCGCATTATACAAGAAAAGGGCTTAGAGCCTGAAAAGTTTCTTAAACTTTGCAAAAACCATATATCTAGCGCAAAGAATTCCGACCTTTCTCCGCGCGAGTATCGTGACGAGAATATCAAGATGCCAAATATCGGTACAATTTACGACGTGTACTTTGAGTACGAGCAGGAGTTAAAGCGCGCAAACGCCCTTGATTTTGACGATTTGCTTATAAAGACATTGCACCTTTTTGAAGAGCAAGATAGCGTTTTAGAGTATTACGCTAAAAAGTTTAGATACGTTCATATCGACGAGTTTCAAGACACTAACACCGTTCAATACAAAATAGCAAAACTATTATCGTCGTATCACGGCAACATCTTTGCGGTGGGGGACGACGATCAGTCAATCTACGGTTGGCGCGGAGCAAAAATTGCAAACATCTTAGGCTTTGAGCGTGACTTTAAGGGTGCAAAGGTATATAAACTTGAACAAAACTACCGTTCAACTAAAAACATACTAAACGTTGCAAACTTAATAATTAAAAACAACGGTTCAAGAAAAAACAAAGTTTTGTGGACGGAAAACGACGGTGGTCAAAAACCCGAATACTATACCGCGTTTGACGAAAACCGTGAGGCTGAATACGTTGCCACTAAGATTAAATCTTTAATATCTAGCGGTAAAAAGGCAAGTGACTTTGCCGTGCTTATGCGCGTTAACGCGCTATCCCGTTCGTTCGAACAAGAGTTTTTGAAATACAATATCCCGTATAAAGTATTTGGTGGTTTTAAGTTCTTCGACCGTAAAGAAATTAAAGATTTAACCGCGTATCTGCGCATAGTAACTAACCCGCTTGACAACGAGGCGATACTTAGAATTATAAACGTTCCAAGGCGTGGTATAGGCGATAAAACGGTAGAAATTATAACGAGAACGGCTAGCGAGCAAGACCTATCCGTTTACGAAGTTATTTTGGGGGTCGACGAGTTACCCCTTCCGTCTGGCGCTAAGTCCAGATTAAAAGAGTTCAAAAACCTTTTGTATGAACTTATACTTGACGCGCAAGACCTAAAAGTTCCCGATTTTATAAATAAAGTTATTGAAAAAACCGCGTTTTTATCGCAGTTTGAAGAAAACACCGAAGAAAACGAGAGCAAGAAACTCAACGTTTCAGAACTTGTTAACTCTGCGCAAGAGTTTGCAAAGATAAATAAGGACGCTACGCTTACCGACTATTTGGGCTCGATAACCCTAAGTTCGGATCTTGACGATTTTGACGGTAGCAATTTCGTATCCGTAGCGACCGTTCACTCGGTAAAGGGCTTGGAATTTGATACCGTATTTATCGTGGGAATGGACGAAACGATATTTCCTATATCCCGCGCGAACGACAGCGTTGAAGAATACGAAGAAGAGCGCCGTTTGATGTACGTTGCTATAACCCGCGCTAAAAAAGACCTCTTTATAACAAGAGCGAAAAGCAGGTTTTTATATGGCAGAAGAAGTGACACGATAGAAAGCGCTTTTATAAAAGAAATTAAACCTTTACTTTACGAGAAAAAATCGCCCTACGACTATCAAAGTAGAGATTTTGGTTACAGTCGCGAAAGGTACGCTCGGGGTTATACTAAAAACTTGCAAAGTGGCAACGAGTACGGCTATTATTCCGACGAGCCTACTCAAAACCCCTTTTCTAAAACCAAAAGTTTTTCTACGGGCTATAACTTGCAAGGCACTGCCAAAAAGCAAGAGAGCACTACGAGTAGCGGTGCGTATAGGTCGGGCGTAAAGGTAAATCATAAAAAATTCGGCATCGGCACCGTTATTGCCGTTAAAGACGGGGGAAGGGTGATAGACGTAGCCTTTTCAGGCGTGGGCATTAAATCGCTTGCGGTTGAATATGCCCCTATTGAGATTGTTAAATGATAAACGAAATAAAAAATTTAGTTGAAAAACTTAATAAATACGCTTACGAGTACTACGTTTTAGATAACCCAACGGTTAGTGACGGGGAGTACGATAAACTTTACGACCGCTTAGTTGCGCTCGAAAAAGAAAGTGGAATAGTACTTGATAATTCGCCAACCAAAAGAGTAGGTGGCGAACCTATTTCGGCGTTTACTAAACACAAGCATATAAACAAACTATATAGCCTTGATAAGGCGGTAACGAGTGACGAAGTTCAAGCGTTTATATCAAGGGTTGAAAAGTTAACGGGCAAGAGCCCCGACTATACCGTAGAGTTTAAGTATGACGGTTTGACCATTTGTTTAACCTACGAAAACGGCTTGTTCGTCCGCGCAACCACGCGTGGTAACGGCACTGAGGGGGAAGACGTAACTAAGCAAGTTTTAACCATAAAAACCTTTCCGCTATCAATAGACTACAAAGGCGTTTTAGAAGTTCAAGGCGAGGCGGTTATAAAACTTTCCACCCTAAAAAAATACAACGAAACGGCTGACGAACCGCTTAAAAACGCTAGGAACGCGGTTGCGGGCGCAATACGAAATTTAGACCCCAAAGAAACTGAAAAAAGAAAGCCTGAAATACTTTTTTACAACGTAAACTATCTTAGTGACGGGGAGTTCAAAACTCAAACCGAGCACTTTGAATTTTTGAAAAAGAACGGCTTTAAGGTGTTTGACTTTTTAGAAGTGGTATCCACCGCAAGCGGTATTGAAAAAACTCTTAAAATCATTGAAGAAAAGCGCAAAAATATAGATTATTTGACTGACGGTGCAGTTATAAAAGTCAACGACGTTTCACTTCGTGAAGAACTCGGTTTTACCGAAAAGTTTCCACGCTGGGCGCTTGCTTATAAGTTCGAAGCGGAAGAAATTACAACCACGGTTTTAGACGTTTCTTGGCAAGTTGGAAGAACTGGAAAACTCACTCCGCTAGGGCTCGTTGAACCCGTTGACCTTGGCGGTGCAACCGTTAAAAAAGCAACGCTAAATAACTACGGCGACTTAGTTAGAAAAAAGGTCAAAATAGGGTGTAGGGTACTAATTAGAAGAAGTAACGACGTTATACCTGAAATTCTAGGCGCAACAGAATTTCCTAGCGGTTGCAAGGAAGTTGAAAAGCCTACCGTTTGCCCGTACTGTGAAAGCCCGCTCGTTGAAGACGGGGCGAACATCTTCTGCGTAAACCTTAATTGCAAGCCGAGAGTTGTCGGTGCACTTACTCACTTTGCCACCAAAGACGCGATGAATATCGAAGGTTTTTCGGAGATGACGGCGGGGCTTTTATACGATAATTTCGGCGTTAAAAAGTTTTCCGATTTATACGCACTTGATAAAGATAAACTTTTATCACTCGACGGTTTTAAGGACAAAAAAACTCAAAATATATTAAACGCTATCGAGAGTTCTAAAAAAACGCAGTTGCCGTCTTTTATTTACGCTTTGGGGATAGACGGTGTTGGTAAAAAAACCGCCAAAGACCTAGTTAAGGCGTTTAAGAGTTTAGACGGAATAAGGTCGGCAACCTTACTAGAACTATCTAGCGTTAAAGATATAGGTGACGTTACCGCAAACTCCGTTTACGAGTATTTTTCAAACCCCGAAAACCTTATTGAAATTGAAACGCTTATAAACTTAGGCGTTACCTTTGAAAGTAAAAACGAAAGCGTTGGCGATAAATTAAAGGGCGAAAAGTTCGTTCTAACGGGTACGTTACCTACGCTCAAACGCTCGGAAGCGAGCAAGATTATAGAGAGTTTAGGCGGGGAAGTAATGTCGTCCGTTTCCAAACTCACCACGATAGTTTTAGCGGGGGAAGACGCAGGCTCTAAACTTGAAAAGGCTAAAAAACTCGGCATAAAAATTATTGATGAAAACGAGTTTAATAACTTAATAAACAGTTGAAATTTACGTAAAAGTATGTTATACTTATACGTATGAAGAGTATGACAGGTTACGGCAAAGCCGAGTTCCAAAATGAAAAACTCACTTTGTCGGTAGAAATTAAAACGGTAAACAACAGATTTTTAGACGTTTCGTATAAGTACCCAAGAAGTTTCACGGCTTTACAAGAAGGTATGCGCTCGGCGCTACAAAAACATCTATCAAGGGGCAAGGTTGATTTGTACGTTAACTATAAGCGTGCAGTGAGTGGTGACGGGGCTTTATCTTTTGACGAAGATTTAGCGTCGTCTTACGTAAACCTTGCAAAATCGCTTAAAAAACGCTTTCCGAGTCTTAAAAACGACTTTACGGTAACGTCGCTTATCAAAACGCCGGACGTTATTAAAGTCGAGCAAGAAGAAATCGATATCGACTATATCTCGCCGATACTTTTTGAAACGGTTGAAAAAGCGTGTGAAAACTTAAATTCCATGCGCGAGTTTGAAGGCGAAAAGTTAAAAGCCGATATGTTATCGAGAATAGATACGATAGAAAGTACGGTAGCGGTTATTAAAGAGCGCGCGCCACTCGTTTCAGAAGATTATAGAAAAAGGCTTTACGAAAAGGTTCAATCGCTTTTAGAAGGGCAGAGTTTTGATGAAACTAGAATTCTTCAAGAAGTTGCTATTTTTGCAGACAAGTGTAATATTGACGAAGAACTTACTAGGCTTAATTCTCACGTTTCGCAGTTTAGAAAGATTTGTGAAAGCGTAGGCGAAGTAGGTAAGAAACTTGACTTTTTAGTACAAGAGTTCAACCGCGAATCTAACACTATATGCAGTAAGTCGAACGACGTTGAAGTTACCGATAACGCGTTGAAATTAAAGTGCGAAATTGAAAAAATTCGCGAACAAATACAAAATATCGAATAAAGGAGAGTACATAAATGATTAACGAACCACCTATTGACGTATTGACTGATAATTTAGGCGATAAATACAAAGGCTCAAAGTACGTATTATGCGTTATTGCCGCTAAGCGCGCAAGGCAACTTATTGACGTTACTAAGAGTCAAAACAGTACCGCGGTTCTCGAAGATAAAAAACCGCTTACTGCCGCAGCGTATGAAATTTACAACGGCAAAGTAACCGCAGTTAACGGTTAAAACTAACTTATCGGCAGTATTTTTCTACTGCCGATTATTTTTCTTTAAGGTGGATATGATAGCAAGGGTAATCGTGGATATAGCCACGTCCGAACTCGATAAGATTTTCGACTACAAAATCGGCGAGTCTGGGGCTTTGATAGGAAGTAGAGTAATAGTTCCTTTCGGAAAGTTCAAGACCGAAGGTTTTGTCATTTCTACTGCCGAAAATTCGTCGTATCCAGAAGAAAAGTTAAAGTCTATTATCCGCGTGGTTGACGAAGTTCCCGCACTAACGAGTGACAACTTAGAACTCGCTAATCACCTACACGAAACTTATCACGTTTCAATGGCTAGCGTACTTAGGCTATTTTTACCTACCGAAATGCGAACGGGAAAGGTTAGAAAAAAGACTGCAAATTACGCAAGTTTATCAAGCGTTGATTTTGACGATATACTATCTTCTCTTAAAAAGGGGGCGGACAAGCAACGCGCGGTTTTAACCTTTTTGAAAGAAAACGGCAAAACTAAGTGCTCGGTACTTAACGAAACGTTTTCACCGTCTTCTGTTACCGCGCTTAAAAATAAGGGGTATATCGTAGTTAGTGAAGAGCGTATCGTTAGAACGCCTTATAAAGGCATACAGTTTAGCGAAAAGCGAGTAACACTTAATAGCGAGCAAGAAAACGCCGTTAAGGTATGTTTAGAAAGCGATAAGCCCACCCTTATAAAAGGCGTAACGGGTAGCGGTAAAACCGAAGTGTATCTAAGGCTTATTGAAAGCGTTATAAGTGGCGGTAAAACGGCAATAATGCTCGTTCCTGAAATCTCACTCACACCGCAGACCTTTTCACGCCTACGCGCAAGGTTTGGCGATAAGTGCGCCATACTTCACAGCGGTTTATCCGCTGGTGAAAAGTTTGACGAGTGGTGGCGTTTAAGAAGTGGCGAAGCGGTTATAGCAATAGGCGCTAGAAGTGCGATTTTTGCACCGCTTGAAAACCTAGGGCTTATCATTATCGACGAAGAGCACGACCAAAGTTACGAAAGTGAGTCAAGCCCACGCTACGTGACTGACGAAGTTGCGTATATTCGCGCAAAACTATCGGGCGCAAAACTCGTTATGGGCAGTGCAACGCCTAAGATAGAAAGTTATAAAAAAGCGCTTGACGGTGTGTATTCTCTTGCTGAAATGAAAGGGCGCGTAAACGGTAAACCACTTCCCGAAATGATAATTTCAGATATGAAAGACGAAGTGCGCCACGGCAATATCTCTCCCTTTTCAGTAGCGCTTAAACAAGAACTTAAAAACACGCTTGATAAAGGCAATCAAGCAATAATATTTCTAAACCGCAGGGGGTATTCGCAAAAGGTAATTTGCCGTGAGTGTGACTACGTTGCAAAATGCTTAAATTGTGACGTTTCGCTTCACTATCACAGGGCGGAAGACTTGCTTAAATGCCATTTTTGCGGTTCGCAATACCATATGTTATCGGCGTGCCCTGAGTGTGGCTCGGTTTCGATAAATTACACCGGTACGGGAACGCAAAAAGTAGTTCAAGAACTACAAGATTTATTTCCAACGGCTAAAATTCTTAGAATGGACAACGATACCACCCAAACCAAAGAAAGCCACTTTAATATTTTGAAAGACTTTGGCGAGAAAAAAGCCGATATTTTGGTTGGTACGCAAATGATAGCAAAGGGACATGACTTTCCGTCGGTAACCTTGGTTGGTATATTAGATGCGGATATGAGTTTATATTTTTCCGACTATCGGTCGGGGGAAAGAACTTTTCAACTCATAACCCAAGTAGCAGGTCGCAGTGGTCGGGCGGACGATAAGGGCAAGGTAGTTTTGCAAACGTATAGCCCCCAAAACACCGTTTTGCAAACGGCAATACGCTACGATTACGAGCGCTTTTACAAGCGTGAAATTGCTATAAGGCAAGCGTCCTACTTTCCACCGTTTTCGGATATTTTAAGAATTATGGTTGAAAGTGAAGACGATGCCGTTGCGATATCCACCTTAAAAAAGGTGTTCGAAAGCGCGAGAGAAGTTTATAACGACAACAGGCAACACTTTATTTATTTTGACAAAATGAAAAGCCCCTTAAAGCGAATTAAAAACAAATATCGCTATCAGGTGCTTGCAAGAATAAAAGGAAATAACGACGAGATTAAAGGCGAGTTTTATAAAATAGCGAACGAAAACTTATCCAAAAAAGTTCTATGCTATTTAGAGATAAATCCGTCTTCAATGAGTTAGGTGAATTATGGCTATAAGACAAATTGTAAAATTAGGTGACGACGTACTTAGGAAAAAATCGTTTGAAGTTACTGATTTCGGCTCAAAAACCCATCAACTACTCGGCGATATGTACGACACGCTCGTAAAGGCGGACGGGGCGGGCTTAGCCGCCGTTCAAGTAGGCGTTTTAAGGCGTATGTTTATAGTTATCGCAGGGGAAAGTGTAAAAGACGGGGTTATCGAGTTTATAAACCCCGAAATCATATCGTCTAGCGGTGAGCAGGACGGGACGGAAGGCTGTTTATCCGTTCCAAACAAATGGGGCGAAGTTAAACGCCCGTATAAACTTACCATAAAGTTTCAAGATAGATACGGCAAACACCAAAAATTAAAAGCCGAAGGCTTTTTAGCCCGCGCTATTTGTCACGAGTACGACCATTTAGACGGTGTAGTTTATATCGACAAAGCGCGCGATATTAGGGAAAAACAATGAAGATAGTATATCTCGGCACGCCCGATTTTGCGGTTTTACCGCTAGAAAAAATAAACGCGTCAAACCACCAAATTTTAGCCGTGGTAACTCAGCCAGACCGCCCTTTTGGAAGAAAGGCGGTTATAACTCCGTGCGCGGTAAAAACAAAAGCAATAGAACTTGGGCTTAAAACTTTAAGTTACGAAAAAATTCGCCTTGAAGGGGTAGAAGACTTAAAAGCGCTAAACCCAGATATTATGGTAACTTGCGCTTTCGGTCAAATTCTATCAAAAGAAATTTTAGATATTCCAAAATTTGGGGTTATAAATATACACGCGTCGCTACTACCCAAATACCGCGGTTCAGCGCCTATACAATACTCGATAATAAACGGTGATAAAAAGACCGGCGTAACCGTTATGCAGACGGACGTTGGGGTAGACACCGGCGATATCTTACTTCAAGAAGAAGTTGAAATTTCTCCTACCGAAACGGCAGGCGAACTGTTTGAAAAACTATCAAATTTAGGCGCTAACGTTATAGTTAAAGCGCTAGATATGATTGAAAAGGGCGAAATTACACCCGTTAAGCAAGACGAAAGTTTAGCGACGCACGTTAAAATGCTTTCAAAGTCAGACGGGGTTATTGACTTTTCTAAATCTGCAACTGAGATTAACAACCTAGTTCGCGGGCTTAACCCGTGGCCGATAGCGTATACCTATTTAGGCGATAAAACCTTAAAAGTGTATAGGGCGGAAGTATGCTTAGAAAAGGGCGAAATAGGTAAAGTGTTATCTACCGATAACGGTTTAGTTATAGGTTGCGGTGAAAACTCTATAAAACTGTTAGAAGTTCAACTTGAAGGCAGTAAAAAGATGCCTATTAAAGACTTTTTGCTCGGGCATAAACTAAACGTGGGGTATAAGTTTTAATGTTAAACACTTATTACTACTCGTATACCGTTTTATCAAAAGTTTACGCTAATGGTTCGTATATAAAACAAGCGTTAAATAACACCCAAATTGAAGAGCGCAATCGCCCTGCAATTACTAAGATTTGTTATGGGGTATTAGATAAAGACGTTACGCTTGACTATATTCTAGATACTTTTTGCGCAAAAAAACCCAAAACACCCGTTAAAATTCTACTTAAAATCGGCATTTACGCTATAAAATACCTAAATACCCCGCCACACGCCGTTACGGATACGCTCGTTTCACTTTGCAAAAAACTAGGCAAGGGCGGTGTTTCGGGCTTTGTTAACGCAGTACTTAGAAACTTTATAAGAAACGGGGTAGAACTTTCAAAAGATAGCGACGTAAAATCGCTTTCAATCTATTACTCTTACCCCGAATTTTTAACTAAAAAACTTATAAACTCGTACGGCTTAGAAACTGCCAAGCAAATTATGGCGTTTGACGACGAGTATACCTATCTTCGCTTTGAAAATAACGGCGAAAGTTACTTAAATAACCTTGGCGTAAATTATCAAAAAACCGTTTTTGAAAATTTATATAAGGTAGATAATTTTAGGCTTGACGACGGCTTTTACGAAGGTTTATACACCTTTCAGTCAATAGGTAGCGTTGCCATTTGCTCGCAGGCAAGCCGTGGCGAAAAACTGCTTGACTGTTGCTCCGCCCCTGGCGGTAAAGCGGTGCTTTTATCAAGTGAGTATCAAAGCGTTATAGCGTGCGATATCCACGAGCATAGAGTTTCACTTATAAAGTCGTATGCCGAGCGTATGAATAAAACTAATATCACCGCAATTTATCAAGACGCAACTGAGTATAATCCCGAATTTGAAGGGCGGTTTGACACGGTGTTGTGTGACGTTCCTTGTAGCGGAACGGGCGTTATAAAACAAAACCCCGATATCAAACTCAATAGATCTAGTAGCGGAATAAACGAAATTTGCAATCTTCAAAAAAAGATACTAAAAAACGTTTCAAAATACGTTAAAAAGGGCGGAGAACTAATTTATTCTACGTGTTCGATATTGCCCGAAGAAAACGACGGTATTATCGAAGATTTTATAAAATGTAGCGACGGTTTTATCGTTCAAAATTCCACTTGTAAACTAAGTGGAATAAAGTCTAAATTCGGCTTACAATTTTTACCAAATATATCTCAGGGCGCAGGTTTTTACGTTTGCAAACTTAAAAAAATATGAAAATTTTACAAGACTTAAATCTAGAAGAACTTAAAAGTTTAGTTATATCGCTCGGCGAAAAACCATTTCGCGCAGGGCAAATTTTTCGCGCGCTTTCAAGCGGTAGAAAAATAAGCGAAATAACTGATATTTCTAACGATTTAAGAGCGGTTTTACTTAAAACCTACGTTGACGAGCCGGTTAAAATCATAAAAACTCTAATTTCAAAAGACGGGACTGAAAAGTACCTATTTAGGCTTTTTGACGGCAATATCGTAGAAGGCGTTTTTATGAAAAACAAGTACGGAAACACCGAGTGTTTATCCACCCTAGTTGGTTGCCGTATGGGCTGTAAATTTTGCGCTTCAACGATAGGTGGCTTGGTTCGAAATTTGACCGCTGGCGAAATGTACGCCACCGTTTGCGCGGTAAATAAACTCGGTGGCGGTAATTTATCTAAGCGCGCCGTTACAAACGTAGTTTTAATGGGTAGTGGCGAACCGTTTGACAACTATGACGAAGTAGTTAAATTTTTAAGGCTAGTATCGTGTAAAGACGGGCTTAATATAAGCCCTAGAAACATAAGTTTATCAACGTGTGGTTTAGTTCCCGAAATGCTTAAATTTAGCGAAGAAAATTTGCCCGTTAACTTAACCGTTTCGCTACATAACCCGTTCGATAATAAGCGAAAAGAACTAATGCCTATTGCAAACGCTTATAAAATAAGCGAAATCTTATCCGCTTGCGATAATTACTTTAATAAAACGGGTAGGCGCTTTATCTTTGAATACACGCTAGTTAAAGGTGTGAACGACACGGTTGACTGCATTAAAGAACTCATAAAACTTCTAAAAGGTAGACCGTGCCACGTAAACGTTATAAGGCTTAACGAAGTTAAAGAAAACGGCTTAAAGTCGGTTGACGATAAAAACGCCTATCGCTTTGTTGCTGAACTTACAAAAGGCGGGCTTTCTGCAACTGTTAGAAGGCTTAACGGGGCGGATATTGACGGGGCTTGCGGTCAACTTCGCCGTAGCCATATAGAAGGGGAAAGCGTATGAAAGTAGCAATATTTTCGGGCGGTAATTTCGATAGCGTTAAAATAATGCCCTACGACAAACTTATTTGCGCCGATAAAGGCTATCTTTACGCTAAAAAATTAAACCTTACGCCAGACGTTGTTTTAGGCGATTTCGACAGTTTAGGTTACACCCCTAAATGCGCCGAAGTATATCCAACCGATAAAAACTATTCGGACACGCAACTTGCCGTTATAAAGGCGATATCGCTTGGCGCAACCGAGATAGATATTTACTTTTCGCTCGGCGGAAGAATAGACCACGAACTTTTTAATATAAATATATTAAAGTTGTGTAAAGACAAGGGTGTTTTTACAAGAATAATAAGTGAAAACTCGTATATGACCTTAATAAGCGGAAAGGGAAGTTACCCCTCAAAAACGGGAAACTTCGTAAGTTTAGTACCTTTTTCGTCAACCGCGCATATAACTAAAAGTGAGGGGCTAAAATACCCACTTGATAACTTGGTGGTAAAAAAAGGCGAAACGCTAACGCTATCAAACGTTGCAACGGATAATTCCGTTTATATCGAAGTTTTAAGCGGAGAAGTTTTATATATAAGTTTTTTATAGGAGATTTATGAAAATTTACTGTTTCAAACCCCCTAAGATTATAAGAGCGATATTAAAATTGCTTATAAAACCTTAAAAAAGTCGGCTTGCCGACTTTTTTAATTTGTTTGACAAATGAAATTCATATATGATAATATATGCCTATGAGCATTTTGAGTTATTACAAAAATTTAGGTATATCCGAAAAAGTGTTTAACCTTGGCGAAGAAATCGAGCGCTTATTAAAGCCTAGGTTTGACGCTATTGATAAAATAGCCGAAATAAACCAAGCAAAAGTGCTACTTGCCTTTCAAAATAATAGGGTAGACACTGCTTGTATGCAGTCTTCAACGGGCTACGGGTATGACGATATCGGTAGAGATAAATTAGAAAGAACTTACGCCGATATTTTCAAAACTGAAAGTGCGCTCGTGCGCCCGCAAATCACTTGTGGTACTCACGCTTTAACAGTTTCGCTTTCGGCAAACCTTCTTCCGGGGGACGAACTTTTAGCCCCCGCCGGTAAGCCCTACGATACGCTTGAAGAAGTTATCGGGGTAAGGCCGTCGCCTTGTTCACTTATGGAATACGGCGTTTCGTATAAACAAGTAGATTTGCTCCCTGACGGTACTTTCGATTATGAAAACATTAAAAAAGCCATAACTGAAAAGACTAAAATGGTTACAATTCAGCGTTCAAAAGGCTACCAAACAAGACCTACTTTTTCAGTTGAGCAAATAGGTGAACTTATAAAGTTTGTTAAAGAGTGTAAGCCTAGCGTTATCGTAATGGTAGACAACTGCTACGGCGAATTCACCGAAGTTATTGAGCCGAGCGAAGTCGGTGCGGATATGGTTGTCGGCTCGCTCATTAAAAACCCGGGTGGCGGGCTCGCTCCCATAGGCGGTTATATCGTTGGTAAAAAAGAATACGTAAATAGATGCGGTTACCGTTTAACTGCACCGGGGCTTGGGCACGAAGTAGGCGCAACGCTAGGCGTTCTTCCAAGGCTATATCAAGGCTTATTCTTAGCGCCCACGGTAACTGCTAGCGCGTTAAAAGGCGCGATATTTGCTGCAAATTTATACGAAAGATTAGGGTTTGAAGTTATTCCTAACGGCGTTGAAGACCGCCACGACATTATTCAAGCCGTAAAACTTAAAAGCGAAAAGGCCATGTGCGCTTTTTGTAGGGGAATTCAATTTTCCGCCCCCGTTGACAGTTACGTTACGCCAATACCTTCCGACATGCCGGGGTACGATAGCAAAGTTATAATGGCGGCAGGCGCTTTCGTACAAGGTTCGTCTATCGAACTTTCGGCTGACGGGCCTATTAGAGAGCCTTATGCCGTGTATTTTCAAGGCGGTTTAACTTATCCGCACGCTAAAATCGGCATACTAAAATCGCTACAAGAACTTCTTAACGACCACCTTATAGATATTTGATAATTCCGTTTATTTATTAAAAAAATTAAATAAATTTACGGAGATTATTATATATGTTATATTTTTCTTTTGCGCTAATTGCACTTCTTTGTTGGAGTGGTTCTGACCTTTTTTCTAAAAAAGGCACTTACCAAAAGGACACTTTAAGTCACTGGCGCGTTATCTTTATGGTAGGCGCGGTAATGGGCATACACGCGGTTATTACAATACTAGCAAGTTTAATCTTTGGTGAAAGTTTGGCAAATTCTAACCCCTTTATAGTTAGTTTGTTTTATACCGACTTCGTTCCTATGGACTTTGTAAAGTATCTTCCCGTATCCTTTTTATACCTTCTTGCAATGGTTATAGGCTACGTTGGGCTTAGATATATTGAACTTTCAATTTCAAGCCCTATATGTAACGCGTCTGGCTCGCTCGCACTCGTTTTAATCGTGATACTCGGTGCTTTCGGTGTATTTTCAGAACCTACGACTCTCGGCGTTACCGATATAATTGCGGTAGTACTTATCACCTTTGGTATAATTTGGCTTGGAATTGTAGAGTATAACGAGAGTGACGAAGTTAAACTCGCAAGAAGCCAAGGCGGTAACTTTAAGTACACCAAAAGTTTAATAGCAATACTTATTCCTATTATTTATCTTTTCCTTGACGCTATCGCAACCGTAGGTGACGAAATCGTTTACGATATCGGGCTTTTTGAAAGCGATTACGCTGCAAACACCGCTTTCGAATTTACTTCTCTTTGCTTTGCAATTTTTGCGTTTGTCTGGGTAAAATTCGTTAAAAAGCAAAACTTCTTCTCAATTAAATCGCAAGAAACGCTTGAAGACGGCACCGTTCAAGTTAAAACCGTACCGCTTAGCAAGTTCTTAGTTTACGGCGGTATTTGTGAAACGGTTGGTCAAATATTCTATATGGCGGTAGTCGCGTCTGACTTCGTTCAAGGTCTACCTATGATATCTTCTTACTGCGTACTGTCGGTAGTGTGGAGCAGAATTTTCTTAAAGGAAAAACTTTCACTCAAACACTATATAGCAATATTTGCTACGCTTATAGGTATCGTAATACTCGGTTTATCCGAAATGTAATAAAAAAATTAAAACGCTCTAAGTTTTTTAGAGCGTTTTTTGTTTGCCAACCGTATAGCAAAATCAATTTGGTATAATAATATTGAAAGCGGAGGTGTTTTATGAAAAATTTCACAATAACACAAAACGACTTAGCGCGTTTTCAAAATAACTTAACGTTAAATGAAAACAGCGCTTTAACCGTAGAAAAATACACCCGAGATATAAAGGTGTTTTTGTCGTTTATCGGTTCCGGAACTTTCGATAAACGTACGGTCGTCGACTACAAGGAATGGCTAGGCAACAATTACAAGGTAACGAGTGCAAACTCAATGATAGGCGCTCTAAACTCGTTATTTAAGTTTCTAGGCGCGCACGAACTTTGCATTAAGCAGTTCAAAGTGCAACGGCAGGCGTACTGCTCCGAAGATAAAGAACTAACGCGCGCCGAGTACGTACGGCTAATTAGATGCGCGCAAAACAAAAAGAACCAAAAACTAAGTTTGATAATACAAACGATTTGTTCAACGGGCATTAGGGTAAGCGAGTTGAAGTTTATCACGGTAGAAGCGGTTTACCAAGGCGAAGCAACCGTAAAACTAAAAGGCAAAACCCGAAATATATTTATAATTCCAGAACTCAAAACAAAACTTATAAAATATATTCGTGACCAAAATTTAACAACGGGTAGCGTTTTTTTAAGTAAAAACGGCAAACCGATACTGAGAAACAACGTATGGCGAGATATGAAATCACTGTGTGAAGACGCGGGCGTTTCAAAAACCAAAGTATTCCCACACAACTTGCGCCACTTGTTTGCAAGAACGTTTTACGGCATAGAAAAAGACATCGCAAAACTTGCAGATATCTTAGGGCACACAAACGTAAACACAACACGCATCTATATAGTAACAACTGGTGCGGAACACAAGAAAAAGATGCAAAATATGCGTTTAATAATATAAAAAAAAGTCGGGGCGACCCGACCTGCGAAACATAATGGTTGTTATGTATCTAAATTTAACGTAATGGTTGTTATGTATCGTAGCCAAAAGAAAAAAACCGACGAAAGTCGGTCTTGGAAATTGTATTCGCATAAGTAAAAAAGCCTTTTCTTAAAAAGTTCCGGTCCAAATGATTGAAAAGGCTTTATTGTAGTGCTTAAAAAAATATTTATTTAACAATTTTTGAAAATATGTACAAAACAGTTGACAAGAAAAAATATAATATGTTAATATTATGCCACCTAGTATAAGGTGTTACGATACATAACAACCATTACGTAGCGTGTTTAGTGTAATTTTTTGGGCTTATAGGAGAGTGCTTTATGGAGTTTGTGTTTGGGCTTATTGTTGGTTTAGTTATAGGAGTAAACGTAAGTTTAATTATTGTTGCGATAATAAACGCAAATAAGAAAAACTAATTTGGTGAATAAATGATAAAGACAAAGAGTATAGCCTTACTTTTCGTTTCGATGATACTTATATCGGTTATGGCTATTAGTCTTATTTTCTACGTAGAAGAGGACGTGCCAAGGTTAAGTGAAACGGTAACCGTGTCGAGTGACGGGGTGGCGGAAGAAACTTTGACCGTGCAAAGTCTAACGATAAACCCGGGCGAGACGAGAGAGTGTTACGTATTTTTAAGAAGTGAACTTGAAGGAGACTTTTCAGTAAAAGTTACGTTTGACGAGATTTGTGACAACGGGTTAAAGCCTTTCGTGGACGTTATCGTGTATATTGACGATGAAGCGGTGTATGATGGGACCTTAACTAATTTGCTTGCAAATACCGCTGTTTCTTTTTTAGAAAATTTAGACTCTGAAACCCCGTCAATACTAAAAATTCAATACAAAATGCCCGTAGAAACGGGTAACGATGCCCAAGGTACAACTGCTAGTTTTTATATCAAAATAAAAATTGAAAAAGAATAGTTGCCTATGAAGAACAAAAAAACATTAAAAACGATATTATCTGTAACGGTAAACGTGCTATTGTACGCGTTTATCGCTCTTTGCATTTTTGGAATTATAGTTTCAATAATGTCAAAAAAAGATTCTGACGGAACAGCCACTATCTTCGGCGTTCAAATGCGACTCGTTGTGTCGCCGTCAATGGAAAAGTGCGACCAAACCGACGTGTCAGGTTTTGAAATTAAAGATATCAAAACTAAATCGGTCGTATTTATAAAAGTCGTTCCCGATAGCGTTGATGAAAAGAACGAATTTTACAAATCTTTACGAAAAGGTGACGTTTTGACCTTCAAGTACACCTACGTTACGCAAGAAACTATAACTCACCGTATCATTGATATATACGAAAACGGTAGGGGTGGATATATTATCAAACTTCAAGGCGATAACAAAAACACCGAAGACGGGGTTTTAACGCAAATAATCGATACGTCTGACGAGATAAGCACCAACTACGTGATCGGCAAAGTTACTGCAACTAGTTATTTACTCGGCTTGTTTATCTACGCGCTTAAATCACCTATCGGCCTTATTTGTTTGATAATACTACCGTCAATTATCATTATGGTACTTGAAATTATCAAAATAGTTAACGTTTTAAGCGCCGAAAAGAAGAAGAAACTTCAAAGTGCGGAAGAAGAACTTATATTACTTCGTGAAAAATTAAAACAGTTAGAGAGTGGAGAGGGTAAGGCTACCGAAAGCGCCCCCGTTGAAACTGTGGAAAGCGCCACGGCAAACGCGCCTGAAAGCGCCCCCGTTGAAACGCCCGAAACCCCTGCATAACTAATCTATATATAAAGGAGAAAAACTATGGAAATTTTATTTATGGTATTTATGGTGTTCGTATCCGTAATGTGCTTATTTTCAGCGCTCGTAGTTCTTCGCGATATCGTGAAAGAAATAGCCGAATCTAAGCGCCAAGCAAAGGCTCAAACCGTTCAAGTAGTTGAAAAGTGTGTAGAAACGCCTTGCGTATTACCTGAACCGACGAAGCCCGTAGTAGAAGAAGTTAAAGAAGAAACGGCACTTGAAGAAGTAGCCGTAACTAGCGTTGAAGAAAAAGAAGGCAACATTTCATTTTCGGCAAACAACAAGCAAACGCTTGACGAAAAGTATGCAAGTTTATCTCAAAAAGATAAAAGTCGCTACAACGAAATCGTTGAATACGCTAAAAAGGTTGAAGGCAACCGCTGTTTCAAAAACGACAGATACGAAGAGTATAAAGTTGGTAAAAACCGCCTTGTTCGTATGCTTATAAAACGCGGTGTAATAATTTGTGAATTTATTTTACAAAATAGCGATTTCAAAAACTACGTAAACGAAAACAAAATTTCGGTAAAACAGTCTGCAACTTCGCTTAAAATACTCGATAGCGCAAGCGTAGCAGTTGCTAAAAACAGCATTGATATTGCAGTAAACGCTATAAACGAAGAAAAAGAATACAAAAAACAACTTGCGCGTGAAAAACGCAGGGCTAAAAACCAAAATAAAGCCTAACGGCTTTATATATTACTCGCAACGACGGGCCACCGCTTAAAAGGAGGAAAACAATGAAAAGAAGGACTTTACTGTTGTCTATCACCACGCTTGCTTTGGCGCTTTCATTAGTAGCGGGCGCAACTTTCGCGCTTTTTACCGATAGCGTTACTTTTGAAAACCACTTACAAGCAGGCACGTTAGACGTTACTCTTACAAGGACGAATCTTGTGACGGAAACACTTGATAGTCAAGGTTTATTAACCAAGATTGAAGATTCGGCGGACGTAGATTTTTCCGACTCGACCGATAAGAATATTTTCAATTTAACCCCAACAACTCTTATCGTGCCGGGTTCTACGTTCAATGCCGAATTAGAACTTGCAAACAATTCTACCGTAGCCTTTAACTATTATATAGAAATAGTTTATAAAGGCGGTAGTGAAGACCTTGCTAAACAGCTTAAAGTTACCGCAAACACGGGTACTGAAACTTCTGCTTACGTGAAAGACGGAATTACCCTAGGCTCTGAAAACGCGCCACTTGGCACGCTAGTAAAGGGCGCTAAAAAAGTGTTTACAGTAAAAGTAGTATTCGAAAATTTATCGAATAATAACGATGCGCAAGGCAAAAACGTGCAGTTTGACTTAATCGTGCACGCAATACAGGCTACAACGTCTGCTTAATTAACTTTTAATACATCATAGGAGAGACTTATGAAAAAACATTCAATACTAACCTCAATACTTATTATCGTAATGTGTTTGAGTATGACGGTGGGTGGTACTTACGCGATGTTTGCTACCGAATCAAAAGTAAACGTAGCAATTACGCTTGGTAAGGTTGACGTTGAAGCATACCTTAAAGGCGACATTAAACTATCTTCAAGTTATGGCTACAACTTGCCTGAAACTATCGCAAATTACAACGAAGAAACCAAGCAAATCGAAGTATCAAATATGGTACCTGGTGACCAAATTGATTTTACCATAAGCGTAGTAAACAAAAGCACCGTATCTGCTAAATATCAAGTATTCGTAAAAATACAAGGTGATGATGCCGTGAACGGTAAATTTGAAGTTAAAGCACTTGGTAATACTATAACCGGTGCAATTGATTACGAAGATCCTACGTGGACGGATATTGAGCCGTCTACCGATAGTGAGCCGTTTATTGACGTTCCCGTTTCGGTGGCTTTACCTACTGATGACGTTATGTCGTTTGACGGTGAAGAACAAGGACAAAATATAGCAATTACTTTCGGTGTTAGGGCAGTACAAGGCAACGTTTACTTTGGTCCTACCGCGCAGATAACCGATATTCCTGAAACTAGCTATCCCGAATTCAACGATCAAGAAATGATGTTGCTCGACGGTACAAATGGGTTCCCAGCACTTCCCGAAGAAGTTGTAATCGAATCTTTGTGGGAATTTAAGGCGACAGAAACGGTAGAAGAAGCACAAGCGGGTGAATATAGCACTTGGCTAGGCGATTTCCTTATCGAAACTGATAAAGATATAGGCTTAGGTCAACTTGGTCTTATGGGGCAACTTCCTAATTTTAGTTGGTTTAACGGTTGGATATCATTTGCTAACCCCGTAGAATTAAAGGCTGGTCAAAGTTTACCGATGTTAACCACGGGCTTCCAATTGATGGGTATAGGTGATATTATCGCTAATATGCAATACCCGGCAATTTGCGAGTTAGAAACTTTCAACTGCGGTGTGTTTAGAACTAAAAACGAAGCCGACTACGAAGCTGGCTTGAAGGGTGCTACTATTACCGTAAAACTCGTTTTATTTGACGGAGAACACGCATCTAGCGTTATCAATAAATTGATGACTGAGGGTATAGAAGGCGTTGGCGTACCTTTGACTGAACAAGAAGCCTTGGCTGAAATAATGAATATTGACACGTATTTTACCTGGGGCAAAACCATACATGTGGTAAGCCAAACCATTTACACTTTTGAATAATTATAGAGGAGGAAAATATGAAAAAGAAGACTCTATTTACATCTTTTTTAACTATCGTTATGTGTTTATGCTTAACGGTTGGCGCAACGTTTGCGCTCTTTACAAGCAGTAGCGAAGTAGACATTTCAGTTACTTCTGGTAACGTAAACGTAAAAGCAACCGCTAGCGAGCTTGACACTGACATTTACTCTGGCTCGGCTACTAAAATCGGTAATGAAATTACCGTTGAAAGATTAGTACCTGGCGATAGTTTTTCTTTCGATATCGAAGTAGAAAACTATTCAGACGTTGCGGTTCAGTACAGAACGGTTTTATCTAGTACTGACGGTGGCTTGTTCACTGCCCTTAAAGTAACGATTACCGACGGCGCAGAAGAGCGCGTATACAACGGCGGTTACGTTTACGAAGACTGGGCTATGCTTTCAGCAGGCGATGCTGACGCTACTACCGCAGAACACGTTAAAACCTTAAACGTACTCGTTGAATTCCCAGACACTGGCGTTTCACAAAACGAATATCAAGGCAAATCGTGCACTATGAACGTTTTAGTTGAAGCAGTTCAAGGCAACGCATCAGTTGTTAACCCTGTTACTAAAATCAATGACAGACATTATCAAATTAACGATGCTAAGGGCTTAATGCTTATGAAAGGCATCGCTTCTGGTATGTATACCGGCGAAGGCGTTGGTTGCACGTTTGAACTTACCGATAATATCGATATGACGGGTTACGCTTGGTCACCTATTGAACAAATGTGGATTGACTTTGAAGGTAACGGCTACACCATATCTAACCTTAACTGTGGCACTGATAGTTGGGGTAGAAGTGGTTTCTTCGGCTACCTTGGTGGCGGTTCAGTTAAAAACCTTACCTTAGAAAACGTTACCGCTGAAGGTACTCAAGTAGGCGTTATCGCAGGCGCACTTGAAGGTAGAGTTGAAAACGTTACGATTAAAGGCAACAACTCGGTTAAATACAACCGTTCAATTAACACCCAAGAACTTTGTGGTGGTGTAGGCGTAGTAACGGGCGTTGCTCAACTTGTTCCTACGAACGTTGTTATTGACGGTACCGTTACCGTTGACTACAACAACTTAGTAACTGCTGCATACGTTAAAAACGAATTTGCACAAATGAACGATATATCATCTAGTGTAACCGTAAACGGCAACGTATCAACTAGCAGCACTATTACTAGAGGTTTTATCGCAAACAATTCTACTGAACTTGCATCGATACTTGATTACATTAACAAGGGCATGTATTACAATATTAGTCTTGTTAACGATCATCTTACTATAGTAATGAAAGCAGGCGTTTACACTGGTAATTATCACTTAAATCAATGGACTACTTGGAACGGCATTACCGGTGGTACTTGCAAAACTTTAACTAACGATCAAACTTTCGTAACCTTCCTTGGTGAAGACGGTGTTGATTTCAAAGGCTACATAAAAGTAACTGGTAACGGCAACGGTCAAGGTGATTACGTTGGTTATAATGCTGAAACCAAATTTATAAAAATTGCATTTGACGGTGCTGATTTACCGTTAAATAGCAACGGTGATAAGTATAACGTAGAAGTTTGCAGTGGCGCAAACAACGTTTACTTTGAAAACTGCTCGTTTGCAAACACCACCCACGTTCAACTTGGTGGCTCTAAGCACAACGGCACGGGCGATATCGCGTTTACGGGCTGTAAATTCAATAATGCTGGTAACATCACCGGTGGTCCTAACTCTTTAACTATTACCAACTGCGAATACAACGGTAGCAAAAACGGCTTCGTTAGCGTTCAACGCGGTGGCGGTGTATGTAATGCAGGTACTGTATTAGTAAAAAACACTATCGTTAAAAACGTTGAAGAATACGGTTTCAGAACTAACGCTTTAGCAAATATTAAAGTTGAAGATTCTACTATCGAAGTAGCATATAGCGAAACGGCAGGTATGGGTTCACTCGTATTCTTCCGCGGTAAAGACGCTAAGGCAGAATTTACTAACTGTAATCTTAATTACGATACGCTTGTAAGTTACAAAAACACTGGTGTTGACGCTACTACCACTTCTATCACTATCGACGGTGCTACTCTTAAAGATGGTATGTTGCTTGATCAAGAAGGTAAATATCACGTAGTTGATAAAAATGGTCTTTTAAGCCTTGCTACCTTAGTAAATGGCGGTAATACGTTTAGCGGTAAAACCGTTATTCTTGACAAAGATATTAACTTAAACAATATTAACTGGACTCCTATCGGATTAAATGGTGACAATGCAGGTTTCCAAGGTACGTTTGACGGCAATTATAAAACTATTTACAACCTTACTGTAAATAATTCTACAAGAGCGTATCAATCGGCTGGTTTATTTGGTTCTATAAGAAATGCTACTCTTAAAAACTTTACTGTAAACGGCGCTAATATTTATAACTTAGACTCTATTAGCGATAGTTCAAACGGTGCAGCTGTTGTTGTTGGTTCTTCGCAAATGGCAAGCGTTATCGATAACGTTGACGTATTTAACGCAACCGTAACTGCTAATAAGCGCGTTGCTGTTATTGCAGGTTATTTCCAAGGTACGATTACTAACTGTGACGTAGACGGTGCTACTCTTACTGCAATATATGACGAAGCTAACGGCTCGTACGATAACTGCGATAAGGTTGGCGGTATTGTTGCATATGTTAACACAAGTGGCATAATTTCAAAAAATAGCGTTAAAAACGTAACCATTAAAGGTTATAGAGATCTTGGTGGTATTGCAGGTTGCTATGGTACGTTAACTTCTAACTCGGTTGAAAAAGTTACCATTATCGTAGACAAGTCGCATAACTACAAAAACTACACTACGGATAGTGCTTATAATGCAAACGCTATCATAGGTAGATTAGGTAGTGCTGACGATACAAACACTTCAACGGAAGTTCAAATTATAACTAACGCTTAAAATTTAAGCAAAAATAAATAAAATTTACTATCTTCCCCCGAAAATTCGGGGGAGGGGTAGTTCTTTTATTAGGAGAAAAATAAATGAAAAAGAAGACGTTATTTACATCATTTTTAACTATCGTTATGTGTTTGTGTTTAACGGTTGGCGCTACGTTTGCGCTCTTTACAAGCAGTAGTGAAGTGGATATTTCCGTAACTTCTGGTACTGTAGACGTAAAAGCCACCGTAGATACCCTTAAATACAAAAGCCTTAACGACACTGACTATTTAGACTTTAATAACGGCACAAGCACCACCTTTGAAGTTGGCGGAACTGCTAGCGTAGACGGTGGCAAGGTAACTTTATCTAGAATCGTTCCTGGTGATGCGGTTTCCTTTAACGTTCAAGTGACTAATTATAGTGACGTTATCGTTAAATATAGAACTGTTATCAAAAACGCGCAAAATAGTGACGAAGACTTATATAGCGCACTTTCCATTAAAGTAAACGGCTACAAGTTTAACGGCTTAGTTTCTACGCCTTGGACTAAACTTGACGCTGTTACCGCACCCACAAGCATAGTTACTATTCCCGTTTCTATCGAACTCCCTGCAAACGTAGACGGTGCTCAATATATGGGTAAAACCGTTGCTATCAACGTTTTAGTTGAAGCAATTCAAGGCAATGCTGAAACGGAAGACGAAATTGTTATCACGAAAGACGTTGAAGTTTCAGGTGGCGCAATAACTGAAAACAGTGTTATCGATACCGACGTTGCAAAGGCAGAAGTGCCCGCAGGCACTAAACTTAACGACGGCGAGTCCACCTTAACCTTAACCGTAACCGAAGCAAACGACGGTATCAACACGGGTATTCACGCTATCTTAAACCCCGATAAAGCAACTGCTTTAACCATTAAAATTCCCGAAGTTGCTAGCGACAACCAAGAACTTATCAAAGTTACCTTAATAGGCGCTGCAACTCAAAATATGGACGTTTTAGACCTTAGAGTATATCACTCGGGCGCTCCTATGACTAGCGTTGCAAACGTTGACGCGCTCGTTAAAGATAGTTTCTATTACGACGCGACTACCGGCGATATCACTATCGCAATCGTAAACTTCTCTAACTTCACTATCGTTGAAGGTGGCGAACTTCAAGAATATGCTATTGCTAACCTTAACGGTCTTAAATATTTTAGAGATTTAGTTAACGGCGGTAAAAATTTCAGCGGTAAAACCGTAAAACTTACCGCAGATATCGACTTATCGGGCGAAAATTGGACTCCTATCGGTCCTACGTCAGGTGTTTGCTTTGCAGGTACGTTCGACGGTGACGGTCACACTATCAAAAACTTAACCGTTATCCAAAATAGGGGTAACGGCAACGGTTTCTTTGCTAACTTAGTTAGTGCAACCGTTAAAAACCTTACCATAGACGGCGCTCACGTTTCAAGATACGATTTTGATGCTTTCTCTGGCAATCAATACGGTATTTTATCTGGCTATGCTTACGGTAAATGCGCTATTGAAAACGTTCACGTAGTTAACTCTAAAATCGTTGGTTTTGGTAAAGTTGGCGGTATTATCGGTATGACCGGTGGTGACCGCGTTCCTTCTACTATGTCTAACTGCTCGGTTAAAAATACTGAAATTTACGGCACTTATAACGTTGGTGGTTTACTCGGCTTACAAAACGGTGGCGATACCGTTACTTACACGGGTTGCGCTGTTGACGGCGTTACTTTCTATACCGATAGTGCAAGTTACTACGTAGTAGACGGTGGCGTTTACTGGGATTATAGTGACGAATGGTCTTACGCAGGTCTTGGCACAGTTTATACCGACTATACCGAGTGGGCTTATAACTCGAAAGGTATGGCTGGATACGCATATAACGAAGCAAGTGGCGTTAAAGTTTCTAACGTAATTTTCAATATTGACGGCAAAGAACTTATATACAAAACCGAAACCGTTCAAGAAGACGGCGTTAAAGTTACAGAATATAATTTAACTCAAAAAGTTTACGCAAGTTTTACTGAAAACGTTAAGAGTGAAGTTTCTATCCCCGAAGGTGTAACTCACCTTGGCTCTAAGTCTTTACAAGGCAACACTACCGTTAAAGAAGTAGTTCTTCCTTCATCCGTTGTTGATTTTGGTGGTACTCCTAACGCTCAGGGTACTGGCGCGTCTGGTGGTATGTTCTATCAATCTGCGGTAGAAAAAGTTACTCTTCCCGAAGGCTTAACTGAAATTCCCGCTGCTACGTTTAACCAAGCGGCTGCGCTTAAAGAAGTTAATATTCCTTCGTCAGTAACCAAAATCGGCATTAACGCTTTTGCAGGCTCGGGGCTTACTTCACTTTCGTTAGGTAGCCAAGTAAAAGAAATCGGCTACGGTGCGTTTAGAGATATGGCAAACCTTGAAGAAATTACTATCGACGGTGACGTGTATATTCCTACTTACGCTTTCCGTGCTTGTGCAAGCCTTAAAAAAGTTTACTTAAACGGCGATAACGTAACTTTCGGTAGCGGTATGATATTTACTGTTACTTCTACTAACAACGAAAACCCTAACGGCATTACCGTTTACGTTCAAAACGAAGTTGTAAAATCTCGTTTACTTGCTAGCGGTGAATTTAAGGGTGAAGTAGTTGTTCTTAATCAAAACAACGAAAACGGCTACTATGAAAAAGAAGACGGCAGTGCAGTAGTATTTGATAACGCATCTTTAACTAGCGCCCTTAATAACGGCGCAACTAACGTTAAATACTTAGCATCTCAAGAATTTACTTTACCCACTCTTAAAGCGGGCACTAATATTGAAATTGTAGGCGCTTCTGAAAATGCGGTTGTAAATATCGTTGCGTCAAACGCTAACAATTCAAACGTAACTATCAAAAATATTAAAGTAAATGCAATTACCGTTTCCACCAACGCAAAAGGTTGGCACTCGGAATTATTAGTAGGTGCAAAAGCAGTTACTTTTGAAAACTGTGAGTTCACGGGTACTTATACTACTTACGCTCAAACTACTTTCAAAAACTGCACCTTTTATCAAGACGTTTACGAATATTCAATTTACTTCTACTGGGGCAATAATCACGTAGTTGAAAACTGCACCTTTAACAGTAAAGGTAAAATGATTAAGTTGTACCACGAAGGCAATAGCACTATCAACGTAACCGTTGAAGGTTGCAAGTTCAACTCAGTTGAAAACGATAAATACAAAGCAGGTATCGAAGTAGATAGTACTTTCACTACTTACTACTTATACGCTAACAACAACCAAGTTGACGGTGTGTATATCACGAAAGTTGCTAACGCTGACGCTGGCGAAGACGCTAACGCATACATCTACGTTGACGGCGTTCAAATCTAACAAAGCAAAAAAGTTACCGAATTTTCGGTAACTTTTTTAATATAATTAAAACGCTATGGCGAGTGCCATAGCGTTTTTTTATTCAATATTCCAGTTTATAGGCTCAATATTTGCGCTTTTTAGTAGTTCGTTAGTTTTAGAAAACGGCTTAGAGCCTAAAAAGCCGTTATAAGCCGATAAAGGCGAGGGGTGCGCACTTTCTATTATAAAATGCTTATTTTGGTCTATAAACTTCTTTTTCGACCTTGCGTTGCCGCCCCAGAGTATAAACACGATAGGCTTATCACGATTATTAAGTAATTTAATAACTTCGTCAGTAAACCATTGCCAGCCACAGTCCTTATGCGAGTTGGGGTTTCCTTCTCTCACGGTAAGAACGGTGTTAAGTAGTAATACGCCTTGTTTTGCCCAACTTGTAAGTTCGCCGTGGGTAGGAATTTCAATTCCTAAGTCAGATTTTAATTCTTTATAAATATTTACGAGCGACGGCGGTGGTTTAATTCCCCTTTGTACCGAAAAGCAAAGCCCATGCGCTTGACCGTAGCCGTGATACGGGTCTTGCCCGAGAATTACCGCTTTAACGGAAGAATAATCGGTTAACTTAAAGCAGTTAAAAATATCGTGCATATTAGGGTATATGGTTTGGGTAGAATATTCTTGTTTAAGAAAATTTCTAATAGATAAATACCTTTCGTTTTCAAATAGAGGGGCTAAAACCCCGTCCCACTCGTTGTTAAATTTAATCATAAAAATATTTTATCACGACTTAGTTTTTAATGCAATACTAAATAAATATATTTATAATATATTTAGCAAAATTCACGCTTTTTCGCCTATCCTTATATATATAATAAAGATAGCAAAATTACAAAAAAATTGTTTACTTTTTTTAACTCTTGGGTTACAATATATACCAAACGCTAAAATAGGGGGATACTAGATGCTTGCCAAAGTTAAAAGTTACGCGCTTTGCGGTCTTAACGGTTTTTTAGTTGACGTTGAAGTTGACGTTTCTAAGGGCATACCGTCGTTTGATATCGTAGGCTTACCTGATACTGCCGTTAAAGAATCAAAAGAAAGAGTGCGCTCGGCAATAAAAAATAGCGGTTATAAATTTCCTAACGCAAAAATTACCGTAAACCTTGCCCCGGCGGACGTGAAAAAGCAAGGCGCATATCTAGACCTTGCTATCGCGGTTGGCATTATAAAAGCATCGTCTGATGACCTTGTAAACGATATAAGCGACTATATCTTGATAGGCGAACTTTCCTTAGACGGGGGCTTGCGCTCCGTTCAAGGCGTTCTCCCCGTACTTATTTCGGCAAAAGAAGAAGGATATAATAACTTTATTATCCCGTTATCTAACAGCACCGAGGCAGGCTACGTAGAAGGTGTTAACGTTTTTGCGCTAACTTCACTTAAAACCGCGCTATCAAAACTTAGCGGTGGGGAAGAGTTTGCGCCTGTTAAAAACACTAAGTTCAATTATAGTTTTAACAAAAAGTATGACGTTGATATGGCCTTCGTTAAAGGTCAAGCCTTAGCAAAGCGCGCTATCGAAGTTGCGGTAGCGGGCGGTCACAACATATTGTTCGTAGGGCCACCGGGCGCTGGTAAAACTATGCTTGCAAAATGCGTTCCAACGATTATGCCCGATATGAGTTTTGACGAGGCGCTTGAAACCACCAAAATTCACAGCGTTGCAGGAACGCTTAAATATAGTGACGGAATTATTTCGTCACGCCCGTTTATGACACCGCATCACACCGCGTCACAAGTTTCGATAGTGGGTGGTGGGCAAAACGTAATGCCGGGTATTATAAGCCTAGCGCACAACGGCGTTTTGTATCTTGACGAAATGCCAGAGTACCCCCGTTCGGTACTAGAAAGTTTACGCCAACCTCTAGAAGATAGGGTTATTACGGTTACTAGAACGAAAGCGTCGGTCGAGTACCCTGCAAGTTTTATGCTAGTTGCTAGTATGAACCCTTGCCCGTGTGGAAACCTAGGCAGTAAAAACGGCGAGTGCAAATGCACGCTTTCGCAAATTCATAAATATAAAAGTAAAATTTCAGGGCCGTTACTTGATAGAATAGACCTTCAAATCGGGGTAGACGGGGTTGAGTACACCGATCTCGTTAGCGATAAGGTAGAAGAGAGTAGCGAAGTTGTTAAACGCCGTGTCAATATGGCAAGAAATATCCAACGCGCTAGGTTTGAGGGCGAGGGTATATCGTGCAACGCCGAAATGAGCGAAAAACACCTTAAAAAATACTGCGTATTGTCTGCTGAGTGCGAAGAAATTATAAAAAGCGCTTTTACGTCGCTTAACTTATCGGCAAGGGCTAGAAGTAGAATAATAAAAGTAGCAAGGACGATAGCCGACCTTGAACTCAGTGAAAACATAACCCCGTCACACATATTAGAGGCGGTAAATTATAGGAGCAACCAACCCGTATGACCGCAACTTCAAAAGGGCTTATAATCTTAGACGGATATTTTAGCGTTGACTACGTTTACGTTCGAGATTTTTTAGACGAGATAGGCGAAGTTTCTTCGCTTAGCGAGTTTGCAAGCCTATCAAATAAGTTTTTCCAAAAGAAAATTAAAGATTTCAACGCTAAAAACTACGAAAACTATTTTACCGAAAAGGCGTATTTATCGCTAATTGAAACTTACGCTAAATCGGGCGTTTCGGTTATTACCGAGTTTTCTAGTAACTATCCAAAAGAGTTAAAAGAAATTTCTTTTCGCCCTATTTGTTTATATCTTAAAGGAAACGCTAACCTTTTACAAAGTAAAAACAAGTTTAGTATCGTAGGTTCGAGAAAGACTTTGCCGTCCTATCTTAAAATCACGGAAGATTTTTCTAAGCGCTTATCAAGTAGCGGTGTGATTATAGTAACGGGCGTTGCAGGTGGCGGAGATTTATCTGCAATAAAAGGCGCGATAGGTAGCGGAAATTTAATTTGCGTATCCGCAAGCGGTTTTGACCATGTTTATAAGGAATATACTCGCGAGTATATTGATAAAATTATAGAAAAAGGGCTTTTGATTTCCGAAAAGCCACCAAAGGTTAAGGCCATGCCTTACTTTTACCCCGTTCGCAATAGAATTATCGCAGGGCTAGGCAAGGGCGTTTTAGTAATTAGCGGTAGTAGTAAAAGCGGAACTAGGCACACCTACAACTACGCCTTAGAGTACGGAAAGGACGTGTTTTCGTTCCCCTACGGGCTGGGCGTAACGTCGGGCGAGATTTGTAACGAAATAATTAAAGAAGGCGGATATCTAGTTACTTCGATAGAAGATATAACTAGCGTACTTAACTTCGAACTTAAAAAGAAAGAAGAAGTTAAATTAAACGATAGAGAAAAGCAAGTTCTAAGTGCAATAAAAAGCGGTAATTATCAAGTGGACGATATTATTTTGGCAACTAATTATAAAATTTTTGAATTATTGCCAACGTTAACTTGCTTAGAGATAAAAGGTTTAATAGTAAAAAACGGCAGTGAGTATCAAGCCGTTGATAGTTAAGGAGTTTTATGCAACTAATAATCGTAGAATCACCCAAAAAAGCAAAGACCATAGAGAGATTTTTAGACGGTAAGTATAAAGTAATGGGTAGTGGCGGGCACGTTAGGGGGCTTCCCGAAAAGCGTTTCGCCGTTGACGTTGACAACAATTTCGAGCCCACTTACGTTATCGAGCCCAAGCAAGAAAAACTCGTTAAAGAACTTAAACAAGTAGCGTCTAAGGCGGAACTTGTGTACTTAGCAACCGACCCTGACCGTGAAGGCGAGGCGATAGCGTGGCACTTGTACGAAGTTTTAGGCATAAAAGGCAAAACCCACAGAATTAAGTTTAACGAAATCAGCGAAAAGGCGGTAAAAAACGCCATATCTTCGCCAGAGCGTATTGACTATAATCTCGTAAATTCCCAACAGGCAAGGCGTATACTTGATAGAATAGTTGGCTACAAACTTTCTCCGCTCGTAAGAACGCGCGTGAAAGACGGCGAGTCGGCGGGTAGAGTTCAGTCGGTAGCGGTTAAACTTGCGGTAGAACTCGAACGCAAAATACAAAACTTCGAGCCTAAGGAATACTGGACGATTACCGCCCACTTAAAATCAACGGGCACGAACCCCGTAAAGTTTAAGATGCTACTTTCTGAAAAAGGCGGTAAGAAATTCCGCCCGTCTAACGAAAGCGAGGCAAAACTCGTTGACGAAGTTTGTAAGCAAAACCCGTTTGTCGTAAGTAGCGTTAAAAAAAGCGTGGTAAAATCAAAACCGTTACCGCCGTTTACAACTTCAACTATGCAACAAGACGCGTCTCATAAACTCGGTCTTTCCGCACCGCAAATTATGCAACTTGCTCAGCACCTTTACGAGGGCGTTGAAACTAGTAACGGGCATTTAGCGCTAGTAACTTATATAAGAACGGACTCAACTCGTATATCAAAGGACGCGCAAGTTGAGTGCTTAAACTACGTTTTACAAAACTTCGGCAAAGAATATTGCCCGCAAAAACCAAACGTTTATAGCGCTAAAAAGAACTCACAAGACGCGCATGAGGCAATTCGCCCGATAGATATAACGATTACGCCCGAAAAGGTTAAAGGCATACTCGATAAAAACCACTATAACTTATACAAACTCATATACGAAAGGTACTTAGCGTCGCAAATGACGCCTGCTGAATACAATTCTATGCAAGTTTCGGCAGTGTCTGGCGAATACGGTTTCAAAGCGAGTGGCAAAAGCGTTAAATTCAAAGGCTTTACCGCCGTTTACGACTATCAAACCGAAGTAAACGCCGACGACGTTATTGAAAATAAAATTTTACCAGATTTAACTGATGGCGAAGTTTTAACTCTTTCTAAACTTGACGGGGAGCAAAAATTTACAAAACCCCCCGTTAGATATACCGACTCTTCGCTCGTTAAAGCGATAGAAGAAAACGGGATAGGTAGACCGTCTACCTACGCCACGATAATCGGCACTTTAACCAAGCGAAAATACATTTCAAGAAAGGGAAAATACCTAGTTCCAACCGAAATAGCCTTTGAGGCGACCGACTTTTTATCCAAGTATTTTTCCGATGTTATGGATATAGGCTTTACCGCCAAAATGGAAGATAAACTCGACGATATTGCCGACGGAAAGATGGACTGGCACGACGCGGTAGCCGACTTTTATAACCCCTTTATAACCGAACTTAAAGTAGCGGGGAGCGACAATAACGAGCCCACCGATATCCCGTGTGATAAATGCGGAACGCTAATGGTAAAAAAGAAGGGTAGATTTGGCGAGTTTTTATTCTGCCAAAACTGTAAAACTACTAAAAATCCCGACGATAAGATTTCTAAAAACGTATGTCCCAACTGTGGCGAGTTTATGATACTTAAAGACGGTAGATTCGGAAAATATCTTGCGTGTTCTAATCAAGATTGCAATACGAAAATGCAAGAAAACGACGAAATTTCCGAAGAAAAGTGCCCCAAATGCGGTGCAGTAATGCTAAACAAAACGGGCAAGTTCGGTAAATACCTAAAATGTAGTAAATGTACCCAAACTAAAAGTTTAAGCGAATACGTAGGCGTGTGCCCCGTATGCCATAAACCCGCTCAAAAAATGATAAGTAAAAAAGGCAAGGTTTATTACGGTTGTTCGGGCTATCCGTCATGCAACTTTATAAGTTGGGATATCCCAACGGGCGAACTTTGCCCCACGTGTGGTAAGCACCTTGTAGAAAAGGGTGGCGTTACCGTATGTTCAGACAAAAATTGCAATTATGAGGAGAAGAAAAAATGAGTATAGAATTTCGCGGTACTACCATTTGCGCGGTTAAAAAAGGCGGTGTTACCGCCATCGCTGGTGACGGGCAAGTAACCTTTGGCGAATCGGTAGTTTTCAAAAACAACGCTAAAAAGGTAAGAAGAATTTATAACGACCAAGTTATCGTAGGTTTTGCAGGCTCGGTGTCTGACGCGTTCACTTTAACCGAAAGGTTCGAGGCTATGCTTGCCAAATACTCTGGTAACTTATTAAGAAGCGTAGTATCCCTTGCCGAACTTTGGCGTGAAGACAAGGTAGCAAGAAAACTTGAAGCCATGATGATATGCGCCGATAAAGACAATATGTACGTGGTATCCGGCGGTGGCGAGATAATCGAGCCGGACGACGGCGTGTGCGCTATCGGTAGTGGTGGCAACTACGCGTTAGCGGCAGGTCGCGCAATGATAGAAGAAACCGACTACGACGCCGACGTTATAGCAAAAAAAGCCTTGCTTATAGCAAGTAAAATTTGCGTATACACTAACGACCACATTATCGTTGAAAAGATTTAAGGAGAGATTATGAATTTATCACCGAGAGAAATCGTTCAAGAACTTGACAAATACGTTATAGGACAAGCAAAGGCAAAGCGCGCTGTGGCGATAGCGCTTAGAAACCGTTATAGGCGCAGTAAGTTAAGCCCCGACCTAAAAGACGAAATTACCCCCAAAAACATTATAATGAAAGGACCTACGGGTGTTGGTAAAACTGAAATTGCAAGAAGACTTGCAAAACTCGTAGGCGCGCCTTTTATAAAAGTTGAAGCAACCAAATACACCGAAGTTGGCTACGTTGGTCGTGACGTGGAGTCAATGATAAGAGATTTAGTTGAGTGTAGCGTTCGCCTTGTAAAAGAAGAACAGTTAAATATCGTATCTTCAAAGGCAAAAGCAACCGCTGAAAGAAAGGTTGTTGACCTTATATTTGAAGTTAAAAAAGCCGAAAAGGGCGAAACGCCGGACGACGTTTTTAAGCATCAAATCTTATCCGATTTAAGAGAAGGCAAACTCGATAATTTGCATATCGAAATGACCGTTCACGACGCGCCCAAAAACCTAGAAATATTAGCAGGTGGCGGAACGGAAATAAACCTTGGCTCGATTTTTGGCGACATTATGCCCAAGCGTAGCAAAAGAAGAAAAGTTACCGTAAAAGAAGCGATATCGTATATAGTAAACGAAGAAAGCGACAAACTTATCGACCCTGACGCCGTTAATCAAGAAGCCGTTCGCAGAGCCGAGCAAGAAGGCATAATTTTCATTGATGAAATCGACAAAATTGCCGCAAAGTCAAAGCAGGGCGGACCTGACGTTTCGCGTGAAGGCGTTCAAAGGGATATACTTCCTATCGTTGAAGGCTGTACCGTTATGACAAAATACGGCGCGGTTAAAACCGACTATATTTTGTTTATCGCAGCGGGTGCTTTCCACATCTCGAAAGTGCAAGACTTAATACCCGAATTACAAGGTAGATTTCCTATCAAAGTTGAACTTTCAAGTTTGACAAAAGACGATTTTGTAAACATTTTAACAATGCCCCAAAACGCTATAACGTTGCAGTATAAGACGTTACTTCTCGTTGATAATATCGACTTAAAATTCACGTCTGACGCGATCGAAGAAATAGCGTCAATTGCCGAAGAAATGAACGCAAGTAGCGAAGATATCGGCGCGAGAAGACTTCATACCGTAATGGAAAACTTACTTGAAGACATTTCGTTCAACGCTGGTGGTAACATACCGCTTACCACGGTTACCGTTGACAAAAATTACGTGTCTGAACACTTACAATCGGTTGAAAACAACCAAAGTCTTAAAAAATTTATTCTTTAAGGAGAAATTATGGTTAATATTCCAAAAGGCACGAAAGACGTATTGCCGTCAGAAAGTTATAAATGGCACTATCTAGAAAACACGGCGCGTGAAGTTGCGCGTATTTTCGGCGTTAAAGAGATAAGAACGCCCACCTTTGAGCATACCGAACTCTTTCTTCGTGGCGTAGGCGATACCACCGATATCGTAAACAAGGAAATGTACACCTTTGAAGATAAAGGCAAGCGTAGTATCACCTTAAAACCCGAAGGAACGGCAGGCGTAGCAAGAGCGTTTATAGAAAACGGGCTAATAAGTTCGGCTATGCCCCTTAAAATGTACTATATAACCCCCGTATTTAGATACGAGCGCCCCCAAGCGGGAAGGCTTAGAGAACACCACCAGTTCGGCGTGGAGTTTTACGGCTCAAAATCGCCCGATATTGATGCCGAAGTTATACTTACGGCATACACTTTTTTAAGTAAAGTAGGGCTTAAAGTTGCGCTTAATATCAACAGTATGGGCTGTAAAGAGTGTAGGGCTGAATACAATAAGGCGCTAAAAGAATTCTATAAGGATAAACTTGACAGTATGTGCCCGACCTGTCGCGAGCGCTACGAGAAAAATCCGCTTAGAATTATCGACTGCAAGGAAGATAATTGCAAAAAAATCAACGAAAACGCACCGATGATTACCGACTATTTGTGCGGTGAGTGTAGCGAACATTTTGAAAGCCTTAAAAAATACCTTAAAATTGCAGGGCTTGAATACACCGTTAACCCGCGTATCGTTCGTGGGCTTGACTATTATACTAAAACGGTGTTTGAGTTCGTAACTACGTCACTCGGCTCGCAAGGTACGGTGTGTGGTGGCGGTAGATACGATAACTTAGTTGAGCAAATCGGTGGTTCGCCCGTTCCGGGTATCGGCTTTGGCATGGGGCTTGAAAGGGTTTTAATGCTTGCCGAAACTATGGGTATAGAATTCCCAAACAACGAAAAAGTTGAAGTATACTTTGCATCAATGGGCGAAAAAGCGTGCGATAAGGCGTTTGAACTTTGTTACGCTTTAAGAAATAAAGGCGTATCCGCCGAAACCGACCATATCGGTAGAAGTTTCAAATCGCAGTTCAAATACGCCGATAAAATAGGCGCAAAGTTCGTTATAGCGCTTGGCGACAACGAAATTGATAGTGGTTTGTGTAAAGTAAGAGATATGGCTAGCGGTGTTGAAACCGAATTACCCCTTGAAAAAATCGTTGAATTTTTTATTAAATAATTACGCACGATAAACTATTAAGGAGATTATTATGAGTGAATTTGTTAAAAACGTAACCGAATTTGAGTTTGACGAAGTTGTTCTTAAAAGCAAAAAACCCGTACTCGTAGATTTTTACGCAGTGTGGTGTGCCCCGTGTAGAATGCAAGCCCCCGTGCTTGACGAACTTGCAAGAGACTTGTCTGATAAAGTTTCATTTTGCAAAGTCAACGTTGACGAGGCTGAAAAATTAGCCATAAACTACGGCATTTCAAGTATTCCCGCATTACTCGTTTTTAAGGACGGTAAGGTGGTAGAAAAAAGCGTTGGGCTAACGCCTAAGGCGGACTTAGCGTCAATGGTAATTAGGTACTTATAAGTAAAAGCGTAGCAGTTTTTTTGCTACGCTTTATTTTTTTTTATGATAATTTTGTGAAAATTCTATTGACTTTTTCGCTTTACCGTACTAAAATGAAATTATATTTTTTATAAAGGAGTTAACAAATGAAGATCGTTAACAAAAAATTATTTGTAGTTAGCATTATCTTATTAGTGCTTTCAGTAGTGGCTTGGGCATACCTTTTACAACCGCTCGTTATTTACGAAGGTGAAGACGGTGAAATTTTCAACTACTTATCCTGGTTGTCGTCTGAGTACTTTTTACCTTACTTAGCAGCGGGTACCGCATCAGGCGTTTCTATGATGGCGCTTTTCGGTACTATATTTACTGCTTTCTGCACTATTCGTGGTATCGGTGGTATACTCAAAGCGTGTGGCATTATTAAAATGAAAACCTTAAAAGGTTTATTTGCTTTCTTAGGTTTCTTATTAGGTTTAATTATGTTAGGTGTTGCTTTCTCAAACTGCGGTATGAACACACTTATTTTCCTTGACGAAGGCGAAGAATATTTTACGAACATGATTTTCGAATTAGTAATGCTTCTTAACGTATTTATTATGTGTATCGTTGCTAAAATTCTTGAAAGTGGTATTAAAAAAGAAGTTAAAAGAGCAAAAGAAGAAGCAAAATTCCAAAAAGCAGTTGCCGAGGCTGTTGCTGAAAAGGAAGAAAAAGCAGAATAAAATTTTATTTAACAACTTAAAAACACGCCGTTTGGCGTGTTTTTTTACTTATCTTCCGACGGGGTTGTCCCCAAATAGGTTTTATAGTTTCTAATAAAGGTAGGGTAACTTTTGTAGCCAAGCATTTCGGCAACTTGCGTTGCGGTTTTGCCACTTCTAATAAGTTCTTGCGCGCGATATATTTTTTTGATTTGAACGTAGTGCATAATACCGCCGTTCATAGTTTGCGAAAAAACGTGGCCTAGGTGTGTGTTTGATACGAAAAGCGCGTCTGCAATAATTTTTGTCGTTAACGGCTTATCTATATTATTATTTATATAATCTATTGCGCTTTTAACGAGCGGGGGTAGGTTAGACTGCTCGGTTTCACTGCCGTTACTACCGTAAAACTCGGTAAGTAACATCTCGTTTATAAAGCCTTGCATAAGTACTATTAAAACGCTATCGTCTAGCGTGTTGACATAGTTGCAGTATTTATTTACAAGGTCACGCGTGGAGTTTGACGTAGACTTTTGAAAATACAGCCTATTATCTAGTATGCTTGGCAAAAGTTCGCCTGTAAAGTATACTACAACGCGCTCGTAGTCACGCTCGGGAAGTTTAGTCATAACGTGGTACTTACCAGGTGGTATTAAAAACATTGAATTTTTGTCAAAACTGTACTCAACGTCTTCAATTAAAAATTTACCTGCGCCGTTTAGAATATATAGTAGTTCATACCGCTGATGAACGTGTTCTTTATAGTAGTTAAACTGTGTAACCGTTTTACTTTTGTTACACGCAAACTGAATTTGTGAAAATTCTTTAATCATAATTTGATTTTAACACTTTACAGCACGAAATGCAATATTATTTAGCATATTTTGTTATTGTATTGCAAAAATAATTGTAGTATTATATTGTCAAAGGGGGTTAGCCCCTTGTAAAGGAGATTTTTATGAAGATTAAACTTTGCGCATTTGCGGACGAGTATTCGGGCTGGTTTGATAAGCAGATAGAAGGCTTAAAACTACACAATATTCCGTATATTGAACTTCGCGGAATCGACGGTAAAAACGTAACTACCTATACGCCGGAAGACGCTAAAAAATGGAAAGCGGAATTTGATAAAAACGGCATTAAGGTTTGGTCTATCGGCTCGCCGATAGGTAAGGTTAAGATCGACGAAGATTTTGACGAATATCTTAAAGTAGTTGAAAACGTTTGTAAAATTGCAAACGTTTTGGAATGCGATAAGATTAGAGGGTTTTCGTTCTTCCCGAATGACCGTGAAAAGGATAAAGAGTTAGTTGTTGAAAAACTCAATAAAATATGCGCGCTATTAAAAACTTACGGTTTAACTTTATATCACGAAAACGAAAAGGGCGTATTTGGTGAAACCGTTGAGTGGTGTGAGTATCTTTTAGATAACGTACCTGAACTTAAATGCGTTTACGACCCCGCTAACTTCGTTCAATGCAACGTTGATATAAATAAGGCGCTTAAAGTTTTGCAACCACGCACAGATTATTATCATATTAAAGATGCGTTTTATAGTGACGGGGCTGTCGTTCCTGCGGGCTGTGGTGACGGTATGCTTTACGAAATGGTTAAAGGTATCGATAAAGACACCGTTTTAACCCTAGAACCGCACCTTACCGTGTTTAGCGGGTATAGTGATATTGACCACACCGAACTTAAAAATCGCTATAAATATCCAACTCGTGCGGACGCGTTTGGTGACGCAGTTAAACATATAAAAGATATCTTGACCGATTTAGGTTATAAAGAGGAGGGAGCAGAATGGATAAAGTAAAATTTGGTATACTTGGTATAGGCAATATGGGTATGAGCCATTTCGTAAACTTTTACAATGGCAAAATCGAAAACGGTGTAGTTACCGCCGTTGCCGATTTAAGAGAGCGCAGGCGCAATATTATTCAAGAAAAGTTGCCCGGTGATTACGTGGTTTACGAAACCGCCGAAGAACTTATCGAAAAGGCGGACGTTGACGCGGTCTTAATCGCCGTTCCGCACTACGATCATCCTAGGCTTGCTATACAAGCGCTAAACAAGGGTTTACACGTTTTGTGCGAAAAGCCCGCTGGTGTTTACACTAAGCAAGTTCGCGAAATGAACGAAGTGGCAAAAAAGTCTAATAAACTTTTCTCACTTATGTACAACCAAAGAACTAACCCTTTATATATAAAGATGCACGACCTTATCGCTAGTGGCGAACTAGGTAGCGTACGCCGTGTTAACTGGATAATTACCAACTGGTTTAGAACGCAGTTTTATTTCGATTCGGGCTCGTGGAGAGCAACTTGGGACGGTGAAGGCGGTGGCGTTCTTATGAATCAATGCCCCCACCAAATCGACCTTTTACAGTGGATAGTCGGCGAAATGCCTAATAAAGTTCAATCGTTTTGCCATTTTGGCAAGTGGCACGACGTTGAAGTTGAAGACGACGTTACCGCCTACATGGAATTCCCTTCGGGCGCAACGGGGTGCTTTATCACGTCAACGGGTGATGCGCCTGGTAGCAACCGCTTAGAAATTTTGTGTTCAAAAGGAAGGCTTCTTTGTGAAAAAGATACGCTCACCGTTCATCGCCATAATGAAGAACTTCAAGACCATATCAAAACTTGTGAAAAGGGCTTTTTAGAGCCTGAATATCAGGTTGAAACTTATGAGCAAGACCCTGAAAAGAACACCCAACACGTAGGTATCGTTAACAACTTCGCAAACGCTATTTTGGGTATAGAAGACCTTTACGTTAACGGCGAAGAAGGTATCAATTGCGTTGAACTTATTAACGCTATGTTGCTTTCGTCTTTCAAAAATAAACCCGTTTCTATCCCCGTTAATGAAGAAGAGTATTTAGAAGAACTTAACGCTAGAAGAAAAACGTCACGCCTTAAAAAGGATAAAGATATCGTGCTTGACACGTCGTCATCTTACGGCGGTAGTAAGTAAAATTAAAAAAAGCAACCTTATTAGGTTGCTTTTTTGTGTATGAGAAAAGAGTTACCACTTAGGTAACTCTTTTAATTTTGCTTTTAATTACTTAGATGCTTTAAGTGCGTTAAACTTCTTCATAAGGCCTGATTTTTTATTAGCAGCAGTGTTTTTTGCGTATACGTTTTTAGTAACCGCTTTATCAATTGCAGCCATAGTAGCGGGAAGAGCCGCTTCAGCCTCTTGAAGATTGCCAGCGTCAAGCATTGCGTTGAAGTTTTTAATGTAAGTTTTAACTTCAGACTTTTCACTTTTGTTAATATTTGCTTTTTTAGAATTAACGAGAACGCGTTTTTTCGCCGATTTAATGTTAGGCATTTCAATCTCCTTTCAATGTAACTTCTTATAAACTACGGCTATTTTATCACACTTTTATAAAACTTGCAACTTTTTTTAGCATATTTCCGAACTAAAATTAAAAAATATCAAATTTATTTCTATTATTTTCAAAATTGCAATAAAAATAGTTATATGCGCGCGTTTAATAATCTCCCTATTGCAGTTATAGATAGCGGTGTCGGTGGGCTTTCGGTGCTTGATAGGCTCGTAAAGCGTTTCCCCTATGAAAGTTTTATATATTACGGTGACAACCTTTTCGCCCCCTACGGCAACAAGCCGTTATCCGCCGTAAAAAGCCGTGTTTTTGCTATTACTGAAAGTTTATATAAAAGGGGCGTTAAAGGGCTCGTTATTGCTTGTAACACCGTTTCAACCCACTTTTATAACGAAATTAAAAATAAATATCCGTTTTTCGTAGTGCCTACCGTTCCGCCTGTTATCGACGGTGACGGGGTTTATCTTGCTTGCACGTCAAACACGGCAAAAAGCGAGTTTGTAAAAACTAATTATAGCGGTAGAGTTATATCCTTTCCCTGCCTTGCAAAAACTATTGAAGACAACGTTTTTAACCTAAATAATTTTAACGTTTTGCCTTACTTTTCTAAACTAGATAAAAAAGTTGAAGTTTTAGTTTTAGGTTGCACGCATTACTCGTTTATTGAAAGTAATATTCGCACTTGTTTAGGCTTAACCACCGTTGACGGGTACGACACGATTTTACTAAAAGTAAACTATCATTTGCAAAAGCGTAACTCGTATTCTAATAAAAACCCAAAAATAACCTTTGTTGGCGAGGCAAAATCATTTAATAAAAAGGTGTTTGAAAGGGTGTTTTGTCACGCGGGTGGTCATAAAATATAAAAAATTCAAAAAAAATTACAAAAAGTTACCAAAAGTGGTTGCAAGTTACCAAAAAGTATGTTATTATGAACGTGTAAATTTGTAAAATGGAGGTCGGGCTATGCTTTTCGGCGAGTACAGTCATCAAGTGGACGCGAAAAACAGAATAAGAATACCGAGTAAGTTAAAGTCCGAACTCGGCAGTGGTTACGTTTTTATGAAAGGCGCTGCTAAATGCATAAGCGTATATCCTGCGGACAAGGTTGACCAACTAGTTGGTCAATTTTCGGGGCTTAGCACCTTTGATAAGGTGGGGCAAGAGTCACTTATGGAATTTATGTCGTCTTTCTATCCTGGGGATGAAGACGGGCAAGGCAGAGTAGTAATTCCCGAAAATTTAAGAATTTACGCTGGTATTGATAAAGAAGTTGTTACTATCGGTATGGTTAACCACGTTGATATATACAGCAAAGAAGAGCGTGACAGAATAAAAGCCGAAAAAACTTATTCTGAAAGAATTGATATATTAAAGGACAGGCTTAAATAATGGAATTTCGCCATTATTCGGTAATGCTAAACGAGTGTATTGACGGGCTTAATATCAAGCCAAGCGGTACTTATTTTGACGGAACGCTCGGCGGAGGCGGTCACTCGGAAGAGATACTTAAAAAATTAGATAGTGGGTTTTTATTTGCAACCGACCTTGACGACGACGCGCTTTCTTCAACAGGCAAAAGGCTTGAAAAGTATAAAAACTTTAAGGCGGTTAAGTCTAACTTCAAAAACTTTTTGAAAGTGTGTGAAGATTTAGGCGTAGATAAAATAGACGGGGCGATTTTAGACCTTGGCGTTAGTTCCTATCAACTAGATAATCGCGAGCGCGGTTTTTCGTATATGGCTGACGAGGTTTTACTCGATATGCGCATGGATAGGTCGGGTGGCGTTTCGGCTTACGATATCGTAAACGGTTACGACGAAAAGCGGTTAAGGTTTATAATTTCGACCTACGGTGAAGAAAAATTTGCGCAAAATATCGCTAAAAACATAGTTTTAGAAAGAGAAAAGGCTTTAATTAAAACGACGGGCGAACTCGTTAAAATAATTGACAAATCTATTCCGTACAAATTCAAGCGTGACGGGCACCCCGCCAAAAAAACCTTTCAGGCAATACGAATTGAAGTTAACGGCGAACTCGACGGGCTTGACACGGTTATAAAAGATATCGTAGGAAAGTTAAAAGTTTCAGGTAGGCTTGCTATTATAACTTTCCACAGCCTAGAAGACAGGGTGGTAAAGTCAGTATTTAAGGAACTGTCTTCGGGGTGTAACTGCGATAAGAGATACCCGTGTGTGTGCGGTAAAAAAGAAATTGTAAAAGAGATAACTAAAAAGCCTATAACCGCTAGTGACGACGAACTTACAAAAAATAGTCGCAGTAGGTCGGCAAAACTAAGAATTGTTGAAAAACTTTAATTTATTAAAGTCGTTTATAGCATAATAAACGGAGGAAAGTAATATGTTTAATTACAGACAGTCAAACGTAATCGAAAAAAACACTTTCGTAGACGAATTTGAAACGCAAACTAATACCGCGGTTCAAACTCGTGAGATTTCTAGTGAAGAAAAAGAATTTAACGCTAGAATTGCCGATAATTTTGATAGAATTATAAACTACGATAGTTACGTTAGAAACGACGCCGTTAAAGAGCGTGAACAAACTGTAAATTCCTTCGTTTCGGGCGTAAATTATGAAACTAGCCCGTCTGCAACCACTATGCAGTATAAAGATATGCCCAAGGCGGAAATCTATCAAGACTACCGCGTTGAAACCGGCTACTATACTCAAACGAAGGTTAGACCTAGCGCTAAGATAGCAGTTGCCGTTTTAACGCTTATCGTTGCTATTTTGTCGGCTCTCGTCGTTCTTAATACGGCGCTACTTGGTAATATGAACGCATTGATAGGTTCAAGGCTTTCAGAAGTTGAAAGGCTTGAAGCGGAGTACGCGTCCCTTACCGACGAACTTAGCGACGTATCTAGCGATGAGTCGATTATAGACGCTGCAACCGAAATAGGTATGAAAGGGTAAAAAATTATTAACTATTATTCAATAACTACGGTACGAAAGAGGTTATTCGCGCTGATTTGCGCGGTAACCTTTATTTTTTTGTTCGTTTTACTGCGCCTTATGTATATTCAAGTGTTTTGGGGTGAAGAACTTCAAATTAAAGCGCTTGACCAGTGGACCAGAAACGTTCCTATACTTGCAAAACGCGGTGATATAACCGATAGAAACGGTGTAGTGCTAGCAACTACTAAAAAAACGTTTACCGTTTTCGTTCGCCCACGCGCCGTAACTAACGCTAACGAAGTGTCAAGTGTACTTGCTGAAATTTTTGGGCTTGATAAATCTAAACTTTTAGAAAAAATTACCACTACGAAAGTTAGTGAAATAAAAATTGTGAAGCACGCCGAGAAGGATTTAATTGATGAACTTTCAAAATATTCCTTGAACGGCGTTTATTTTGCCGAAGACGTTACTAGATATTACCCCTACGACGAACTGCTAGCGCAGGTTCTAGGCTACACTTCGGCTGACGGTAACGGAATATCAGGGCTAGAACTTTATTACAATAGGTATTTATCGGGCGAGAACGGTGAAATACTTTACGAAGCCGATTTGACGGGTAAAGATTTACAAGGTAAAACGCCTTCGTACGTTCCCGCTATCAACGGGCTAAACGTTAAACTTACTATTGACTACGACGTTCAGCAAATTTTAGAAAGCGTTACGGATAAAGCAATGAGCGAGTATTCCCCAAAGCAAGCGTCTGCAATAGTAATTGATCCGCAAAACGGCGAGGTGTTAGGTATGGCGATGAAACCTTCGCTTAATCTAAACGAAGTTCCGCTAGGCGACCTTGATACGCTTAATAAAGTAGGGAGAATTACCCTAATTAGCGATAGTTACGAGCCTGGTTCTACGTTTAAGGTTTTAACTGCGAGCGCTAACGTCAACGAGTATTTACTTGGAAACAGCAAGGCGTTTTCTGAAAATCACGTGTTTAACTCGTCAAGATATCGCTATATTGACGGGTCTAAGATTAAATGCTGGTCAAACCACAATAACGGCAAGCACGCAAACGAAACGCTATCTCTTGCACTTAACAACAGTTGTAACCCGATATTCGTTGATATTGCGCTGTCACTTGGTAAAGAGAGTTTTTACTCGTATTTGTCGGGTTTTGGGTACGGAAAAGTTACCGGAATTGACCTTAGTGGCGAGGCGCAAGGTATGATAATTCCTAAACAAGCCGTAAAAAACGCCGACCTTGCTAGAATTTCTTTCGGGCAAGCGATAGCGTGTACGCCACTTCAACTCGTCATGGCAACTGCAACCGCAATAAACGGTGGAAAACTATATTCGCCGTACCTTGTCAAAGAAGTTTACGATAATCAAGGAACTCTATCTAGCAAAACCGAGCCGAAAGTAACTTCTACGCCTATTAGCGAAAAAACGTCTAAAATAATAACGTCGTATCTTGAACAAGTCGTTGAAAACGGCTCTGGTAAACAAGCGTATATTGAAGGGTATAGGGTTGGCGGTAAAACGGGAACTGCGCAAAAATATCAAAACGGCGTAATATCGCAAGGCAAATACGTTATGAGTTTTATAGGGTTTTTTCCTGCAAATATGCCTAAATACTTATGTCTAGTTATCGTTGACGAACCCGTTGGCGGAACGTACGGCTCAACGGTTGCCGCACCGTATGCAAAAGAAATTTTTGAGAAAATAATTGCATCTAAGGGGCTATAATATGCGACTTTCAAGTTTGCTTAAAAACGTTAAAATTATCGATAAAATCAATTATTTTGATTGTGAAATAGACGAGTTGTCACTCAGTTCAAAAGAAGTGTTTTCAAAAAGTTTATTTTTTGCCGTTAAAGGTAATAATACCGATGGAAACTTGTATATTGACGAGGCTATCTCACGCGGTGCAAAGGTAATCGTAAGTAGTAAAAAATCAGACCGAAAAATTTGCCAAATTATTGTTGATGATATGCCGTCAACAATATCTAAAATTGCAAAAAACTTTTATATTTGTGATAAAAAAATGCCTAAAATTATAGGCGTTGTTGGTACTAACGGCAAAACTACCACTACTTTTATGATTAAAAGCATTTTAGAAACTGCGGGGTATAAAGTTGGGGTTATAGGAACGCTTGGCGCGTACTACGGAAACGCTTTCGTTTCGCCCGAACTTACAACGCCAAGTGCCTTAGGATTTTACGAACTTATAAAAAATATGATAGATGCTAGGGTTGAATACGTAATTATAGAGTATTCCGCTCACGCCATAGCCCAAAATAGGCTTGGAAACGTGAAATTCGAGTGTTTAATATTTACAAACTGCACGCAAGACCACCTAGATTATTTCAAGGAATTTTCCATTTACGAAAAAACTAAAATTAGCGCTTTTACCAAGGAAAATTGCAGGTTTGCAGTAGTTAATTCCGACGATAAAACGGGGATAAAAATTCTCAATGAAAGTACCGCTAAAATATTTACCTACGGCATAGAAAACCCAGCGGACGTTTTTGCCATAAACGTTAAAAATTCGCCAAATGGTGTGTCGTTTATTATAAACGCGTTTGACGAAATTTCTAACCTTTCATATAAAGGCGCGGGCACGTTTAACGTTTATAACGCCTTAGCAAGTGCTACGTGCACTGCGGTGCTAGGCGTTAGCCTTTTTGATATAAACAAGGGCTTGTCGGCAATTGATAGCGTTTCAGGGCGCATGGAATTTGTTGAAAGTTATAACGGTGCAAATATCTATATAGACTACGCGCACACGCCTGACGGACTTGAAAATCTACTAAAAGCCCTTAAAGAAATCACTAAGAAAAAACTAATTTTAGTGTTTGGGTGTGGTGGAAATAGAGATACGAAAAAACGCCCCATAATGGGCGAAATTGCGGGTAAATACGCCGATTTTATAGTTATTACTTCGGATAATCCAAGGTATGAAGAACCGTATCACATAATTTCTCAAATAGAAAAAGGCGTAAGAAAAAACACGCTATCTTACATAACTATTCAAAACCGCAAAATGGCTATCGGGTACGCCGTTGAAAAACTGTTACCGGGCGACACCTTAGTAGTAGCGGGGAAAGGGGCGGAAGAGTATCAAGAAATTATGGGTATTAAAAATAAATTTTCAGACAAAGACGAAATTAAAGACGCTATTTGTAAAATAAAATTTAGTGGAGAACTTTTTTGAAAACTAGCGTTTTAGCAGGCTTATTATCAATACTTTTAACCGTTATATTAGGCTATTTAATTCTTCCGTTTCTAAAAAGATTAAAAGTAGGTCAACCAATTCTTAAATACGTTGAAGAACACGCTAAAAAAAGCGGAACGCCAACTATGGGTGGTCTGTTTTTTATAATATCTTCAACCGCGCTATATTTTATCTTTTCAAGCGGTAAAAATAGACTTGGCGTTTTAGCAGTTTCAATTACACTTGCATTTATGTTGGTTGGGTTTATCGACGATTTTATAAAGATAAAACTAAGAAAAAACGAAGGGTTAACCGCTAGGCAAAAACTCATATTTCAAATCGTAATTTCGCTAATATCGGGATATTTTGCCTACGAGAGCGGGCTTGACTTTTTGTACGTTCCTTTTACCTTAAAAAAACTAACGCTTGGAGTGTACTCGATACCTATAAACGCTATTATATTCGTAGCGACTGTTAACGCCGTAAATTTAACCGACGGGCTTGACGGGCTTTGCGCCTCAGTTAGCACCGTGTACTTTATAGTTATAGGCGCTTTGATACTACTTCAAATTAAACTGAACGACGCTTTCTACGTAGTTATAAACGAATATAAAAACCTTTCTTTGTACTCTATAATTTTAGCGGGTTCATTGCTAGGATATTTACTGTTTAATACCCAAAAGGCAAGCGTTTTTATGGGCGATACGGGTTCGCTTGCGATAGGCGGGGCTATATCTTCAATTTCAATTTTTTCGGGAAACACTTTGTTTATTCCAGTACTAGGCATTTGTTTCGTAGCGTCGGCAGTTTCGGTTATAATTCAAGTTTTACATTACAAAAGAACGAAAAAAAGGGTGTTTTTAATGTCGCCTATCCATCATCATTTTCAAAAACTAGGGTTTAGCGAAAGTAAAATTTCATACGCATATTTTCTCGTTACCTTAGTTTTAGGTTTAGCGATAATTATTTGTTATTTATAGGAGTGTTATGTATTATAAAACGACGAATTTTTTAGTTGCAGGGTTACAAAAAAGTGGAGTATCTGCAACTAAGTTTTTATTAGAAAAGGGGGCAAGCGTTTATATCTACGATAAGCGCAAAACCGAACAAATTCAAAAAAATATCGAAGCACTTGAATTTTTAGGTGCAAAAATCGTTGACGACTATAAAAAAGCCGTTGAGTATATCGATGTTTTAGTTATTAGCCCTGGCGTTCCGATAGATAGCGATATCGCTATTACTTATAAGAAAGAAGGTAAGCGAATAATAGGGGAGTTAGAACTTGGGTACACCGCAATAACTACCCCGATTATTGCAGTTACTGGAACTAACGGTAAAACCACCGTTTGTTCAATGATACATAAGTCGCTTGAAAAGAGCGGAATTAAATCTATACTTGCTGGAAACGTTGGAACGCCTATAACGTCAACCGTAAACGAAGTTAACGCTAGCGAACTTTGCGTATTAGAAGTTTCTAGTTTTCAACTTGAAACTACGTATTCGTTCACTCCACACGTATCGATACTACTAAATTTAACGCCAGATCATCTCGACAGGCATTATTCTATGGAAAACTATTCGCTCGTAAAAAGCAAAATTTTACTTCCACTTAAAGAAAGTGAGTTTGCAGTACTTAACTACGACGACGAAAGGGTAAAACAGTTTTCTAATATAACCAAGGCAAAAGTTATATGGTTTTCAACGCGAGAAGTGGTTGACGGCTGTTATATAGACGGCGACAACGTGGTTTATAAAGGCGAAGAAATTATTAAAATTAAAGATTTATCCTTAAAAGAACCGCACAACCTTGAAAACGTTTTAGCCACAGTTTGCGCGCTTAAAATAGTTGGGGTAAAAAACGAAGAAATTAAAAAGAGTTTATCTAATTTTAAGGGTGTAAAGCACCGCTTTGAAACCGTTTGCACGGTAAACGGCGTTACTTTTATAAACGACAGCAAGTCAACTAACCCAGATAGCACCGTAAAGGCGATAAATAGCCTTGATAAAAACGCAGTTTTAATAATGGGCGGTAGCGAAAAGGGGCTTGATTATACTAGCGTGTTTGAAAATATTAAAAACTCAAAAAGCGTTAAAAACGTAGTAATTACGGGTAGCAATTCAAACAGCATGATGTTTTACGCGTCAAAGGCTAATCTTGACGGAGTTATCGCAGTTAAAGGTTTTGATAACGCTATAAAAACCGCATACAAACTAGCAAATAAAAACGAAATTGTTTTGCTTTCGCCAGGCACTGCAAGTTTTGACGAGTTTAATAGTTTTGAAGAAAGGGGAGAAAGGTTTGTTAAAATCGCTAAATCACTCGAAGAGTAAAGGCGATATTTTAATCCCTATAATAGTAATAGGCTTGGCGACGTTTGGCGTTATAATGATATATTCAGCGTCATATTATCACGCCGAAGTTCAGTTTGGGGATAAATATTATTACGCTAAAAAGCAACTTATAGGGTTGTTACTTGGAATTATTTCCTTTATCTCAATATCTTACCTTGGCTATGAAAAATTACTTAAAATAAGATATCCGCTACTAATATTATCTATCGTTTTACTCGTTTTAGTGTTCACGCCACTCGGCGTTGAAAACTACGGTGCAAAGCGTTGGATAGGAATAGGTAGTATTACCGTTCAACCGTCTGAAATTGCTAAGTTCTCGTTCGTAATATTCGTTGGCGGTTACTTTTATAAAGACCCAACTCGCGCCAAAACTTTTATAGGCATATTGCCCGTAATTTTAGTAGGGCTACTAATTTGCCTACTTATTATGCTTGAACCCAATATGAGTATAACCGTTTGCGTTGGCGCGCTTATGATAGCGTTACTTTTTAGCGCGGGTATGAAAAAACGGTATCTTTTTGCAATAATAATTCCCGTAATTATAGCGCTACCTGTACTTATTATTATCGAGCCGTATCGGTTAAAGCGACTAATGGCGTTTGTAAACCCGTGGGCGTCACCGAAAGGCGAGGGGTATCAACTACTTCAATCACTTTACGCGTTAGGCAGTGGCGGTTTGTTTGGCGTGGGAATTTTCAATTCTAGGCAAAAGTATAGGTTTTTACCTTTTTCGGAAAGTGATTTTATACTCTCAGTTATCGGTGAAGAATTAGGTTTTATAGGAACTTTAATACTTTTTTTAATTATGGCAGTGCTTTGCTTTCGCGGTTACAAAGTTGCAATTAAATGTAAAAACTTTTTTGGGTTTATGTTAGCGGTTGGGATAACAACCGTATTTACCGTTCAAGCACTTATAAACGCGTTAGTAGTTACGGGTAGCATTCCGCCAACGGGGCTACCGCTACCGTTAATTAGTTGCGGAAATACGTCACTTATCGTGTTTATGACAGCGTTTGGCATACTTTTTAACGTTTCAAAAAACGTCGATAAATTTTAATTTTTAACCCTAGCGCCTTTTTAGTCATACTATGACTATATAGGTGTTAGAAAATGAATAAACTAATCGTAAAAGGAAAAAATAAACTCTACGGAAAAGTCGAAGTGAAATCAGCAAAAAACGCGTTGTTACCGCTAATTGCGTCTTGCGTACTCCTTGACTTTGAAGTGGGGTTTTTGAACGTTCCAAGGCTAAAAGACGTTGACGTTTTACTTGAAATTATTAAATCAATGGGCGGTAAATACCGATACGATGACGACGTTTTGTACGTCGATTGTTCTACGCTATATAATCCCGAAATACCTTGCGAAGAAGCAAGGAAAATTCGCGCGTCAATATTTCTACTTGGTTCGCTGATATCAAGGTTTCACAAAGTATCTACCGTACGCCCCGGCGGTTGTAATTTTGGCGAAAGACCTATCGATATGCATCTTGACACGTTAAAAAAGTTAGGGGTTGAAGTGTCAAACGGTGAATATTTATACCTTAGAACGGATAAATTAAAAGGCAGTAAAATATTTTTGCCGTTTAGTAGCGTAGGTGTTACTGAAAATTTGATAATGGCGTCGTGCTTAGCAGAGGGCGAAACGATAATATTAAACTCGGCAAAAGAACCGGAAGTCGTATGTCTTGCAAACTTTCTAAATAGGCTTGGCGCTAGAATTTACGGTGCGGGGACTTCGCAAATTAGGGTGGAAGGCGTTAAAAAACTTCAACCAAAAATAAAGTATTTCAAGCCTATAACGGATAGAATAGAAGTTGGAACTTTTATGCTTTGTTCACTCGTTACGGGCGGAGAAATCGAGATAGACGGCGCCGATTTTATACATAATACCGAACTTATAAAAAAAATACATAATAACACTTGCAAAATTATGCTTTCAAGTGATAAAATATATATAAAGTCAAGTGGCGCAGGGAGTGGGCTTGGGTTTATTAAAACCGCGCCTTATCCTGCCTTTCCGACAGACCTACAATCACAAATTCTTGCATACTCTTGTTTTTTAAGGGGAACAACCGTTATAGAAGAAGGCGTTTTCAAAACTCGCTTTAAGGTGGTTGACGAACTTAAAAAGATGAACGCCGACATTGAGCGTGTTGGTTCAAGAGTGTTAGTAAACGGCAAAACCGAACTTTACGGGGCGGAAGTTACCGCGCCCGACCTTAGGGGTGGCGCGTCGCTAATTATTGCAGGGCTTGGGGCTGACGGGGTTACTACCGTTTCAGGGCTTGACGTTATTAAAAGGGGTTACGACCGCATTGACGAAAAGTTGAGAATATTAGGCGGGAGCGTAAACGAAGGATAAGGGTATGAAGTATAAAAAACTGCTTGTATTAGTAACGTGTTTACTGTTCGTAACGGTAGCAGTTTTTTGTCTTGCATCGGCATTTAAGGTAACCGATATTGAACTCAACGTTGAAAGCGTTGAAAATTCGCCTGAAAACGTATCTTCTCTTTGTGGAGAAGAACTTATTAAGTACGACGGGGCTAATTTGTTATTTTTAAGCGTTGATAAGATTAAAGATGGTTTATCTAATCTTAGTGGATACGTTGAAGTTGTTGACGTTAAAAAGGAGTTTCCAAATAAAATTAGCGTAACCGTCAAAGAAAGAGTTGAGGCGTTTACCATTTTTGTAAACGATAAGTACTACGCGCTCGATTCGAGTTTTAACGTTCTTAGTGAGAAACAAAGTAACGTAAACAACGTTAGCGGAATAGAAAACGTTTTAATTGAGTTTTCACTTTCAGACGTTGATACAAACTTAAAAGTTGGTAAATCGTTAAAGATATTTGACGATGCTACCGCAACTTATCTAAAAAATTCGGCAACTGCGCTTAGTGATATAAAAGGCAGTTTGCAAAAGATATCCGTTTCAGTTAGAAAAGACGGGGTTTCGTATAAAACCTTAACCTTAAAAATGAAAGAAGGCGTAGTTTTTAACTTGTTAAAGGCAGACGAGATGACTGTGGAAAAGTTAAATGCAACCTACGAGTTTTACTTGTCGCTTGAAAACAAAGGGTTTGGCGAATATATAACCGTTTTAGAAGATAACGGTAAAATTACCGTAAAACAATAAAAAAACTGTAAAAACCGCTTTTGTCAAGTCTTGACAAGGCGGTTTATTTATTATAAAATAAATAGTAAGTAAAAGTTAAAGGGAATTACTATGTTCAAAAACTGCGTTGCAACCTTAAATATAGGCTCAAAGGATATCACGCTTACCGTTGGCGAAAAAAGTGTTAACGGGGCTTTTTCTTTGCGCGCAGTAGAAACTACTCAATATTATTCGTATTTTGACGCTGAGTTTGAAGACGTAAAAGAGTTAGAGCGCAAAATTATTAAACTATTTGAAAACGTTATTGAAAGTAGCGCAATTTCCAAAATTTCTACCGTTTACGTAGGCGTTCCGGGGGAATTTTCTAAAACCCTATCTAAAAACTATAAGTTAACTTTTGCTAAACCTAAAAAAATAAATCATGACGACGTTAGGTATCTTTACGAAAACGGGTATGACGATGATGATCCCGAGTATAAACTAATAAACCGTTCGGCAGTTTATTTCGTGCTTGATAATTATAAAACCAACGAACCTGTTGGAAAGGTAGCGTCGTCGCTTTCGGCTAGAATTTACTACGGCTTAGTTATCAACCACTTTGTTGAGATATTTAACGGTATTTTAGGTAGGTTAGGCGTTTTAGATATAAAATACGTCAACCAAAACTTTGCTGATGCGACTTATCTTTTTACTCTTCAAGAGAGAAATCTATGTAAACTACTTATAAACGTAGGTTATTCAACAACCACTTTATCTATAATTTGCGGTAACGGGTTATTATACAGTAATTCTTTTCCGTACGGTGGTGGTATGATAGTCGGCTATTTGGCGGACGGGCTTTCATGCGAGTTTTCAGTAGCCGAACTTATTAAAAACAAACTCAACCTTGGCTTAAAAGATAGAGAAGGCGCAAACTACGTAGTATCAAGTAACGAGTACGGTGATTTTGCTTATTCTCGCAACGAGTGTAATAAAATTGCAAAAGGCGTTTTAGATACCATATCTGAAATGTGTGATAAAGCGGTGTCAGGTTGCACGCTTAAAGTTCCAAGTGATATTGAAATTGCTTTTACCGGTGAAGGTATTTGCGATATTAAAGGTGCGGTGGAGTATATGTCAACGCGATTAGGGGTGTTCCCTAAAACCGTTGCGCCGAAAGTTCCGCACTATAACAAGCCTAATTTTACCGAGCGTTTTGCGCTACTTTCTACCGCGCTTGACCTTGTAGGCGATAAATTATTTTTTGTATAAATAAGGAGTTACTATGTTTGAAGAAATGAACAATCTCAACGTTTGCAAAATTAAAGTAATCGGTGTTGGTGGCGGTGGTAACAACGCCGTTAATAGAATGATTGACGCTGGTATCCACAGCGCGGAGTTCGTTTCCGTTAATACGGACGTGCAAGCGCTTATGGGCTCTAAGGTTGACGTTAAAAACCGCATACAAATAGGTAAAGAGTTAACCGAAGGTTTAGGTGCGGGCTCGTATCCTGAAATAGGTGAAAAGGCTGCGGAAGAAAGCCGTGAAGAACTTGAAAAATTAGTTGAAGGCGTAAATTTATTATTTATAACCGCGGGTATGGGCGGTGGCACGGGCACGGGTGCAGCGCCGGTTATTGCTAAAATTGCAAGAGAAAAGGGTTGCGTTACCGTTGCGGTAGTTACAAAACCTTTTGCTTTTGAAGGTAAAAAACGTGAAGAAAACGCTAAAAAGGGTATTGCAAACCTTGCAAAATTCGTTGATACGCTTATAGTTATCCCTAACGATAAACTTCTTGATTCTCTTCCTAAAAATACGCCTATGGGCGAAGCACTTCGCCGTGCGGACGATAACTTAAAGCAAGCAATTTGCGGTATATCAGACCTTATTACCGAGCCTGCGCTTATCAATCTTGACTTTGCTGACGTTAGAACGATTATAAAAGGTCAAGGCTTAGCACATATGGGCATAGGTAGAGCAAAGGGCGAAAATAGAATTGTTGAAGCCGTTCGTCAAGCAGTTTCTTCGCCTATGCTTGAAACTACTATCGAAGGCGCACGCGGTATTATTCTTAACATCTCGGGTGACAATAACTTGTCTATCGGTGAAGTAAGCGAAGCAGCAAACTTAATCCACGGTGTTGTTGACTATTCTGCAAACCTTATTTTCGGTGCAAATATCGTTCCTGAACTTAAAGACGAAGTCGTTATAACCATTATCGCTACCGGCTTTACGGGTAGTCCTGACCGCGCGTTTAACCAAAAGCGTTTCGTAACGGACAACCAGTCGTTTGAAGAAGTGGTTCAACAAAAAGAGCCAACGATAGAAGTTGCTCCGAAAGTTGTCGTTGCGCCTACCGTTGAAGAACCCGTTCAAGATCTGCCCAAAGAAGAACCTAAAAAAGAAATACCGCCTTTTGTAAAAAGGTTGTTCGGTAAAAAAGACCCTAATAATAAATAAAACGAAATCCCCTACGAAAGTAGGGGATAATTTTTTGCAAAATAAAAACGGCTGTTTGCCGTTAATATTTTATTCCGCTTTATTAAGTTCAGCGTTAAACGCTTCCAAAATCACGTCAATAATAAGTTTGCGGGTTTCAGTGTTGATGGGGTGAACTATGTCTTTATATTCCCCGTCACTTGCCTTTCTACTAGGCATTGCTATAAAATAGCCTTCTTGCCCTTCGATAACTTTAATATCATGAACGACAAAGCAGTCGTCAATCGTCATCGAAGCCACAGCTTTAAGTTTGCTGTCTTCCTTTTGTACTAAGCGTACTCTTACGTCTGATATTTTCAATTTTACTACCACCTTATATATATTATGCCTAAAATCTCATTAGGCAATATAATTATACACTTAAAATTGTAT
>JAFVQM010000030.1 GCA_017504795.1 Clostridia bacterium | reverse complement strand
ATGAAGTTATTTTTAAGGGTGAAATCCCTGCCCGTTGTATCGGTGAATATAGGAATGATCTGAATTTTTATACAAATGGAAGAAGTGTCTGCATTACAGAATTAAAAGGGTATCAGGAAACTTCCGGCGAGCCTGTATTTCAGCCACGCCGCCCGAACAGCCGTTTAGACAAGATCCGGCATATGTTTCAGAAGATAATGTAACGTCTTGCGCAATGCAAGCGTTCATTGCTGGCTATTGCGAAATATCATTGATGACAGCTATTTTATGAAGGAAAGACAAAAAAACACAAGGTGTGATTACCTTGTGTTTTTTTGTTTACTGAACTAGGTTGGACCTACGACACGTAGCAGTAACGCAGGCAAAACGTTGCCGAGTAACGCACGGAGGGCGCGACGCGTCAAGCAAACAGTATAGTATACTGTTTGTAGCCAAAGCGGGGAGTGATTTGTAATCACGACCTGGACGATAGGTCCAAATCCTACACGCGCACTAATATAGGTTTATAAGTATTTTGCTTATAGACATATATTTTTTATGTTTTCACGCTGAAATCAGCGTTTTATAGCAAAAATTAAGACCTATAAGAGCATTTTTACGCTTTTATAGGTCTTTTTTAATGCAAATTTTTAGAAAATTACTACGACAGATTTTGTCCCACACACTTTAAGTCAATGTATGGTAAAACTCTCCCACACCTAGATTTGAACTATAACATAACAAATTCTTGACTTTTTATTTAATATATGATATCATAGCATTATAATATTATGATATCATTATAAAAACGGAGATTATGATATGAATAAAACAAAAACGGCAACGGTTGATAAGGTTACTTTTCCGTTACGTTTACCGCCTAAAATGTATAAGCAAATTAGAGCAAAGGTAAACAAAATTAAAGAAAATGAAAATTACGCTTATAGCATAAACGACTTTTTAACGGAAATTATTGAAAAAGGATTAAAGGAGAAGAACTAATGAAGAGGATTGATATTATAAGTAAGATTGGAGATAAATATCATGTTGGCAACACGGAAACAGGCGAATTTAGTTATGCGAAAGCGTTAAAATCTGTCGGCAAAGATATTAAGGATTATCAAAAAGCGACTACTGGTACGCACCACAAATTCCTTGATATAAGATTTGAAAATGAGCGTTTGGTCGTGCTTGTTGAATGTAAAAACAAATTCAGCAAATGGGATAAGACTAAAATCCAAACACAGTTGCAAGACTATGTTAGATTTGAAAAGAATTACTCCGACAAAAAGATTGTTGCTATCTTGGCAGAAACAGAGGGCGATGATGTTTGGGTATGGCACGGTCAATCTGTTATCATTGACGACGAACACAAGGCAGAGGACGAAACTATTCTCCGCGCTTTTGAAGAATACGAAAATCTTTGTTTTGGTAGAGTAAATGATAAAATCAAGGTAGTTGATTCTATTAAAACGCTTAACGAAAAATTGCACTCCGATGGTATCGATGCAAAGCTCCGTAGTCAGTTTGTAGGTACGTGTTTGCTCGCCCTCAAAAACGGTTTGGTGTATAAAGATATCAAGGAAACTATTGATCCGAAAACTGGAAGAAAAATTCCTCCCGAAAAGGTGGTGTTGAAAAGTATCAAAGATATTTTGGAAGGATTGCTTACTCGTGGTGGAGATATAAACAAAGCAAGCAAACTTGCAGTTTTGAACAATAAAGTTCTTAACGACCAAGATGTAACAAGCCTTACTTACAAAGAACTTGAAAATATACTTCAGTTCATTGATGATAATGTCGTTCCTTACATCAACGACAAGAGCACTGCTGGGCAAGATTTGCTCAATCTGTTCTTTACGACATTTAACAAATATGTCGGAAAATCCGACAAAAACCAAGCGTTTACCCCAGACCATATCTGCGACTTTATGAGCAAAGCAGTTGGTGTAAACAAAAATTCAAGGGTGTTAGATCCCTGCTGTGGTAGTGGTGCATTCCTTGTTCGTGCTATGACGGATGCTATGGATGATTGCGACAGTGAAGAAGAACGAGAGGATGTAAAGAAAAATCAAATCTTTGGCATTGAATATGAGGAAGGTGCGTTCGGTTTATCCTCCACAAATATGTTGATACACGGTGATGGAAACTCTAATATTGTTCAAGATTCGATGTTCAAACGTGGTAAATGGATTGAAGATAACAACATCAATATAGTGCTAATGAACCCACCGTATAATGCTACTAAAAAGCATTGCGACCTAGAATATACTAAAACATGGGATGAAAAAAAGAAAGAAGACCCATCAAAGGGATTTCATTTTGTTGAATGGGTAGCTCGACACGTTCCCTCGACTTGTAAAATGGCAGTTTTACTTCCTATGCAAGCCGCCATCGGCAACAGCGGAGATGTTAAAGATTTTAAGAAAAAGATGCTCGACAATTATACATTAGATGCAGTGTTCTCTCTCCCCACCGAAATGTTTTATCCCGGTGCTGCCGCTGTTGCTTGTTGCATGATTTTTGACTTATCGCAGAAACACGAAAAGGCAAACAAAGATACCTTTTTTGGCTATTTCAAAGACGACAAATTCATAAAAAGAAAGGGATTAGGACGAATAGAGCAAACTGATAATAACGGCAATAGCTTATGGCTGAAAACGGAAGAATTATGGCTTGATTTATATAAAAACAAACGCGAGGTTGCAGGACTGTCCGTAATGCAAAGAGTAACGTGGAAAGATGAATGGCTCGCAGAAGCTTATATGGAAACGGATTACAGTACATTAACAGAGAATGATTTTCAAAAAGTTTTGAATGATTATTTATCATATTTAGTCAAGGAAGGGGCTATTTATGAAGATTGATGTTATGAATTGGAAGCCGTTTTTGATAGGTAAAATGTTCGATATTCATCCAACAAAGGCATATAAAAACCTTTCGAAAGAAGAATTGAATGATGGTGGTACAACTCCATTTGTTGTTAATTCCGCAGAAAATAATGGTATAGGAGGATTTAGCACGTTAGAAGCAACAGAGCAAGGTGGCATAATAACTTTTAGTGATACAACAGATGGTAATACATTTTTTTATCAACCTAAAAGTTTTATCGGATTTGCTCATGTCCAAGGAATGTATCCTCTCGAAAGGCAATGGACCAAAAATGAATTGTTGTTTTTGGTAACTGTATTAACATTTGTAAATCTCGGAAGATATAATTATGGTCGCAAAATGACTAGAGAAAACATATTAAATACAACCATTTTATTGCCAGCGGATAGAGATGGAAAACCCGACTGGATATACATGGATAACTATATTAAGTCATTACATCATGAGAATTTATCCACTTGTGTAAAAAGTGGAAACAGCATGGATTTGCAGGTGTCAGCTTGGAAAGAGTTCTATTTACATAAGCTTTTTCATGCAGGAATGGGTAATGGCATTGATGCTGTGTTGACAACTAACGATAATCCCAAATACAATTATGTTTCTCGTGATAGTAACGGAAATGGCGTGGTTGGCTTTGTTGACGAGATGGAGGGCGAAGAACCATTCCCTGCAGGGGCAATGTCTTTGGCGTTGGGCGGTAGTTTTTTAGGCTCTTGCTTTATACAGAAGAAACCATTTTACACCGCACAGAATGTAGCTGTTTTGCAAGAGAAAGTTCCATTATCTGATTACACAAAATTATTTATTGCTACGCTAATCCGAAACGAATGTAAAATCAAATATCAAGCCTTTGGGCGAGAACTAAACGCTCATTTTAGGAAAGACTTTACAATTAAACTTCCCATCAAACGTGATGCAAATAGTATTATTTACGATGAAATGCACGAATTCTCGGATGATGGTTATATTCCAGATTGGGAATGGATGGAAAATTATATAAAGAGTTTGCCTTATAGCGACAGGATATAAAAAATACTTTTTGTCCCACACGTACCCTAAAAACTAGATTTAGTTCCACACATACAAAAAACACAAGGTGTTCATACCTTGTGTTTTTTTGTTTATAACAATTATAACATTTTTTCTTGGGCTTTGATTTCGCGTGGGGTTTTGCCTAAAAACTTTTTCATTTGTCGCCTTAAAAAAGACGGGGAAGAATAGTCTAATTTCTCGCACGTTTCTTCTAGCGTAAAGCCACTTAAAATCATTTCGACTGCCTTAGTAATTTTCAAATTGTTTTTATATTCGATAGGCGAAAGCCCCGTTATCTTCTTAAATTCGTTAAAAAATTTAGATTGACTCATCATGCAAAGAGAGGAAAGTGACTCAACCTTAAAACTCTTATCGTAATTTAGGTGTAAAAACTCTAATGCGGGACGTATAGTCTCTACGTTTACACTGTTATCGTCGGCAATAAGAGAGTAAGTCGCGCTCATTATTTTATAAAAATAACTCAGCCTTTCGAAATCGTTATTTGACTCGTAAATTGCCTTAAAGTCTGAGTATACGTCTAAATTCTCAATCTTCTTAAAGTGGTTTACGTTTAGCGTTTTGAAGTCAACTTCATATTGGATATAATAAAATTCTATATAGGGCGTAGCCGTCCAAATCGATTTATAACTCTTTTTTGCAGGGAGTGACCACACGTCGCCTTTTTTAAGGTGAAGTTCGCCATCGGGAGAAAGGCAAACGCACTCGCCTTCAACTATATAAGCAAGGCGTGGAGAGGGGAACCCATTTTGCAAACCACCTATCGTAGAACGGGTGGTAAGCATCCTTTCAACAATGAAATTACATGAGTGAAATTGATTGTCCATGTAGAATAGTGCCCCTTTTTTATGTAGTATAGCATCTTGTTTTTTGCTTGTCAAGAGCATATCATATAATAAAAAATAGCAAAAGGAGAGGGGTAATGGAAGTTGTAAAGCAAATAGTGTTTCCCGAAGAAAACGTTTCTAAATTTTTAGAAACTGAAAAGATAGATTTAGAAAACGTTCCTTCTAAAAACGTGGTAGTTAAAACTGAAATTAGCACTATAAGTAACGGAACTGAAAGGGCTAATATAACAGGCGAAAAGCACGTTTGGGGTAACAGTGATTATATTTTACCTTTTCCAAGAACGGTTGGTTATTCAAGCGCAGGTACGATAGTTGCCGTGGGCGAGGGTGTTAATTCGGTAAAGGTGGGCGACAGAGTAGTAGTTTATTGGGGAAAGCACAAAAACTACAATTTAGTTCCCGCTAGTAACGTTGTAAAAATTCCAGATGAAGTTGATTTTTCTTCCGCTGCGATAAGTTTTATTTCAACGTTTTCATTGGGCGCAATTAGAAAAGTTCAATTAGAAATAGGCGAATCTTGTTTAGTAATGGGGCTTGGTATTTTAGGGCAGTGTGCCGTGAAATACGCTAGAATTGCAGGTGCATACCCTATAATAGCGGCTGACCCTATAAAAGAAAGGAGGCTTTTAGCGCTTGAAAGTGGCGCGGATTACGTTTTCGACCCCACAGAAGAAGACTTTGTAGAAAAGGTAAAAAGCGTTGCGTTTGGTGGCGTTAAAACTTGTATAGAAGTGACGGGTGTTGGGCAAGGGTTAAATACCGCGCTTGACTGCATGGCAACGTTTGGTAGGGTTGCTTTACTTGGTTGCACGCGCAACAAGGAATTTACCGTAGATTATTACAAAAAAGTGCACTCGCCCGGAATAACTTTAATAGGCGCGCACACTAACGCTAGACCTAGATTTGAATCGTATCCGCACTATTTCACTTCTGCTGACGATATAAAGGTTGCGCTTAATTTAATTAAAAGCGGAAGGCTAAATTTAAGCGGGTTAGTTCAAGAAAAACACCAGCCTAAAAACTGCGAAGGCGTTTACGAGAGATTAGTAAACGATAGAAATTTCCCCGTATGCGTTCAGTTTGATTGGAGTGACGAGAAATGAGAAAAATCAAAGTGGTACAAATAGGCACGGGGCACGACCATGCGCCTGCATCAATGCAAACGCTAAGGCTTTTAGACGATTTGTTTGAAGTTTTAGGTTACGTTTTTGTAAACGACGGCGAACAATCTATAAAAAACGAGAAAAATCCTTGTTTTTCAGGTATTAAGAAACTAACGCTTGAAGAGGCGTTTGCTATTTCTGATTTGGACGCGGTAGTCATTGAAACGGACGATAGTTTGCTAACCAAATACGCAAGCCTTGCGCTTAGGCGCGGTTTAGCCGTTCAAATGGACAAACCCGGTTCGCAAAGCATAAAAGAATTTAACGAAACGTTTGATTACGCCTATAAAAACCATCTAGTTATTCATACGGGGTATATGTATAGATATAACCCTGCAATAAAAAAAGCGTTAAGTTTAATTAAAAGCGGAGAAATAGGAGACATTTACTCAATAGAAGCGCAAATGAGTTGCAACTTACCGCCTTATAAAAGGGCGTGGTTAAAAAACTTTAAGGGCGGTATGATAAACTTTTTAGGTTGTCACTTAATAGATTTGATTTTGCAAATAATGGGCGAGCCTAAGCGGGTAGTTCCGCTATCTAGCGTTTCGCGTTCAGATTTGGGTGGAGAAGACGTTGGTTTTGCCGTTTTGAAATACGACAATTGCACCGCTACTGTAAAAACGAACTGTATGGAAGCAGGCGGGCCTATGCGTAGAAAACTCGTGGTAGTTGGCGAAAAGGGTACTATTGAAGTAAATCCTATCGAATATCCTATTGAAAACAGAGAGTATTATTCGGATATAAGAGTGGCGCTTTCCAAAAACGATTTTTGGTATTATAAGCCAGAGCCAGAAACTTTTGGGCCGTTTCATAGATATAGAGAAATGTTTACTGAGTTTTCGAAAATCGTAAACGGTGAAATTGAAAACCCGTATTCTTACGAATATGAAAAAACTTTGCATAGCGTTTTAATAAAAGCGTGTTGTAGTTTAGATGAATAGTGGTATAATAAAAGAAGCGAACGGCATTTATCGGCTTGAAATTCCGTTTGAAGAAACGTACACTTCGGTTTTTGTTTTAGAAATTGAAAACGGCGTTTTGTTAGTAGATTGTGCAACCACTGATTTTGACGTGGATAATTATATAGTGCCTTTTCTACTTAAACTTGGAAAGTCGATAGAATTAGTTACTCATTTAGTTTTGTCGCACGAGCATATCGACCACGCCGGCGGACTTAAAAGGCTATTACAGTTAAACGGTTTAATTAAAGTGATAGATAGCGTTGAAAAATTGCCAAGCGGTTTAGAAATTTATAAGATGGCGGGGCACTTAAACAGTTGCATAGGAGTTTTTGATGCAAAAACGAAAATTCTTATATCGTGTGACGGGCTTCAAGGTGCAGGCGTTAGTAAGTATAAGTGTTCTATCGGAGATAAGCAAGGGTATATAGATACTATTGAAAGAATAAAAAAAGATAAAAGGATAGAAAAAATTTTATTTTCACACCCGTACGAGCCGTGGTGTAAAAACTTTGTAGAAGGTAAAGAAGAAATTGATAAATGTTTAAGTGATTGCCTTAAATATATAGGAGAATAAATATGAAAGCGATTGTAATAAATAAAAATGACCAAACGTTGAGTTATAAAGACGTTCCTAACCCTATTTTACGCGACGGGGAAGTATTAATAGAAGTGCACGCTTCGGCGCTTAACCGTGCGGACTTGTTGCAAAGAGAAGGTAATTATCCGCCTCCGCCGGGGTGTCCAGAATGGCCGGGGCTTGAAGTTGCCGGCGTTATTAAAGAAATTGCGCCAAACGTTAAAAAATGGAAAGTTGGCGATAGAGTTTGCGCGCTATTAGGCGGTGGCGGTTACGCTGAATACGTTAGCGTTACGGAAGATATGGTTTTACCTATTCCAAACGGGCTAAGTTTCGTTGAGGCTTCGGCTATTCCAGAAGTTTATATGACGGCGTATCTCAACCTATTTCACGTTGGCAACGCAAAAAAAGGGGAAACGTTACTTATGAACGCTGGCGCAAGCGGGCTTGCAAGTGCTGTTATTCCTATGGCAAAGGCTTTTGGGCTTAGAGTTATAACCACCGTTTTAGGACAAGAAAAGGTAAAAGAAGTTGCTTATCTTAACGCGGATAGGGTGGTTGACACTACTAGCGAAGATATTGCAATGGTATTAAAAGAAGAAGAGCAAAACGGAACTCCCGTCAATATAGCAATCGACTGTTTGGCAGGCGAAAAGTTAGGCGAGTGCTTAAAGTACGTTGCAAGGGGTTGTAGATGGATTCAAATTGCTTCACTTGCGGGCGATATTTCAAGCGTAGATTTTAGAAATATTTTCGTTAAAAATATTCGCATTATAGGCAGTACGCTTCGCAGTAAAACCCCTGCTGAAAAAGGTCAACTTTTGAGTGAACTCGTTAAAAAGACGTGGTCAAAATTTGAAAGTGGCGAGATTAAGGTGAAAATATATAAAACTTTCCCACTTGAACAAGCAGATGACGCGCATCAAGTTCTATACCGTGGCGAAAACGTTGGAAAGGTAGTGTTAATCGTTAAGTAGTTATGAAATATTTATTTGAGTACTTAGAGCCGTTGCAAGCCGTTTATGGCGGAAAAATCAATAATGCCGTTGATTTTGTAACGGATAAACAGTTGTTAGATGAAAAACTTTGGCAAAAGTTTGCAAAACAATTTGAAATAAGGCTTGATTCTTTCGATAAGGGTTGGAGAGGCGAATATTGGGGAAAAATGATGCGTGGCGCTTGCCTAACCTATATGTATTTAGGTAGCGAAGAATTGTATAAAACATTAGTTTACGCCGTAAACGAACTATTAAAATATCAAGATGAGTTGGGGCGAATTTCAACCTATTCGAAAGAAACCGAGTTTAGCGGCTGGGATATGTGGTGTAGAAAATACGTCTTAACCGGGCTACAACATTTTTATAAAATTTGCAAAGATTCAACGCTAAAAGAACGCGTTTTAAGCGCTATGATAAATTCCGCTAATTACGTTTGCGAAAAGGTTGGCGAAAACAAAATAGATATTTGTAAAACTAGTGGAAACTGGTTTGGGGTGAACTCAGCGTCTATTTTAGAGCCCTTTGTAGAACTTTACAAAATAACTAGCAACGATAAGTATTTAGATTTTGCCAAATACGTAATTAGTACCGGCGGTTGCAGTAACGGAAATCTTATAACGTGTGCGGAAAATACAAGCCTTTACCCCTATCAATACCCCGTAAAAAAGGCTTATGAAGTGATGTCGTTTTTTGAAGGGGTTCTATCCTATTATGAAGTTACGGGCGAAAAGAGATATTTATCAATCGTTAAAAATTTCGTAGAACGCGTTTATGAAACGGAGAGAACGGCAGTCGGTGGCGTTGGTGGTGAAGGCGAGTTATTTAATAATTTTTATTTCCGCCAAACCGAAGAAATTGACACCGTAGTTCAAGAAACGTGCGTTACGGTTACTTGGATAAGGTTGCTCACGCGCCTATACTTTAACACGGGCGACGTAAATTATATTGACCGCATAGAAAAGTCGGCGTTAAACGCGATGCTAGGCAGTCTAAACACAGAGTGGAACACTCATTATAGTAGCATCGTTAAACAAAGGGTATCTCCGCTTCCGTTTGACAGTTATAGTCCGCTAGTAAACAACAAGCGCGGTTGCGAAGTGGGCGGTTTTAGAAGTTTTCAAGACGGAACGTTTTACGGCTGTTGCGCTTGTATCGGTTCGGCTGGCGTGGCACTTATTCCGTTATTAGCGGTTCTTCGTGAAGACGACGGCTTTGTTTTTAATATGTATTTCAGTGGTGAAATCTCAGCAAAAACAAAAACGGGTAATAGCGTAAAAATAACGATAGACGGTAATTATCCCGTAGATAGCAAGGTGAAAATACGAGTAAAAACTCAAAAGAAAGAAAGGTTTTTAATAAGGTTTAGAAAGCCTAGTTGGTGCAGTTTGCCTAGCGTTAGCGGGGTGGACTACGTTCTTGAAAACGGGTATTTTAACGTTGATAAAATTTGGGATAACGACCAAATTACCCTTGAATTTCCCGCGGAGATAAAAACCGAAACGTTAAACGGCAAAACGGCTTTTAGTTACGGCGCTATAACCTTGGCAAGAGACGATTTTAAGGAAAAGGTAATTAGCGATTTAGACGTTGTTGATTTTAATCTTGATATAAGCGAAATTGCTACGGAAAAATTACCGCCAAATAAAGGCGAAATGGCAAGGTTTAAGGTGAGTGATAAAAGTGGTAAAAAAAGTATTATTTTAACCGATTACGCATCGTGCGGTAAAAAGTGGGATGAAAACAACAAAATATCCGTGTGGCTAAAAGAAAACAGATAGTTACGCGCGTTATTAGTGGGCAAGCGAAATGCTTGCCCTTTCTAGTGCAAACAATTGGTCAATAAAATTGACAAACGGGCGTTTTGTGTTAAAATAATATAGAGGTAAAATTATGAATATTGAAAAAACGTTAAAAGAGTTTTCTAGTAGCGAGTGTAGTTGTAATAGGGCGCATTTATTTACCATACGGCACGTGTGCGTAGAAAGTGGCGCGATAGAAAAATTACCCTTATTTATCAAGGAATTCGAAAGCAAAAAACCGTTTATTTTAGCGGATAAAAATACCTATTTGGCGTGTGGCGAACGCGTAGTAGAAATTTTAGAAAATTCTAAAATAAACTATTCGAAATACGTTTTCGAAACGGGAGAAATCGAGCCCGACGAAAAAGCCGTGGGTAGCGCGATTATGCACTTTGATAATACGTGCGACCTAGTTGTTGCGGTAGGCTCTGGGGTTATAAACGATATAGGTAAAATACTAGCGTCAACTTCAAAACTTCCTTACTTTATAGTTGGAACTGCACCGAGTATGGACGGGTATGCCTCGGCTACGTCGTCAATGTCGATGGACGGGGTAAAGGTATCACTGCCTTCTAAATGCGCAGACGTGATTATCGGCGATATTGACGTTTTGAAAAACGCGCCTATGAAAATGCTTCAAGCGGGGCTTGGCGATATGATAGCAAAATACGTGAGCATTGCAGAGTGGAAAATAGCGTCTATAATTACGGGCGAATATTATTGTGATAGAATTGCAAGCCTTATAAAAACTGCGGTTAAGCGTTGTGTAGACAATGCCGAAGGTTTACTAAAACGCGACGATAGGGCGGTTAAAGCCGTTTTTGAAGGGCTAGTTATAGGTGGCGTTGCAATGGCTTTTGCAGGGGTTTCAAGACCGGCAAGCGGTGTAGAACACTACTATTCGCACGTGTGGGATATGCGTGGGTTAGAGTTTAATAAAAAAGTTGACTTGCACGGTATTCAATGCGCCGTGGCAACAAACGTGGTTTGCGGTCTATACGAAAAGGTTTTGAAAATTATCCCCGATACAACGCTTGCACTTAAACACGCTAAGTCGTTTGACTACGAGGCGTGGAAAGAAGACTTAAAAGCCTTTTTAGGTAGTAGCGCAAACACAATGATTGCGCTAGAAGAAAAAGAGCAAAAGTACAGCGTAGAAAACCATAAAAAGCGATTAGAAATTATTCTTAATAACTGGGAAGAAATTTGTAAAATTATTAAAGAAGAAATTCCGCCTAAAAATAAAATAGAAGAAATTTTACAATCTATCGGCGCGCCTAAAACGCCAGAAGATATCGGGATAGACTGCGATTTGAGTTTAACCCTAAAAGCAACGAAAGACATTAGAGATAAATACGTTTTATCAAGGCTACTTTGGGATTTAGGTATAGAAAATTTGTAAATTTAACAACTTGAAAAACCTTCAAGTGGGCTAATAAGCAAATATAGTTGAAATAAAAAAACGCTTTTGTTAAAATAGGCGTATCAATAAATTTCAAAGGGGTACGAACAGTGCAAAACAGTTTCGGCGTATTTCTAAAAGAGAAAAGAATAGAAAAAAATCTTACGCAAAGAAAGTTGGCTAAAATATTATTTGTTTCGGAATCTGCTGTGAGCAAATGGGAAAAAGACGTTGCTCACCCAGACATAACTTTGCTACCAAAACTAGCAAGCGTTCTAGGTGTTTCCGAACACGAACTCATAACGGCTAGTATTGACGATAAGGCAAGGGAAGAGAAAGTTCAAGCCAAAAAGTGGAGAACGCTTTCAATTTCGTGGGATTTATTTTTCTATATTTCCTATACAGTTGCGCTAATACCGTGTTTTATTTGCAACTTAGCAATAAATAAAACGCTTTCTTGGTTTTGGATAGTGGTTTCGGCGCTAATTCTATCTTTTACGTTTACTAATTTGCCTAAACTTATAAAAAAACACAAACTAATTTTCGTTCCGCTATTTGAGTACTTAGCACTAGTTTTACTTTTAGGCGTTTGCTGTATATACACAAATGGTAATTGGTTTTGGATACCCACGCTATCGGTGTTGCTTGGGCTTACGATTATATTTTCACCTATTTATATTTGCAGATATAAAGTTTTTTCTAAAATAAAAAAGTATAGCGATTTTATTTCAGTTGCCGTTGACTTTATAATGCTAAATATTCTTCTTATAGTTATAAACGCGTATACGATAAAGTTTGGATACGCTAGCGGTTGGTGGTATGTTAAAATTGCGTTACCTATCGTCTTTACGGTATATTTGGCGCTAAACGTACTTTTAAGCGTAAGGTTTTTAAGGGTGAATAGTTTTCTAAAAACGAGTATTATTTTGTTTTTAACAAACGTTTTTTTATATTTGCCACCTATATTTATAAAGGCGAAAACCCCACAAGTTCAACTAGAAATTGACGAGATGAATATTTGCAAAGCTAATTTGTTTCGTTGGGAACTAGGCGTAACGCTAGAACAAAATATCCACCTTATCGTTTTTTTAACGGTACTATTTTTAGCGGTTACGTTTTTAGTAGTTGGTTTAGTTTACAAGGGAAAAAAGAACGGTTGAAAACCGTTCTTTTTTAAGTAATCGCAAAAGCGTTCGGCATTCGTTGTATTATAAAAAATTTGTAAATTATAGGTTTTGCCTTTACAAAAAAAATAAATAGTTGTATAATCAAAATAATGAAATTTTAGTTTATTAAGGAGAATTATTATGAAAGTAATTATCAAAGAAAATTACGAGAAAATGAGTGACTGGGCTGCTAATCACATCGCAAACGCCATCAATAACCACAAAGAAGATAGACCTTTCGTTCTTGGTCTTCCTACCGGTTCATCTCCGCTTGGCGTGTACAAAAAACTTATCGAAATGAATAAGGCTGGCAAAGTTACCTTCAAAAACGTAGTTACTTTTAATATGGACGAATACGTTGGTCTCCCAAGAGAGCACGACCAAAGTTATTGGTACTTTATGCACGACAACTTCTTTGACCACATTGATATCCCCGCTGAAAACGTAAATATCCTAAACGGTATGGCGGAAGATTTAGAAGGCGAGTGCAAGCGCTACGAAGAAAAGATTGCATCGTACGGCGGTATCGATTTATTTATGGGCGGTAGCGGTGTTGACGGGCATATCGCGTTTAACGAACCCTTTACTTCGTTAACTTCTAGAACGGGTATTCGTGCCCTTACGGAAGACACTTTAATTGCAAACTCGCGCTTTTTCGATAATGACCCCAACAAAGTTCCCAAAACGGCGCTTTCGGTTGGCGTTGGTACGGTGTGCGACTCTAAGCAAGTAATGCTACTTATTAGCGGTCACAACAAGGCGCGCGCACTTCGTCATTGTATTGAAGGTGGTGTTGACCACGCTTGGACTATAAGCGCACTTCAACTCCATAAAGACGGTATTATCGCGTGTGACGAGCCTGCTTGTGGCGAATTGAAGGTTGACACTTATAAATACTTCAAAGAAATTTACAAAAACGAAATCTAAAACGTATAAAAACTAACCCCTTATGATTGTTTTCATAAGGGGTTTTTAATTATTTCGTTAAAAATTCAAAGTATGCATCTAACTTACCGCCGAGGATAATAGGTTCGGTACTAAATGCCGATTCAAAATTATCAATATCAACGTTTTGCAAAACGTTAAGGTATTTAGTAACGCCGTTGATATTAAATACTAAGTTGTTTTTGTCAATTGTAGTAAGTGCGTTAGTTGAAGAGTTTATTTGCGCCCGTTTACCACTTTCAACGTCAACGATATACACGGTATTTTTATCGTGATAAAGCATTTGAGTATCGCCTATTAAAAATATAGAGAAGTTTTTATTATAGTCAAACTCGGCGCTTATAAATTCTTGCATATACAAAAGATGAGAATAATCACTAGTAGGTCCGTTAACGGGAATTTTAACAACGCCAGCGTAGTCTTTATTAGAAACGAGGTCGTCACTTAGAGTAACTATATCCCATACGTGAGCGCCGTCACTAGCGCAGGCGGTAGAATAATAAGCGTAGCCACCTGATATTTTAGTTATTCTAAACGAGTCTATATAATTTTGGTTAACGCCTACCCACCAAGCGATTGCACCGTTAAATTTATCAAAGGTAACGTTTGTAGTATTATCAACTTCCACCCAAGCGCAGTTTTCGTCTAAAACGTGAACTTTAACTTCGCTAAATAGCCCCCTAAAATCAACTCTGTAAATTCTACCGTCACTACCTTGGTGGTAGCGGTTTGATTTTAGATATCTAGTAGCGAAAATTTGGCTTGAATTGCCGTATTGATTTTTATTGCTTAACTCGTTATAAACTTGCGAACTTGCATATGAAATTATGATATTATCACCGAATTTTTGTTCGCCGTATTCGTCAACTTGCGCGTTTTGACTTAAAGTGCCAACCCCGTTAAATAACATATTTCCGTAAACGTCAATCATAACCGAGGTTGACGTACCGCCAACGGGTAAATTTGAAACGTAGCCAAGGTCGGTAGGAAGCAGAATTCTTTCAAACGATAGCCCTTCATCAGTTATAACGGGTTTATAGTACTTAAACCAACCGGGAACGGTATCGTCAAAAACCTTTATTATACCGTTAGCAACGGAATATATATACTTAAACTGCGAAAGAGAATAGGCAATTCCCGTATCGTTATCTATAAGGTAACTTTGGTTATAATCGTCACACCAGTAGTTAGAAGTATGATATCCCGTTTCATTTTCGTTAATTTTCGTGGGGATAATGCCTTGGGGAGTCGTATCAGTTCCGTCGATTTTAATATAGCCAAACTCCCAACCGCTACCCGAAACGCTAAAATGGTTTTCAATATTTACCGCCGTAGGGTAACTGTGTTTAAGCGAAGTTAAAACGCCTTGGTTAATCGTTGGGCGATATACGTTGTAAACCACGGTTACGTCGCCTTCAACCGCGCTACTTATCGACGCGAACGTAAAGTTTTTATAATTATAAAGTTTGTTAATTCTAGCGTTAAGAGATGCTATCGTTGAGGCGTTGCCACTCGCTTCATCTTGGGTGATTTCGTCGGAAATCTCGTCACAATCAGTATCGCTACACTCAACGTTGTTATGGTGGTGTTTTGCGTATTTTTTGTTAAGGTTTTTATAGCCTTTATGTAAGCCGTTATTTGAGTGAAAATAAACGTCAACGTAACCTAGTTCCGTTTGCTTTACAAACTCGGTATTTTTTTGCTCGCCTTTGCTTTCTTCGGCGTGAACGGTTAACGGGTTTATTTTTGAAACTGTTGTTTTGGGTGTTTTTTCAATAATGCCAAAACCTTCCGCACCCAAAAAGTTAGCAACTTTTCCGTCTAAAAGGCTAGAACTTATTTTGCTAACGGTGGTTGGGGGTTGGTCACCGTCACCTAAATTGCAGGCGGTAAAAAGGCTTGAACTAAAACAAGCGATTAAAATAAAGGTTAAAAGTTTAGTAACTATTTTTTTCATACTTATACTTCCTAATAGAATAAATTTATTGTAACTATTATATATACGTTTGTCAAGTAGGGCGTATAGCCTTTTTTAGTGCGAGTTATATATTGATTTGTAAGGCTTATAATGCTATAATGTAAATATGAAAATTAAACTAAGTATTTTTATATCGCTATTTATATGTTTATTGTCGCTAACGTTTGCGGTTGGGTGCGGTGAGCCGAGTGGAGAAGAACCCCCAGTAGTTGACCCTAATTTAGAGATTTTTAGTTACACCGAAACGGAAAATGGTATCGTAATTTATGATTTTAAGGATAGAAATTACTCGTCAGAACTAGAAGAAGTTTTTATTCCTAAATGCGTAAACGTAATAGGTAGCGAAGCGCTTATTTCCGCGTATAACGCTAAACGTATCGTGTTTGAAGAGGGCTCTAACTTGGTTTCAATAAAGGAAAAAGCGTTTAGAAACTGTTTTAGTTTAGAAGAAATAACTATACCAAGTAGCGTTAAGCATATAGAAAGCAACGCGTTTGAAAGGTGTATAAATCTAACGAAAGCGACTTTGCCTAGTTCACTTGAAGAAGTTGGTGCTAACCTTTTTAACGGTTGCGAAGCGGTTATCGTTTACTGCGAATCGCAGAAAAATCCAAGCGGTTGGGCAAGCGATTTTAATAGTTCTAGACCTATCGTTTGGAACTCTAAAACTAATAATTTGGCAGAAGACGGGCGCGAATACGCACTAATTAACGGCGTTAGATATTCACTTTCTAACGGCGAGGCTTACGTAGAAAGGCAAATTCAGCAATTAAAAAGGGCAGAAATTCCGTCAACTATTTCGTATAACGGAAATAACTACGCAGTTACTAAAATTTGCGATAGGGCGTTTTACGAGTGTGTTTATCTAAACTATGCAACTATTCCTACAACCGTAAAAAATATAGGGGTTGACTCTTTTTTATGGTGTTACGAACTATTAGAAATAACCTATCTAGGAAGTATTGACGATTGGGTTTCAATAGATTTTGACGGGCCCGTTCTTCAAAACGGCGTAGGGCTTAGAATAAATGGAGAGATAGCAAACGAAATAAAAATTACCACGGCAACTAAAATTTCAAAGAACGCGTTCGGCGATTATTTTAGGCTAACTAAAATTGAAATTCCGTCAACCGTAACGGAAATTGGCGAAGGTGCTTTTTATAACTGTAATAGGGCGGTTATTTACTGCGAAGATTTAGTAGCGCAACAAGGTTGGCTTGACGATTTTGGTGACGTAAGAACCGTTATTTGGAACTATAAAAATAACGACGTTGCTACCGACGGTTACGTTTATACTAACGTAGGCGGGGTTAATTACGTAATTATAGAAGGCGGTGCGTATATAACTGCGCAAAACGAAAATATTACCGCGCTAAATATTCCTAAGCAAATAACGTATAAAAACCAAAATTATAACGTTTTAGGTACGACGCAAGAAGACGTGTTTATGTATCTATATAATTTAGGCGAGGTGTATTTTGAAGGCGATGCCGACGAGTGGCTTTCACTTGAAATAAACGAATCGCCGTTTTACTACGTTGAAAGTTTTTATCTGAGTGGAAAACTCGTTGAAGAAATAACTATTACCATAAAAGCAGATATGAGTAAATCGGGTAATTTTAGTTATTATAGGGGGCTTAAAAAAGTAACGGTAGAAGAAGGAGTAATTGCGTTTAGGGGTGTTGGGTATTGCGAAAACTTAACTGAAATTACTCTTCCTAGCACGTTAACTTATTTTGCCGGAGTCAGCGGTTGTAGTAGTTTAGAAAGCATAGTTATTCCTGCAAACGTTGAAAGTATTGGAAGTAGTGCGTTTAGTGAGTGCCATAACTTAAAATCAATTACGATAGAAAATGGTAGTAAATTAGATAGAATAGGGGGTTATGCGTTTGAAAGGTGTGAAAGATTAACGTCTATCACCATACCTAAAAGCGTTAAAAGCCTAGGTCAAAATTTGTTTTACGTAAGCCATAACGTAGTTGTTTATTGCGAAGCGCCCGAAGAGGGAAAAGAGTGGAATAAAAATTGGAACTATGATGGAAACCCCGTCGTTTGGGACTGTAAAAATAACGACGTGGCAGACGACGGCTATATCTACACTAATATCGACGGGTTTACTTATTCAATTAAAGACGGTGTAGCCACCCTTTGCGGAACGGTTAGTGGGGTTGAACACTTTGAAATTCCGTCACAAATAGAATATAAAAACGAGTATTACACCGTTACTACTATTAAAAAAGTTATATTAAATTGGGACGATAGGTTTAGTCTAGTAAGCGTGGTTATACCTGATACCGTTACCGAAATTAAAACGTACGCATTTGGAGACCTTGAAAATTTACAAGGCGTAACTATAAGTTTGAATTCTAAACTTGAAAGTATTGGAGAAAGTTGTTTTTCGTTTTGCAAAAAGTTAACTGAAATATATATACCAAACACGGTATCTTATATTGGCAACAGGGCTTTTAACGCGTGTGAAGTTTTAACTATCTACTGCGCTTTAAGTGAAAAACAAGACGAGTGGGGTTATTATTGGAACGAGTGTTACGAACTGTTAAGATGCCCTGTAATTTGGAATTATCAAGGATAAAACGAGCCTATAAGGCTGTTAAAAGGTAAATTATGAAAATAGTTGTTTTTGAAAGAGATAGCGTTACAAAAGGCGATATAGATTATTCTAGTTTAGATAGCGTTGCAAAGGTTACCTACTACGGCAGTATGCCAGAAGGTGACGTTTGTAGTTTAATAGGCGATGCGGACGGGGTTATCGTAAACAAAACCCCCATTACTGCAAGCGTTATTAAGGGGTGTAAAAACCTAAAATACGTTGGTACTTTTGCAACGGGTTATAATAATATAGACGTTGAAACGGCAAAAGAGTATGGCGTTACCGTTTGCAACGTTCCCGCATACTCGACTGACGGGGTTGCACAACTAACCATTTCGTTTATGTTATACACGGCAACTTCGCTTGGTAGTTATATAAATTCAGTAAATGCGGGCGACTGGAAAAAGAGTAAAAACTTTTGCTATTACCCCTATTTTATAACCGAACTTGCAGGCAAAACGCTAGGCATTATAGGGTTTGGTAGTATCGGTAAAAGGGTTGCTGAAATTGCAAAGTCGCTTAAAATGAACGTTATAGTATATTCGCGAACGAAACGCGAAAGCGAGTTTGAGTTTACGTCACTTGAAGACTTATTAAAACGTAGTGATTTCGTATCACTACATTTACCACTTTCAAAACAAAGCGAAAATTTAATAAATGAAAAAACGCTTTCCTTTATGAAACCGTCAGCCGTTCTTATCAACACGGCACGCGGTGGGCTTATTGACGAAAACGCGCTTGCAAAAGCGCTTAAAAGTGGTAAAATTCGCGCATCGTGTCACGACGTTATCGGGTTCGAGCCTATGAAAGAAGATTGCCCGCTTTTCGGGATAGAAAACTGCTTTATCACACCGCACGTGGCGTGGGCAGGTAAAGAAACCCGCCAACGCCTTGTAGATATTGCGGGCGAAAACGTTAAAAAGTTCATTGAAGGAAATCCCCAAAACGTAGTTAATAAATAAAACGACCAAGGCTAACGCCTTGGTTTTTTATTGACAACGCTTGATAATTGTAATAAAATATATAAAAGTCATTAAAAAAGGAAATAAGATGTTAGAAAAGGCAATTCAGTCCTGGTACGATAAATACGGGCAAGAAGTAAAAGATTTAGCAAAGAGGCTTTGGGAACTTTCCGAAACGGCGCTTGAAGAATACGAGTCGTGTAAACTCACTGCAAAGTTTATGGAAAAGCACGGTTTCAAAGTGGAAACGTTTAACTGTGCAGATAGCACCAAACCCCACAATACCGTAGTTGCAACTTGGGGTAGCGGTCATCCCGTTATCGGTTTTATCGGCGAGTACGACGGGTTGCCGGGCTTAGGGCAAGAAGTAAAGCCGTATCCTTCGCCTAAAAAAGGCAACGGTCAAGGTTGCGGGCATAACCTTATGGCTCCTTCGTGCGGGTCCGCAGCGATAGCGTTAAAATACGCTATGGAAAAGGAAGGGTTACAAGGCACGATTAAGTTCTTTGCTTGCCCAGCCGAAGAAACGGTTGAAGGAAAGATGCATATGGCGAGAGACGGGGTTTTCGACGGGCTTGACTGCTGTATGGCTTGGCACCCAAAATACTGCAACTTAGAAGTTCGTGAAAACATACAAAACTCGCTTACTAATATGAAAGTGGAATTTTTTGGAAAGTCTGCACACGCAGCATCCGTTCCGTTTGACGGGCGTAGCGCGCTTGACGCTTGCGAACTTATGAACGTTGGCGTTAATTATCTTAGAGAACACGTTGACCCGACTACGCGTATGCATTATTCGTACATATCGGCGGGTGAAAAACCAAATATAGTACCTAAGTACGCCGCACTTCATTACTTTTTAAGAACTAAGGACTTAAAGTACGGCTATGAAGTTTTAGAAAGGGTTAAAAAAATAGCGCAAGGCGCTGCTTTGATGACCGAAACCGAGTGTAAAATTACGGTTAACGTTATGGCGTCTGGCTGTATTCAAATTTCCGAGTTTAACGACTTCTTCTACGAGGCGATGAAGAAAGTTCCGCCCCTTACCTATACCGAAGAAGAAATGGCGTTTGCAACTGAAATATTCAAAAACGTCAACGGTAGAGAACCGCGCGAGGGCGAAGAAGTTATTCCTACCGGCATTAAAAAACCTACGGGCAACCACGTTAACGCTCCCGTGTCTACCGACGCTGGCTACCTTACTAGATTAACGCCTACGTCACGCTTACACGGTTGGGGTTGGGTTTACGGTACACCTGGTCACTCTTGGGGTATAGTTTCGGCGTGTGGCCACGAAATAGGTTTCAAGGCGGCTGTTCACGCGGGTATGGCGCTTGCTCAATGTGGCTTTGATATTGCCAAAGATCCGTCCGTTATCAAGGTGTGGAGAAAAAATCTTGACGAGCAACTTGCAAAAGAAGGCGGTAATATTAAACCGATTTTCCCTGAACGAAAAGGATAATAAAAGTGTGTAAAAACGGGCTTATAGGTCCGTTTTTATAATAAATGATATAAGGTGAAGTTATGTGGCAAGGAAAAAACAAAGCGGTAACTTTTAGTTTTGACGACGCTGTTTTACAAGATATAAAGGCGATAAAAATACTAGACAAGTACGGGTTAAAGGCAACGTTCAACTTAAACTCTAACGCGCTTGGCGGGGTAAGACGGCACGTTTACAAAGAGTACAACGTAGACCATTCTAAGGTTGCGCCAAACGATATAAAGTTCGTGTATCAAAATCACGAAGTGGCGTGCCACACCAAAGACCATATAAGGCTACCTTCTCTTGAAAAAGACCAAAGCGTTATTTCGCAGGTTGAAGAAGATAGGCTTACACTAAGTGACCTTTGCGGATACGAAGTTGTCGGTATGGCGTACCCTTGCGGTGGCGTTAATAACGACGATAGGGTTGCCAAAATCATAAGAGAAAATACCGGCGTAAAGTACGCTAGAACGATAACTTGTAATCATAACTTTGAACGTCAAGACAATCTTTATAGGTTTAACCCGTCCGTTTACTATATGGATAGAAATAAGGCTTTTAAGATGGCGGAAGAGTTTATAAACTTAAAAACCCAAACGCCCAAGATATTTTATATTTGGGGGCATACCTACGAGATGGACTACGATAACCCCAAGCAAATGACGTGGGATTACTTTGAAGAGTTTTGTAGTCTTTTATCTAACCGTAGCGATATCTTCTACGGAACGAATAAAGAAATATTACTATAAAAAAACACGGGGAAACCCCGTGTTTTTTAAGTTTTTAATAAGTAAAAGTTTGTGTTTTTTGATTGAGTGCGTCTAGATATTTTTTGCACTCTATTTTAGCGCTTTCAAGTGATAAACACTTGTAGTTTCCGCATTCTTTTTTCGTTCCGCCAAAAATTTCGCCTTGGTGGTTTATGGTTTTTTGTAGCGCAAGTTTAAGTTCATAAAGAACGGTTTCGTTACTTAAATTTCTAGTTAAAAGATAAAAACCCGTTCTGCAACCCATAGGGCCAAAGTAAATAACGTTTTCGCCGATAGCCGAGTTTCTAAGATACGTTGCAAGCATATGTTCAACAGAGTGCATAGTAACGTCGTCCAAATAATCTTCGGAGTTTGGAACGCGCGTTCTTAAATCGTAAGTCGTTATATCCCCGTCAATACGTGAAACGTATATGCCTACGCCTATTTTATCGTGGTCAACTTCAAAACTTGCTATTTTGTTTATAACGCTATTATTCATAAAATTATTATATCATATTTTATAAATAATTGACAACCATAAAGTGATAGTGTAAAATACTTTTATGTCAAAAAAACCTGAAAAACCAATAACTGATTATAAAGAATACAAAAGGCGATTAAAAAAAGTTAGAATTATAACCGCGTTAGCGATAATATTACCGTCGCTGTTTCTTATAGGCGCGCTTTCCATACTTTTTACGGGTGGTAAAGTTTTAACGATATTCGGCGTTCAAAACTACCGCGTCGCGATGGACGTTTTTTATATCGTGTTTTACGTTTTAACCGCAATAGTAATAGTAATTATTATAATATACGCGGTGATTTTCGTTGTTAAGGCTATAATTGATTATATAAAAGGATTAAAGAATAAATAAGGCGAAATTTTCGCCTTTTTATTTTGCTATTGCAAAGTTGTCGTGTATATGTTAAAATAAAATTACAAATAATATTTAGGTAAGTAAATATTATAAAAACCCTGCATAAGGAGGTTAATTATGAGTAATAAAAAAAGCAAACTACTTACGACACTTAAAGTAATATATCTAATAATATATCTAGCGCTTACCATTTATTTAGCGTGGGGGCTAGTAGATATCGTGATAACGCCGTCGTCAAACCAGTCGCTTGAAATTGCGGTTTATTTAACTTTTATGGTTATAATGATTGGTGGAATAGGCTATATTGTATCGATAATTCCAGCGCTTATAGGTTTAATTGCTTCTATTGCAAAGCGCTCTGGAAAAGGCAATATAATATTTTTTATAGTTGCAATATTACTTCCTATAATATCGGAATTTGTGTTTATCACGGCTTGTCAAATGTTGGCGTAAAATTAAAAAAGAGCGGGTTTTCCCGCTCTTTTTTTAATTTAATATTGACAAAGTGATATAAAAACTATACACTAAAAATATAATTATTTTTGGGGGAGTGTATGAAGTCACAAACAAAAAGCAATATAATAATTACGGCGTGCTTATTTTTAGTTTTTATAATCTTTACAATTATTGTAAAGTACGTTGACGTAAAAGCGGTAGGTCCTCTTCAATCGGAAGTTGGGCTTGCAAGTATAAACCTTGCGGTATTTAAGGTGTTCGGCACGTCAAAAGTGATGTACGATATAACCGAAATACTTGGGTATTTAACCTTTTTAGTTATTGCTTTTTTTGCAGGGCTTGGGCTATATCAACTAATAAAGTATAAATCGATTAAAAAAGTTGATTATAAAATATTAGTATTAGGCGGTTTTTACGTTGTAGTTTTAATTTTCTACGCGCTGTTTGAAATAGTTATCGTAAACTATCGCCCAGTGCTTGTTGAAGGGGGGCTTGAAGCGTCGTACCCGTCGTCTCACACAATGCTATCTGTTTGCGTTATAAGTTCGGCAATGATAATTGCAAGCGAAATGCTAAGTGGTAAAAAGGGTTTATCTATTACCGTTGTAATTATAGGATACGCCTTGATACTTTTAACCGTGATAGGAAGGCTACTTTCAGGCGTTCACTGGTTTACAGATATCTTTGGCGGAGTGCTTTTATCGTTTGCACTCATTATGCTTTTTTACACGGCAATCGAGTTTATACGAGAAAAAGTTGAAAACTAAAAAAACTTAAAAACGAGTGGGAAAACCCACTCGTTTTTCATTTTATAAAGCGTTTTTAATAGCGGTTAAAAGTTCGCTATAAGTTTCAAATGCGGGGAGCATAGGGAAGTCTTTTTTAATCTTTTCAGTACTTCTAAACAAGAACCCTTTTTTGCTTGCTTTTATCATTTCAAGGTCGTTATAACTATCGCCTGACGCTATCGTTTCAAACCCAACCGATTGAAGCGCTTTTACAGTAGAGAGTTTTGAGTGCTCACATCTCATTTTATAGCCTACTATTTCTCCACTATCAGAAACTTCTAAGGTGTTACACAGTAGCGTCGGGTTGCCGAGTTTTTTCATAAGCGGTGCGCCGAATTGATAAAACGTGTCGCTAAGTATTACTACCTGCGTAAGATTTCTAAGTTCGTCTAAAAATTCCTTAGCGCCGTCAAGTGGGTTAATTTTTTCTATCGTTTGTTGAATTTCTTTAAGTCCTAAACCGCGCTCTTTAAGAATTTTAATGCGGTACTTCATAAGTTTGTCGTAATCGGGCTCTTCACGCGTGGTAATTCTAAGTTCAGGAATATTAGTTTCTTCACTAAACGCTATCCAAATTTCAGGAACTAAAACGCCTTCTAAATCTAAACAAACAATATTCATATCGTTACTCATAGTAAATCTCCTTATCCGTTACATTATATAAAAAAGGAACTGAGTTGTCAAACTTTTTGGGTTGACTTAAAGGGTTTTGGGGTATATAATTAAACTACTATGAAAAATCCAACTTATAAATTTACTGGCGATAGTTTAACGCCTGCAATAGTTAGTTTCAACTCTAAAACAACCCCCGTTTGGATGCAACAAAGGTGGCAAGACGGTAAATACGCCGTTTACGTTAGGCAAAACGGCTGTGGGCACACCTGTACTGCTATGGCGTGCAATTTATTAGGTATAAACATAAATCCGCACGAACATATTGAAAGGTGTGTTCAATTGTGGGGCGAGCCTTCTATTGCCAAAAACGGCAATCAGCAGTATTATTTTATAACCCCTTGCGGTATCGTTGAAAGTTTGCGTGGTTTTGGTATAAAAGCCGAGTGTTTCGGCTATAAAAATCAAGGGGTTGACGGGGCTATTTCGCATATTCTTGAAAGTTTAAGTCAAGGCAAATTAGTTATATTTATTTCAAGCCCGTCAAAAGATTTCAAAGACAACCCATTTTCAAAAGGCGATCACTACGTTTTAGCGGTGGGCTTGTTAGAAAGCGGAAAAATCTTAATTGCTAACAGTTCTATAAACGGCGTTTACGATATAGGCGAGGGCGTGCAAGAAGTAGATGCTGAAACCGTTAAAAAATCGTTTAATCCTATTGCCGAGCCCATCAAAAAAACTTGGGGTGAAATCGTTGATTTGCACGAGGGTATAGGTTACGTTGTTATAGGCTAACCGCCTTATAGGTTAATTTTTATATAAAGGAGATTATTATGAGCAGTTTTGAAAATTTAAGGATAGTAGACAATTTTTATCAAACTTCGTTGTTTTTTCCTATGCCTACGGTAATTATTAGCACCCTTTGTGAAGACGGGACTACGAACTTAGGCCCTTATTCACTCGTTCAACCGTACTACGTTGCGGGTAAAGATTATTACGCGATGCTTTTATCTTGTAGAAATTCGTCAAACACCGCGCAAAATATTTTAAGAACGGGCAAGTGTGCTATCAATTTTATTGACGATAATCCCAAAACTTTCAAAGAGGCGGTTAAACTTTCGTGGCCTGGTGATAAACCTAGCGAAAAAATGCCTAAGTGCAACTTCAAACTTGAAAAGGGTATAACCCAAGAAGAGACGGGGGAAGAACGCCCACTCGTTATGACTGACGCTATTCAAGTTATAGAGTGTACTTGGGTTAGAGAACTTGACGGGGCGGATAAAGATTTGCCCGGTGAACTCAACGGCTACGAGCCCCCGTATCACGACTTTAACGGCATAACAAGTAAGTTTGGCGCGCACTTTATTCTTAAAATTGACAAAATTTTGATGAAGAAAAAGTATAGTGACGCAATTATTAGGGGCGTTAAGGCTAGTGATTTCCCACCGCTTCCCGTAGACTACGGCTATCGTGACAGTAAGAATTTTTGGTTCCATAAAAAGACCAAGATGCGCGCGGAACTTTTACAGATGAGAAAGGCTTCGCTTCAATCTGTTCGCTACGCGGCAGATAGGGTTGACGATAAAGTTAAGTTTACCGACGAGGCGCTCAGCACCGTACTTGGCGTTCCAAGAGTTTTCTTACCGTTAGTATTAAAGGGGTGCGTAGCGTGGGCGAAAGAAAACGGCGTGGAACTGATAACAGAAGAGCATATGAAGATAATTAACGACAAGCGCGCCAAAGAAAAGAGTAAAAAATAATATAACGTATCAAAAATTTGGCGAATTTTAACCAAAAAATCAAACCGCAAGCATAAAAATCCTTAAAACGGAAGATTGCTTGCGGTTTTACTATTGACTTTAACTATAAAAGTGCTATAATATACGTATATAATACGTATTTGTTAGGGGTTTGTATGAAATTTTTGGTTACGGGGGCATTTAATTGCACCGAAAAACAACTTAGCGCAATTAAAAAAATTTGTGGCGACGTTGTTTTTATGCAACAAGAAAGCGAAAGCCTTCCGTGTGATTATTCTGAAATAGAAGGCGTTATATGCAACGGGCTTTTTCTGTATCACGATATCAAAAAGTTTACAAACCTTAAATATATTCAACTTACGAGTGCCGGTTACGATAGAGTTCCTATGAACGAAGTTAACCGCCTTGGCATCAAAATATTTAACGCGCGTGGCGTTTATTCCGTACCTATGGCGGAGTTTGCGCTTACGGGCGTTTTATCGCTTTATAAAGGGTTCAAATCTTTTTATAAAAACCAAGAAAGTAGAGTGTGGGTTAAAAATAGAGAAGTTAAAGAACTTTGTTCTCAAACGGTGGTAGTCGTTGGGGCGGGTAGCGTCGGTACTGAGTGCGCAAAGCGTTTCAAGGCTATGGGGTGCAAGGTATTAGGCGTTGATTTGTTCGTGAGAAGTGATGAAAATTTTGAAGTTATCTATCCGCTTGACAAACTTGACTACGCTTTGAGTTTGGGTGACGTTGTCGTTCTAACCCTTCCGCTAAGTAGCGAAACCAAAGGGCTTTTTAGTAAAGACAAGTTTTCGGTTATGAAAAAGGGCGCAACGCTAGTTAATATTTCGCGCGGTGCGGTGGTTGACGAAACTGCGCTTATATCCGCACTAAAATCGGGCGCGTTATACGGCGCTTGTTTAGACGTTTTTGATTTTGAACCTTTGCCGGCGGACAGCCCTTTATGGAATTTTGAAAACGTAATAATAACCCCCCACAACAGTTTTGTGGGAAACGGCAACAACGAAAGGCTTTTTAATCTCATTTTAGAAAATATAGGTAGAGTATGATGGTTAACAAAGAAATAATTAAACAAATTTTAGACGGTAAAGATTATCTAAAAGACAAATTGTTTAACCGTGGCTTTGTTTATTCAAGTAAACCCTTTGATAGTGACGCGTATCCTTTTTACGGTATGTGGCAAAAGGAAGAAATTTCTATTGATGAAAAGGTGGCGGGAGTTCTTTACGTTTCTCCAAATCAAAACTATTACGTAAAAAAGTGTAGAAATTACACTCTCGCTTTGATAGGGCACGCTTATAATCCTTTCAGTGGTGAGTATTTAGAAAGTGAAATTCTAAATAACTTAGAAGTTAATTCGAAAGATGACTTTTTGAAAGTTTTTAACGAGTTAACGGGTGTCTTTTCGCTTTTGGTTATAACGAGTGATAGAGTTTTCGTTTTTGGTGATGCTGCGGGTATGCAAACCACCTACTACGGTGTGATAGGCGACGTCAAAATAGTTACTTCACACGTAAATTTAGCATCTGATTTATTGGGTTTAACGGTTAGTGATTACGTTAAAGAATTATCAAGTTATAAATTTTTCAAACTACTTGGAAACTCTTTGCCTGGTGACTTGTCCCCGTATGACGGGTTGAAGAGGCTTATTCCAAATCACTGCGTAGAAATTACTGAAAACGAAAGTTCAGTGCATAGGTATTATACGCCTTGTAAAAAGAATTTAACTACGGACGAAATCGTTGACGGCGTTAGTGAAATTTTAAGTGCTAATTTAAGTTTAATTGCAAAGAAGTGGAAAACTCCTGCTATTTCTATGACGGGTGGTTGTGATAGTAAAACAACGCTTTCTTGTGCAAATGAAGTTTACGATAAGTTCAATTATTTTAGTTACGTTTCGTCCGACGAAGAAGGTGTAGACGCTCGTGCCGCAAAAAAGATAATAGAAAGTTTAGGGTTAAACCATAAAACATATGAAATTCCCAAAAACAGCGATGAGTTAAGCGATTTTGACGACGTTGCTAAAATTCTTTTTTGGAATACGGGTGCGTTACGTAAAAATAATGAAAACGACATAAGAAAACGCATTTATTTTTCAAACGTAAACGATTTTGACGTTGAGGTTAAATCGTGGGTGTCGGAAGTTGGCAGAGCGTATTACACTAAGCGTTTTAACGGTAGAAAAAAATTCGGTAAAATTACGCCTAGAAAGTTAACGACCTTATATAAATTCTTTTTCCATAATAGAAAGTTAGTAAAGAAGACTGACAAGGTTTTTGAAGATTATATAAAAGCGTATCTATGCGATTTGCCAAGTACGGCAATTGATTGGCAAGAACTATTCTTTTGGGAATTTAGAATGTCTAGTTGGAATGGCAATATGATAACAGGCGAGCATAGATATTCTTTTGATATAACGATACCATACAATAACAAACACTTGCTGGAACTTTTGCTAAACGCATCACTTGAAGAACGAGAAAACGACCTTATTTATAAAAAAATTAGAAATAAAATGGATAAAACCATTGATGAAAACGGGATATCTATAACTAACGTAAAACACACTAAAAATAGGGCTTTACTTGAAGATATTTATTACGTTTTACACTCAAAATTCCCATTCTAAGGATATTTATGAAATTTATTTTAGTATCTCCAAAAAACCGTACGGTTTATAATTTTAGGGGCGACCTTATTAAGGAAATAATCGCCCGTGGCTATGAAGTTGTGGTTACAGGCCCTAATCAGATTGACGTTGATAAAATTACCGCCCTTGGCGCAAGGTTTGTTGAAATTCCTATAAACAAAAACGGAGTAAACCCGATTGCCGACCTTAAATATCAAAAGGCACTTGAAAACCTATTTATAAAAGAACAGCCAGACGTAGTGCTCGGCTACACTAGTAAGCCCGTTATTTACGGTGCGCTTGCATCAAAAAAAGCAAGCAAGAAAATTAAAAAAAATATACGCGCCGTTTGTATGATAACGGGTGTTGGTTACGCCTTTACGTCAACAACGTTAAAGGCAAAAATTATAAAGTTTATAATGTCCGTTTTATATAAAAAGGCACTTAAAAAAGCAGATTTAGTTATCTTTCAAAATGAAGACGATAAACTTCTTTTCGAAAACTTAAAACTGGTAAAAAGCGAAAAGGCAAAACTCGTTAACGGCTCGGGGGTAAATACTGAAAAGTTTACACTCTCGCCGTATCCTGAAAAAACCACGTTTTTTATGCTTTCGCGCGTGATGTATTCTAAAGGCATACGCGAGTATTTGTCGGCTTGTAAAATAGTTAAAGAAAAGTATCCTAGCGTTAGATGTATGCTACTTGGCGCGTGTGAGGGGATACAAGATTCGCTTTCAAGTGAAGACTTAAAGCCGTATATCGATAGCGGTATAATCGAGCATTTTGGCGAAACGGATAGAGTAAGCGACTATTATAAAGAGTGTTCGGTTTACGTTTTGCCGTCTTATCGCGAGGGAACGCCTAGAACGGTTTTAGAGGCGATGGCTATGGGGCGTGCGATTATAACTACTAACGCGCCTGGTTGCAAAGGAACGGTAATTGATGGTAAAACCGGTTATTTAGTTCCCGTAAAAGATGCGAGCGCACTTGCAGATAAAATGATTAAGTTTATTGAAAATCCCGAACTTATAACGAGTATGGGAAAAGCATCTTACGAGTATTGTTTAGAAAAATTCGACGTTAAAAAGGTTAACGCCGATATGATAAAATATTTACAAATTTAAGGAGACTTTTATGTACGAAAAACTTTATGAAAAAATTGTAAACGGTGAAGAGAAGTTATCTCTCGTAGGCTTAGGTTACGTAGGTATGCCTATTGCCGTTAGTTTTGCTAAAAAAATTAAAGTTATCGGTTACGACCTTAACAAGGCTAAAATCGAACTTTACAAATCGGGTATTGACCCCACCAAGGAAGTTGGTGACGAGGCTATTAAAAATAGCAAGGTAGAATTCACGGCGGACGAAACTAAACTTAAAGAGGCAAAGTTCCATATTGTAGCAGTTCCTACCCCCGTGTACGACGATCATACCCCCGACCTTTCGCCCGTTGAAGGAGCAAGCAAAATTCTTGGTAGAAATTTAACTAAGGGAAGTATCGTAGTGTTCGAGTCTACCGTATACCCTGGCGTTACCGAAGACGTTTGCGTTCCCATCTTAGAAAAAGAGTCGGGGCTTAAATGCGGTGTTGATTTCAAGGTTGGCTATTCGCCTGAAAGAATTAACCCGGGTGACAAAGTTCACCGCCTTGAAACTATTACCAAAATCGTTTCGGGTATGGATAAAGAAACCTTGGATATCGTTGCTAAGGTTTACGAACTCGTAGTAGAAGCAGGCGTGCATAGAGCGTCGTCAATAAAGGTGGCGGAAGCGGCAAAAGTTATTGAAAATAGCCAACGCGACATCAATATTGCTTTTATGAACGAACTTTCTATTATCTTTAATAAAATCGGTATAGACACCAAGTCCGTACTTGAAGCGGCGGGCACTAAGTGGAACTTTCTGAAATTCTACCCCGGGCTTGTGGGTGGTCACTGTATCGGCGTTGACCCGTACTATCTTACCTATAAGGCTGAAATGCTTGGATATCATAGCCAAATAATTCTTGCCGGTCGTAGAATTAACGACGATATGGGTAAATACGTTGCTGAAAACGTAGTTAAAAATCTCATTAAGGCTGAAAAGGCGGTTAAAAACGCAAAAGTGGCAATTCTTGGTTTTACCTTCAAAGAAAACTGCCCCGACACGCGTAACACTAAGATATTTGATATCGTGAAAGAACTTAGAGAATACGGTATCGAACCTATCGTTTCCGACCCAACTGCAGACTCTGCTGAGGCTAAGCGCTTATACGGTATTGAGTTTGTAGATTTTAGTTCAATAAGAGAGATGGATGCGGTTGTTCTAGCCGTTGCACATAACGAATTTTCTAGCCTTAAAATTTCGGAAATGGACAAACTTTTTGGAAAAGGCAAAAAGGTTTTACTCGATATTAAAGGATTGTTAAGTAGAGAAGAATACGAAAACGCCGGATACGATTATTGGAGATTATAATTATGGGATACAAACACTTAAAATTCCCCGAAAATTCTAAATTTTTAGTTACGGGTGGAGCAGGATTTATAGGTTCTAACCTTTGTGAAGCAATTCTTAATTTAGGTTATAAAGTTAGATGTTTGGACGATTTATCTACGGGTAAACAAGCAAACGTAGATATGTTTTTAGATAACCCGAACTACGAGTTTATAAAAGGGGATATCAAAGATTTAGATACTTGCTTAAAAGCGTGTGAGGGCGTTGATTACGTTCTTAACCAAGCGGCTTGGGGTAGCGTTCCGCGTTCGCTTGAAATGCCTATCTTTTATTGTAAGAACAATATCGAAGGCACGCTTAATATGCTTGAAGCGGCTCGTCAAAAGGGCGTTAAAAAGTTCGTGTACGCATCGTCAAGTTCGGTGTATGGTGACGAGCCAAATCTTCCTAAACGCGAAGGAAGAGAAGGAAATTTACTTTCTCCCTACGCACTTACCAAACGCTGTGACGAAGAGTGGGCAAAACTATATACTATGCACTACGGCTTAGATACCTACGGTATGAGATATTTTAACGTTTTCGGGCGTAGGCAAGACCCTAACGGAGCGTACGCCGCGGTTATTCCTAAGTTTATAAAGCAACTTCTTAATAACGAACAACCCACCATAAACGGTGATGGTAAGCAAAGTAGAGATTTTACCTACGTTGAAAACGTTATTGAAGCAAACTTAAAAGCCTGCCTTGCTCCGCACGAAGCGGCTGGTAACGCGTTTAATATAGCGTACGGCGGAAGGGAATATCTTATAGATATTTATTACACGCTTACAAAATCGCTCAATAAAAATATCGAGCCTAACTTCGGGCCCGATAGAAAGGGTGACATTAAGCACAGTAACGCCGACATATCAAAGGCGAAAGACCTTTTAGGTTACGACCCCGACTACAATTTTGCGCGTGGCTTAGAAGAAGCCATCGAGTGGTATAAAAATAATTTATAAGGAATTTTTATGATAGATCTCAAAAAAATAATTCCGCGTAACGTACGTGGGAAAATAATGGGTTTGTTATCGTTTTTACCCGATAAACCATATCTAAAACTTTTCTATTTTGCAACAACGGGTAAAAAGTTAAACTTAAAAAACCCCGTAGGCTATAATGAAAAACTTCAATGGCTTAAACTTAACGATAGACACCCTGAGTATAGTAAACTCGTTGATAAACTTGCAGTGCGCGAGCATATTAACGAAGTTTTAGGTGAAGGCTATTGCTTTCCCCTTTTAGGAAAGTGGAATTCTTTTGAAGAGATTGATTTTGATAAACTTCCAAACGGCTTTGTATTAAAGTGTAATCACGATTCTGGTAGCACTAAGGTTATAAAAGATAAGTCAAAATTAACTAAAAAGGACTTTAAGAAACTTAAAAAGTTCTTTAATCGAAGGGTAAGAAATGACTTCTTTCACGCAGGTAGAGAATATCCGTATAAAGGTTTACCGCGCTATATAATTGCCGAAGAGTTAATGGTTGATGAAAGCGCACCCGAAAAAAGCATAGAAGATTACAAATTCTTTTGTTTTAACGGCGAGCCTAAAATAATGCTAATGGTATCGGATAGAAATACCGATTGTCGCTTTGACTTTTTTGATATGGATTTTAACCATTTAGATATTATAAGAAGTCATCCTAATTCAAGTAAACCTATAAAAAAACCGGAAAAATTTGAAGAGATGATAAGAATAGTAAAAAAACTATGCAAAGGAATCAAACATGTTAGAATGGATCTCTATGAAATTAACGGTAAAATATATTTTGGAGAATATACTTTTTTCCCTGGGGGTGGGTTTTCATTATTTAATCCGCCCAAGTGGGAAAAACAACTCGGTGATTATATAGAAATAGATAATAAGCAGTAGTTATATATGAAAATACTTTTTATATCGGCATCACCTATAAATAATAGTGTAAGCGTTGGAAATACCTTTCTTAACGTTTTTAATGGATTAAAAGATATCGAATTTTATTCGATTTATTCAAAGAGTGGCTTCCCTGATACAAAAATAAGCAAGGCATTTAGGATTACTGAAAAAAACATTGTAAAAAAGTTTATAAATTGGAGATTGTCTGTTGGAGAACTTGTAAACGATAGATATGATGGTCAATTTGCAAGTGACAGCAGTGCATTAAAACTTGCAAAAAGTAAAAGGTGGTCAATATTTTTCTTTTTGAGAAATTTGATATGGAATTTACCGTTTTGGAAATCAAAAAACTTAAAAAAGTTTTTAGACGAAGTTCAGCCTGACGTTATATTCACTGTACTTAGTAATTCCGCACCGCTTAACAAACTTATTAAATTTGTCGTTAACTATACTAAAAAACCGCTTATACTTTATGCGTGGGACGATAACTATAGTTTTTCAAATAGCAAATCACCGTTTAAGAAATTGTTACAACTAAATTCACGTAAACATATGAGAAACACCGTTAAACTTGCGGATAAGTTTTACGTCATTTCTAAAATACAACAGCAAGATTATGAAAAGTGGTTTACTAAGCCGTGTAAAATCTTAACAAAATCAGCAGATTTTTCTAGCGAGCCACCTATAAAAAAAGAATACGGTAAACCCCTTCAAATAGTTTATACGGGCAACGTTTTACTAAATAGATGGCGTTCGCTTGAAATTATAGCAAGTGCCTTGCAAAAAATTAACGTAAACGGCGTTAAGGCGCAACTTAGAATCTACACGGGTAATACTTTAACGGAAGAAATGAATTTGGCGCTTAATAAAGGCGAAAGTTCAATAGTTATGGGGAGTGTGCCTGCTAGTGAAGTTTATAAAATTCAGCAGGATGCCGATATGCTAGTTCACGTAGAGGGTTTAGATGAAAAAAGCGCTCAACTTGTAAGGCATTCTTTCTCAACTAAGCTGGTGGATTACTTTAAGATGGCAAGACCTATTTTAGCGGTTGGACCACGGGGCGTTGCTTCAATTGAGCATTTAATAGAAAACGATTGCGTTATATATGCAGATAACGAGTGTAAGCTTGTAAAAAAATTATCTAATTTAATACAAAACTATTACTTGTTAGACGAATTGTCGTTAAAAGCATATAATTGTGGTAAATTAAACCACGATGATTCTATAATGAAAAATTTATTGAAAAACGATTTAGAAGTCTTAAAAAATTGATATTATGAAAATTGTTCAAATCAATGCTGTTTGTGGAAAGGGTAGTACTGGAAGAACGACCAAAGAACTATCTGATACTCTTAATCAAAGCGGAATGGAAAACTTAATAATATCGACAAGTGATTATATTGCTGAAAATCACGTTCAAGTTGGAAGTGTTTTAGAAAATAAACTTCACGCTTTATTTGCGCGAATTTTTGGGTACGATAGCCATTATTCTTATTTTTCAACTCGCAAAATTATAAAAACACTTAAAAAATTTAAGCCCGACGTTGTTCATTTAAGAAATCTACACGGCAACTACGTAAACTTGCCAAAACTTTTGAAATTTCTATCTAAAAACGATATTGCAACCGTAATTACTTTACACGACTGCTGGTTTTTTACTGGCAAGTGTACGCATTACACAACTCAAAAGTGTTATAATTGGAAAGATAATTGTGGTAGTTGCCCACAACTTAAAAAAGACATACCTAGTTTAGTATTCGATAAGACTTCTAAGCAATTACAAGAAAAAAAGAAGGGTTTTTTATCAATTCCACGCTTAGCGGTGGTTGGCGTGTCCGACTGGATTACGAACGAAGCAAAAAAATCTTTTTTGAAAGATGCTAAAATTATAAGGAGAATTTATAACTGGATAGACCTTGACGTGTTTTATCCGCGTGAAGTTGAAAAGAATGATAAGTTTACCGTGCTTTGTATAGGGGCTGGTTGGAATGAAAATTCTGAAAAACTTAAAGATTTAATTAAACTATCAAAAGTTCTTCCTGCCGATATGGAAATTTTACTTGCAGGTAGCGTTTCAACTAATGAACCACTTCCTTCAAACGTGAAAAAAGTAGGTTACGTTTCATCAACGGACGAATTAGCGAAATTATATTCCAAAGTAGACGCTTACGTTCATTTATCACGCGAAGATACGTTTGGTAAAGTTATAGCAGAGGCGCTCGCTTGTGGAACGCCTGCTATCGTATATAACTCTACGGCATGCCCTGAACTTATAGGAAAGGGTTGCGGATACGTGGTTGAGGTTGGAGGCGTAAACGCGATAGTTGATAGATTAAAAGAGATTAAATCAAACGGAAAGGGTGGTTATTTGAATAACTGCGTTAAGTTCGTTAAAGATAATTTTGATAAGCAAAATTTAATTAACGAAACCGTTAATCTTTATAACGACTTGTTAAATAGGTGATAAATGTATTTAGTTTTATTGGGGGCAATAGGTGTATCTGCCTGCATATTTTTGAATAACAATTACAAAGATGGGCGCAAGTATTTTTGTGTTACGACGGCTATTTTAATGATTTTATATGCTTCGCTAAGGAGTAAATATCTTTATACGGATACACCTGGATACGTTGAAAAGTATTTAAGTATTTCTAAGTATTCATTTATTGAGGCATTGAATTTGTTTGATGCGGATATGAAAAATCCATCGTTTTATTTCTTGGGTTGGATAGTAAGTAAAGTTTTTCCTAGCGGACAAGTTTGGTTGGCGTTTTTAAGTATTTTATATATTGTTGCTTTTATGTTTTTGATATATAAAGAATCTAAGATGCCGTTAATTAGTGTTGTTGTATTTCTATCATTAGGGTATTTTACTTTTAGTTTAACTGGATTAAGACAAGCCTTAGCAATAACCTTGATAGTTCCCGCGTATTATTTTGCAAAAAATAATAAAATTGTTAAATTTATAATAGTTGTGTTATTAGCGTATTTATTTCATAACTCTGCTTTGATATTTTTATTGATATATCCTATACGAAATTTAAAACTTGGGTGGTTTCATGTTTTATTAATGGGGATATGTTTAGCGTTTTCGCTTGTATTAAAATCAGAGTTTAAGGCATTTGTCGGTGAAGTTTTCGAAGATTCTTATTACGGTGGATATTCTGAGTCGAATAAGGTTCTTAATTTTAGCGGTATAATAATACAATTAGCGATATTTGCCTTTAATTTACTTTATTATAAGAACAACCTGACCAAAAATAAGGGTTCTTTAATATTATATAATTGTGCATTTTTAGGTTTGTCTTTTCAACTTTTTTCATTAGTAATTGCAGAAATGTTTAGAGTAAGTATGTATTTCTCAGTATTTAATATTGTTTTAATACCTTTATCCATTATGGCTGAACCAAATGAAAAGTGGCGAAAGGTAGAAATGATTTTAATTACAGTAGTATTATTTGCGTATATTTTTGTAAGTGGAATACCGAAATATAGTTTTTTCTGGTGATAATTATGAAATATTTATGTTTTTACGATAAAAACTCAAACGAGGGTAGAAATTACGTTTTAGCAGCAACAAATAAAATAGACTATATTTCAAAGGCGATAAAACAAGTTGGGGAAGACGTTGAAGTTGTTTCAGCAAGTACGATTTCTTCAAAAGGGAATTTTGCTAAAAGAACGGAAATTCTTAGTGGCGGTATAAAATTAAAATTATTTAGAGCGCATAAGTGGGGTAACGTTTTTCAAAAAATATGGGCAACTATTTATTTTAAACTTGCAATCTTTTTTTATTTATTATTTAAAGTAAAAAAAGGCGAAAAGATTATTGTTTACCATTCGCTTGCCTATATGAATCAAGTAAAACTAGCAAGAGGGATTAAAAAATTCAAACTTATCTTAGAAGTTGAAGAAATTTATGGGGATGTGAAGAATTGTCAAAAAACGATAAATAAGGAATTGAGCTTTTTCAAAAAGGCAGACGCGTATATATTCCCTACGGAGTTATTAAACAAGAAAATAAACCTTAAAAATAAGCCGTACGTTATTAATCATGGAACTTATAACGTTGAAAAGCAAATAGCCAACAAGTTTGATGATGGTAAAATTCATTGCGTATACGCAGGTACTTTTGACGTTAGAAAGGGCGGCGCACTTTTTGCAATTAAATCGGCAAAGTTTTTGAGCGAAAAGTATCATTTGCACGTTTTAGGGTTTGGGAATAATGACGATACAAATCTTGTTAAAAAAACTATTGAAGAAGTAAATTCGTTGGGAAAATGCACAGTAACGTTTGACGGCTTAAAAAGTGGAGAAGAGTATATTAAGTTTATCCAAAGTTGTCATATAGGTTTAAGCACGCAAAACCCTAATGCTAAATTTAACGATACGTCCTTCCCGTCAAAAGTGTTATCGTATATGGCTAGCGGGTTGAGGGTTGTGTCTATAAAAATTAAGGCGTTAGAAACTTCTGCCGTTAACGAATTATTATATTACTATAACGAAGATAACCCAGAAGAAATCGCAAAAGCAATTCAATTTGTAAACGTATTAGATAACTATGATAGTCGCGCTAAAATTTGTGAGTTAGATAATCAATTTAAGCAAGATATTAAAGAATTATTGAGAGGATAGAATGATTTTATTTTTTAATAGAATTTTGACTAAAATTCAAAGATTGTGGCGTTGTGCGGTCTTTTGTGCTTATACTAAAAACAAAAAGGCAAAGGTTAAAATAGTTGGTAAAATAACCTTAATCAACCCTAATATCAAAATAGGTAAAAACGTAACTATATATCCTGACGTTATGTTGTTTGGTGATGGGCTAATTGAAATTGGTGATAACGTCGATATAGGAAATGGAACGATTATATACGCCTCTAAATCGGGCGGTGTTAAAATAGGTAATAACACTATGATTGCAGCGCAATCTTATATAATTGATACAGATCACGGAATAAAAGCTGGTCAACTTATGCGAGAGCAATCAAACACGGTTGAACCTGTAATCATAGGGGATGACTGTTGGATTGCCGCTGGTTGTAAAATACTTAAAGGATCAAATATAGGAGATGGCGCTGTTATAGGCGCTTCTGCGGTTGTAAAAGGCGAAATTCCTAAAAATGCCATAGCAGTTGGTATTCCAGCAAAAGTAAAAAAATATAGGGAGTAGGCAGATGAATAGAAAAGTAGGAGTTATTTTGTCATACGTAATGATGATATTTGAAGTGTTATCAACACTTTTATTAACTCCGTTTATCATACGTAGCCTTGGCGATGCTGAATATGGGGTGTATAAATTATCCGCCTCAATTACTGCTTATTTGCTATTGCTTGATTTGGGTGTAGGGAATGCGGTTGTAAGGTACGTTTCTAAATATAGAGCAAACAACCAAGTAGAAGAAAACAAAAAGTTCTTCGGCGTATCGTTAAGTTTTTATGCTATTATAGCTTTAATTACGTTAATTATAGGTGTAGTATTATACTTAGTTTTTCCCGTTGCATTTTCTAAGGGGCTAAATGCTGAAGAAACGGCGTTAGGTCAAAAACTATTGATATTTACTATAATTAATGCAGCGGTAACTTTAGGAACGGCAACCTTTCCAAATATAATAATCGCTTATGAAAAGTTTGCATTTCAAAAAGGTTGGTCAATAGTTCAAATACTATTAAAAATTATAGTTACTTACGCTGCGCTTAAACTAGGCGTTAAAAGTTTAGGTATAGTAATTATCAATTTAAGTTTAACTGTACTAACCCGTGGCGTATTTGCTTTATACGTATTATTCAAAATAAAATTAAGACCGAAATTTAAGAATTTAGACTTTACTTTTGTAAAAGAGATATTTGTTTACTCATCGTTTATTTTACTGCAAATGGTGGCAACTCAATTAAACGCGTCGTTAGGTCAAGTTCTTATAGGCGCTTTGGCTAGTAGTTCGGCAGTATTAATAGGTATATATGGTGTTGGAACTCAAATCGTTCAATATTTTCAAAATATAGGCTCTGCTTTTAACGGTGTTTTAATGCCTGGCGTAGTTAAGATGGTTGAGAGTAAAGCAGAACCTAGTAAGTTGTGTTCTGAAATGGTTCGCATAGGTCGTATTATTTTTATGATCTTAGGCATTATTTTCATCGTATTTGTTATTTTTGGTAAACAATTTATTTTGTTATGGGTTGGTGACGGATATAGGGACGCTTATTTAGTTACTATATTGTTGATGATACCATATTTATTTATTCTAACAGAATCAATAGGTAGCCAAATTCTTTGGGCGAAAAACCAGCATAAAGAACAAGCGATTTTGAAAGTTGTTATAGTACTTTTGAATATTGTTATCACCGTAATGCTTATATATTGGAAACCATTACTTGGGGCGACTATAGGTACGATGCTTTCACTGTTGTTGGGCGATATCGTGGTTATGAACGTTATATTTAAGAAGAAAATAAAAATAAGTTTATTACAGTATTACGGCGGGCTATTTAAGGGGATATTACCTTGCTTATTAATAACGATTTTATGCGGTTTATTGTTTAGTTTGTTGAATCTAGCCGGTTGGTTTGGGTTTGTAATAAACGTTGCATTTATGGTTGTTATATACGGCGTGTGTATGCTTATATTTGGCTTTAACAAATACGAAAAGAATTTGATTAAATCGATATTTACAAAAAAACTAAAAATTAAAGTGAGGGGAAAATAAAATGTCACTTTTTAAGGATAAAACATTACTTATAACTGGTGGTACGGGTAGTTTTGGTAACGCCGTGCTTAACCGCTTTTTGAAAACCGATATCGGTGAAATTCGCGTTTTCTCGCGTGACGAGAAAAAGCAAGACGATATGCGCCACGAGTATCAGGCGAAAATGCCCGAAGTTGCCGAAAAAATCAAGTTTCATATCGGTGACGTTAGGGACGTTCAGTCCATAAAAAACGCCATGCACGGCGTTGATTACATATTCCACGCAGCAGCGCTTAAACAAGTGCCTTCGTGCGAATTTTTCCCGATAGAAGCGGTAAAAACTAACGTTTTAGGAACTGAAAACGTTCTTAACGTGGCGATTTCAGAAGGCGTAAAATCGATAATTTGTTTATCGACGGATAAAGCCGCTTATCCCGTTAACGCTATGGGTATTTCAAAGGCGCTTGAAGAAAGGGTAGCGGTAGCAAAATCTCGTACCGTATCGCCCGATAAGACCAAAATTTGCTGTACTAGGTACGGTAACGTTATGTGTTCAAGGGGTTCTGTAATCCCACTTTGGATAGACCAAATTAAAAACGGACAACCCATTACGATTACCGACCCGAATATGACTAGATTTATAATGTCGCTTGACGAGGCGGTTGACCTTGTTCTATTTGCATTTGAAAACGGTGTAAGCGGTGATATACTCGTTCAAAAAGCGCCTGCTTGTACTATTATGACGCAAGCGCTCGCAGTTTGCGAACTCTTTGGCGGTAGTAAAGACAATATCAAAATTATAGGTATCCGCCACGGCGAGAAGATGTATGAAACTCTTCTTACCAACGAAGAATGCGCTAACGCCATCGACCTTGGTAATTTTTACCGCGTTCCGTCAGACAACCGCGGACTTAACTACGACAAGTATTTTACCGACGGTAACGCCGAGAGAAACACGCTTGCCGAGTTTAATAGTAACAACACTAATCTTTTATCAGTTGAAGAAGTTAAGGCTAAACTTTTAACTCTTGACTACATTAAAGAAGAACTTGCAAAGATGGGCAAGTAAAATAGGTAGGCAAAAGGTAAGCAGTATGAAAATTTTAGTAACGGGCGCAAAAGGGTTCGTAGGGAAAAACTTAGTAGAAAGCCTTAAAAATATAAAAGACGGTAAAGATAGAACTCGCCCAAGTCTTAAAATTGACGAGATTTACGAGTACGATATCGACGGCACGCCCGCCGAACTCGATAACTACACGAAATCTTGTGATTTTTGTTTTAACTTAGCAGGAGTAAACCGCCCGCAAAATCAAGACGAGTTTATGAAAGGCAACTTCGGGTTTGCAAGTGAACTTTTATCGCTACTTAAAAAACACGGCAACAAATGCCCTATAATGCTATCGTCTTCAATTCAAGCAACGCTTATAGGTAGATACGCTGGCGGTGAGTACGGAAAGAGCAAAAAAGCCGGCGAAGAACTGTTTTTCGACTATGAAAGAGAAACGGGTGCTAAGGTTTACGTGTATCGCTTTCCTAACCTTTTCGGCAAGTGGTGTAGGCCAAACTACAACAGCGCGGTAGCAACTTTTTGTAACAACGTAGCAAACGACCTTCCTATCACGGTAACCGACCCGTCTATCGAACTTGAACTTTTGTATATAGACGATTTAGTTAAAGAAATGCTTGACCTTTTACAAGGTAAAGGTAACCGCTGTGATTATGACGGGCTTACCCCCGTAAAAAGCGAAAGCGGAAGATACTCTTTCGTTCCAACCACGCACAAGGTTACGCTTGGCGAGATAGTAAATTTATTATACGAGTTTGCAAAGCAACCCAAAACATTGATAATACCCGAAATTAAAGAAGGTAGTTTTGCTAAAAAACTTTATTCAACTTATTTATCGTATCTTCCAAAAGAAAAGGCGATATTCGACCTAAAAACTAGCGCTGACGATCGCGGTAGTTTTACCGAACTTATAAAGACGATAGGCGGTGGGCAAGTTTCAATCAACATCTCAAAGCCTAACGCGGTAAAAGGTCAACACTGGCATCATAGTAAGTGGGAATTTTTTATAGTAGTTTCCGGCCACGGGCTTATAGAAGAGCGTAAAATCGGCACTGACGAAGTTATAAAATACGAAGTTAGTGGTGATAAAATTCAAGCAGTACATATGCTACCCGGCTACACCCACAACATAATAAACTTATCAAGCACGCAAGATTTAGTTACGGTTATGTGGGCGAACGAAAATTTTGATCCCACTCACCCCGACACTTATTTTGAAATAGTAGAGTAAATATTGATATGGAACTTTCCAAAGAACAGCGCGTATTACTAAACTTAATATCAATAAGCATAGCAAGTGAGCCTAGCAAAATACTTCTTTCCGAAGAAGACCTTTTAGGCGTTGACTTTATAAAAGTTGCAAAAGAAAGTATTTATCAAGCGGTAACGGTGCAAGCGTTTAACGCCGTTTCTAATTACAAAAAATACTTTTCCACGCCGATATATAATAAGTGGCAGGAATTTGCGGTAAACTCAATTTCGTCAAACCTAAAAGTGTTAAAGGCGCAAAACGACCTTGTTGAAATTATGAAAGAAAGCGGTTTTTCCTACGCTATTATTAAGGGGACTTCCGCGTCTTTATACTACAAAAACCCTTACGAGCGCTCGCTCGGTGACGTTGACTTTTTAATCGATAGAAAAAGTCGTGAAGAGATTGAAAAACTTTTAATCGAAAAGGGTTACGAAAAAGACCCTATGGCGCATATCAGCCACGTCATTTTTACAAAACCTGACGCGCATTTAGAAATGCACTTTGAAGTTGCTGGGTTACCTGAAAACGAGCATAAAAACCGAGTTAAAGAGTTTTTAGAGCCTACCGTTGAAACTGCAAAAGTTGAAAGTATTGACGGTAACTTGTTTAGAACCCCAAAAGAAGTTTATCACGGCGTTATAATACTTCTTCACACCCAACACCACTTGCTTGGCGAGGGGCTTGGGCTTAGGCATTTATGCGACTTAGCCGTTTTCGTTCAAAAAACGAAGTGCGAAGATTTTTGGATTAACGATATAATTCCATTATTAAAAGAAATAGGTCTTTACAAGTTCTTGCAAGTTATGGTAACTACTTGCGTAAACCACCTAAATATCGATCGCCCCGCATGGTTAACCGACGGGTATGACGAATTAGCAAGCGAAGTAATAAGTGACGTTTTGCAAAGCGGTAATATGGGCAAGAAAGACAAGGTTCGCGCAAACAGTGGAATGCTACTTGCTAAGAAAGGTAAAAGGAAACGCGGAGCAATCTCTACGCTAGCAATATCGCTCCATAGGGCGGTTTTACTAAAATATCCGTTCGTTAAAAAGTGGTGGATACTGTATCCGTTTATCTATATATACAAGGCGGTTCAAAACGTTTTAAGAATGATTTTTGGAAAGAGAACTTCACTTAACAAAATGATACCCGAAGCAAAAAAAAGGCAGGCTTTATACGACAAATTAGACGTGTATAAAACCAAGGAGAATTGAAATGATAAAACTTGATTATTCTGACGTAAAATTTAGTAACGACGGCAGACTTAAACTTTTAATTATAGTAGGCACGCGCCCCGAAATTATAAGGCTTTCGGCAACGATAAGAAGATGCCGTGAGTACTTTGACTGCATACTCGCGCACACCGGTCAAAATTACGACTACAACTTAAACGGCGTGTTTTTCAAAGACTTAAATCTTCTCCCCCCCGAAACGTATATGGACGCGGTAGGTGACGATTTGGGCTCGACGGTAGGAAATATTATAAACTGTTCGTATAAACTTATGGCTGAAATCAAGCCTGACGCGCTTTTAATACTTGGTGACACTAACAGTTGCTTATCGGCAATTCCCGCTAAAAGACTTCATATTCCTATTTTCCATATGGAAGCAGGCAACCGCTGTAAAGACGAGTGCTTACCGGAAGAGACCAACCGCCGTATCGTTGACATTATATCCGACGTGAACTTAGCGTATAGCGAACACGCAAGAAGATATCTTGCCGACTGCGGTCTTCCAAAAGAAAGAACTTACGTAACGGGCTCGCCTATGGCGGAAGTTTTAACCGGCAACCTTAAAGAAATAGAGAGTAGTGACGTACTTTCAAGGCTTAACCTTAAAAAGAAAAACTACATTTTACTTTCTGCGCACAGAGAAGAAAATATCGATACCGAAAAGAACTTTATTTCACTTTTTACGGCGATTAACAAAATGGCTGAAAAGTACGATATGCCGATACTTTACAGTTGTCACCCAAGAAGTAAAAAGCGTTTAGAACAAAGCGGTTTCGTACTTGATAAACGAGTTATTTGTCAGCAACCGCTTGGCTTTAACGATTACAACAACCTTCAAATGAACGCCTTTGCGGTGGTTTCTGATAGCGGAACGCTACCTGAGGAAAGTTCTTTCTTTACAAGCATAGGTAAATCTTTCCCCGCGGTTTGCATAAGAACGTCAACCGAGCGCCCAGAAGCGCTTGACAAGGCGTGTTTCGTTCTTGCGGGCATTGATGAAAAGAGTTTACTTCAAGCGGTAGATACTGCCGTAAAACTCAACGAAAACGGCTTGCAAGGAATTCCCGTGCCAGATTACACCGACCTTAACGTTTCTACGAAAGTTGTTAAACTTATTCAGTCGTACACTGGCATAGTTGATAAAATGGTTTGGAGAAAGTATTGACACTCTTTCAAAAATTTCATATAATAAAATTACAGTAGGAGGTATTTTTTATGAAAGAATTTATTAAGGCTATGGATAATCTTCCGTTTATCGCAAAACTCATTTTTTGTATACCCGCACTCGATATAATTTGGGCGGTATATAGAATTATGAAAGGCATTACTAAACAAAGTTTAGTTCAACTTATCGTTGGTATTTTGTGGATAGTTCCCGGCGCTGCGTTCTTGTGGCTTGTGGATATCGTTTGCGTACTTCTTAACAAGAAAGTTCCGCTCAGTGATTTATAAAATTAAAACCTTGCCGTTTGGCAAGGTTTTTTTTATTACAAAATTATAAGGTTAGGAAATTTTTGTTTGTATAAAAGACAGTCAACGTCGCTAACGAGATAGTCTATTTTAGATAAATCACATTGAATGTAGGGCGAAATTGTTCCTATCTTACTATCGTCACAAAGATAAACTACTTTATCGGCGTTTTTAATCATAGCGTCACGAACAGGCAGTTCGTCACGCGCGCAGTCGGATATATCACCGCTATAAGATAAAGACTTGCTTGAAATAAAAGCGAAATCTGCGTAAATTTTAGAAAAGGTGTATTCGGCGTTTTGACCGATTAAACAACTGCGATTGTCGTTACACAAAACCCCGCCTGACGATATTACCGTAATATTAAGCGGAAGTAGGTAATTTATAATTTCGATATTATTAGTTACAACCGTTAACGATTTTACGTTGGGTAGCATAGTTGCAACGTAAAACGCCGAGGACGATTGATCCAAAAATATTACCGAATTATCCTTTATTAACGAAACCGCTTTTTCGGCAATTATCTTTTTTGCTTTTTCATTTAGCGTGTAGCGATAGTTAAACGGGATAGACCCCGAATAAGATTTAATAAGTTCCGCACCGCCGTAGCACCTCTTTACGTTACCGCTACTTTCAAGCCTAGATAAATCACGGCGTATACTCGACGGGCTAGCGTAAAGTTCTTTGCAAAGCCTTTCAACCGTGATAAAACCACCGTTTTCTTTTAACAGTTTAAGTATTTGATTTTCTCTTTCAGTTCTAATCATAATTTGCTCGCTTTTGATTGATTATAGTATAATTTTTGCCGAATTACAAAGTTTTAGTCGTAATTATTGACCGTTATTGACTGTTTTATATTTACTATTATAATAGTAAGTGAACGAAAAGTAAAGGATAACGGTATGGAAAATAAATTTTATAAAATTGAAAACTGTTCTTGCGGAAAAACTCACTTTTGCGATATTGAAGGAGTTTTCATCTGCGACGGGGCTACAAAAAAATTAAGTAGCCTATTAGAAAAGTATAGTAAAGTTTTGGTAGTTGCCGACGAAAACACCTATAATGCATCAGGTAGTTACGTAGAAACCGCGATAAGCGATAAAATTGTAGACAAGGTAATATTTTCGGGCGATAAAATTTTAATACCTGACGAAATCGCGATTTTAGCGGTTGAAAAACACTTAATAAGCGTTGATTTTATTTTAGGTATAGGCTCTGGCGTTATACAAGACCTTTGCAAGTACGTATCACATACTAGCAAAATTCCTTACGGCGTAGTTGCGACCGCCCCGTCGATGGACGGGTATTGTTCAGACGGTTCGGCTATGATAACGGGCGGTATGAAGGTAACTTATAAAGCGGGGCTTCCTAGGTTTATCGTTGCCGAGCCCGAAGTTTTATCTAATGCTCCTTTTGAAATGATACAAGCAGGCTACGGCGATATAATAGGAAAGTATTCCGCGCTTTCAGACTGGTTGCTTGCAAGAGTAGTTGACGGCGAGTATTTTTGTAAAACCATTTACGATAAAACTTTTTCAGCGATAGAAAACGTTATTTCGTGTGCGGACGGGCTTGTTAAAAGGGATAAAGAAAGCGTTAAAACGCTTATGGACGCGCTAATCGAAGTAGGTATTATGATGAGTTTTGCGGGGTCTTCGCGTCCAGCGTCTGGCAGTGAGCACCATATGGCGCACTACTACGAAATAACGGGGATACTTGACGACAAGCCGTATTATCCCCACGGGATAGACGTTGGCTATTCAACCGTAATTACTTGTAAGATAAGAGAAGATATTTTAAGCCGTAAATGGTCGTTTAGAAGAAGTGACGACGTATTTTTAAGAAAAAACGACCTTAACCGCATTTATAAAAGTGTAGCACCGTCGTGCGAAGAACTTCAAATTAAAACTCAAAACTATATAAAGGATAGAATTTCAATTTATATAGAAAAAGAAGATGAAATTAAAAAAGTTTTAAGCCTTGCACCGTCTGGTAAAGACGTTGAGCGTTTACTTGAAAAAGTTGGGCTTAAAATGAGTGATTACTACGCCTTTTACGGCGAAAGTAAGATAAGTGACGGGATAAAGTATTCAAAGGACTTAAAAGACAGATACACCGTATTTTGGCTTTATTACTATTTTAATAGGCGTGAAAAAATTGATTTTTCTAAGATAAAAGTTATCGCAATGGATTTGGACGGAACTTTAACCCAGCACCGCCAACCGCTACCAAAAAAGAATATAGACGCGCTTAAAGAACTTTCTAAAAAGTATAAACTCATTATGGTAGGCGCGGGGCAAGTGGAAAGAATTTTTAATCAAATGGAAAAATTTCCTATTGATATTATCGGCAACTACGGCATGCAGTACGGCGTTTATAACAAAAAAACGGGCGCTATTGATTTAGTTTTTAACAAGGCGGTAGGCGTGGATAAAAAACAAATTGAAGAAAGGGTTGATTATTTAAGAAATAAATACGGCTATACGGAATTTAAGGGAGATAGCGTTGAGTTTCACCCGTCGGGTTGTATAACCTTTCCTATACTTGGAACGAAAGCGGATAAGGACGATAAAATCGCCTTTGACCCCGATAGAAAAAAGCGTAGAAAAATTTACCATAAAGTGTGCGAAGTTTTTAGCGATTACGAAGTTTTCGTAGGGGGTTCGTCTTCGTTCGATATGTCGCCAAAAGGCGTAAATAAGTATTTTGCGCTTAAAGATTTCGCTGAAACTAACGGGTATAGCCTAGACGAAATTTTGTTTATCGGTGACGATTACGGTTTCGGTGGAAACGACGAGCCCGTATATCTTTCAAATATTCCCTTTTTAGAAATAGATAACTTTGAAACGTTTAGCGATAAAATAAAAGATTTATTATAAAAAAAGTTCGGCTTTTGCCGAACTTTTTTAGTTTATTTATGAAAACACGCTACGCTTCACCTAAAATGAAGTATAGCGTGTTTTTAGTTATATGTTTTTTGCGTTTTGACAATAATCGTCATAAGTTCTTAAAATACGACAAAATAATAATAGGCTTGTTGCTTTACACCACCTATATATTTTGCTATAATAAGGTAAAGTTAGTTTCTAAAATCAGAGAGACCTAAAAGGTAGTCTATAGATACGTTGAAATATTTTGTTAACATATCTAATATTTCAAGCGTTGGTAAATAACCTTTTGAAAGCCAACGAGAGATGTTGCTTTTATCAAAAAAGCAATCTTGACTAACTTTGTAGTGCGTAACGCCTTTTTCTTTGCAAAGTTGTGTAAATCTTGTTTGAAACGTTTCATTTGATAGCCCAAAATAATCGTTCTTTTCGGTTCTGCCTAAAAGATAGAGCAGTGAAACTTTGAAATAGTTTGCCATCTTTACAAGCGTAGAGGTGGTAGGTATAATTCCATAAACAAGGGCGTTTGATAATGAACGATAATCAAAGTTGCCCGCTTTTGCTAAATCAACTTTCTTTAATTCCGTGTCAGCAACTAGTTCATTTACGCGCTTTTGGAAGGCTGTTGAAATTGGCATTTCTATTCTCCTATATGATATGTGATTTATTTTACTTGAATACTTATAGTTAACTAAAATAAGATAATCAGTTTTTATAATCAGTTCTTCCCAAAATATAGTCAATAGAAACGCTGAAGTAATCGCATAATAATTCTAATATTTCAAGTTCTGGAATAAAGTTTTTGCTAAACCATTTAGAGATACTACTTTTATCAAAAAGGCAATCGGTGGCAACCTGATAATGTGTAACATTGTTTTCGGCACATAGCTTCTCAAAACGATAATGAAAAGTTGTATAAGTTGAAGCCTTTTCAAAATCTTCTAAATCAGTATTACCTAAAAGATAATTTATAGATATATTAAAGTAGTCCGAAACTCGAATTAAAGTTTTAACGCTAGGAATAATACCATATGAAAGGGCATTTGAAAGCGTGCTTTGACTAATCGGAATAAGTTTAACTAATTATGATTTTTTATAATCAGACTCGTCAATAATATCTTTGAATCTTTTTTGAAAAATAGTGGATAAAGACATGATTTTAGCTCCTAATATATTTAGGTGGCTAATACAATAAAGCACCTATACAATATAGTATAGGTGTTAAAAAATCAAATATAGGTGACCTATAAGAAAAGTCACACAAGGAGGCACATATGAAAATATTAACAAAAAATTGGGCGGAAAAGTATGAGCAGGTAAGATTAATACGTCGCTTAAAGCAATTTGATGCGAATAAACTTAGTTATGAAGAAATTAATAATAAAAGCATAGATGATTTTTATAATGAAATTTCTAGTGACGAGGAATTAAAAAGAGCGTGCCTTGATAAAAACGTTTTTGATAAGTTATATCAAGCAAAGGTCGAGCAAAATAGAAAATTATTATTTTCTTTACCTAACGATATTTTTAATGCGATTAACGATATCAAGTCGGTTATATTAGGATATGCCAATAAACAAGATAAAAAATTTTTAACTTTTTATGCTGAAAAAATATTAACGGGGCTTGAAAAAGAAGCCGAACAAGTAAAGCAATTAAATGAAAGTGTTGAAGATTGTTTACACGAAGAATTTATTCTTGATGAAGTGGTTGGGGAATTGGTGTATGAAGAATATTCTAGTGAGAAAAATTATTATATAAATATAGGTGGTTTAGTTGTTTGTATTGAAAATTATCAAATTTTAGAGCGTGAAGATTTTAAGATAAATAAATGGGATACAGATAACCCTTTAAGTTTATGGACTGCTTTATACGCAGGTGAATTGCATTATGGTAAAGACGATAATTTTGAACTACATTTATTGTTGGTTGACGGCGATAAGTATGCAAATAAAAAATATTGGTATTTTACGTTAAGGGGAAGTAACGTTAAGTTTGTAAATAACTAATAACAAAAAAGTTCGGCTTTTGCCGAACTTTTTTATTGATTAAATTTTAGGTAATTTCTCAATTGCTACTTGAAGTTCTTCATCACTTGGAGTGTAGTCTTGCATAACCCCGTCGTTAAACTTTTGGTAAGCATACATATCAAAGTAGCCCGTACCCGTCAAGCCGAATACTATCGTTTTTTCTTCGCCAGTTTCTTTGCATTTAAGCGCCTCGTCTACCGCAACTTTTATAGCGTGAGAACTCTCTGGCGCGGGGAGAATACCTTCAACCCTTGCAAACTGCTGGGCAACTTTGAAAACTTCCGTTTGAGTAACAGAAGTTGCTTCCATCAAGCCTTGGTCGTAAAGTTCTGAAAGAGTTGAAGTCATACCGTGGTATCTAAGCCCACCAGCGTGGCTAGCGGCAGGGATATATCCGCTACCTAACGTGTACATTTTAGAAAGGGGGCAAACTTTACCCGTATCGCAGTAGTCGTAAGCGTAAACGCCACGAGTAAGCGTTGGGCAAGACGACGGCTCAACCGCAATAAAGCGATAGTCCTTTTTCCCTTGCAACTTTTCCGCCATAAACGGAGCGATTAAACCGCCAAGGTTAGAGCCACCGCCGGCGCAACCGATAATGATATCGGGGGTAACGCCGTATTTATCAAGAGCGGTTTTGGTTTCTAAACCGATAATCGATTGATGAAGAAGTACTTGGTTGAGTACGCTACCTAAAACGTATCTATATTCGGGGTTTTTAGAAGCAACTTCAACGGCTTCACTTATAGCGCAACCAAGCGAGCCAGACGTTCCTGGGAATTCTTCGTTTATCTTTTTGCCGATTTCCGTTTCCATTGACGGTGACGGCGTAACGAAAGCGCCGTACGTTCTCATAACTTCACGCCTAAACGGTTTTTGTTCGTACGAACATTTTACCATAAAAACGTTACACTCTAAATCAAAGTACGAGCACGCCATAGAAAGTGCCGTTCCCCATTGACCTGCGCCCGTTTCGGTAGTTACGCCTTTAAGCCCTTGCTGTTTAGCGTAATAAGCCTGAGCGATAGCAGAGTTAAGTTTATGCGAGCCCGACGTGTTGTTGCCCTCAAACTTATAGTAAATTTTAGCGGGGGTTTTAAGCGCCTTTTCTAAGCAGTAAGCCCTAATAAGCGGTGCAGGGCGGTACATCTTATAAAAGTTGCGAATTTCTTCGGGAATTTCTATATACTTACTCGTATCGTCAAGTTCTTGGCGGGCAAGTTCGTCACAAAAAACTTTGGAAAGTTCTTCTTGCGTAATAGGTTTTAAGGTCGTTGGGCTAAGAAGTGGCGCGGGTTTTTTATCCATAAACGCCCTAAGATTTATCCACGACGACGGCATCTCACTTTCTTCAAGATAAATTTTGTAAGGTATTTTTTCTTCCATAATAACTCCTTTTAGGGCAAAAGGTATAAAAAAACCTGCCCCTTGCAAATGCTGGGACAGGATAATTACCTGTGGTGCCACCCGGCTTGGCGCTAACGCGCCCACTTAACGCATACTAGTATATGCTGACTTTTGTTACGGAAAGCCACCCCGTCGCCCATACTTGGTAAAATTTACCGTTCTGTTTGCCCTCGAAAGCCCATTTAGTACCGTGTTTTTCGTTGCAATCTCACCACCTGCAACTCTCTTTGCAAAAATTGACGATACCTACTTACTCTTTCTCATCGGTTTTCTAAATAATACCACGATTTTTTTTTATTGTCAAGCGTTTATCGCTTTAATAAGTTCAATAAGGCAAGGCTCGAACTTAGCGCCGTACCAGTGCGACTTATCGCCCGCGGTACACTTTATGCATTTAACGGTATAGTCCGCCGCGATTTTAGCCGAATTTATCGCGCTATACCCCTTAAAGAGCGCCCCCGAAAAAGCCGAAGCGTAAATGTCACCCGTGCCGTGGCAACTGTTTGGTAAAAGTTCGTGTTTATAGTACGAGTAGTTGCCGTTTTCGTATACCGCAACGCCCGTAAACCCGTTTTCAAAAGAAACGCCCGTTAAAACTACCGCTTTTGCTCCCATATCGCAAAGCGCTTTCATAACCGAAAGGATATACTCTTTATCGTATTTCGTTTTATACTCAATTCCCGTTAAAAAGCAGGCTTCGGTAAGGTTGGGAAGTAAATAGTCGGCGCATCTTACAAGGTCTTTCATTTTTTCAACGTACTCGTCGTTAAAAATAGGATAGAGTTTACCGTTATCGGCAAAGGCGGGGTCTACTATGAGTTTAGCGCCTTTTTTAAGTAGCGGAAGAGCAAAATCTACTATATAGTCAACTTGTTCTTTGCTACCTAAATAACCCGTGTAAATTCCGTCAAACTCAATGTTTTCACTTTTCCAGTGACTAAAAATTGCAGGCATATCACTTGCTAAATCTCTAAACGTGAACCCCTTAAAGCCCGCCGTGTGAGTAGATAGTACGGCAGACGGAAGTATGCAAGTTTCAATTCCGCAAGCGGATAGTATAGGAAGCGCTACGGTTAAAGAGCATTGACCTACGCAAGATATGTCTTGTATTGTTAAAATTTTAGGATAGTTCATAAAAATTCTCCTTATTAGTCAAGTAAATGTTATTTACATTATAATTGAAATGTGGTATTATTAAAATAATCAAAATAAGAGAATTTTATATAACCAGATATGAAAAAGTATTACAGTATATACGAAAAATTAAAAAAGGATATAATCTCAGGCGAGTATAAGGCGGGGGATAAGTTACCGTCTAAAAGAGTGATGGCGGATATTACGGGGTATAGCCAAATTACCGTTGAAACGGCTTACGGCATATTAGAGCAAGAAGGGTATATCACCCCAAAAGAGCGCAGTGGTTATTTCGTTAGCGATATAAATCCGTTATATAGCGAGCAAGAAAGCGCGGTAAAAAGAGAAAAACTTATCGAGCCAAAGGTGGATAAAAGCGAGCCGTTTGAGTATTCGCTTTGGTTCAAAACGGTTAGAAAGGTTATATCTGAAAGGGATAAAGAACTATTTATAAAAGCCCCAACCGAGGGCTGTGCGGTTTTAAGAAACGCGATATCCGATTATCTTTCAAGGTATAGGGGCATAAGCGTTGAGCCTAGGCAAATTATAATAGGTTCGGGGGCTGAGCAACTGTACGAAACGGCTATTAAAATCTTAGGTAGAGATAAAATTTACGGGATAGAAAACCCGTCGTACAAGCAAATTGAAATGGTTTACAATCAAGAAGGGGTTAAGGTGTGCCGTCTTGATATGGGTAGTGACGGTATAAAGAGTGAAGAACTACAAAGTAAAAAGTTTGACGTTTTGCACGTAACGCCGTTCAATAGTTACCCGTCTTGCGTGACGGCTAGCGTTAAAAAGCGTTACGAATACCTATCTTGGGCGAAAGAGAATAACAGTTTCGTAATTGAAGACGATTTTGCAAGCGAGTTCTTTATTCCGGGAAACCCTATTGAAACGCTATACAGTTTAAGCGGTGGGAAAAGGGTGATTTACGTAAACACTTTTTCTAAGAGTTTATCGGCGTCTATGCGAATAGGTTATATGATAATTCCTAAAACTCTCTTATCTATATATAATAATAAGTTAAAAGGGTTTGCGTGTTCTGTGCCCGTGCTTGACCAGTACGTTTTAGCCGAGTTTATAAACAGCGGTAGTTTTGAGCGCCACTTAAATAGAATTAGAAGGAAGATGAATAAAAATGATTAAAGAAATTAAACCCGTAGCGCATATTAAAAACGCGTTTAAGGACAAGTTTGGAATACCCCGCCAAAGTGGAAAGGCTAAAATACTATCTACGATAGAGTTTGAAAAGGAATTTTCAAGCGAGATAGCCGTTAAATGTCTTGACGGGTTTTCACATATTTGGCTAATATTCGGCTTTTCTAAAACGAATGGAAAATATCAACTCAGCGTTCGTCCGCCACGGCTTGGCGGTAATAAAAAGGTGGGAGTGTTTGCAAGCCGTTCGCCGTATAGACCAAATGGACTGGGGCTATCGTCGGTTAAACTTGAAAGGGTGGAAAAAGGTAGGCTTATCGTTTCGGGTGCGGACCTTTTAGACGGAACGCCTATTTACGATATAAAGCCCTATCTCACTTTTACCGACTGCCACGAAGACGCTAACTGCGGTTACGCCCAAGAGTTTTTTAATTATAAGTTAAAGGTGGAAAATCAAAGCGTTTTAGACGGGCTTGAAAAAACCGTTAAACAAGATATTATTACTTGCTTAGAAAACGACCCGCGCCCGTCGTACCAAACGGACGAGAGTAGGGTTTACGGTATGACTTACGGGGAGTATAACGTAAAATTTACCGTTAGCGGTGATACCTTATATATAAAGGAAATAACCAAATAAAAAAAGACTGCTTTTTCAAAAAGCAGTCTTTTAATTTAGTTGTTATTCGTTAGCGTTATCGCTTTCAGTTTCGGTAGTTTCTTCAACTACTTCTTCTATTTCAACGCTTTCTTCTTTCGAAGTTTCTTCTAAAACGTCTTCCGCAGTTTCTTCAACTACTTCTTCAACGGTTTCAACTTCTTCCGATTCGTCAACCTTTTCAGCAGCGTCGTAATCGTATTCTTCATCGTCGCTAGCAAGGGCAATTTTTGCCTTCTTTTCGGCTATCTTTTTAAGAGTTTTTTCACGGGTGTTTCTATCAAACCCTGAATTTTCTTCGTAGTAAGATTGAGTTTTTGCCTTGCGTTTTGCTCTCTTTTTAAGGCCGTTTCTAATTAAGATAGTAATCATAACGGCGATTAAAACTACTGCAATTATAATCGAAGAAATTTGAAGCGTTACGTCTAAACTTACAGAATAACCTTCGTCAGTAGGCGTGTCGGTCGAACTGTCGTTATCGGTAGACGGGGTAGTGTTGTCAATAACGTCGTCAGCATTTAAGGTTTCGTAAGAAACGAACTTAGCGTACTCGTTACCAAGGAATACTTCGGTGGGGTTGTAGTATTGAATAGTTTCAATAACTTCACTGTCTTCCCCGTCAGATTTTACGGTAGAAGGCTTTCTCGTATCCATTTTAGAAGTGAACGCGTATTCGGGCTTTAACGTAGCGTCCGAAAGGCTGTTTGCGTATTGAGTAAAGTTAAGTTTGAGCGCGCTCTTGTCGGCTTGAACCTTAGCGCTATCAACCGTTGTAAAGGTAACGCCTTCGAAAAGAACTACGCCTTGCGATGCGGTTTGTTTACTACCGTTTGATACCATTACTCTAAGCGTCACGTCTTCGTTGCCTGCTTGAACGTAGTAGTGAACGGTCGTCCACCCGTCTTTTTGATACGACGTAGCGGTTATCTTAGACGAAAGTTTTTGGCTAAAATCACCAACCTTGAAGTCAATTACTTGATATTCGAGTTCTTCCGCGTCAAGCGAAGAAGTTACGAGCGATACGTTTGCAACGGCGATACCGTACGCTTTAACTTTAACGGTAATTTTGCTAACTGTTTCAGCGCTTACCGTGTGAGTAGTGGTTACGAATCTCGAATATGCTAATTCCTTGTTGTCCATTATAACAACTTGCGCGTATTCGTTACCAACGCTATTAAGACCGCTTAAACCAACTAAGTTATTGCTAAACGTGGTGCTAGAACCGTAAACGTTAGTCGTTTCGTTGTAGTATTTGCTGTTGATAATACCGTAAGCGGTAGTTGATTTATCCGACTTAAAGTTGTAACCTATAACGTTGGTTGCAGGAACTTCTTTAAGGGTAAAGGTTTGAGTTTTGTCAACTGAAATGCCGTAAACGTCGTCACCCGTTTCGTCTTCGGTTACTTTCGAGTAAGAGATGTATTCGCCGTAAACTTGCTTTTTAACGAGTTGAGCCGAAGTGGTTGATTTATTGTAAGAAGTTTCGTCCGCATCGGCAACTTTAAGGTCGGCAATTATAGCGTAGCCCGTTTGAAGTGCGTAAGCGTCACTAAAATCTTTGTCAGAACCAAAGGTGAATTTAAGTTCAAACGAAGTGTCCTTGTCGGTGGGGTTGTTGATAAACGCTTGATATTTAATCCAGTCGTTGTATCTTTCGCTTTCGAGTGCCGAAGTGTCAAACGATGCAAAAAGCGAAACGTCTTGATCGGCGATATCGCCGTTTTTGTCAATAACGTCAATCGTGAGTTTGTCAGAGTTTACGTTAGATGCGTTTACCTTTGCAAAGAAGGTAACGTATTTATATCCGCCTGCGCTTATCGAAACGGGGGTAGTTACGAAGTTTGCCGACGAGTGTTTTACAAAGTTCATATACACAAGGCTATCAAAACTATCGTTATCGCCAAACGCCGAAGGAATTATAGCCTTAGTAGTAGCAAGGTTGCCTACGCCTATTTTATTTGCGCTTGCGCCGGTGTAATCGTAACCGTGTTTAGTGGTGCTAAATTGAACGCTACCGCTAAGCGCCGTGGTTGCAAATTCTTTATCGAAATTAAGTTTGTAAGAAATTACGCTGTATTTATCGGTAATTACGGTGCTAGTTAACTCGTTGTCTTTATAAACGTAAGTAGACGGAAGTATTACCGATTCGGCATCAAAATCGTTTGCTTTAATTTCCGTGGTAGACGCGCTTTCATAATCTGCTTCGTTTACCGTTTTTACAGAAACATTATCGATAAAGGTAAAGCCTTCAACGAAACCGTTTTGGTCGGTGCCGTTACCTTCGCCAAGACCGATAGTTAAGTTAACGGTAGTGGTGTTGAGCGACGAACCTTTAAGCCCGATATTAAACTGTGCCCACTCGCCCTTAGTGTTGATTCCTCTAATAAAGAAATCGTCGTACGGGGCAGAGCCGTTATTGCTACCGATTTTAACGTAAGCGCCGGGGTTTTGCGTGTAATAACTACTAAGGTTAGCAGTTTTTATCCAGAAAGAAAGGATAGAAAACTCGTCAACCGCTACCGAGATAGAAGAAGTCGCCTTGTAAGACTGAGCAGTACCCATACCGTTGTTTTGGTTGTTTATCATTAAAACTTTTTTACCTGCAACGTTGGGGTTAACCTTCTTTTCGTCATCGTCCTTATCGTAGTCGTTAGTAGCGATAAGCCCTTTGTCGTAAGGGGTGCTCGGGTTTTCAGACGGTTTGTTTTTAGAAGTTAAACTTTCAAACTTGTCACCCGTGTCGATAACGCCTGACGAACCTTTTGAAGAAGGAGCAATAGTAACGTCAGACCCCATGCTTTTCGACCAGTTGATGGAAGACGATAAAGGAAAAGTCGTCTTATCCGTCCAACCGTACTCGAAGTCACCGTTTTTTAGGACTTGATGATCGATAGCGGTAGTCGTGGTGGTGTCACCGTCGTCATCGTCTGGATCGTTCGGATCGTCACCATCTGAGCAGGCAACGGATAAAGCGAGCATAACCGCCATAAGCATAGAAAGCATAGCAACTAAGAATTTTTTGAAATTAAACTTGGATTTTAAGTACATAAGCCACCTTGTTTTTTTGTTTTAGCCGTAATTTATTAGGGCGCGTACGCCCGCATTTTATTATAATACTAACTTAGTATAAAACATTTTTGATAAAAAATCAATACTTAAAGCGTAGTTTTTTCAAGGTAAAAACATATTTTTCGTAGGATTAAAGCAAAAAAAAGTCAAATTGAAAAATTTTTAGTAATTGTTTTATTTATTTTTAACTTTTGCAAACACTATCTCTATGAGTAAAAAGCAAAAGATTTTAACGGTAATTTTCGGCGCGCTAACGGGTTTTATAAACGGGTTTTTCGGCGGTGGCGGTGGTATGATAGTAGTTCCCGTTATGACGCTACTTATGGGCTTATCCCAAAAAAAAGCGCACGCCACGGCAATAGCGGTAATACTTCCCGTATCTATAATAAGCGCGGGGATATACTTTTTTAGCAAAGAGTCAGGCATAGAATTTAGCCCTACGCTTTTTACTACGATAGGCGTTGTAATAGGCGGAATAATAGGCGCGCTAATTCTTAAAAAAATAGATAATAAACTACTAGTAAAAGCGTTTGCCGTAGTTATGTTAATTGCGGGAATTAAGATGCTTTTCCCGTAAAAAACGGGGGTACATATGAACGACGTTATCAAATATATTTTAATAGGTTTAGCAGGTGGAACGCTAGGCGGTATGGGCATGGGTGGCGGAACGGTTTTGATACCACTTTTATCGCTTTTTACAAGCCTTCATCAAAAGTCTTCACAGGCGATAAACCTTATATCTTTTATACCTATGGCAGTAGTTGCTTTATACCTTCACTACAAAAACGGGCTAATAAAAAAGCAGGGGTTACTTCTAGTAATTATTCCCGCATGCCTATTTGCAGTGGGTGGCAGTTTGCTTTGCATTATAATAGACGTTAAAGTTTTAAGAAGAGTTTTCGGCGGATTTTTAATCGCGCTATCCGTTTTACAGTTTTTTGCAGATAAAATAACTAAAAAAACTCAAAAGAAATAAAAAAAATTATCGATAAAATAAGATTTTTTTCAATATGGGGCTTGAAATGTTAGATTTTTTGGTGTATAATTATCAATACTAATACTTTTGCTCAAATTTAAGGGCTAGAAAACTACGAGGTATAAAGAGTGGAAAGAATAGGAATTATCGATTTAGGCTCGAATACTGCAAGGCTCGTTATCGTCGAAATGCTTGGCGACGGGCATTTTATGGTTATCGACCAACTTAAAGAAAGCGTTCGCTTAGGTAAAGACATGGAGCGTGACGGGTTCTTAAAGCCCCAACGCATAGCCGAAACGATTAAAACGCTTAAAATGTTTAGAAAACTGTGCGACGCGTACGAGATTGAAAGGATTATCTCGGTTGCGACGGCGGCTGTTCGTCGTGCAAAAAATCAACGCAGTTTCCTTGATGAAATCGTTGCAAACACGGGTATTAAACTCAAAGTACTTTCTGCCGAAGAAGAGGCAACGTACGTATACCGTGGCGTAATTAACACTATGGATATATCTAAGGGTTTAATTTTAGAAATAGGCGGTGGCAGTACCAAGGTTATTTACTACAACCGTAGAAATTTATTAAATTACGAAACCCTTCCTTTCGGTGCGGTAACGCTTACCGACTTGTTTTCGAGTGACGGTTTGACCGCGGAAGAACAAGCCGAAAAGATTGAAGAGTTTATATTCGAACAGTTAAAAGGCATTGAGTGGCTTAAAGAAATCGACCCCGAAACTCAACTTATAGGTTGCGGTGGCTCGTTTAGAAATCTTTGCAAAATCGTTAAGATGAAAAAGAAATGCCCACTTCCTTTAATACATAACTACAACGTTAAAACCGAAGAGTTCGAAGGTGTTTACGACATGCTTAAATCGCTTGATATCGACAAGAAAAAGCGCATTAAAGGCATTTCGTCAACTAGGGCGGACCTTCTTCCGTCTGCTTTCGCCGTTGCGCACGCGTTCATTAAATATCTTAATTTTGATAGTATGAACATTTCCGCTTGCGGTCTTAGAGAAGGTATTATGTTTAACTACGCCGTTCCTATGACGGTGGAAAAACCTATATCTGACGTTTTGACGTACAGTTTGCAAACGCTTGTTAAGTACTACAAGAGAAACGAAAAGCACTGCGAACAAGTAGTTAACTTATCCGTTCAACTATTTAAGCAAATGCGCGTTCTACACAAATTCCCCCGTCAATGCTTAAAGATATTAAAAGTTGCGGCGTACCTATATAATACGGGCAACTCAATTAAGTATTACGACTATCAAAAGCACACTAGTTACATTATACTTAACTCGTCGCTTTACGGCATAACCCAACGCGAAGTCGTTTTAGCGGCACTCGTGGTTGCAAGTTATAAAAATGACGATTTGTCACTTGCCGACATTATAAAATACAAAGAGTTTATTTCGGAAGATGACGTTGAAATTATTAGAAAACTAGGTATTATGCTTAGAATTGCCGTAAGTTTAGATAGAAGTATGGCAAGTAGCGTAGAAACTATAAATTGTGACGTGTTAGGCGATTCGGTTATTATGAAAACGGAATTTAATAGCGACGCTACCTTAGAGATAAAGGACGCGCTTTCCGCTCAAACAGACTTTAAGCGTATTTTCAAAAAGAATTTAGAAATATTATAATTAAAAAAGACTGAGAAAAGGCAGTCGTTTTTAATTTTATAAAATAAAATGTAAAATTGTGAAAAAAATTTCACAAAAATTGTTGAAAGATGTCGATTAAAGTGCTAAAATAAAAGTATATTTTGTGTTATTACACATATAGGAGGATTTTTCAATGAATAAGTTTTTGAAGTCTCTCGGCTTTGACGCTGAGAAGAAGCAAACTAGCGTCAAAACTGAAATCGTTGCAGGTATAGTTACCTTCCTTGCAATGGCTTACATTTTGACCGTTAACCCGGCACAAATCTTAGTTGGTGCTGACCAAGCGTACTGGCCGTCTGTATTTATTGCAACCGCACTTGGTGCAATAATCGGTACTTTACTTATGGCTTTCCTTGCTAAGATGCCCCTTGCACAAGCATCAGGTATGGGTCTTAACTCGTTACTTGGTGGTCTTATTGCTATTTGGGCTGCTGGTACTTACGGCGTTGTATTTACCATTGGTCAAGCATTTGCAATGGTTCTTATCTCGGGTCTTATTTTCCTTGCTCTTTCTCTTATCACTATTAAAGGCAAGTCTTTCCGTGAACTCGTGTTCGACGGTATGCCCGTAGCAGTTAGAAGCGCAATTTCAGTTGGTATCGGTTTATTTATTGCATATATCGGTTTCCAAAACGCAGGCGTTATCGTTCACAACCCTTACACTCAAATCGGTTTCGTTGACTTTACGAACTGGGGCGAACAAATCGTTAACGTTGGCAACCCACCTGCATTTGCTGCTAAATCGGCTCTCGTTTGTCTTATCGGCTTATTCCTTATCGCTATACTTGATAAACTCAAAGTTAAAGGCTCGGTAATTTTCGGTATTATCGGCGCTACTATCGTTGGTATTCCCCTTGGCGTTACTAACCTTTCAGTTCTCGCTGGCGAAGGCAACGTTTCTTGGAAGTTCTGGGAAAACTTTGCTAACTTCTTCGGCGGTGAAAAGAGTGTATTCTTCTCGTTTACTCAGGTATTTACCGAAGGTTTCCCCGAAGGCTCGCTCTTTACCGTAATAATGGTAATTATCACTATGTGCATGATCGATATGTTCGATACTATGGGAACTATCGTTGGTTGCTGTGGTGGTAACAGAATTTTATCTGACGAAAATAACAAGCCTTACAACTATGATAAAATCATGATTTCTGACGCGGTTGCAACTTGCGCAGGCGCTATGCTTGGTACTTCAACCGTTACTACTTTCGTAGAATCTGGTGCAGGCGTTTCTGCTGGTGGTAGAACCGGTCTTACCGCGTTTACTACTGCTTGCTTGTTCTTCTTATCAATGTTCATTATGCCTGTATTCGCTGCTATCCCTGGTGCTGCAACTGCATCTGCGCTCGTATACGTAGGCGTTCTTATGATGAAAAACAACATTAAATCAGTAGATTTCTCTAACGCTATCAACGCTACCGCTGCTTTCCTTACTATGGTAGTTATGATTCTTTCGTACTCCATCACTAAGGGTATCGGTATTGGTCTTATCGCGTATACCTTTATGAACGCTATTGAATACCTTGTTAACCTTGTTAAATACCTTGTTAAGAAAGGTGAAAAACCCGTTTGGAACATTTCGATTATCGCAATCGTTGTAACCGTACTCTTCTTAGTGTACTTCTTCGTTCCCGTTGCTTAATTAAGCGTAAACTTAAAGCACGATGCAATCTTGCATCGTGCTTTTTTTATATTTATCTAGTTTTCGCGTCGAATACAATATTACAAATTTCGCCTGCAAAATCGTGTTCGTGGCTAACTAGTATTATTGCGCCAGAATATTCGATAAGCGCTTTTTTCAAAGATTCCTTGGCGCGAACGTCTAAGTGGTTAGTCGGCTCGTCAAGTATAAGTACGTTTGACGGGGTGTTGTTAAGTACTGCAAGTTTTAGCCTTACTTGCTCGCCACCGCTCATATCTTTTATAGGTTTTATAGCAAGGTCGCCTTTAAGTCCAACTTTGGCAAGTTCCGCGCGTTGCTGTTTGTAGTTAAAGCGTGGAAATCTTTCGGCAATAAAACTCATAGCGTTGTCGCTCACGTTTTGAAAGTCAAGTTCTTGTTCTAAGTAGGCTGGCTTTGCTCCTATATGAAACAAAAACGTACCGCCTAGCGCCCTAATTTTTCTAAGAAGAGTTTTAATAAGCGTAGTTTTACCAACGCCGTTAGTACCGCGTATCCAAAGTTTATCTTGGCTTTTAAGGTGCAAATCAATAGGTGGAATAAGCGTTTTATCATAGCCGACTTCAAGCCCCTTTATAACCAAAAAATCTTTGCTGTTTAAGGGGAGAGAAGGGAAGTTAAAAACCGCGTCGTGCACGGTCATAGGCTTTTGCATAACTTCAATTCTATCAAGCATTTTCTTTCTAGAATTCGCCATGCCAGCCGTCGCTGCGCGCGCCTTGTTTTTGTCGATATAATCTTGCATTTTTTTAATTTCGGCTTGCTGGCGATTATATTCTTCTTCGTACTGGCGGGCGTTCATTTCACGCTGAACGGTAAAGGTTGAGTAGTTGCCCGAGTATTTTTTTATGTTGCCGTTTTCAATGTTAATTATAAATTTGCAAACCCCGTCTAAAAAATCGGTGTCGTGCGAGATTACCATAAACGTTTTCTTGTAGCCGTTAAGGTATTTTTTAAGCCAGTCAATATGCTCGATATCTAAAAAGTTGGTAGGTTCGTCAAGTAGCATAACGTCAACTTCTTCAAGAAGAAGTTTTGAAAGCATAAGTTTTGCTCTTTCGCCACCTGATAGCCTAGAAATTAGCGTATCGTACCCAACTGCGCCTATCCCCAAACCGCCTGCAACTTTTTTGATTTTACTATCTAAATCGTAAAAACCCGCCTCGTCAAGTTGGTCTTGTAACCTTGCAGACTTGTTTATGAGTTTATCAAGTTCATCTGCGTCAGTTACTTCGCCCATTTTAAGGTACATATTTTCAAGTTTATCGTTTAATTCGTAAAGATAGGTAAACGCACCGCGCAAATACTCGATAACCGTTAAACTCCTATCAATGTCGGCGTGTTGGTCTAAATACCCCCAACGTGCGGACGGTTGGCGCAAAACTTCGCCGTCGTCTTGCGATAACTTTCCGGCAATAATGTTTATAAAAGTGGTTTTGCCTGCGCCGTTAAGCCCAACGATTCCTAAATGTTCGCCGTTGTTTACCGAAACCGACGCGTTTTGAAACAAATACCTATCGTCGTAGCGGTGGGTTAAATTTCTAATTTCTAAAATACTCATAGAATAACTATATAAAATTTAACAAATTTAGTCAACTATTTGTAAAGTTATAAAAATTGTGCTACAATATATATATGGATAAAAAATACAAGTACAAATTTACAAAATGGTTTTATATTATAGGAATTTTAGGTAGCGTTATAGCCCTTGCTTGCATCGTTATTAACGCCATAAGGTTTATAGGGCTATCGTCAAAACAAATAGTTCCAGGCTTTTACGAATACGTATCGCTTATACTATCCGTGCTACTCTCTATCGCATTTATCGTTTTTATTATAACTGCAATAAAAAGTTCGTACTATCAAATTACCGATAAGCAGGTAATTTTGAAGTGGGGCATTATAAAAAACAAAATCGATATATCTGACGTTAAGGAAATAAAGTTTATCACCAACACTCAAAAACTCGAACTCACTTTTGAAGACGATAGTTATTTCGTAATAGCGGTGTCTAGTGAGTGGAAGGAAGATTTTGTTGACGAACTTAGAAAAACCTTTCCCAAAATTCCATATATCCAAGAAACGGAAGAAGACAAAAAGTAAAATACGCCCGCACGGGCGTATTTTTTTTAACAAAACACTTGACAATGCGCATAGTATATGATATCATTTTGATATCAAATAAAATCTAAGGAGATTTATTATGCAAGAAAAAATTATAGGCAAAAAAATAGGTATGCAAGTTATGATTATAACCATACTCGTAATGATTTTATCGGTGTTCGGTCTTATAAAGGGCGGTGAAATGATGGATGCAGGCGGTAGCCCCGCGTTATTTATCGTTTGCATTTTAGTTTTTACTGCAAGTTTCTTCGTTCTTCCTGGGCTTAAAGTGTTAAAACCGCAAGAAGCGCTCGTTCTTACCTTATTTGGTAAATACGTAGGTACTATTAAGGGTGACGGGTTCTATTTCGTAAACCCGTTCTGCACGTCGTTTAACCCTGCTGCAAAAACCAAACTTAAACAGAGTGGTGACGTAAATTCTTCAAGCCCCGTTGTGGCTATGAATTCGGCTAGCAGTCAAGAAATAACGGTTGCAAACAACAAAATTAGTTTGAAGGTTATGACGCTTAACAACAACCGCCAAAAAATTAACGACTGTTTAGGTAACCCCGTTGAGATAGGTATTGCGGTTATGTGGAAGATAGTTGACACTGCAAAAGCGGTATTTAACGTAGATAACTACAAGGAATATTTATCTCTTCAATGTGATAGCGCAGTTCGTCAAATAGTAAAAATTTACCCTTACGACGTTGCGCCCAACGTTGACACTACTGGTGACGGCAAGGCGGACGAAGGCAGTTTAAGGGGTTCAAGCGAAGAAGTTGTTGAAAGAATTAGAAAGGAAATTCAAGCGCGCGTTGACGATGCGGGTATCGAAATCGTAGAGGCGAGAATAACGTATCTTGCATACGCGCCCGAAATTGCTGCGGTTATGCTTCAACGCCAACAAGCAAGCGCTATAATCGACGCTAGAAAAATGATAGTTGACGGTGCAGTTGGCATGGTTGAAATGGCGCTTGAACGCTTAGAACAAAACGACCTTATTAAACTTGACAATGAAAGAAAGGCTGCAATGGTATCGAATTTACTCGTAGTTTTATGCGGTAATCACGACGCGCAACCCGTAGTAAACTCAGGAACGCTTTACTAATATGAACGAAAAAAAGCAAGTTCCGTTACGCGTTTCTAAGGAACTATTTAACAAACTTAGCGCGTGGGCTGAAAACGACTTTCGCTCACTCAACGGGCAAATCGAATACCTTTTAACTCTTTGCGTAAAAGAACGTGAGAAATCGGGTAGTTATACCCCAAAATCATTTGACGATAAATAATAAAATTCCGCCTTGGGCGGAATTTTGTTTTGTTATCAACGGCTAACAATTGCTTAAAAAATATTGCATAAGCAAAACGGTTGTGGTAAAATATATATACTATGAAAGTTAAATTTACAGTATTAGGAATGTCGTGCACTGCGTGTTCAAGCGCAGTAGAGCGCGCAGTTAATAAGGTTGAGGGCGTAACGAGTGCTACCGTTTCACTCACTCAAAAACTAATGGTTGTTGAGGGAGAGTTTTCAAATGCTAGCGTTATAAAAGCGGTAAAGGACGCGGGCTTTAAGGCAAAAGAATACGCTGGCGATAGCGACCTTTCTGACGGGAACGCCGTTTTAAGAAAAAGGCTAATACCGTCTGTTATACTACTTGTTATTTTAATGTACTTTTCAATGGGCGGTATGATAGGTCTACCCACCTTTGATTTTCTTAAAGGCGAAAGGGGTGCGGTGTGGTTCGTGCTTTTACAACTACTACTGACAACCGCGGTTATAATAATAAATAAAAAGTTCTTTATAGGGGGCTATAAGGCGGTTATTCACCTTAGCCCTAATATGGATACGCTCGTTGCACTTGGCTCAGGCGCAAGTTATTTGTTTGGAATTTTAGCTTTTATTATGATAATCGTAGGAAAGGCTAGTGGCGATAGCGCGCTAGTAAATCACTACCTTAAAAACCTTTATTTTGAAAGTTCGGCAATGATACTTACGCTAGTTACGGTAGGGAAAATGCTTGAAGAACGCTCAAAGAAAAAGACTGAAAGTGCGGTAGAAAAACTAAAAAGTTTAGCGCCGAGCGACGCTATCGTAATTCGTGACGGCGTTGAGTTAACTATAAAAGTTTCCGAGTTAAAACTTGGCGATATCGTAGTTATAAAACAAGGTTTAAGCGCCCCGGCGGACGCGGTAGTTATCTTTGGTGAAGGGGATATGAGCGAGTCCGCTTTAACCGGCGAGAGTATGCCCGTTTATAAAGAAATAGGCTCGCTAATCAAAACGGCTACCGTTTGTGAAAGCGGGTATATGACGGCGAAAGTAACCGCGCTTGGCGAAGACACGGTGTTTTCAAAGATTATCGACTATGTTTTGAGTGCCGAATCGTCAAAAGCGCCCGTTCAACGCCTAGCCGATAAAATTAGCGGAATATTCGTTCCGATAGTAACGTTAATTGCAATAGTTACGCTTATAGTTTGGCTTATTATCGGAAAGCCTTTTGACTTTGCTTTTTCAAGGGCGATAACCGTTTTAGTTATATCATGCCCGTGCGCGCTAGGGCTTGCAACCCCCGTTGCCGTTACGGTGGCTACCGGAAAGTGCGCGTCATTTGGCGCTTTAATCAAAAATGCGGACGTGCTTGAAAGAATAGGTCAAACGTCTATTATAATAATGGATAAAACGGGCACCGTTACCCAAGGTAAAATAAAAGTTGGCAAAGTGGTTGGTTTGTCGAGCGAAGAACTTCAAGAAATTTCCGCCGTTGAAAAACTAAGTTCACACCCGCTAGCGACTGCCGTTTGCGAGTACGCTATGCCTTGCGACCTTGAAGTTAAAGACTATTTATCCGTTACTGGAAAGGGTGTAAAAGGTACGGTTAACGGCAACGCTTACGTTATAGGAAATAAAAGTTTTACCGCACTTTACCCGATAAAAGAAGAACTTAAAATTTTAGCAGATAGTTCGCTTAGCGACGGTAAAAGTGTACTTTTCGTTGCTAAAAACGGCGTTGTTATAGGTTTTTTAGAAGTTTACGATATGATAAAGGAAACGTCTTTTGAAGCGGTAAACGATATGAAAAACCACGGTATTTTAACGGTTATATTATCTGGTGACGACGAAAAGGTTTCAAATCGCGTAAAATATGAAGTTGACGCTGACGAAGTTTACGGTGGCGTACTTCCCGAAGAAAAGGCGGAAATAGTTAAAAAGTATAAAGAGCGCGGAAAGGTTATGTTTATAGGCGACGGGGTTAACGATAGCCCAGCGCTTTCGGTGGCAGACGTTTCTGTGGCAATGTCGTCTGGCACGGATATTGCCGTAAGTTCCGCGGACGTTATACTTTTGTCAAACGACCTTCGCTCGGCGGTAAAAGCCGTTAAAACGGGTAAAAAAGCAGGCAAAATTATAAAGCAAAACTTATTTTGGGCGTTTATTTACAACGTTTTAGGTATTCCGCTTGCGGCGGGTGTACTGTATTTTGCAGGAATTTTGTTAAACCCGATGATAGCGTCACTCGCGATGAGTTTAAGTAGTATATTCGTAGTAACCAACGCTTTAAGGATATATAAAAATGACAAATAAGGTGTATTATTCAATCGCTAAAATAGGCGATTTTACGCCCGTTTTGAAAGGGGAAATAAATAATCATTGTAAAACCCAAGAAAGCGCTTTGGCGTGGGGTTTACTCGCTCAAAAACACCAAGAAACTTTTGGTGAAGATTTAGGTGATGTTTCGTTTGAAAAAAGCGGAAAACCGATTATTGATAACGGGTTTATTTCACTATCACACAGTAACGGGGTAGTTGCAGTTTGTTTTTCTAAAAACACCTTAACCGCTATCGATATCGAACTTATTAAACAAACCGTTCCCAAAAACACCGCTGAGTTTTTAGGCGTAAAAACTCCGCCCGACTTTTATAGAAAGTGGACGGAGCGCGAATGCGTTATTAAAGCCAAAAATTATTCGGCGCTGAAAAGGGGCGTTGAAAGTGAGTTTATAGGCTTTTCCACGGAAATTTTGGTAGAAAAAAAGGCGTTTTACCTATCCGTGTACGGTGAAAACGCCGAGTTTATTAAGGTTTGATTTGGGGAATAATCGTAATATAGTCAACCTGCCAATATTTTAGAACCCCAACTTCGTCAAGTCGAGAGAGTTCCTTTCCGTTAACTTTTGCACCGAAATCGTGAAACTTATCTATCCTTTCGGGCGCTAGTGCGGTGTATTTAACGGTAACGTCAAACCCGTTCGCTTTTATAATAGGAATAAGGTTTTCGTTATACCCGTCAAGGTAATACGAGATTTTAGCGGTAGGGTTTACGCTTTTTATAAAAATTGCCTTCATAACGTCGTCAACTACAAAAGTTGAATTTTTAGGCGCTCGGCGGGAAACTTCAAGCCCGTCACTTGGCGAAAGGGCGCAAAGGTCTATAAACGTTTCGCCTTTATCGTGAAAACAAATATACTCTTTGGGGTTTGAAAAATAAACCCCGTCGTAATCGCCGTTATAGGTTTGAAAGTCAAGTTCACTTGAAACTTTAAGTAAGATTTTAGACATATCTATATTTTATAATAGTTACAAAAATCAGTCAAGGAGATAATATGAAAATTATTTTTAACCCCGACGAAAAAGTCGTTTCCGCCATACGTGACGGATTAAAGAGAAAAGACGGGTATTGCCCCTGCCGTATCCAAAAAACCGAAGACAACGTTTGTATGTGCAAAGAATTTCGTGACCAAGTTGCCGACCCTGAGTTTGAAGGGTTTTGTCATTGTCGTTTATATTACAAGTCCAAATAATTTTTAAGCCGTTATAAACGGCGCAATACTGTGTTTCTGCCGTCGCCGTGTGTCTACAATGACCAAAAAGGTCTATTGCAACCACCCGTCTAGGCGAGCCTTGTCTTGCTTGTTTCTAACGTCTTAAAATGCGGGTTGGAATAGGCAATAGATTAGCAAACGCCTCGCCTAACTTGCAACTAAGCCCTTAATTTAATCCGTTATAAACGGTGCAATACTGTGTTTCTGCCGTCGCCGTGTGTCTACAATGACTAAAAAGGTCTATTGTAACCACCCGTCTAGGCGAGCCTTGTCTTGCTTGTTTCTAACGTCTTAAAATATCGCTTAGCATAAGTTTATTGTTTAACCCAACTTGTAACTAAGCCCTTAAAACAAGTTGTAACCAAAAAAATTAAATAATTTCGACAAAAAGTTTTATAATATGACAGTATGTTGTCATATTTAACTTAATATAATAGCACCGTACAAGGGGGTGCGATATGAAATTATTTAATAAGATTTACGACTGGTTTTTTGTAAAAGAAAGGGTGGAAATTCCCGAACAGCCGGTATACATTTCGTGTAGCGACTTATTTATTAAGCATTAAAAAACTCCGCAACCGCGGAGTTTTTATTTGTAGTTTTATACGGGTAAAAACGATAGTATTTGAGCAAACAACGGCTCTAATATAGCGTTTAACGGGTTGGTTTCGTAAATCAAACTTAAAACTTCGCTTGATAGCAACACTTCGTGCGAGTAAGACAAAATGCCGTAAGGCGCAAGGCAGTAGATGAGTGACGTTAAAAGTAAAACAATGCCAACCGATACCGCTAAGTTTACAACAAAGCCAAGAAGTTTATCAATAAACCCAAATAAAGCGAGTTTGTTTATAAATTCAAAGAGTTTACCTATTAACTTTCTAACGAAGTTAAGAATTATTAAGTATACGATAAACAGTAAGAAAGTTAGTAGCCCTATACTTATCCATTCTGACGCTGTAACTATAAATTCTTGCGTGCCTGGAATTTTACTGTTGCCAAGTATGGTTAAAACCACCGATTGAAGTTCTGTTACCCAACCTAGATATGGCTCGATAACCATAGTTACGGTAAAGAATGCACCGACACCTGCACCAGCGAAAAAGCCTAAGACTAAAACGACGTCAATAAGCGATTTGTAAAAACCAAGTTTTAAGCCGAGTAGCGACAATAAAATTATAAACGCTACCGCTATAATATCAACTAAAAAATACATAACACTATTCCTTTTAGTTTATTATTTTTTGAAACTGTCCTTCATTGAAACGATTTCGGAAAGAACGATTTTATCGCCCTTAACCATTTTTTTATAGTAACCCTTTCTTAAAAGTTGGAAAGGCGTACCGTCTTTCGAAAGTGCGATATAAGGCTCTGCTTTTCCGATAAATTTATGAACGCTATCGTAGTTCATACGCTCGTTAAAGTCTTGACCTTGATACTCCGCGTCGTTAAGAAGATATTCGTACTTTCTAAGTTCAACGTCAACCGCTAAACTTGCGTTAACCCAGTGGATAGTGCCTTTGCACTTAATTCCGCTAGTGTCGTTTCCCGAACGGCTTTCGGGGATATACGAACAAATGAGTTCTACGGGGTTGCCGTTATCGTCTAACTTAACGTCGTCACACTTTATAATGTATGCGTTTTTAAGCCTAACGTATCCGTCTTTTTTAAGCCTGAAATACTTGGGTGGGGGGTTGAGCGAAAAATCGTCTTGCTCGATATATAAAGTCTTTCCAAACACAACGCTACGCTTAGGCGAGTTTTCGTCGCTAGGATTAACGTCAAACTCCGTATCTTCAACGCCTTCGTAGTTAGTAATGGTAACTTTAAGCGGGTTTTCTACCGCCATAGCCCTTTCGGCGTTTTTGTTAAGATAATCTCTAATAAAATGCTCGAAATAACTAACTTCAATTTCGCTGTTTGCCTTTGAAACGCCTATTTCTTCGCAGAAGTTTTTAAGCGCTTCCGCAGGAACGCCACGGTTTCTAAGCCCCGTAAGGGTAGGCATACGCGGATCGTCCCAACCTTCAACTGCACCGTCTTCCACGAGTTTTTTAAGATAGCGTTTGCTCATAACGGTATTTGTAATATTAAGCCTTGCAAACTCTATTTGGCGGGGCTTGTGTGCTACGCCTGTGTTTTCAATCGTCCAGTTATAAAGCGGGCGGTGGTCTTCAAACTCTAAGGTGCAAAGCGAGTGGGTTACTCCTTGCATACTGTCGCAAATCGGGTGTGCGTAGTCGTACATAGGGTAAATGCACCACTTGTCACCCGTTCTGTGATGAGTTGCGCGAAGAACTCTATAAATAACCGGGTCACGCATGTTGATGTTTGGCGACGCCATATCAATCTTAGCGCGAAGAACCTTTTCCCCGTCCTTGTAAACGCCGTTTTTCATCTCTTCAAAGAGTTTTAAGTTTTCTTCGATAGAGCGTTTGCGGTAAGGACTTTCAACACCGGGCTCGGTTAAAGTACCGCGAGTGTTTTTAATTTCTTCTGCCGAAAGGTCGCAAACGTAAGCCTTACCGTCTTTAATAAGTTTTACGGCAAGTTCGTAAATAACGTCAAAGTAATCGGACGCGTAATGCATCTCAAACCACTCAAAGCCAAGCCACTTAATATCTTCCTTAATAGCGTCAACGTACTCGGTTTTTTCTTTTGAAGGGTTAGTATCGTCAAAGAAAAGGTTACAAACGCCACTATACTTTTTAGCCGTGCCAAAGTTTAAGCATAAACTTTTTGCGTGGCCTATGTGAAGGTAACCGTTAGGTTCGGGCGGAAAACGTGTATGAACGGTGTTTACAACGCCTTTTTCAAGTTCTTCGTTAATGATATCTTCTATAAAATTCTTGCTTTCGGTAAAATTTTCCATAAAAAGCCCCGTAAGATAATGATTTTAATTTATTTTAACACAAATTTTTATAAATATCAATAAAATATTTAGGTATATATTTATTTTATGTACGCGTATATTGAAATTACTTGACATTAAGCGTTATTTTTAATAAAATATTAAAAAACAAAAACGAGGTGTTATCGTGGAAAAAAGAGCAGTTACTATGGAAAAACTCGTAAATCTTTGCAAAACTAGGGGTTATATCTTCCCCGGTAGCGAAATTTACGGCGGTCTTGCTAATACTTGGGACTACGGTCCGTTAGGCGTTGAACTTAAAAACAACGTTAAAAAGGCTTGGTGGCAAAGATTCGTTCAAGAAAACAAATTAAACGTTGGGCTTGACGCGGCTATACTTATGAACCCGCAAACGTGGGTGGCGTCAGGTCACTTAGCAGGCTTTTCCGACCCGTTGATGGATTGTAAAGAGTGTCACGAAAGATTTAGAGCGGATAAACTTATTGAAGACTGGGTGCAAGAAAACAACTACACCTTAGAAAAGGGGATTGACGCGTTTTCTCACGAAGAAATGAAGGCTTTTATCGAAGAGCATAATATTCCCTGTCCCACTTGCGGTAAGCACAACTTTACCGACATTAGGCAATTTAACTTAATGTTCAAGACCTTCCAAGGCGTTACGGAAGACAGTAAAAACACCGTATATCTCCGCCCTGAAACGGCACAAGGTATATTTACTAACTTCGTAAACGTTCAGCGTTCGGCAAGAAGAAAGGTGCCTTTCGGTATCGCTCAAATAGGTAAGTCGTTTAGAAACGAAATTACCCCCGGTAACTTTATTTTCAGAGTTAGAGAGTTTGAACAAATGGAACTTGAATTCTTCTGTAAGCCGGGTACTGACCTTGAATGGTTTAACTACTGGCGTTCGTTCTGCCGTCAATGGCTACTCGATATCGGCTTGAAAGAAGAACATTTAAGACTTCGCGACCACTCGCCCGAAGAACTTTGTTTCTACTCCAAAGCAACTACTGACTTTGAGTATTTGTTCCCCTTTGGTTGGGGCGAACTTTGGGGCGTAGCGGATAGAACCGATTACGACCTTACTCAACACCAAAACGTTTCAAAGAAAGATTTATCTTACTTTGACGCTGAAACCAACGAAAGATACGTTCCTTACGTAGTAGAGCCGTCACTCGGTGTTGAAAGATGCGTTTTAGCAGTTTTATCAGGCGCTTACGACGAAGAAGAAGTTGGCGAAAACGACATAAGAACGGTTCTTAGATTGCATCCTTGCCTTGCACCGTTTAAGGCAGCAGTTTTACCGCTTAGCAAAAAACTTAGCGAAAAGGCTATGGAAGTATACGACGAACTCTCTAAATACTTTATGGTCGATTACGACGAGGCTGGTTCTATCGGCAAGCGCTACCGCCGTGAAGACGAAATCGGTACGCCGTTCTGCATAACTTACGACTTTGATAGTGAAGTTGACGGGTGTGTTACCGTTCGCGATAGAGATACTATGGAACAAGTTAGACTTCCTATTAGCGAACTTAAATCTTATATTGAATCAAAAATTAGATTATAAGTCGCTATTTAACGAACTTGCAACTAACGCCTTATAACGTTTATTAGAATTAACTAAATAAAAAAATAAAACGAAAAAGCAAGACAAACGTCTTGCTTTTTGTTATAATAAAACTATGGTAAATGAAATTAGTGAAACTTTAATATTAAAACACTTAAAAGTTCCAAGAAAAGTTGCTGTTTTTGAAGAAGTATTTTCAACTAACGATACGATTAAAGATAGCGAGTTTGACGTTGTTGTTGCCAAATCTCAAACGGGCGGTAGGGGAACTAACAATAGGTCTTTTTACTCGCCAAACGGCGGTATCTATCTAAGTTTGAAATTTAAGCCCACTTTACCGCTTAGCGATTTATCTTTTATAACGCCTTTTACTGCGGTTGCCTTATCTAAGGCGATTGAAAAGGTTACGGGGTTAAAACCGAAAATTAAGTGGGTAAACGATATTTATCTTAGCGGTAAAAAAGTGGCGGGTATTCTCACTGAAACTAAAATTTTAAGTGATAGTATAGGCTACGTTATAGTTGGTGTTGGAATAAATTGTGATAGGCAAAACTTTCCTAAGTTTAACTTAAATACGCCCACTTCAATCGAAGAAGAGTTAGGTTATAAAATAGATAAAAACCGCCTTATAGCCGAGTTTTTGAACGAGTTTGACGGGGTTGAAAGTTCAATACTAAAAAGAGATTTTATCCCTTATTATAAAGATAATTTTTACCTTTTAGATAGAGCCGTTAAGGTTGTATCTGGGGGTAAAGAATACCTTGGCGTAGTTGCGGGGGCAAGTGATAATTTAGCCATTTTAGTAAAAGTTGAAAACAAAATTTTAAGTTTTATATCGGCAGACGTTACCGTTTTATAACAGGTAGCGCCTTTTATTTTGTTTTTTATTATATAAAAAAGTATAAAAACGCTTGACTTTGTGTAAAAGTGAATATATAATGCACTTATTAGTCGTGCGCGTTAGTGCGCGTGCGAAAAAACTTAAAAGGAGTTTTATTATGAAAAAATTAAGCACTTTAATTGCAATTTTACTTATTGTAACCATCGGTGGCGTTTACGCTACTTGGAACTACTCGCAAGGTACCGTTATTTCTAAAACCGCATACTTTGACGACGTTACTAAAATTACCGATAAGGTAGTTGACAACGCTAAGGGTGTTATCGAAATCACTAAAAACGACTTAGCAATCACGATTGACGATGCTAACAACAACCACTACGCTGAATGGAGTGTTGCAGGTTCTTTAACCGTTAAGTTTACTCCTAACTCAGGTGCGGACGAAACCGTTAAATTAAACGGTATTGACCTTCAATGGAGCCTTTTAACCACTAACTCTGGTACCGGCAACGTAACTTGGGTTTACGAAAATATTAACATCTTCTTCGTTAAGACTGATGCCGTTACCCTTGCAAAGGGCGCTGCAACCAAGCAAGGCGATTCTTTTGTTTGGACGGTTGAAGCAAGTGACCTTGTTCCTTACATTGCTTTCTATAACACCGAATATTCAGCCACCGTTAACAAAGTAAGTACTATCGATACCGAAAATCCTGCAAACAGCGTATATAACGACAGTAACTTATATCTTAACACCGTTGCTAGGTACGATGCGTTCAAACTTGCATTACACTCTGGTACTATGGGTATCACCGTTTCTGAAAAAACTGCTTAATAGATAAAATACATATTGCGAATTATTTCGCAGGGAGTATAAAATCGTGTCCGGGTTTGACGTTTACGTCTTTATACTGTGCCTAATCGTATTTTTGCTGTTAACTGCAATATTTACGTTTTTCACCGTATACTTTATAAAAGTATCGCTAAAACTTATTCGTTTGGGCGCGGAAGACGAAAAGATTAAAATTGAATACGAAAAGACTTTAACTCTTTCAAAAAGAACGAAGGCCTTGTCATTTTTAGACAAGGTTTTTTCGCTTGTGGTCTGTGTCTTGATTATGGCGGTGTTTGGCGTATCTGCGTGCGTTAACGTAGAAAGCACCAAAATCGTTGGTGACGTGCCCGTCGTTCAAGTAGTTCAAAGTTCTTCAATGGCAACCAGATACGAAGGTAACGAATATCTATATAGAAATAATATTACCGACCAAATTCAAACGTTTGACCTAGTTACCATACATAAACTCCCTGACGAGATGGACTTAAAACTTTACGATATCGTAGTTTATGAAGTTGACGATATGCTTGTTATTCACCGAATAGTCGGCATAGAAGAACCTAACGACAAGCATAGTGAAAGGTATTTCGTTTTGCAAGGTGACGCCGTTCACGTAAGGGATAAATTCCCCGTAACGTATAGCCAAATGAAGGGTATTTACCGTGGCGAAAGAATACCGTTTATAGGTAGTTTCGTAATGTTTATGCAGTCGCCAGCGGGGTATTTGTGTATACTACTCGTACTGTTTGTGTTGATAGCGCTACCTATTGCCGAAAAGAAAATACTAAACGCTAAAATTGCAAGGCTTATTGAAATAGGCTACTTAACGGCGGACGGGGCGCTCGCATCACAGGCGTTAACCCAAGAAGAAACTGAAAGCATTAAAGAAGTTTTAGAAGAAAAAGAGCCTATAATAGACGATGAAACGGCTATAACCGTTTCACCCCAAATTTTGTATACTGACGTTTCGAGTGAAAAGTTTGTTCAAGGCTTAGAAGAAGAAACGTTTGTTAAAAAAGAGTGGTATGAAACGGCGGGCAAGGGTAAAACCTTCCGCGAAAAGCACGATAGCGCGTCGAAAGAAGTTCTTGATAGGTACAATGAAATCGTAAAACATTTATATAAGATAAAGGGTTTACACGTTTGGGAAGGCAAGGCGTTTGAAACGTATAAAAAGGGTAGAACGCCTATTGCAAGGCTAGCGTTTAAGGGTAAATCGCTTTACGTTCACCTTGCGCTTGATATAAAAGAATATGAAAATAGTAAGTACGTGTATACTGATGCGTCTTCAATAAAAGCGTATAAAGATTACCCGATGAGAGTTAAAGTTTCGTCGGATAGGCAAGTTAAATGGGTTAACGAACTCGTTAGCGAAATTGCGAAGAAATCTGGTCTTTATATGTATGCTATGACCACGCTGTTTTCAATAAAGGGCACGGATAAAACCTTTGAGCAAAAACTTAAAGAACTATCGCCCGAAATGATAAATAGGTATACGCTAATTACTAACTATTTATCAAGTATTGACGGCGTAAGGGTAAAAAATAGCAGTAAACACGTAACCTATAAAAAGGGTTCGCAAGCGGTTGCGAAACTTAAAATTATAGGAAAAACCTTAAACGTATATCTAAATTTACAACCTAAAAAGTATAGAAAAACCAAGTATAAGTTTGTTGACGTATCTGGTAAAAAATCACACGAAAGTTATCCTATGCGCGTGAAAATCACGTCGGATAGACAAGCAAAATGGGCAATTGAACTCATTAAACAAATTTAACTAAAAGGAGGCGAGTTATGTTAACAAAATCAATAAAAAGATTTTCAGTTACCGTTATAATACTCGCCTTTTTATTATCGTTTGTAGGCGTGTATGCAACTTGGGGATATGCCACGGGCCCCGTTTTATCTAAGTATGACGGTATTGATATAGAGTTCTTCCCGTGGGAGGGTGAAGAAATTCTCCCAGAAGACGAAATAGGTTACAACCACCGTCAACTCATTGAAAACATCTTAAACGGTACGATGATAAGCGGTGGCGAAACGATTAAAATCGGTATGAATAACCCTGATTCTGCATTAAGCCAAGAAATTGACGACCGTGTTACGAGTAACGGTTTCTGGGATCCCGCTAGATATACCTTTGGTAGTATGGACGTTCGTGATAACGCGGAAATGAGTAATATTTTCGGTCTTGAAACGAGCCAACTTTCATTTATGATTTATATGCCAAAGGAAAATAAAAACGTAAGGTATTTATATACGACGGGTGTATATCTGGGCGAAAGCGGATGGCTGTTAAACAGTGCAAAACCAACTTATGCTATAGGTGAAAGAATATATCCTATATATAGGACTAAACTAGTATATAAAGAAGTGGGTGTTGACGATAAAGGAAAAGCCGTTTTCGAGTGGGTTGCTGAAAAAACTGTTTTAGGCTCGGCGGAATCTGCGTACTATCAAAACGATACGTTCGGTTCGGGCGTTGTTCAAAACCCTGCTTTCGAGCCAACGTCTTTTGCACCTATAAACTCTGCCGACTGCGAAAGTGGTGAAACTGCGGTTATATTAGGTTCTAACGTGTCAAACGCTATTTGGACGTACGTTGGTCAATCGCTAAGCGGTCAAATAGAAAACGTTAACACGCTAGTATATTTTAGAATTAAGCCTACGTCAAACGGAAAGGTAACGTTTACGGCGGGAGAAAACACGTCAGGTATGACTATAAAGGTATATTCGAATAGTAACCTTTCAACGCTAGTTTCTACAACTAACGCCCAAGGCGTAACAACGTTTACCGCCACCCAAAACGCAACCTATTACTACACGGTTAGCGGTAGCCAAAAATTAGAGTTTACAATATCTTAATAATAAAAAATTCCGTGGGTTTTCCACGGAATTTTTATATTGTTAGGCTTTTGCGAGTTTTGAACTATCTGCCGTTATAACTTGTGGTTCACGCGATAAGCCGTAGCCGAACACGGCTAAGGTGTCTGGCCCGCTGTGAACGCCGATAATAGGGTCTATATAGTTAAAGATAAACTCCTTTACGGGAACGCGTTGAGAAATTAAGGTTGCTAGGGTTTTAGCGTCTTCCAAGCAGTCGCCGTGACCGATAAATATAGTTTGGGTTTCGGGGGTAATCATAGTTTTTGCAAAGTTATCGGCAATTGCTATTAACGAACGCTTTCTGCCTATAACCTTGCTTGACGAAACGAGTTTACCCCTTTCGTTAACGTACATAATGGGCTTTACGTCAACCACCGTTCCTAGCGCGTAGTTTAGTTTAGAAATTCTACCGCCCTTTGCAAGGTACGATAACGTTTTAACGGTGAATAAACTGTTAGCAGAAAGTCTAACCGTAAGCAAATAATCGTAAACTTCCTTTGCGGAAAGCCCCTCTTCTTTTTTAAGGCAAGCAGTGTAGGCAAGAAGCCCTTCGCCAAGGCAGGCGTTAAGCGAGTCCACAACGTACACTTTGCGGTTGGGGAACTCTTTTTCAAGCCTTGTTGACGAGTTTACGGCGTTTTGTATGGTTTGCGAAAGCCCAGACGATAAGCCTATATAAATAACGTCATAACCACTTTCTAGTTCTTTTTTGAAAGTTTGGTAAAAGGTTTCTTCGTTGATACAAGAAGTACTCATATCGTTTTTATTTCTAAGCCTACGGTAAAAGTCTTGCATAAAAACTTCATCGTGGCATTTAACTTCTGTAATTTCACCTGCGATTATAACCGAAAGCGGAATAACGTTTAACTCAAAGCGGTCGATTATAGACGAAGGCAAGCCTGACGACGAGTCAGTATAAATTTTGTAGTTCATAATATCTCCTTTGGCGATAGATAGGTAATAAGGTTTAGTCACGCCACGGTATTATTATATACCTAAAAATCACAAACCGCTCCCTACCGATTGTTTTTTTAACTATACCGTTAAAAACGCGCCTAGTAGAGTTTCAAATTTTAACTCTACCGTGAGTAGATATTAAAAAGTAACGGAAAAAGGCTACCTTTTCGGTAGCCTTTTTCTTGATTGCTATAAAGTTTTATAAATCGTCTGCATCCTGAACGGGTTTTTCGTTCTCGCCGTTTGGCGTTCCCGTATAACTTCCGTTAGGGTCAAATGGCGACTTAAAGTTCTTTTTCTTCATTATTTGCAATCTTTAACCGACTTCGTGCTCTTTTGAGTATTAGAAGTCTTGGAGTTTTTAGAATTTTTAACGTTCTTCATACCTTACCTCCCGAAATTATTGTGGGTAGTTTTTTTACTTTTATTCAAAATTTCGTTCTATAATGAAAAAAAATTTCATACGCTATAACACGACCAAAAGGAGAGTTTTTGTTATGAGCGAATTTGATTACGTAAAAATGTTAGAAATACCCGTTAACTCGTGTGACGTTGTGGTAAAACCCGTTAAAAAGCGGAAGAAAGACGTTAAAAAGCAAGTTATAGATAAGGTTAACGAAGCGGTGGCTGAAACGGTTACCGAAACTAAACCCGAAAACGTTAAAAAGCAAAAAAGGGTTAAAGAAAAAACTGTAAAACCTATTAAAGCCAAAAAAATTAAAAAGGCTAAACCTGCCGTTAGCGATAGTTCGGTTGAAATTAAAAGTTCGGGCTTTGATATCGTTTCCGTTCAAGTGGTTGCAATATTCGTTTTAATAGTAGGTATAATTCTTACCAACATTTTTTGGGAAGATAGCGGTATAAATAACCTTATGCGCTCGGTATTTAATAGTGATACGGGACTTGAAGACGTTTCGTATACGTCGTTTACTGCGTCACTCCCGTCTAAAACCGACGACGTCGTACTTGAAAACGGGGTGATGAAAGTGTCTTCCGGTAGCGTTTATTCACCGTGTGACGGAGTTGTTGAAAGCGTTGCAAAGCAAGGCGAAACTTACACTGTTACCATTAGACATAGCGAGTCGTTTTCAACGGTAGTTAGCGGGCTTGAAAGCGTTTACGTTTCTAAAAACGAAAAGGTTTACTCGAATATTCCGCTAGGGTATTCTAATAATGAAACGGCGGTTAGTATGTTTGACGGCGACGCAATTTTAACTAGTTACGTTTTATCTGAAAATCAAATCGTATGGCTGGGCTAAAATTTTCAATACATCCGCTGTTTATCGCGTTTGGGATATACTTTGCCTTTACGGGCAAAGTATTTTCTTTTATAATTTATACTCTTTCAGCCGTACTTCACGAGATAGGGCATTATGTAGAGTCTGAAAAATTAGGATACGGTCTTAAAAAAATCGTACTTATGCCGTACGGTGCGCTAATTAAAGGGGATATCAGCGATATACGTTATAAAGACGAGTGCTTAATCTCGCTAGCAGGCCCGTTTTACAATATTTGTATAGCCGTGTTTTTCGTGGCGCTTTGGTGGATTTTTCCAGACACTTATCCGTATACCGACCTTATAGTTTTTGCTAACTTTTCATTAGCGATTGTAAACTTACTGCCTTGCTATCCGCTTGACGGGGGTAGATTTTTAATAGCAACGCTATCACTTATTATTTCTAGAAAAATAGCGATAAGAGTTGTTAAAATTTTAGGCGTTTTATTATCTTGTATTTTGCTTGCGCTTTTTATCTATTCAATTTTTACAAAAGTAAACTTTACGCTATTATTTTTCTCAGCATTTATGATAGTTGGTGCACTAGGCACGCAAAAAGATAGCGAATACGTAAAAATATATTCTAACTTAACGTATAAAAAAACCACCCGACCTACGGTGGTTAAAAAAATAATAATAAGCGGGGAAAGTGAAGTTAAATGCCTATATAAACTTCTAAACGGCGAGTATTATTACCAAGTCGTTATAGACGGAAAGTTTTCAAAAACCGTGCTTGAAGGCGAAAACCTTTACCGTTTAATTTCCACCGCGCCCCCTTATGAAAAACTTGAAAACGCAATAAAAAAAGAGAGTTTTAACTAAAACTCTCTTTTTTGTTAGTTGTTGATAGTTGCCGATTTTAGGCTGTATTTAATATAGCCGATACCACCCGTTATGCGAGTGTACGTTTCAACCAACCTATGCCTGTGGGTTTTATGGTCGGTTGCGTAGTACGCTTCGATAGTGTTACCGGAAAAAGTATCCGATATAGATATGCCAACTCTTGCGCAGTTAACTTTCGGCTCGGTTGGGTTAACGCCGTTGATTACGTAGTTATCTAAACTCTTAACGTCAAGATTTTCGTTTACAATACCTGCGCTAAAACTCATTTTGTGAAGTTTTCTGGAAATCGCATCAATAGTCGAAAACGGTTGAGAAAAACTACCGTCAACGTTAAAAAGCCTTCCGAAAAGCAAAATTACGTCGTTATCGATATACGCGCTTTCGTTGTATTTATCAAATGAAAACTCTTTGGTGTTTTCATTGTTAGTTCCTATAAATTCGGTAACTTTGCAGTTTGCTTTACTGCCGGCGTAGTTAATGTCGTAAGAGTACGAGTAGTTGTTTAACTCACTTTTATACGTCTTTTGAGATTTTATAGGGGTAAAGTCAGCGTAAAACTCGGTTTTTGTAGTAAACGTGTCCATAAAAGGTTTAGTTTCGTTAGGAGTAACGTAACTACCTTCTAATAAAAAACTAGTGGTGTAAACGTAGTAGTCGCCGTTGGTGTTTTTTCTAGTTTCAAGCGTGGTCGTGTATCTGCCCGTTGAAATTTGCAAAGTATACCCGTCAACCTTAACTTCTTCGGAACTTGCGGGGGTTACGTGAGATAGCGAAACGTCATATACTAGCGTTTCAGAATAACCGCTTGGAAAAGAAGTCGTATCGTCAAACCAATAAACCCCGTCAGTTTGAAGGGGGATATTGTTACAAGCGGTAAGCGTTAGCGCAAACAACGCAATTAAAATTGTAGTTAAAAACTTTTTTAATCTTTTCATATCATATATTTTAGCACAAAATTTTCAATATGTAAAAACAAAAATGTGAAAGATAGGTAAAATATCTTCAAAAGTTATAAAAAATGTGGTAAAATATTTAGAGTTGCCATACATTTGGCAGTAATTATATGCTAAACTTCCGCCATAAGGAGAAAAACTTGAATATTTATCTTGGGGACACTACGTCAAAAATCGTTTCAACAACGGCAAACGTGGTTAAAAACTTAATAGACAGCGGTAAAAAGTGCATAGTTTTTTCGGAAGATAAAATAACGTTGTCACTCGAACTTGAAATCGCTTCGCGCTTAGGCGGGGGCTTTTTCGACGTTGACGTTATTACTTTTAAGCGGTACGTATCATCAAAAAACAGTTTGGCAAAAGTTATATCCAAAGAAAGTTCCGTTATGGTGATAAGAAAAATTATCGCCGACCTTAAAGGAAAACTTTGTTGTTTTGGAAATTCCGTAAACACCCCTAATATGGCGGTGGTTTTATACGAACTTATATCTCAACTTGAAAGCGCTAAAATAACGCCAAACGAACTCAAAAACTTATTAGACGGGGACGCTAGCGTTACCCCCGCGCTTTATAATAAAGTAAAAGACGTTTATACCGTGTATAGCCGTTATGACGAAGAGATTAAAGAGCGTGGGCTTTACGACAGTAACGAATACTTATCGCTTATGCCAAACCTTTGCAAAAACGATAGTAGCCTTAAAGATACCGCGGTGGTGCTTGCGGGCTTTCAGTCGGTAACACGCCAGCGGTACGACGTTTTTAGTGCGCTTTACTCTACCGCCGAGAGTTTGCACGCGGTTATACCTTACGACAAAAACTGCCAAGTATATACGGGCGAAACGTATAATAGGCTTTTAGAAATTTGCCCAACCGCAAAAGTTTATAACGCGTGCGGAAATTTGCCCGCAGAGGCAGAGCATATTAAAAGAACTTTTTATAACCCTAAGGTGTTTGCGGAAGATTTCGTTCCACTTAAAACTGAAAACGTATCGCTATACGAGGCAAGCGATAATTTAGACGAGAGTGAACACGTTGCAAAAGATATACTATTGCAAGTGAAACGTGGGCTTAGGTTTAGAGATATTTCGATAGCGCTTGGCAGTATGCAAGATAACTTGCCATATCTTGAAAAGGCGTTTTTAGACTATAAAATTCCATACTTCGTTGAAAAGACGTCTAGCCTTTCAGACCACCCTGTTTGCGATTTTATAGTTTCGGTGTTAGACTTTCAAAGAAAGGGGCTTTCAAACAAAGATTTTTATAAGGTTATAAGTTCGAGTTTGTTTATCCCAAACAAAAATTTATCCGATAAACTTAAAAATCTAGTTTTCAAGAATATGATTAACCGCAAGGGTTTTTACACCCCCTTTACCTTTGACGCTGAGGAAAACTCAACCTTTGAAAAGTATCGAGAAAACCTTATCAAAACCGTGCAAAAACTAGCCGTTTCAAGTACCGTTTTAGACTATGCTACCGCGGTAAAGGAAATGCTGTTTGATTTGGGCGTTAAAGATAATTTACTTAGTTTATCAAAAAAACTTAAAGAGATGGACAAGTTTGCGTTATCTGACGTTAACGATAGGGCTTTTGATAAAGTCGTATCCGTTTTAGACGAGATGGTAGACGTTCTAGGTTCGTCAAAAATCACGGCGCTTGACTTTAAGAACGTATTTTTAAGCGGTGCAACGGGCGCTAAAATTAGTTCTATTCCTATTTTATACGACGCAGTTTATATCGGCGAGTGTAAGGACGTTAAAATTCAAAGCGCCGAAGTTTTATACGCTATGGGGCTTTGTGGTGACGTTCCCTTTACTAAAAGCGACACGTCTATTCTATCCGACGGAGATTTGAGCGTTTTAGACGGGTTTAACGTAATAATCGAGCCTAAAATCAAAGCGGTTAACAAGCGCGAGCGCGAAAACGTTTTAATCACTTTGTGTTCGTTCAACGAAAAACTAAAACTATCCTATTCGGTAACCGACGGTAAGGGCGGAACGCTTTATAAGTCCGACGCAATTAAATATTTAATTTCGGCGTTCGGGTTAAAAAAGACTACGAGTTTAAGAAATAATTCTACCACTCTTTCTCAAAGTGACGCGCAAGGTTTTTCAAACGAAAACGTTTCACTCATAGAAATTGCCAAGATGTATACCGACTATAAAAACGGCGATAGAGAAACTGCTGACAAGATAGCGTCCTTTTACAAAGCGACCGAGATTTTGGGGCTTAACGAGTTAAAGCAAAAAACGGATAACCTTTTGAAAGAGCCTTCGCAAGAAAGGTTTATAGATAAAGGTGATAATTTAAGTATAAAGGGCGGAGAGATAAGCGCAAGCGTACTAGAAAGTTATTTTTCTTGCCCGTATAAAAACTACGCTAGTAACGTTTTGAAACTCAAAGAAACTGCAATAAGCGATATTAGGGTAAACGAAACGGGCACGCTACTACACTTAATTTGCGAAAAGTACGTTAAAGATATATCAAAAGTTAGCGATAAAATTTCTAGCGATAAACTTGTTGAAGAAATTTTTATCGAGATAAAAAATAGTGAAGATTATAAAAAATACCTTAACTCTTCTAAACTTATATACAACCTTGAAAGACTTGAAAAGGAGAGTAAAAGGGTATGTTTTAGCGTGTATAATTCTATTAAAAATTCCACCTTTACGCCAAAGTACTACGAAAAGCGGTTTGGTAACGGGCAAGATATACCGGCTATTAAACTCAGCGCTAAAAGCGGTAACGTTTTCGTGAAAGGCGTTGTGGATAGGGTTGACGAAAGTGGTGATTATATTAGAATTATCGACTATAAGTCGGGTAGAATTTCGCCTAGTGACGAGAGTTTTTACACGGGCAACAAACTTCAACTATATCTTTATATGAACGCTTTCGTTGGCGGGGATAAAAAGCCTGCCGGCGCGTATTACTATCCAGTAAAAGACGGGTATAGCGAAACCGAAGAAACCTACACTATGCAAGGGCGCACCGTTGATAGTGAAAGCGTTTTAACCGCAACCGATATAAACATTTTAGAAAACAAGGGTTCTCAAATCGTGAAAGTAGCCTTAGCAAAGGACGGAAAACCTTATAAAACTTCGGCAGTTTTATCAGATAGCGAAATGCAAAAATATCTAAAATATTCTAAACTCGTATCCGAAAACTGTATTGACGAAATACGTGACGGATACTGCACCCCGTCCCCCTACGACGGCGCTTGTGACTACTGTCAATATGCGGGCATGTGCGGGTTCTCGCCAAATGAGGGCGGTGAGTTTAGAAAGGTTTCTAAGGTTAGTAAATCAACGATTGTAGATGCGGTTTTAGAAAGCGAAAAACTAGGCAATAAGGCGGAAAACTAATATGGAACAAAAAAATAAGTTAACGCCTATGCAAGAAAAGGCGATAAATCACGGAAAGGGAAATGCGCTGGTGTCGGCGTCGGCAGGGTCTGGAAAAACCTTCGTCGTAATCGAGAGAATTATAAGGCTTATCATTGAAGAAGGCGTTGGGGTTGACGAGATTTTAGCCGTTACCTTTACCAAACTTGCCGCGCAAGAAATGAAAGACAAACTTCGTTCGGCACTAACTAAAAAATATCTACAAGTAGGCGATAGTAGGCTTAAAGAACAACTTGACCTAGTTTCTAGTTCGGACATATCTACTATACACTCGTTTTGCTCAAAACTCATAAAAAAATACTTCTACGTTTTAGGTGTGGACTATTTAAGCAAAGTAGTTGACGAAAGTGAGAAAAAAGCACTTGAAGAAAGGGCGGTAAGCAATCTTTTTGAAAGGTTATACGACTTGCATGACGAGGACTTTTTGTCGCTTATTCCTGCGTTTTCGTCAGGGAGAACGGATAACGGGCTTAAAAGCGTTGTAAAATCGCTTTACGATTACGCTGAGAGCGAGGGCGGTATTGATAAGGTTGAAGAAAAAACTTTGTCAACTTATAAAGACGCGTTTAGTCTTATTCAAAGCGAGTATAAACCCGAACTCGATACGGTGGCTAGGGTATACGGCAACCTATTTGGTGATTTAAGCGCAAAATTTAGCGAAGATATAGTTCGCAAAACGTACGCTGAAAAACTTAAAAATTATTGTGACGAACTCTTATATTCAAGCGATTATTTTGACTTTTTTGAAAGCCATATCGGTTTTTCTACCACGCTACCATCTGGTAAAAGCAAGCAACCTGACGAGCAAGCCGAACTCAAAATCGTAGTCGACGGGTTTAGAAGTGCAATAAAAGACGCCGTTGAAGTGTTTTCTACACCTAAAACCGTGCAAGAAGAAAGAGTTTTATCGAGTTTGCAAACGGTTAAAAAACTCATAAACCTTGCTAGGCTTTACGGGGAAGAATATCATGCTATCAAGCGCGAAGAAAACGCCGTTGACTTTAACGACCTTGAAAGATTAGCGCTTTTGCTACTTCAAGATGAAAACGTTCTAAACGAAGTAAAAAACACTTACAAATACGTTTTCGTTGACGAGTATCAAGACGTTAACGCCGTTCAAGAAGAAATAATCAATTTAATATCAAATAATAACGCCTTTTTAGTTGGCGATAGCAAACAAAGTATTTACGCGTTTAGGGGGTGTAACCCGTCGTACTTTAAGCAAAAATACGATAGGTTTACTCGCGGTGAAGGTTCGGCTATTCCGCTTGACAATAATTTTAGAAGTGCAAAAAGTATAATAGACGCGGTCAACGGAATTTTCTCGCCTATAATGAAGGAAGATTTCGGTGGAACGGACTATAAAAATAACCCTATGGTTTACGGTGGGGGTTATTTAGATTTTGAAGGAAAGGCGGAAATTCACCAAATAATAAAAGCCGAAAAGGAAGACGAAGTTGAGATAAAACGCGGTGTTTATTCCGTTAAAAACTCAACTGAAAACAAGAAAAAGGCAGACCTTTCAGCCGAGGCTAAACTCGTTATAAAACTCGCGATGGACACCTTGGGTAAGCCTTATTACGACGTTAAGGAAAAAGACGAAACTAACCGCTACAAAAAAGTGGGGTTTGGGGATATTTGTATCTTGTTGCGCTCGGTGGGCGGTGGCTCGAAACTAGCAGAAGAAATAGTTTCGGGGCTTTCTTCAATGGGGATACCCGTAACTTCAAGCGTGAAAAAAACGATAGAAGATTATCCCGAAATAAAGGTGCTTGTCAACCTTATAAAACTACTCTCTTGCGCCGACCGTGACGTTCCGCTCGCAACCGTGATGCTACACCTATTTGGGTTTAGTGAAAACGAACTCGCGTTTATTAGAAGTTTAGGCGGTACGGGTAGAGAAGTTAGTTTTTATAACTGCGTTCACAAGATGGCAAAAGAAAATTCCACTTTGGGTGAACGCGTTCAAAAATTCTTAACGTGGCTTGAAGATAAACGCCTTATAGCCGAGTTTTTGAGCGTTCAAGAAGTTATAAACGGCATAGTAAAAGAAACGGGATATCTCGCTAAAATACTAGCGTCGCCATACGGCAAGCAAAGGCTTAAAAGGATAGAGAGATTTTTAAGTGAAGGCGTTGTAAACGGCAAGGCGTTAAAGGTTTGCGAGTTTGAGTCGCACCTAGATAGCGCGCTTGAAGATATGGCGGTGTCAGAGTCGTCAGGCGAAGATACTATAAAGGTTATGACGATGCATGCCTCAAAGGGGTTAGAGTACCCCGTGGTTATAATAGCGGGAACGTCAAAGTCGTTTAATAGTGCCGACCGTCGCGGTAGCGTAATTTCAATGCGTGAGTTTGGCGTGGCGGTTAAAAGTTTCAACGAAGAGAGTATGACGGCTAGTGAAAACACCGTTCGCGCGCTACTTAAACACAGGCAGAAGAAAGAGTCTGCCGTTGAAGAGTTAAGGCTATTTTACGTGGCGCTAACTAGGGCTAAATGCTACTTGCACGTAATAGTTAACGGAAAGGACGTTGAAAGCCAAAAAGACCTAATAGAAGCAAACCGAATGAGTGACTTCTTGTTAAACGGCACCGCGCCAGTTACCATCTACAACCCGCAAGATATTTTGCTTGACGATAGGCTAGAAGGCGTTACCGTTGCAGGCGTACCTAAAACTGAAAGATATATAGACGAGATTGTCAATAACCTATCTTACCGCTACCCGTTTGAAAATGAAATTGAACTCCCTGTTAAAAGTTCGGTTTCCGACGTCAATAGTGGTGGTGACGAGTATTATAAAAGAACTGATTTATTCGGTGATTCTAGTAGTGAAAAGGGCACGGCTTACCATAGGTTCTTTGAACTTATTGACTTTTATAACTATAACGGCAAAACCGATTTAGAAAACTTTGTTTCAAAAGGGCTTATGAGCGAAAGTGACGCGAACTATATCGACGTAGATAAGGTGGAAAGGGTTTTAGCGCTTAAAGTTTTTGAAGATATAAAAGACTGCGCGTTATATAAAGAAAGGAAGTTTTGCCAGTTAGTTCCAGCAAGTAAACTTTTACCTACGGCGGTTGGCGGTAGCGTTTTAATTCAAGGTATATTAGACCTTGTTGCCGTAAAAGACGGCGAGGCAGTGCTTATCGACTATAAAATTTCAACGATAGAAAGTGACGAAGACTTAATTAAAGCGTATAAAACTCAACTTGAACTATACGGGTACGCGCTTGAAAAAATTCTAGGCGTAAAACTAAAAGGGAAGTATATAATTAACGTTTTACAAGAAAAAGTTATAACGGTATAAAATTTTGTGGTTTTGTTAACAATTTTTTTGGAGAATTGTTATGAAAGACCTTAAACCCATTATTGATTTAATTTCGTTTGACTTTGGATATATTGCGCACTTAGTCGTAATTATTTTAACCGTATCGTCCGCACTCGTTTTCGTTTTAGAAGTAATTATTTCACTTCTATCAAAAAAGCAAAGAGATACCGTATACTATCTTTGCTATTCGCTTTTGAGTTTGGTAGTTACGCTGTACTTTCAAATAGAAGATTATTTTGGCGAAAAACTACTTTTTGAAACGCCGAAGTCGGTGTACGCTTTTATGACGCTACTTATATCGCTATCAATTATTTTCTATACGGTTATACGCTCGCTATCAAATATGAAAACTTGTAAAAACCGCGTGGAAAAGTCTAGTATTTTTAATGAAATACCTAGTGAGATAAAGGTTTCAACCATAACGCCAAAACCTTATAATTACACGTCGAGCGCTAGCGTAACGGACGGGTATTTAGACGTTTCACACGTCAAAGGTTTAATAAATAATCTTAAAGAAAAACCGCTATCTGATAACGATTACCGCGAAATTGAAGATTTAGAGTTATATCTTATGAACTTTATATCGCGCCAGCCTAGTGATAGCGAAAGAGCGGTGCTTTCTGAAAAACTTTCAATGCTAATTAAAAAAATTGCGCTTTACGCAAGTTGAAAAAAGGAAATTACTAATGACGATATATTTCGACACCGAAACCACGGGGCTTATCCCCGGTAGAATAATACAACTATCATACGTTATGGAAGACGGAGATAATCTCACCGCGAAAAACTTTTTTTTCGCGGTTGATTACGTTCCCGAAGAATCGGTTAAAATTCACGGTTTTACTGCGGAAAAGTTGGCGGTTTTATCGGGCGGAAAGACCTTTTCTGACTATGCCGACGAAATTCAAAACGACTTTTTAAGTGCAAGCGTAATAATTGCGCACAACGTAAATTTCGACCTTTCTTTTTTAACTGCCGAGTATTCGTATTTAGACGAAATTTTTAAGTATAACACGGCGGTAGACAGTATGAAATATTATACTCCTATTATCAAACTACCAAGAAAAAGCGGTGGCTATAAATATCCAAAACTTTCAGAAGTTGCCGAGTTTTTAGATGTTTATACGTACGACGTTTCTAAAAAATGCATTGAACTTTTTGGAAAGGGCAGTTTATCCGCGCACGACGCTAGGTATGATACAACGCTACTATATTTGTGTATGAAGGACTGCAAGATAGATAGTCAAGCGGTGTAAAAGGCGGGTTATCCGTCTTTTTTAATTCAAAAATTAAATAAGGGCGAAAAAATAGTTGTAATTTATTTTAATATTTGGTATTATTATTAAAAATTGGGGTGTCGCCAAGCGGTAAGGCTACGGACTCTGACTCCGTCATCCGTAGGTTCGAATCCTACTACCCCAGCCAAAAAAAAGAACGGTTACAAAACCGTTCTTTTTTTTATCCAAGCCGACAGGCTTGGTATGTAATCACTCATAGGGCGTATGTAATCGCCAACGGCGTATAACATATGTTTCCATACGGCTAATTAAATTTTACACAATTTAATTATTTCCTGGCGATACGGTTTTATCTTGTGGTTCTCGTTGCAAAAAACAGTTAAAAGGCTTGATTTTATTATATATAAATGGTAAAATTATCTAAACTTGTTTAAGGAGATATTATGAAGGAATTATTAGACGTTCAGTACTCGAACGAACATAAAAGGCAAATACTTGACGCGTTTATTCCAGACGGCAAGGCGGACGCTGTGTTTATTTACTTTCACGGCGGTGGGCTTGTAAACGGCAATAAATGGCAAAACCCACCGACTATTAAATGCTTGGTTGAGGAAAATAACGTTGCGCTCGTTTCGGCTAATTATAGGCTTTATAAAAGTGAAAAACACGAAGATTACGACGCAAAATACCCCGAATTTATTGAAGACGCGGCTAAGGCGGTTAAGTGGGTAAAAGATAATTCTTCACTATTTGGCACGGATAAGATTTTTATCGGCGGTAGTTCTGCTGGCGGTTATATTTCAATGATGCTTTGCTTTGATAGAAAGTGGCTTAACGCTGTTGGCATGTCTAACGACGACGTTAGTGGTTATTTTCACGATGCGGGTCAACCAACCACTCACTTTAACGTTTTGAAAGAGCGTGGGCTCGACCATAGAAGAGTTATAGTTGACGAGGCTGCGCCTTTATACTATATAGGGCTTGATAAAAGTTATCCGCGTATGAGATTTATAGTTTCTGATAACGACATGCCGGCTCGCTTTGAACAGATTATGCTAGTTATAAAAACCTTAAAATATTTTGATTATCCTGAAACGTACGACTATAAGGTTATGAACGGAAAACATTGTCATTACACAGGGCACGCCAACGAAGACGGATATAGCGTTTGGGGAAATATGATTGTAGATTTTATAAAGGAAAGAAGTTAATAAAAACGCCGATTTTTCGGCGTTTTTGTATTGACAAAATTTTGCGTAGTGTTAAAATTAAATAAAGGAGAAAATATATGTATAAACTTAAACTAGGTTGTTCGCTAGGTTGCTATGAAACTAAAATTTACGAAGATAAAACCTACGATATAATACCTGAATTCGACAAGTTTAGAAAAAACGTTAAAGCCTTAAAGGAAAACGGGTGCACGTCTATTGAACTTTGCCCTATGGCGGGGTGGAACTACGAAGAAGAGCAAAAGTATTTTCCATTAGTTACCAAGTTTTTAGATATTGCAAAAGAAGAAGGTTTAGCGGTAAACAGCGTTCATTTGCCGTTTGCTTTATATTTTTGGGACTTTGCTTCGCTTGACGAAGAGAAGAGAAAGTTTTCAGTTGAACACGCCAAGTGGGCTATGAAGTTTTTTGAAAACGAAGATATAAAATACTTCGTTATACACCCCGGTTTAAGACCTAAAACAGTAGAAGAAAGACAGCCTATGCTTGACGGGCTTGTAAAGTCGTTAAAAGACCTTTGCGACAGTACTTCTAAAACCATTTGCATAGAAAATATGACTAGCGTTGGGCTTCTTAACCAAACTAGTGAGGCGCTTTACGTTTTAGAACGCGTTCCTAAACTTATGATGGTAATTGACGTAAATCATATGTTTATAGAAACGCCCGAAGAGTATATTTTGAAAATAGCAGATAGGGTAAAGGGGTTGCATATCAGCGACCGCGATAACGAAAGAGAAAGGCATTTTATCGCAGGTGACGGCGTTCTTAACTGGAACAACATTATAGGCGCGCTTGAAAAAATAGGTTATAACGGCGTGTTTAATTACGAACCGAACGAGATAAAGCCCAAGGAAATTAAACTTAGTTTTGATAAATTATTTAACGAATATAATAAGAAGGTGTAATGTGTATAAACTTAATTTAGGAATTTCAACTGATTGTTTTACTTACGAGTGGATTGACGAGAGTAAAAAACAATACAAAATAGTAAAACTTCACGATTATATCGACGCTATTACCAAAGAGATGAAAGAAAATAATTTTTCGTCTATGGAACTTTCAGCCGGCGGTGCGTGGAACTTAAAGGAAGAAGAAGAAAACTTTCCTGCCGTTAAAGAGTTTGTGGAAATAATAAAGAAAAACGGTATGAAACTAAATAGCGTTCATCTTCCTTTTGCGCTTCCGTTTTGGGAGTTTGATTCGCTTGACGAAGATATGCGAAAGTTGTCTGTTGAGCGCGCAAAGTGGGCAATAGGGCAGTTTGAGAAGGGCGAGCCTAAATATTTCGTTATTCACCCCGGTAAAATTGACGTTGAAGACAAAGAAGTTAGATGGAAAATGATGGAGCAACTTAGAAAGTCAATGCAAGAACTTTGCGACAGTGTTGACGCGACCATTTGCATTGAAAACATGTCCCGCGGGATTATGGTAAACAGCATTGAAGAAATGCTTTGGTTACTTGAAAAAGTTCCTAAACTTATGGTGGTAATAGATATAAACCACCCGTTTATCGACACGCCTGAAGATTTTATTGAAAAGGTTGGTAGTCGAGTTAAGTGCTTACACGTTAGCGACCGTGACGAGATAAAAGAAAGGCATAATCTTCCAGGTGACGGTATACTTAACTGGAATAAAATAATAGGCGCGCTTGAAAAGATAGGATATAACGGCGAGTTTACCTATGAAGTTTCTTTAAGAAGTAAAAAATATCCGCTTTCACTCATTAGAGAAAATTACGAAAAGTTATTTGAAAATTACAACAACTCAAAATAATATCAAAACGCCCACCAGGGCGTTTTAATTTTGCAGTTGCACAATATTGCTTTTTTTCATTTTCTAAATTGAAATAGGTAAAATAAAATGATAAAATAAAGATATGAAAAAGCAAAATTTAATTCAAATTGTAAAGTTTACACTATTTTCAATCTCGGCAGGCGTTATCGAAACGGTAGTTTACGCGCTACTTTTTAACGTTTTGCACCTTGATTACTGGCTTGCGTATCTTCCGTCACTTATTCTATCGGTACTTTGGAATTTCACGTTTAACAAGCGCTTTACCTTTAAGTCTGCCGCAAACGTTCCTATCGCAATGCTCAAAGTATTTTTATTCTATTTAGTGTTTACGCCGTTATCTACTTATCTTGGCAACCTTGCCGAAACGGGTGGAGTTGACGGGAATTTAGTGTTTATTATAACGCTACTATGTAACTTCGTTCTTGAATTTTTATACTGTAAGTTCGTGGTTTATAAAAATCAAGAAAACACCTTGAAAAAATAATGATAAAACGCCTAAATAGGCGTTTTTTTATTTGTTTTTGCCTTGATTTTAGCGCGCGTATGTGTTATATTTAATACGATACCGCTAAAAGCGGTATTTATAAGGAGTTTTTATGGAAATTAGAGCACTGCAAATTGACCTTGCCAGACAAAAAGAGAATTTACCTTACGTTTTTTCGTACATTGACCTTGCCGTTAAAGGCGGTTACAACACCTTGTTTTTATATCTTGAAAACGCCGTAAGAACTAAAAGTTTTCAGTTTTTTAGCGAAACGGACACCTATTCGGAAGAAGAGATTACAAAAATAATTAACTACGCTACGGATAAAGGGCTTGACGTTGTTCCCGCACTTGAAACGCTAGGGCATTTAGAAAAGTTTTTTAGTTATGAAAATCTTATTCCACTTGCCGAGAAAGACGAGTTTGAAGTGGGTAGAAAACTCTACGGGCATAAATACACTTGCGGTTGCGTTTCTAATCCCGACTTCATATCGTTTATGGACACTTACGTAAAAGAAGTGGTTGCGCTTTTCCCGGGAAAATTCGTTCACGTTGGGCTTGACGAAACGTTTAACTTTGCCGTGTGTGAAAAATGCCAAGAAAGAATTAAAAACGGCGAACCCGCGAAAGACCTTTTCTTAAAGTACGTTTTACACGTTCACGAACTGATTTCATCACTTGGTAAAACCATGATGATGTGGGACGACTTTTTTGAATATTTCGACGTGGTTGAAAGTTTGCCAAGAGATATTATAATGTGCAACTGGAACTATATGTTCGTGCAAGACGAACCCGGTGGGCACTGGACTAACCGCGTTAAAAAGGACTGGTTTGCGCTTTATGATAAACTCGGTATTAAGTATATATTCTGCGGGTATTCGCATCGCGCATCGTCAACCTATTCGATAGACAGTTTTTACGACTACGCTACCAAATATCACCCTATAGGCGCGTTAATGACGGCTTGGGAGAGAAGTGAGTCTTTCTATCACGGTTCGTATCCATGCGTAATTTACGCTGGAAAACTTTGGAAAGGTGAAGTGAAAAAGGAAGATAAAGTATCCGTTTACGCTAGTTACCTTCAAGATAGAGAAGTTGCCGAAGTTATATCTTCGCTTAACGTGATAGGCACGTCTGGTTTTGGCGATATTACTAAAAAATCAGAGTGTGATTATCTTGTAAAGTTTATCGCAAGAGATACGTTAAAGTACGCTTTACCCAAATTAAAAGAAGGTATCAATAGGGCGAGTGACGGTGAGATAAAAGACGTTTTACTCGATATCTACTCCTACGTTTTAGAGCAGTATTTAGGGCTTTTAATGCAAAGGGCAAGCGTTGATTATTTTGATAAAAAAGACAAGTCTCAAATTTTACAAACCGTTAAATTCGTAAGAGAAAGTTTGAAAGAAATTAAAAATAACGGCGATTATCTTTGGGCTAAATACCGTGAAGGGATAGTAAGCAACGGAGATAGATTTGAAGGAAAGTTCAAGGGTAAATTTGAACTTTTAGATAAAATTGAAGAAAACTTAAAAGACGATAGTAGTTTCGGTGTTTTAACCTTAGACCTTATGCTACCAGAGTCTTACGCAACGCCGAGAGTTATCGTTGAAGTAGAGTACGAAGACGGCGAGTGTGAACTTTTATACAAAGGCGGTATGAAGTGTGGCGCGGTGCTATTTGACGTTGGCGGTTGCTACAACCACCGCGTTAAAATGAAAGACAAAAAACTCAAAAAACTTATATTTAGCACTTTTGGTGAAGGCGCTATGTACCCAACGCACTTCCGCTATAAAGCAAACGGCGAAAGTTACGTTGCAAGTTCGGTTAAAAAGGTACGTGGTTTCGTTAAAAACGAATACAAAATTCTTCGCGACGACACGCGCTTTGCCGAAATGGGTTACGACGACGGCGTTAAGCACGTAAGCGACGCAAGTCTTTGCAAAGAATTACACACGATAGAAGTTACGTTTGAGGAATTAAAATAATGAAAACTATTAAAAACAATCAAGAAAAGGATAGGTTTATTCAAATAGCGGCAGGCGGTAAGAAAATGACGGGTGAAGTTAAGCGCCTTAAAGAAATTCTTCCGCCAACCATAAACCACGTAGCGCTCAACACAACAGCCGAAAAGTACGGGTTAAAATCGCCTATTTTTAACGAAGAAAAGGAATATCAAAACTTTCTTAAAGAGAAAGAAGAACTCAAAAAATACTATCTTCCTTTTCTTGAAAACTACGCTCAAAAAGTTGAAAGTGACGGAATTCAATTAGTAGACTTTAAGTTTAGGAAAGAAACAGAAGACGATAAACTTGACTTTTTCTCCGTTCTATCTGGAAAGGGTGAGTGGGAAGATGTAAAAATTCCCCACTACGTAGGGCCTGACGGTAGGTGGAACGCTTTTTATAAAGCCGAGATAAACGCTCATAAAGAGTGTGGAAAGTTTTACGTTTTAGACTTTGAAGCGGTTGACTATATAGCCGAAGTTTACCTAAACGGTAGGCTAGTTGGTAGGCATACGGGCTTTTTCGCGCCGTTTAGTATAGACATAACGCAAAACGTTAAAAACGGCAAAAACGACCTACTTATCGTAGTTAAAAACGACTTAACTTCTACCGCTTGCACGGTTGACGGTAAGCCCCACTACGGCGACAAAATTTACGGTGCAACCCACTTTGGTTACGACGAGCCTATGCTCGGTTGGCACCACTGCCCGGCAGGTGCAGGAATATACGGCAAGGTTAAACTTTTAACGGTAAACGCTAGCCGTATAACCGATATTTTCGTTGACACCGATATCGATACGGGCGAAATTACCATAAATACTACGGTATTTACCTACGCTTACAAAACGCTTAACTATAAAGTTTTTTACACGATAGAAGGTAGAAACTTCAAAGAAGTTATATTCGATAACGTTGAAGGTAAGACTGACCCCTTTACTTGTGACGAAAACTATTTAACTCAAAAATTCACCCTTAAAAACTTTAAGACGTGGACGCAAAAAACTCCATACTTATACGAAGTTACCGTAACGCTAACCGACGAGAAAGGAAACGTAGTTTCTAAAAAGCAAACTCATTTTGGTATGAGAAAGTTTTTTATGGACGAAAATAGCACTCCGAAAGGCGCTTTCTATCTCAACAACGAGAGAATAATTCTTCGTGGCACGAACGAAATGGGGCATTTACCTTTATGCGTTATTCGTAACGACTACGACCAACTTTTAGACGATATTTTGATAGCGAAAGTGGCGGGGCTTAACTATTATCGTATGACGCAACGCCCCGTATTTAGCGATATTTACACCTATTTTGATATGACGGGTATGCTTTGCCAAAGCGACTTTCCGCTATTTAGTTACTTAAAGCCAAGTGCGGTAGGCGAGGCGCTTAAACAAGTTCGAGAAATGGAACTTTTAACTCGCAATCACCCGTCGGTTATAGTTGAAACTTTCTGTAACGAAACGCTAGATAAAACGGCGTGGGGAAAAGAGCAGTATAACCTTTCAAGGTACGAGATAGAAAAGTTCTTTAACTCGGCAAAAGAAGTAGTTGAAATTTATAACCCCAAGCGCGTGCTAAAATACAACGAAGGCGACTACGCCCCCGTAGAAAAAACGCACGGTATAAGTGATTTTCACTGCTACACTTACTGGTATATATCACACGGTATGCCTAGCGGTAAACTCATAAAGGGATATATTCCGCCTATTCGCCCCGACTGGATGACGGGTTGCGGTGAGTTCGGTGTTGACGGGCTTGACCGCTACGAACTTATGAAAAAGTATTGTCCTAGCGACTGGTATCCTGAAAATATTGACGACGAGTGGTCGCCAGTTCCTATTGCCAAACAACAATGCTACCGTATGCACGGCAATTTCTTCCCTGAGCCGAATACTTGTCGCGAGTGGATAGATGCTAGCCGTGAGTGGCAAAGAGTTGCAACTAAAAACTACGTTCACATTTTAAGAAGAAGGGTAGATTATATCGAGAGCACCGCAGTTCATCTTTTAATCGACGCGTGGCCGTGCGGTTGGACGAAGACGCTAGTTGACGTTGATAGAATACCAAAGCCAGCGTATTATTCGTTTAAGGAAGCAAATATCCCCGTTCGTTTAAGTTTAAGGCGTGATAAGTACGTAGTTTACGAAAACGCAAGCGTTGAAACGGAAGTTTACGCGCTTAACGATTTGCCTACCGATAAACAAGTTACTGCGTATATCAGCGTGTACCTAAACGGCGAAGAAAAGTATTCGTATAAAATAGATGGCGTTGCGAAAGCCGTTTCGTCAACCTATCTTGGCGAAGTTATAACGGTTGTTCCTAGCGGATATTACGGCGAGATTAAAGTGGTTTCTAAAATGGTTTGTGAAAACGAAGAAACGTTTGACGAAGTTATCTACATCACTAAAAAACTCGTTGAAAAAGCAAGCGTTACCCCCTTACTTTACGGTGATAGAGTTCAAAAAATTAGTGAAATTTGTTCGGGAAAAGTTGACGAAAACGTAATTTTCGTTGACGACGATTATTTCTATTATAACAAAGAAGAACTCGAAGATTTAGCGTTTAACGGTGCAAGGCTTATAGTGGTTACTAATAAACCGCTTAATATTCTTGGCGAAGATATCGTGTTTAGAATTCATACGCTTGAAGAAGAAGTTGCCGCTAACAACTTAGTTTACAGAAACAAAGATAATAAGTTCACCGCCGAGTTCGACGAGTTTGATTTCCAAAACTTCTACAATAAGGAAATGGGCTATCAAGACCTTACCGCTTGGTTTAAGTTTGACTGGGACGGGGCGGAAGAAATTTTATATCAATACAAAAACGGAAACGACCCGAAATACAACCTTCACAAACAGCATAGGCTTGTTGCAGGTTTGAAAAAGCACGGCAAGGGCGAAGTTATTTTAACTACTCTTTCTTGCTTAGACGGGTGCTTGGGCGTTAACCCCGTACTTGATAAGTTTATCGTAAACTTAATAGAAAAATAATTGAAATTTTTTCGGCAATCACTTAAAGTGATTGCCTTTTTCATATAATTGTGGTATAGTTCTTTCTATGGATAAGGCAAGTTTACACTATAAAAAAATGACGGAGACACCCGTTTCCAAACTCATAATATCGCTTGGTATTCCAACTACTATTTCTATGCTTATAACCAGCATATACAACTTAGCGGATACCTACTTCGTAGGAACGCTTGGTGAAAGTGCGCAAGGAGCAATAAGCGTTCTTTTTACCTTACAATGCATTATTCAAGCGGTGGCGTTTATGTTTGGGCACGGCGCGGGCGTTTTCGTTTCTAAATACCTTGCTAATAAGGATATAAAGGAAGCGTCGAAATACGCGTCGTCCGCCTTTTACGTAGGCGTTTTCATAGGCGTTATTTTATCAATTTTAGGGCTTATCTTTATCACTCCGTTTATGCGGTTTTTAGGTAGCACCGAAACCATACTTCCGTACGCCATCGAGTACGGCACTTGCGTTTTAGTTGCAACTCCGTTTATAATGGGTTCGCTCGTAATGAACAACTGTTTGCGATACGAAGGCAAAGCCTTTTACGCTATGATAGGTTTAGGCTCTGGCGGTTTGCTAAACATTTTCGGTGACTATTTGCTCGTTTCCGTACTTAAAATAGGGGTTCTTGGTGCGGGCATTGCAACAGCCGTTTCGCAGTTCATAAGTTTTGTAATACTTTTTATTATGTATAAAAAGTTTGCGCAAAGTAAACTCTCTGTTAAGTACGTTTCTAAAAACGTTAAAGAGTATTTGGCGTTTATGAAGGTGGGCTTTCCGTCGTTTATACGCCAAGGCTTAACGTCTATATCGGGTGGGCTACTTAACAATATATCTAAGCCGTATGGCGACGCGACTATCGCTGCAATGGGCGTCGTTAATAAGTACATTAGTTTAATTGCTTTCGTTGGGCTTGGAATAGGGCAAGGGTTTCAACCGGTATCGTCGTTTAACTATCAAGCAAAGCGTTACGATCGGGTTAGAAAAAGCGTTATATTTACAACGTTATTCGGCTCGTGCTTAGTTACTATATTATCAATACCCGGAATGATATTTCCAGAGTTTATAATAAGTTTATTCCAAAAAGAACAAAGCGTTATAGACGTTGGCTATCTCGCTTTAAGGTTTGCATCAATCGGCGTTATATTTATGCCTGTGTCTATCGTGTCGAATATGCTATTTCAAAGCACTTTTCACTCTGGGCGGGCAAGTTTTTTATCAATGCTAAGGTCGGGGCTAGCGTTTATTCCGCTACTTATCGTGCTTGAAAGTAGGTTAGGTCTTTTAGGTATTCAAATAGCGCAACCGATAGCGGACGTGATTTCATCACTTGTAAGTTTGCCGTTTTGCTTGCACTTTTTATCGAAAATGAAAAAAGGGGAAAATATGAAAGAGTTAGTAGTAGCGTCTTCTAATAAAGGCAAGTTAGAAGAAATAAAATCAATACTAGGTGGTAGTTATAAAATCGTTTCTATGAAAGAAGCGGGTTTTGATGGCGACGTTGACGAAACGGGTTCTACCTTTTACGAAAACGCGCTTATAAAAGCGCAAACGGTAAGCAAAATTCTTAAAAAGGACGTGCTTGCCGACGACAGCGGTTTGCTTGTTGACGCGCTTGACGGTGCGCCCGGGGTTTATAGTGCTAGGTACGCTGGCGAGCACGGCAACGATAAACTCAACCGCGATTTGCTACTTAAAAATTTAGATGGCGAAACTAACAGAAAGGCAAAGTTCGCGTCAAGCGTAGTATTATATAAAGAAAACGGCGAAGTTATATCGGGTTACGGCGAAACTCACGGCGAAATTCTATTAGAAGAAGTTGGCGAAAACGGTTTTGGTTACGACTGTATCTTTTTAAGTTACGACCTTAATAAGTCTTTCGGCGTAGCCACCCACGAAGAAAAAAACAAGGTTTCGCACCGCTACCGCGCGCTTTGTGATTTAAGGAATAAATTAAATGGCTAAGTATTTAACCGTTTTTTCAGACAGTCACGGGGAAAGGCGGAACGTATCTAGGCTGTACGGCGACTGCTTAGTCAGTGATAAAATAGTGTTTTTAGGTGACGGGCTAAGCGACCTTATCGAACTATACGAGTTTGAAGATAAGATAGTTAAAGTTGCAGGGAATTGCGATTTTACGTTATCTTGTAAAAAGCAGTCTATCTTTGACGTTGACGGGGTTAAGTTTTTAGCCGTTCACGGCGATTTATACGGTGTAAAGTCTAGCCTTAATAGGTTGACTGAATACGCTAAAAGCGTTGGCGTGAGCGCGGTACTATTTGGGCACACGCACAAGCCGATAGTAAAGGAAGTTAGCGGTGTTACGCTTATAAACCCAGGAACGCTATCTTGTTACGGCGAAAGAGAAACTTTTGCTTTTATTACGGTAAAAGACGGGGAAGTTTCCGCCAAGATTATACCGTTAAATAAAAGAGTATAAAAAAATTTGGAATAAAGGCTAATTTTGTTTGACAAGTGCCGTGGATTTTGTTATAATCACTAAGCATTGTGTGGTAAGCGCGGGTGTAGTTCAATGGTAGAACACCAGCCTTCCAAGCTGGTTACGTGGGTCCGATTCCCATCACCCGCTCCAATTATATTAGCATAGGAAGGGTTACTTGCTAACACAAGATGCGCCAGTAGCTCAGCTGGATAGACTGATGCATTCCATCATCTTTTTCCGTAAGGCATCCTTATCGATCTGCGGAGCGCCGAGCATTCTTGAGATGTCGTTGTTTAGCTGTCTGACTTCGATGCTCGGCTCGTTATTGCTTGGCTCGGATACTCGGATGCTT
>JAFVQM010000029.1 GCA_017504795.1 Clostridia bacterium | reverse complement strand
GGTTATGGTGCTTGGCATAATCTTTAAACCAGAAAGTATAGAAACTTCCACCTCCATTATGCCGGTGGTAACGGATTCTAGGGAATTATTGGCATTATTTGTAAAGGAACTTCCGCATTATTTGAAAGAAGTCGCGATAGCTTTGTTGCCGATAATAGCGTTTTTCTTTATATTTCAAACGACGGGAACGAAACTTAATAAGCAAGCGATAATTAAAATTTTAATCGGTTTACTTTATACCTACGTTGGCTTAGTTTTGTTTTTAGTTGGCGTAAACACCGGCTTTTTACAAGTTGGTAGGTACTTAGGCGAGGCGATAGGTAAACTCACGTACAACTGGATAATAGTTCCTATCGGTATGCTAATAGGTTATTTCGTGGTAGCGGCTGAACCTGCCGTTCACGTTTTAACTAAGCAAGTGTTTGAACTAACTTCGGGTGCAATTCCTAAAAAGGCGTTAAGGTTTAGCCTTATGATAGGCGTTGCGGTATCAGTTGGTCTTGCAATGCTTAGGATACTTCTTAATATAGATATAATGTATTTTTTAATCCCCGGCTACTTTATAGCCTTAGTTCTAACGTTTATCGTACCTGAAATGTTTACGGCGATAGCGTTTGACTCGGGCGGTGTAGCGTCTGGCGCGATGACGGCAAGTTTTTTAATGCCACTAGCGCTGGGGATGTGTTCGTCGGTCGGGGGCAACGTTGCAACGCAGGGCTTTGGCGTGGTTGCAATGGTCGCGATGACACCGCTTATAACAATACAAATTCTCGGCTTGGTTTACAAGATTAAAATGGCAAAACTCAAAAAACGTCAATCAACGACGGATATTTTGGAAGAAATTATCGAATAAGGGGGAAAAGTTTTATGTTTGGATTAAAGTATATGCTAACTATTACCAAGCGCGAATACGAAGAAGACTACATTGACTTTTTCCATCGCCACGGCGTAACGGCAGTATTTAGTGAACTTTGTAATGGAACGGCGTCAGAGTCAACTTTAAGTTTACTAGGGCTTGAAAAGACTGAAAAGGTAATGATAACTTCTATGGTTAGAGAAGAAGACCTTGGCAAAATTATAAAAGGCTTACTAGTTGAAATGGATATATCGTCCGCAGGAAACGGAATATCGGTAGTTATACCCGTTGATAGTATCGGCGGAAAGTCGTCACTTAATAGCCTTGCAGGCGAAAAGCCCTTACAAAAAAAGGAGAGCGAAAATATGAATTGTGTAGATAGCAAAATCGTTTTGATAATTACGATAGTAGATAAAGGAAACACCGATACCGTTATGGACTCGGCGCGTAGTGTTGGCGCAAAAGGTGGTACGGTAGTTCGCGCAAAAGGTACGGGCGCGGAACTTGCTAAATTCTTCGGCGTATCGATAAGCGAAGAAAAAGAAATGGTTTATATAGTAGCCCGTCGCGAGAATCGTGACGCTATTATGAAAGCAATAATGGAAAACGCAGGCGTAAACACGCCCGCGCACGGCGTAGTCTTCTCTCTTCCCGTTGATAACGTTGTCGGCTTAAAAGCCTTTGAAAATTTAGACTAATAAAAAAAACGGAGTGTAATCACTCCGTTTTAATTTTGAAAAATATTTATAATTTTAATATTTTTATTTAACGCGTATTTATACGTTTTATATGCACCGCCAAAAGTATGGGTAATATAACAAATTAACATATCGCTATTTTCTATCATCCACCTATTACGCCTATCAATTGCAAATTTAGGCGGAGCGGTTTCAATGGGTGGGTACATAGTTTCGTCATAGATTTTAGATAGGCTTTTTAACTTATCATAATTATATAGATATGGAGTAATAAAAACTCGTTTAATATTTGTGTATTTAGATTTTAATTTTGATAACAAATCAAAACAAATTTTATCAAAATTGCCATATCCACCTAAATAAAAATTGCAATTTGGCTCATTTTCAATTATATCAATCAATTGTTTTTCAAGTAACGACATTTCATCGCCGTTTAATGAGCATAGTGAGTGACCGCAAAACGTAACTATCATAATACTATTATACAACACTAGTTCGAAAAAGCAAAGTACTTCGTAAAAACTTAGTATAAAAATTTTTATCCATAATATACTTAAATCAAGGTGTATTATGAGTTTAGCAGAAGCAGTAGCGTTAAGAGTTGAAGATTTATTAAAAGAACGTAAACTCACGCAGTATAAACTTTATAAGTTAAGTGGAGTGTCGCAGTCGTCAATAAGCGAAATTCGTTCTAAAAAGAACAAAGCGCCAAATTTATATATTGTTTACGAGTTGGCGCAAGGTTTTGGTATGAGTTTGGCTGAGTTTTTTGACTGTGATTATTTTAAGGGTTTTAATATTGTTGACTAATAAAAAAAACGGAGTGTAACAACTCCGTTTTAATTTAATTAAAAAAGTGGGCAACGCCCACTTTTTTATTGTTTGTTTTTAATATATTCGTCAGTTGCTTTGGCTGCGATTTTGCCTGCGCCCATAGCCGATATTACCGTAGATGCGCCGGTAACCGCGTCACCACCGGCGTAAACCCCGTCAAGCGAGGTCTTACCGTCGTCATTAACGATAATACCGCCCCAACGGTTAACTTCTAAGCCTTTGGTGGTTTGTTTGATAAGCGGGTTAGGTGACGTACCTATCGCCATAATAACGGTGTCTGCCGGGATTTCAAACTCGCTACCTTTAATGGCAACAGGTCTTCTTCTACCGTTTTCGTCAGGGTCAGAAAGTTCCATTTTAATACACTTAACGCCCGTTACCGTGCCGTTTTTCATATCGCGCGGATCACTTTCGTTTTTGTAGCCCAAAATTTCAACGGGGTTGGTTAAAAGGTTAAACTCAATGCCTTCTTCAATGGCGTTTTCAACTTCTTCTTTTCTAGCGGGAAGTTCAGTCATAGAACGGCGATATACTATCGTAACCTTGTCCGCCCCAAGTCTAAGTGCGGTACGAGCCGCGTCCATCGCTACGTTACCACCGCCAACTACGATAACGTTACCGCCTTTCATAATCGGGGTAGAGGAATCTTCTTTATACGCCTTCATAAGATTAGAACGCGTTAAAAATTCGTTAGCCGAGTAAACGCCTTTGAGCGCCTCGCCGGGGATATTCATAAAGTTAGGAAGACCTGCGCCCGAGCCAACGAAAACCGCCTCGTATCCGTCTTCAAAAAGTTCGTCAATATTTATCGTTCTACCGATAACTACGTTCCTTTCAAACTTAACGCCAAGCGCTTTGAGTTTGTCAACTTCGTCTTTCACTATCTTTTTAGGAAGTCTAAATTCAGGTATACCGTAAGTTAAAACGCCACCTTCGGTGTGGAAGGCTTCAAACACGGTAACTTCGTAACCTTTCTTGATAAGGTCGCCAGCGTAGGTTAAACCCGAAGGGCCAGAACCAACTACCGCCACCTTATGGCCGTTAAGGGGTTCTTTTTCAGCGTTTTCGCCCTTAGCGTGGTCGGCAACGTATCTTTCAAGCCTACCGATAGCAACGGGCTCACCCTTGATACCGCGCAAGCACTTTGCCTCACATTGAGTTTCTTGTGGGCAAACTCTACCGCAAATTGCAGGGAGTGACGAAGTTTTAGATATAATAGCGTAAGCGCCTTCAATATCGTTAACTTTTACCCTTGATATAAATTCGGGGATATTTACGTTAACGGGGCAACCCGAAACGCAGGTTGCGTTTTTACAGTTAAAACAACGGTTAGCCTCGTCAATCGCTTGTTCTTCGGTGTAGCCGAGAGCAACTTCGCTAAAATTTTTACCGCGTAGTATTGGGTCTTGCATAGGCATAGGATTTTTGTCGTTTCTCATATTGAACTTAGCCATTTTACTTTACCCCCTTGAATAGATTGCACGCGTCTTCATAAGCGTGGCGCTCGAATTCTTTGTACATAACGCCACGTGACATAGCCTCGTCAAAATCAATTTCATAACCGTTGAAATCGGGCCCGTCAACACAGGCGAACTTGGTAACGCGCTCTCCGTTCTTTATAAGGGTTAAACGGCAACCACCACACATACCCGTACCGTCAATCATAACGGGGTTCATAGAAACTTCGCACGGAATACCCGTAGGTCTAACGGCGTTTACTACGAACTTCATCATAATAAGCGGGCCTATCGTGATAACTTTATCAAATTTTTCACCGTCGGCAAACATATCGCTAATAGGAGCGCAAACGTTACCTTTAACGCCGTAACTACCATCGTCAGTCATAACGTAAAGGTTTTTAGAGCAAGCCTTAAACTCGTCTTCTAAAATCAAAAGGTCTTTACTTCTAAAACCGATAACCGAAGTAACTTCCGCACCGAGTTTGTTAAGTTCTTGCGCGATAGGAAGGGCTATTGCACAGCCAACGCCACCGCCAACGATTAAAACTTTTTTAAGACCTTCAAGTTCAGAAGGTTTGCCAAGCGGACCAACGAAGTCGGGTATAAAATCGCCTTCGTTTTTAAGCGATAACTTGTAAGTTGATGCGCCTACCGTTTGGAATATGATTTTAACCGTGCCCGCTAATCTATCGTAACCTGCAACGGTTAAAGGAATTCTTTCCCCGTCATCATCAACTCTTAAAATAATGAATTGACCAGGCTGGGCTTTTTTTGCTACCAAGGGTGCTTTGATATCCATCATAGTAACCGTTGGGTTGAGTATTTTTTTATTGACTATTTGGTACATTTTTATTACCTTGCCTTTATTTAATACTTATATATTTTAACATATTGAATTTAATATTACAATAGGTTTAAGATAATATAATTAAAAATAATTAAGGTGATAATTAGGTGAGAATTTACTTGTAGCCGTTATTAAACTTGACAAGTGCACAATAATTATGTAAAATACTACCATACGATTTTATCGGAGGGCTTATGAAATTAGCAATTACGGCGGATAGCATTATCGACTTAACTCCCGCCATTTTAGAAAAATACGATATTAAAATTGTTCCGCTAGGAATACTACTTGGGGACGATGATTATCTTGACGACGGGTCTGTTACCCCCGAAAAGATTTTCAGTTTCGTTAGAGAAACCAAGGTTCTTCCTAAAACTAGCGCTGCAAATTCCGAAACTTATAAAAATTACTTCCAAAAGGTTTTAGATAGCGGGTATGACGCGCTTATTCATTTCAGCCTTTCAAAGCAAATGAGCACATCACACCAAAACGCGGTAACGGCTGGCGAGAGTTTTGGCGGTAAAGTTAGAGTTATTGATAGCGCGTCGCTTTCAACGGGCGTTGCATTGCAAGCGATTTACGCAAGGGAAATTTCTTATGAAGAAACCGATTTAGACGTTATCGTTGAAAAGATTAAAAAGCGCACCCCCTTCGTTCAAGCAAGTTTTATCGTTGAAAAACTCGACTATCTTCACAAGGGCGGAAGATGTTCGTCAACTGCGTTTTTAGTTGGTAAAGCGGTTGGTATTCGCCCACAAATAGTGGTTAAAGACGGGAAGATGGTAAGCGGTAAAAAATACATTGGTAGAAATATGCCTGCGCTCATTAAAAAGTACTGCAAAGATACGCTATCGGAGTTCAATACGCCCGATAAAAAGCGTTGTTTTATAACTAATAGTTCTGCAACGCAAGAGATGATAGACGCGGCGCGTGAAATCGTTTCAACCGTTGGCTTTGAAGAAGTTTTAGAAACCAAAGCAGGCGCAACGATTTGCTCGCACTGTGGTGAACACACGCTTGGTATTTTGTATATTAACGACGGAGAGTAATATAAAGGCAAGTTGAACTTGCCTTTTACTATTTTTTATATGGAAATAATTACCGTAAAAAGTGAATATTTTAACCCGAAAGACACGCTTTTTTGCGGTCAAGTTTTTAGGTTCAAACCGTATAAAAAGGGTTATTTACTCATTTCGACCGATAAAATTTGCTATATATATAGCGAGAGCGGTAACACCTATATAGAAACCGAGTATAAAGATTATTTTTATAATTATTTCGACTTAGGTAGAGATTATAGTAAAATTTACGATAAAGCGGTAAGTTACGATATTGAAATTTTAAAACTTTCAGCCGAACTAGGAAAGGGTATAAGAATATTAAAGCAAGACGCGTTTGAAATGCTTTTTACCTTTATCATTTCGCAAAACAACAACATAAGTAGAATAACTTCAACCGTTGAAAAACTGTCGGAAAAAGTTGGTAAACTATGCACTTCGCCGTTTGGTAGTTACTATGCATTTCCAACGGCTGACGAGATGTCTCTTTTAACCGAAGAAGACTATAAAGCCCTAGGCTTTGGCTATCGCGGTAAATATTTTATTTCGCTTATAACGGAGATAAATAGTGGGCTTTCGATAGAAAACTTAAAACTTTTATCTACTGAAAAGTTGTATCAAGCGCTAACTAGCCTATTAGGTGTTGGCGATAAAGTTGCAAATTGCGTTATGCTGTTTGGCTTTAATAAAACCCAAACTTTTCCCGTAGATACTTGGATAGAAAAATTGTATTACGTAGATTTTAACGGCGAGTTAAAAGATAGAAAGAAAATATCTAAGTGGTTTATTTCAGAGTTTAAGGAATACTCGGGTTTTATTCAGCAATATTTATTTCATTACAAGCGAAATCTAGAAGGTAGTTATGAAAAATGAAGTTTTATCCTTAATTGCAAGTTTTATAGCAATGGCTTTCGTAATTTGTTCGTACTTTGTTAAAAAGAAGAACTTTTTGCTCTTTCAATCCCTTTGCATAGTCTTTTTAATAATTTCATACTTTTTCGACCTTAAATTTTTCGCAATGGTGGGGCTTATCGTAGGTTTGGCGCGTTCGCTTACCTTTTACTACTACGAGAAAAACGATAAGGAAGCGCCTATATTTCTAGCCGTCATATTTTCAATATTAACGCTAGCGTCGTATTTTATCGTAAATTTATGGATACTTGGCGACTCTAAACCCGTGGATATTTTGTACCTAGTAGGTCTACTTTGCTACATATTTATATTCCGCGTGCGCGATATTAAAAAGGTTAGATTTTTAATGTTAATTCCCACCGTTTTATCAGTGCTATACAACGTTTTATCAACCGCGCCGATATTTGCAACGCTATGCTACGTGTTCGAACTTTCTGCAAACGTAGTATCTTTAATTAAATATCACGTAATAAAAGTAAAACAGTAAAAAATTGGCAACTCATATTGCATATTTAATGTCTCTGTGTTATTATAATTTTAGTTAAGAATTATAAAAATTGTTGACAAGTTGCATAATAATAGCATATAATAATATTACAAAATAAGGAGGGAAAATCTATGGCAACAATTTCATTTGACGAAAAAGTCGTTGTAACTAATTCTGATATTGTAGAGATGATTATAAAAGATTTAGAAGATTCTACTCCTATAGTTCATAAGAAAAACGATGAATTCACTATAGAAAAAGCAGAAGAGAACGGAAGACAATGGGCTTTAAAGTTAATGCACTCAGCAAAATAATAAAAACTTTTTGTGAAGACAAAGTTTCTTTAGATGTACTTAAGGAAACTTTGTCTAATTTTTGTTGTTCTAAAAATCCCGACGAAGAAAATTTTTTAAGAAATAAAGCAATTGATTATGAAAGGCTAAATAAAGCTAGAACTTATCTTTTAGTAAATGAAAACGATTTCATAGTTGGATTTTTTAGTTTAGCTTTTAAGTCGATAGATTTACAAGGGGTAAGCAAGCAAAAAAAGAAAGATTTAACCGCTGGTGAAAGTAACGAAGCAACATGTTCCGCTTATTTGATTGGGCACATAGCCAAAGATGATAGAATAAAGCAGTCTATGGGAGACCGTATTTTAGAAGCAGCTATAAACCTATTATTAGATGCGCAAAAGATAGTTGGTGGAAGAATTGTTTATTTAGACTGTAAAAAAGAGAATAAGTTAATAAAATTATACGAGAGAAATAATTTTAAGTGGTTTAACGAAAGCGAAAAAAGTGGCTTGCAACAGTATTATAAAAAATTATAATAAATACATAAAAAACCGTGGGAAACCCCACGGTTTTTTAATATTCTGTTTTTCCTAGTAAATAATCGCAAGACACTTCAAATAAGTTCGAAATTTCAACCAACATTTCTAAAGACGGCTCTGACGTATCGGCTTCATATCTAGCATAAGATTGTTGGGTAATACCTAACGTTTTTGCCACTTGGTTTTGAGAAAGTAAATTTTCTTTTCTCAATTCTTTTAATCTTTTTGCAAAAACTTTCATTTAATAACCCCCTATACTTGACAAGATACAACAAACCGCTGTATAATTGTTACATTACAGCAAACTGCTGTTAATACAAGGAGGCACTTATGAAGAAGCTTTTACTAAAAATACTAACTGCGTTAATAATTTCGGCTTTGAGTTTTAATGCTTTCGGGTGTGATTTTTCAGCAGACGACGTTAATGGAATTGTTGACAATGCCTTTGAAAATTATTCTCAAATGAATAGTACTGAAACTGGCTCGTATTCAAAATTTAAGGATATAAACGTACAGTCGTCTTATCTCGGGTATGGTTATGACGTTATTAACGACCCGTATATGGACGTAAAAAAAATCGCTGTAAGTTATCCTATCTTAGATTTGAATAAAATAGAAAACGTAAATTTAATGATGCAAAAAGTAAATAATGGTGCAGTTGATGAAAGTTACGGCTCGACAATGGAAGAGTTTTATAATGACTATGCAACTTCTGTAAATGTGTATGGGAAAATGGGCAAGTTTTTCTCTGGTGGTCTAAAATTGGATTTTAGCGGTAGTGCATCACAAAAAAGTTATTGGTATTTTTATAAGCTTTCATATTATTTTGATTCGTTTTATATTCATATTACAGACACTGTTGATAGTTTACAAAATTACCTTTCTGATGGGTTTAAGAATGACGTAATAAATATGCCTATTGATCAATTATTTGATAGATATGGTACACACTTAATTAAAGAAGCTGCTATGGGTGGTAGAGTAGAAAAAAGTTTAACTTATTCATCTGAAAGTAGTAATAATAAGTCGTCGATGAGTGCGGCTGTAAATGCTCATATTAAGATTATGGGAGCTTCAATTAATGCTGAAGCGTCTACTTCAGCAAATTCCGAATTATATCAAGCAGGTGTTGAATATAAAAGCAAAATTACACAACTTGGCGGTAAAGCAATAAGTTTAGTTGGGGACGTTGATTATGATAAGTGGGCAAGCTCATTTGATGAAAGTTTAGAATATGCAACTTTGTGTGGTATAGTTGGTGAAAATTCACTTGTAGGTCTTTGGGACTTATTGCCTAGCGGCTATGAAAGTCGTGCAACTGAAATGAAAAATAGGTTTGTAGAGTTAAGTGGTAGTAAATATCAAGAACTTTTAGATATGTTTAAGTTGAGTGACGTTATAGAAGAAGAACCTGAAGATACTACTTGGGAATTGATCACTGAAAAAATGGAAAAGTACAACTGTTACGATAATCAAAGTTATAAAGAGAGTCAAAAAAATCCTGATGAAGAGTGGTACAAAAGACACGAAGGTTGGGAACTTGGCGAATTGAATTTTTATGGGCTTGAAAAAAGCGGAAGCAAATATATTGTTAAAAACCCCCAAGAATTTAGTATAAAATATAATTTACTTGAAAATATTTTGGAATTACCATTAGGAAATGGTGTGGCTGCAGCACAAAGCATTGCAAGCGATACGGCTAATGCTGTGGCAAATACTAATATTTCTGAAACTATAGGAAAAGGTGCTTACTGGATAAGGATAACTTATACTGATGATACTCAAAAAGAAGTCAATAAAACTAATTTTCTTGATGGTAAAACTAAAGGAACATTTATAGAATTACTAAGCAACGAAGATATTGACCAAAATAAAATAATTGAGAAAATTGAAGTGGTACTAGTATATGAAATGTATGCTGGTGGACCAGGTTTTCTTGGAATTTGGTGGAATAATTTAACTAATTGGAGATGTGAATACACTCTCGAATTTTGATAAAACATAATCTAACACAGTAAAAAAACCGTGGGAAACCCCACGGTTTTTTAATATCTAACGCCGAGTATTTTTATAGGGCGGATGCGCTCGTAGTAAAAGTCTGTTAACGGGGCGTTTAGCCTATCGTAACTGTGTGAGCATACTAGCGGAATAATATCCTTAAAACCGCTTACGAATAAACAATGATAAAAACCGCTACCGTTACCTAATTGTATAAAATCGCCAACTTCAAGTTCGCCAAGGTTACAAATTTTACCATACGGACCAGCACCTTGATTATTAGTTAAAAAGTTATAAAACTCGTTAACGCCCGACCAAGCCGGTGCGCGACTATTTATAGAGTTATAATACCAGCCTAAAATAGGGGTGTAGTTCATAACGCCAGCGCCTTGGTATAGACATTGAGAACAAAAGTTAGTGCAGTCGCCACCAATACTAGAAAAGTCGTAAAAACTAGGGTTTCTTGAAAGTGCCCAGCGCTTAGCGTAAGCAAGGGCTTTATCTCTATCATACATAATGTATAATATGAAAATAAGTGGTCGTTTGACCACTTATTTTACTATATCTATTAGATTTTTAATGTCGTATATTTCGTAAGTTGGGGTGATATTAGATAGGTTTTTTTCGCGCTTTCTATTGACGTAGCAAGTATCTAACCCCGCGTTTATTCCGCCTTGTATATCGCTAGATAAACTGTCGCCAACAACTAGCGTTTTACTATCGAATTTTATCTTAAACAACTCTTCCGCTTTATCGAAAAACGCCTTGTCAGGCTTTTTAGAGCCAACGCTTTCTGAAATGCAAATTCCAGATATATAAGGCATAAAAGGTTGACCTATAAGGCGGTTTTTTTGAACTTTTATCGCACCGTTAGTGATAAAATAACACTTAGCGCCAAGGTTATAAACTTGCTTGATTGTATCGGACGCACCGCTTATTAACTTTCTGCCCTTAGATAAATTTACAAGATACTTTTCGTTAAAATCAAGCGGGGACACACCCTTTATATTATAAAGAGCAAACAGTTTTTCAAACCTAACTTTAATAAGCGTAGGGCGGTCGACCAAACCCTTTTCAAGCATCTTCCAAAGATTGTCGTTTATCTCATGAAAGGAATTTAGATATTTTTCTTCAAACGGCAAGCCGAACTCTTCAAAAGTTAAGCGTATGCCGTTGCTTTCGGCATCGTCAAAGTCAATAACCGTATTATCTAGGTCTAATAAGATTTTATCGTACTTCATAACGTTATTATATCAATTAAATATAGTTTTGGCAAGTAACGTTAAAATCGCATTTTAATTTTGTTAAAAAATTTTTTTCTTGGGAAGAAAACTTGTCGTTATGAAACCTATAAAGCATATTTTTACTTTCGAAAATATCACAGCCTGCGCTCACCGTTTTTTCAAACAAGGTGTTAAGGGTAGTAACGGCGTAATTAGACGCTTTTTCCAGCATATTTTCGCTAAGCCTACCTATCGTTGCAATTTGTTTCATTGACTGCGGAAAGTCGGTATCGCTAATTTGTATCCAAAGTTTCATATTTCCTTTGAGCGTTGGAATATCGTTGTCGTATTCAAGTTTAATAGACGAGTTTACCCGCCTTATCCCTATAAGGGCTTTACCGCGGTTACCGTCTTCGTCAACGATTTCAAGGTTAAAAAACGCCTCGTTAACGTTTTTTTCGAACAGCGAATAGAACAAGCACTCGTCGCCAGAAATCTCGCCCGTCTTATAGCCTTTTGAAAATAATAGGCAGGTATCCGCATCGTAAACGACGGGGGTGTTTTTCTCGCCTTCGCTACTAGCACCGCTGTTTGACGTGAGTGACGATGCCTGCGACGTATTATTTCCCTTATCTTTGGTGTCAATCATCTTAATCATAGGCATAAACCCCGATTTGCAAGGCGAGTAGTAGAATTTTGCAAAGTCTTTGATAGACGTAGTTAGTATTTTACTAGCGCTGTTATGGTCGCGAACGAAAATTTTAGTTAGCGCAAAACTCGAAATGTTATCTAGTGGCGAAATGGAAAGAAGAACTTCTTTCGCGGTTTTTTCACTTGCGCAAAGTATTGCGCTATCTTCAACTTTATACGACCGAACGAAAAAGTCAACAACGCCCATAACGTTTTCTTCAAACACCTTATTCCCGAGTATTATAAGATTGCAAAAACTCAGTTTAGGATACCAACCAGTTCGGCTACCTATGTCGCTTATAGCGTCGTATAGCGTTTCGCCCGTTGCGTATATTACAGACTCGTTTGATTTAGTTGACTGATTCGTCGCCTCGGGTACGGCTATTTGGGCGGTAACTTCGTAGCCACTTTCACTTTTATCTATACCTATCGCTACGATAAGTGCGGTTTTTTCGACGTCTATAAGCAAAAAGTCAAGCGTTAAAAAGTTTATAAAAATTATAAAAAATATTATCATAAAAAACTTAGCGCGCTTATACATCATAAACCCCCTTAACGTTCTTTTTTTGCTTGCTAAATACAACTCCGAAAAACAGTATTAGCGGAAGTATATAACAAGCAATAAGCATAAACGGCAGTATATAGGTTTGAACGAACTTTATATTTTGAAATATTTCGTTTTGGAAAAAGAACACTAGCGCAAGTTCTAAAAGCGTTACTATAAGCGGAACGATATAGTTGTTTTTAAGGTTTATAACCTTATTTATGCAAACGGTGGCAAGAAGCATAGGTAACGTCATAGAATACACGCTAACTAGTGAAAACATAAGCGAGCCAAAATAATCAAGTCTACCTATATTTGATAAGGTTATAGAGTATTTGCTCATTTTAATAGGCGCGTAGTACTGCCTTTCCGCAATGCCTTGAAACACTGAGTAAAAAACCATAACGAGAATAAGCGTTGCCACCGCGCCAACTACGTAGCCTATTATCGCCTTTTTATATAACCCTTTTTTATCTATTAAAAATTCGGCTAAAAAAAGAATTGCCAAAGGGTCGCCAAACCAAATAAAGGAGTTAACCGTTCCTGAAAAAACTTTTTTTACGGGTTGAATTATAGGAAGTAGCGATGCGTACTCGCCCGCTGGAATAGAAAGAGATAAGGTTATTAGTAAGCCAGACACCCAAAGAATGCTTATAAGTTCAACGCTACGCGAAAAGGCGTTCACGCCTTTTAATATTATATAAAAGCCAACTATAAAGTAAGGCATAAAAATTAAAAGAGTGGGTTGGCTTTCGTAAAAGGTTAAACTTATTGTGTTTTTTTGTTCTAGTATAGGAATAAACGCCTTAATTAAAAAGTAAACGGCGTAGATTATAAACACGATTTTAGTAAACGTTTTGCCAAACAGTTTAGAGCTAGTTTCGTAAACGCTAGAATTAGGTTGATTTTTTACTATATATAGGCATATAAGCAAAAGTAAAAAATCAATAATAAAGTTTACAAGTAGCGCTAGATATCCAGCCTCGTTAGAAAACCCCGAAACGTGCGCCGGCAAAACGTAGAATTTAACTACTGAAAATAAGACCGCTATTATAAAAGAAAGTTGCCTAGATGAAATTTTACTCATAGTTCCCCCTTTCTAATTTTGTTTTTTGGCTGTAAAAAGGACGGGCGTTTTTTCTGTTCGGCAAAGAAGTTCATAATAAGCCCGTCTTGCATATCGCCAAAGTTTATCGGTGCGTAAGGCGATAGATAAGGCGTTCCAAACGAGTTAAAATCGCATAGATAAGTTATGAGCCCAGCGCCTAAAAGCACTATACCGTAACCGCCCATAAACCCTGCTATCGTTAAAAACATAAGCCGAAGTACTGATAGCGTTTCGTTAAGGTCGGGAGCAACGTAAAAGCAAATTCCAGATAGCGCTATAATCATAATCGTTGGCGTTGAAACCATACCTGCGTTAACCGCAGTTTCACCAAGAACTAGCGCCCCTACTACGCTCATTGCAATACCTACGTATCTAGGCATTCTAATACTTGCCTCGTTTAGTATTTCAAATATAAGTAGCGTTACGAACATTTCAACGCTAGGAGATAAGGGAATGCCTTTAATACTCCCTACGATAGTTAGCAAAAAAGCAAGCGGAATAAACTGCAAGTGAAACAGTTGCGCCGCCACGAAAAAGGCGGGTAAAAGTATAGATAAAATTACCGCCGAAATTCTTAAAATTCTAGCGAAATTCGCCTTATAGGTGTTTATATAGTAATCTTCGCTTGACTGAAAGTCCTCTAAAAATACAAACGGTGCGGTGAGTGCGATAGGCGAGCCGTCAACTATAATTCCAACTCTTCCTTCTAAGAGTTTAGCCGAAAAAATATCGGGTTTTTCGGTACTGCCAACTTGCTTGAACATTGACGTTTTTCTATCGGAAATGCACTTTATGATATACGAACTATCAATAATTCCGTCAACCGAAATTTTATTGATTTTATCCCTTATAGTCTTTATGAGTTTCGGGTTTGCGATAGACGATATATAAACGAGCCCCACCGTCGTTTTAGACTGCTTGCCCACCGTTAATTTTTCGTACTTTAAGTCGGGCGTTTTCAACCGCTGACGAATTAAACTCATATTCGTTTGCGAGTTTTCTACAAAACCTTCTCTCGGACCTTTTAGAATAGACGCGGTAGGCGGTTCAGTCACCGCTCTTGCAGACGGTTTTTTAGTAGACACCGAAACTGCGCTATCAAATCCGTTAATTATGATAACCGCATCCCCTGCGATAATTTTATCAATGCAGTCTGTAAAGGTTTGCAAGGTATCCGTTTCGGGTAGTGTTACTGATTTTATAACTTCGTTTATCGACGAAAAACTTGCCTTTTGTTGAAGTGGCTCTATAACTTGTTTGCCAAGCATAGTTTTATCGGATAAACTCTCGGCGTAAATTGCGGTAAAATAGGTGTTTTGGGCGGTAAAATCAAAATAAATTATATCGTCGCTATCAAGCCTTTTTTTAATTTCGTTTACGCATTTTTCTCTATCTTTATAAAGTTTCATAAAGTTATTATCAATAATAGGCGAAAAATTATGCAATAAAAAAGCGAGGGGATATCCCCCTCGCCCCGTTTCTTAAAAACTTACTTTTTTTGAGATAACGTTTTAGTTATTAGTTTTGCAACCGCGGTTAAAACGTCGCCTGAAACGTCGGTGTTTTCTTTGAGAATTTCTTCTATTTTTACGCACATTTCATCTTCGGGAATTTGAGTTTTGAAAAGGTTTGAAATGATTTTGGAAACGCCACTTATCGAGCCCGACGATAAAATTCCTTTCAAAACGTCGGATATAGCGACGGTAACGTTGCCTTTTGATTTAAGAATATGTTTATAAAACGCGTAAATAAGCGTTGCGATACCGCCCGAGTGAATCCCCCGACTAAAAATTTCGAAAACGCTTAGATTTTGCGATAGTAAAAAAGAGTAAATGGCGTAGAAAATTATGCCGAACAAAAATGGCAAGTACCCCTTAAAGTTATTTAACTTTTGTGGTAAAACTTTTTTAACTAGGTTGGTAATTAGGGTTATTATCGCGCTGAGAATAACCACGTCAAGACTGTAATTTTGTAGAAACGTTACGACTATTTGAATATCGTTCACAGGTTTTTACCTTAAAAGAATCGGTCGAACGCGCTAAGTCGCCGCTACTAAGCGCTAACATTTTGCGGTATTTATTCGCTTTTATAATAATTGTTTTCACTTCCGTTTTCTTCCCCCCGTTTAGTATTCCAGACGCAAGGTTATTATACGATAAAAGTTATATTTATCAAGACCATTATGACGCCTTTTTGAAAATTCTTACGGCTAAAACGGTCATATCGTCTTTGGGAGAACCGTCGTCTAAGAGTAGGGCTTTTTTCAAAACGTCGTCAGCAAGGCGTTGGGGGTTTAGAGTTTTTAAGGTTTTAAGGTACGATATAAGGTCGGTTGATGAACCGAAAGCGTCGGATATGCCGTCGGTCACCATTAAAACGGTCGAGCCTTCGTCAACGGGTATGGTTACGCCGGTGGGCTTTAAGTCGTCTAAAATTCCTAAGGGTAAAGAGTTGCCTTCTATAATTTGAATACTGTCATTTGTGATAAGGTAACTAGCGGGCGAGCCTATTTTTATAAAGTCGCCTTGGTTTTTGAAAAGGTTTACGGTCAAAACGTCGATAGCGGAAAAGTTGTCGTCGGTATTGAGTGCTAAAACCTTGTTGACCATACCTAGGATAACTTTACTTTCAAGCCCCGCTTTGTAAAACGATTCTATAAGCGATATCGCCGTTGACGACGTTTGGTTCGCATAACTTCCGCTACCCATACCGTCGCTTAGCGCGATTAGAAAACACCCGTCGTCAATTTTAGTTAAGGCGTGGGTATCTCCACTTGATATAGAACCGTTTTTCTTGGCGGTTGATAGCCCGAAAGCCGCGTCGTATAATGGTGCGGGGCGCAAGGTCACCGCGCACGAGTTTATAGAAATTGCCGTTTTAGATACTACGTTCATTTTGCATTCTAGCGCTTCTGAAACGGCGGTAGATAATGCGGTTATATCGAGTTCGTCAGGCGATATAATAAGGCTAATTTCAACGAAGTCGTCATAACCTAGCGCCATAATTTCAATAAAGGTTATTCCCTTTTTATGTAAGAACGAACCAACTTTCTTTTCTGTTTCGCCAAGGTATGATAGGTTTTTAGAAAAGTCAAGCGCCATATTTTTAAGTACGCCGGAAACCCCGTCCGACTGCATAGTTATTAGTTCTTTACCGCTAGATAAATCGTTAATTTCTTTTACTTTTTCACGGTACTTTCCTATAAGTGAGTTAATCTCAAATATTATAGAATTTAGATATCCACAAGATTCTGCAAACTTTTTAGTAAGATCGATTAGCGATATTCGGTTTTTCGCAACGCCTACTGATATTATTTTTATAAGTTCGTCTCGCTCGGGCATATTTTTTTGATTACACCTTGCAAAAGACGGGCAACTTTCGCACACTGAAAGCATAACTTCGTCCGCCATGCGCCCAAACAAATCGTCGCCACTTGACGCGGTGTTTTTAAGTTTTTCAAAGCCTTGTTTCATCTCGCTAAAAACACCTGCAACGTCGTAAAGTTTTCCAGAAACGTTAACTCGCATGCGGTTGATGGCGTACTTTGACAGAAGTTTTTCGCTTAGTCTATCTGCTTTACTTTTAAGGTTTTCAAACAATGAGTTAGGCAAGAATAAAAATAGACAAACGGGGATAACTGAATATAAAACGTCTAGATAATAAAACGCGCCGTAGAGTTTTAGTAAGGCTAAAAAAGCAACGTCAACCGCTAGGGCTGAAAGCGCGCATAAAAACTTAGATTTTTTATAAAAAATAACCGATAGGGCGGTAATTAGCGTAAAACAGGCAATATAATCTAGGTTAAGAGATAGAATAGACGGGGCGAGTGCAATAACTACTGAAACTATTGTAGTTTTACCACCGCCAAAGATATATAGTGACGATAGCATTATAAATATGGCAACCGAGCGGTATAGATAAAAGCCGAATAAATTTATAAACCCAACGCCTATTAAAAAGGAAAAAATTGCAAGGCACACGAGTTCGTCCACCCCGCATTTGTACTTAAACCGCTTAATAAAAACCACGCGTGACGACGATATGAAAATTAAAGTTAAAACTATCGAAATTGCGCCTTGAATTAAAATAACGGTTTTGTCTTCAAAGTTTCCTAAAAATATAAATGGCAGGATAGATAGTAAGGATAGGGGTAGTATTTTAGCGCCTATTTTAATCTTTTTTTTCTTCATTATCGAAATACGGGGCAAACGAGAAGAGCGCAAATTATTCCGCAAATTGTTTTGTTTAAGTTAAAGTTTAATATAAAACCTAAAACGAAAGCGAAAAAAACTGAAAAGGAATTCGTTCCCAAATAAAGTAGCGCGTTAAGTAATGATACGCTAAGATACGACGATGCCGATACGCTTGAATTTAGAAGAGTAAAAAATACTGCTGAAATAATCGTAGATATTACGTTTACGTAAGTTAATTTATTTTTTTTCATGATAAAACCACCTTGAATACGTTTTACCATATACAAGGTGGTGTTATTTACACTAAAAAGTCGTATTTTATACTAAAATGTTACAAAACTTCAATAAGCGTTGTACCAACGTTTCTAATAGACGCTTCAAACACGTTATTGTTGCCGAAAACGTTTTTCATAAACCTAACGTAGTTTTTAACTTCTCCGTCGCTAACGAAAGCGAGAATTGAACCTGCAAAACCACCGCCGTGAACTCGAACTGCCCCGTCTTTTATTATTTCACGCGAGATTTCTATGCCGAGTACTACCGGTTGCTGAACGTCCCCAGGGACGTGGCAGTTTTGAAGTAGGGTAAGGCTTGAAAGCCCAGACTCGTTTATCGCTTTGATAAAGGTAGCGGTGTCGCCTAATTCTAGTGCTTTTTCGGCAACATTTACTCTGTCGTTTTCGTTGTAAAAATGCATCGCTCTCATAATTGCGCGACCAGAATATCTTCTTTTAAGGGTAGGAAGCGATTTAATAAAATCACTCTTAGGAACGTCACGCAAAACATTTTTGCCAAAGTACTGGGCAATTTCTTCCATATCTTTGCGAATTTGCGCGTAGTGTGAAGTGAGTTGCGCGTGGCTACCACCGGTGTTCGTCAAAACGAGAGTGTAGCCTTTTGGCGGAGTGAGTTTTTTAATGGTTGGCTGGGTGGGGTTATTAAAGTCAAGTTTTACAAGCGAACCGATAGATATACCGCTTTGGTCTAAAATTCCGCAAGGTTTTCCAAAATAAACGTTTTCAGCGTATTGCGAAATTACCGCTCTATCAACGTCGGTAAGTTTACCGTCAAGATACAAAACGTTAAAAATCTCACAAGTTAAAACTTCAAACGCGGCGGAAGAAGAAACCCCCGCACCCTTAAAGATATTGCTAGTGGTGTAGGCGGTAAAGCCTTTAATTTCAAAGCCCCTATCGTTTATTGCACGGGCAACGCCACGCGCAAGCGCGTCCGACGTGCCGAGTTCCGAACGCTTTGGAGATAAGTCGCTAATGTCAACTTCAACGGGCGGATAGTTTTCTGAACAAATTTTAACTATCGTATCGTCGCGCTTTTTAACGCAGGCTATAACGTCACACGAGATGGACGCTACCATCACGAGCCCGTGATTGTGGTCGGTGTGGTTGCCTAAAATTTCGGCTCTACCAGACGATGAAAATACGTGCGTTGGTTTGCAACCTTCACCCACATAAAACACGTCTTTAAGTTTTTCAATGCGGTTTATTTTTGATTGAACGTCGGCGTTTTCGCCGTATAAAAGTTTTAAGTCCATAGTAAACTCCTATAAATTAAGTTTATTTTATCACTAATTTTATCTAATGTAAACCCATTTTGGGTTATTTAGGTTGCAAAAAAGCGATAAATAATGTATACTTTAACAAAAAGACAAGGTAGGCGCTGTATGAAAATCGTTGTAGGGTTAGGCAACCCCGATAGAAAATACGCTAAAAACGTTCATAATTTAGGCTTTATGGTGATTGACGAAGTTGCAAGTAAACTCGGCGCGTCTATCGACAAAAAAGGGCATAAAGGTCTATACGCTACTATAAATCTCGGTGGAGAAAAGATTATACTTATAAAACCGCAAACGTATATGAATTTAAGTGGCGAAAGCGTTAAAAGTATCGTAGATTTTTATAAAGTTCCAACAGAAAATTTACTAGTTATATACGACGATATCGATATCGATAAAGGAAGCATCAGAATTCGCCAAAAAGGTTCAGCCGGCACTCACAACGGTATGAAAAACATAGTTTTACACCTAGGCAGTAGTGAGTTTCCAAGAATTAGGGTTGGCTGTAAGCCCGACGGGTTTAGGGGAGATTTGGTTGACTACGTTTTATCCGATATCAATTTTAGCGAGTTTGAAAATGCTATTGATAGAGCGTCAAATGCGGTAATTTCGTTTATAAAAGGCGATAAAATTGACGTTGTGATGAATAAATTTAACGGTTAATTATGCTTAAAAAACTATTGCGCCAAGAAAGATTTGGCAAAGACTACAATCAAATAATAAACGACGTCTGCGGTGGAATTCCCACCGCAGTTTTCGGCGTTTCGTTTGCTGAAAAGTGTAGGCTTGTTGCAACTTTCGACGCGCCCGTTTTATATATAGTTAGAGATATAATAACCGCTAAAAAAGCAGTGGAAGAAATAGCGCAAATATCGGGTGAAAAGGTGGTTTTATTAAACCCCAAAGACGATGCACTTTTATATAAATCTACTTTTGATAAAGAAAACTTATATAAGCGTTTAACTGCGCTTTACGAGATAGAAAACGGCGCTAAAATAACGGTTACCACGTTTGAAGCACTTATGCAACTTTTCCCAAGAAAAGTGCCCCGTTTTACGTTTGAAAAAGATAAAGATTACGACATTTTGTCCCTACCTGAAACGCTAGTAAAACTCGGTTATACTAGGTGCGAAGAGTGTGAAAGCGCAGGTACTTTTTCTCTTCGTGGCGACACGCTTACGGTGTATCCGATAAACGAAATATCCACGTTTAGGCTTGACTTTTTTGGGGATACGCTTGAAAAAATTAAAGCAAGGGGGGAAGAAAAATCTTTCGTTACCCTGCTTGGCGTTACCGACTGTTTTATAGACGCTAGCGAAGTAGAAGGTATCAAGCAAAAACTCAAAACTGCTTGTAAAAAGTACGGTAGTTTACTAGTTGGCGAAAAGGCAAAAGCGCTTTATGATAAAATCGTTTCAAAACTCGAAAGCGATTTGTTCGACCCCTCGCTACAATATATCTTTCCGCTAATAAATAATTCGACTAGCGATTTTACGCCCTATTTTTCAAACGACACGGTAGTTATTTACGACGAGGGTAAAATCACGGGCGAAAACCTATATTATCACTATAAAGAGCACCTTGAAAGGGTAGATTCTATACTTAGAACGGGTGAAGGGCTTGATTTTATAAGTAGCGCCGTATCGTCTGGCGATTACGTTAATGAACTTTTGTCAAACTACAACTCTCTTGCTGTTCAAACGCTAACGGCGAAAGTTCCTTTTTTTAACCCGCTTAAAACGTACAATTTACGAAGTACTCCTATATCGAGATATTTTCTAAAATCCGACGATTTAGTATCGGACGTTAGGGGTTGGTCAGTCGTAGGGTTTACGGTTATTTTGTGCTGTGGCGACTATATGAACGCCGAAAAGGTTTACTACAAACTTTTAGAGAGTAAAATTCCCGTAAAGTTTAGTGATAAATTTGACGAAAACACGAGCGGAATAGTAGTTTCAACCGCTACGCTTGACTGTGGGTTTATCCATCAAGACGGTAATCTTGCGATTATCGGCACGGGTGACTTATTTGCTAAAAAATCACAGGGAAAGCCCGTTAAAAGAAAGCGTGGCGACCTATTTACCGCGCCGGAAGTCGGCGGTTTTGCCGTTCACGAAAGGTTTGGCGTTGGGCTCGTTAAAGGAGTTAAGCGCATAAACACCGTTGAAGGCGGTAAAGACTACGTTGAACTCGAATACGCCGGCGGTGATAGGCTATACGTTTCTACCGACCAAATGGATAGGCTTTCAAAGTACTTAGGCGGTAGTGAAACGCCCACCTTAAACAAAATAGGTAACGGCGAGTTTGAAAGGATAAAAGAAAGGGTAAAAGCGTCAATTTCTAAAATGACGGTAAATCTAAAAAAACTCTACGCCGAGCGCCAAGCAATGAAAGGTTACGCTTTTTCAGAAGACAACGCTTTAACTTACGAGTTTGACAATTCTTTTGGTTTTGAAGAGACGGAAGACCAGATTTCTTCAATGCAAGAGATAAAGGCGGATATGGAAAGCGGTAAGGTTATGGACAGACTGCTTTGTGGCGACGTTGGCTTTGGCAAAACCGAAGTTGCTTTTCGCGCTTGCTTTAAGGCGGTAATGGACGGAAAGCAAGTTGCTATGATAGCGCCAACCACTATACTTTCACAGCAACATTACCTTACGGCAGTTCAAAGGTTTAGCGGTTTTGGTGTGAGAATAGGCGTTCTTAACCGTTTCAAAACCCCAAAACAGCAAAAACAACTAATAAAAGATATAGAAAACGGCGAAGTCGATTTCGTTATCGGCACGCATAGGTTGTTTTCAAAGGATATAAAGTTTTACGATTTAGGGCTTTTGATAGTTGACGAAGAACAGCGTTTCGGCGTTGAGCACAAGGAAAAACTTAAACTCATAAAAGAAAACGTGGACACGCTAGTTTTATCCGCTACGCCTATACCGAGAACGCTTCATATGTCTCTATCTGGCATACGCGATATAAGTACGATAAACACTCCGCCCAAGCAGAGAATTCCCGTTCAAACGGTGGTGGCGGAACTTACCGATTCGCTTATAAAAGACGCACTTTCCCGCGAACTTTCAAGGGGTGGGCAGGCGTTTATTTTATATAACCGCGTTGAAGATATTTATCTTTTTGCCGATAAGGTTAGAAAAATCGTTCCCACGGCAAAGATAATAGTTGGGCACGGTCAAATGCCTGAAAAGGAACTTGAAAACAGCGTAATGGCGTTTTATAACGGCGAGGCGGACGTGCTTATCGCAACCACCATTATAGAAAACGGCATAGACGTTCCGCGCGCAAACACCTTAATCGTTGAAAGTAGTGACCGTTTAGGGCTTTCTACTCTTTACCAGTTAAAGGGTAGAGTTGGCCGTGGTAACTTGATGGCTTACGCCTACTTTACCTATACCGAAGGCAAGATTTTGACGGATGCGTCGTATAAGCGCCTTTCCGCACTGATGGAATATACCGAGATGGGTAGCGGTTATAAAATTGCAATGCGAGATTTAGAACTTCGTGGCGCGGGCAACGTTTTAGGTAAAGAACAGCACGGGCATTTAGACCGCGTTGGATACGAACTTTACAGTAAACTTCTCAAAGAAGAACTAGGCGAAGTTACTAAAAACGCCGAACTTGAACTCGATATTAAAGCCGACGCGTATATCCCCGAAAGTTATATCGAAAGCGAAAAAACGCGTATGGATATATACAAGCAAATTGCAGAGATTTCATCTCGTAGCGACAAAGAGCGCATACTCAACTATCTAACCGAAGAGTTTGGCAAAGTTCCACCTGCCGTGTTAACGCTTATTGATATAGCCGTGTTAAAGATAAAAGCAATAAGCGTGGACGCTATAAAACTCACCGTTTCACTAGGCGTTGCAAAACTTACGCTTAGAAATTTACAAAGTCTAAAAGACGGAAGGGTTACCAACCGCTTAAAAGAGTATAAAAACGCGGTTACCTTGACGTTTGACGAGCGCCCCGTACTCGTATTTAACGTTCAAGGAGGCAAGCCTCACGACGAAATTTTAGCGATGATTGAGTTTCTTTCGCTTGAAAATTAAGATAAATACTGTAAAATTTAAGAAAACTTAGAAAAAAGTATTGCAATAAAATAGATTATTTTGTATAATAGTAACGCTATTATATTAAATATAAGGGGTTTTATGCCCTTTTTGTTAAAGACGGAGATTTATATGAAAAAACTTTTTGCCAAAATAACTTCACTTGCCGTTGCCTCGGTTATGTCGATTTTTATGCTTAGCGGTTGCCAACTCATAACCACCAACGCTGAAAGAGATATGGCTCAGGTTATAGCAACCGTAGCGGTAGACGATGCGCTTAAAGAAGACGTTTATAAGCGTGAACTCGTATCCGCTTACAACTCGTCGGGTTACTATTACATTCAATACCAAGGTATGGGCGAGAAAGAAACTTACGAAATTTTACTTGAAAGTTTAGTAAAAAATAAAATACTCGTTCAACAGGCAAGGCTTGCGCTCACGGGTGCATCTTCTATCAATACGGTAGGGTATTTCCAGCAAGCGTCAAGCGTGAACTTTGCAGAAAGAACTTCTATTGAAAACATCTTGACGACTAACAACTATAAAGGTGACGCGCCTACCACCGTTAAGAAGACGGACGGGCTTGATAAGTTCTTAACCGAATACGAGTATTACGAAGTTAAACACTCGGTACTCTCGTCAGTTCAACAATACATCAACGGTTATAAAGACGAAGAAGAAGACGAGCACGATCACGACCCTTACGAAACCTTCCAAGGCGTTGTGAGAACTACTTTGACCGTTCCGAGTGAAGAAACTTATAACGAGTGGGAATTAAGATACGACCCCGTAGCCAGCGTTGTTGACGTAGAAAGCGAATTCTACAAGGCGTACCAAAAAACGAATAAGGACGCGGAACTTGGTCTTGACCTTTCAACTTATCAAACCAAGTACGATTTATCGCTTGCAGTTTACAAAAAATATTGTGAAACCTTTACGGTAGACGCTAGCGAAAGAACCGCCGTAAACAGACTTATCAAAGATCTTAAAAAGTTAGGCTTTATCACTTCCGCTGAGGCTGCAAAGAAAGCGCCTTCTACGGGTGACGAGTTCTTAACTCTTACCTATTTCAAAGACCTTTTAGAATCGAATTTTGAAAGTCAAATACTTGCTAAATACGAACTTGCTCTTCAAAATGAAAACGAGAAAAAACTCGCTGACGACGACGCGCTTTTCAACGCATACAAAAACATTTACGATACTCAAAAAATAAAATACCAAAATAACTATACCGCTTATGAAGATGCTCTTTCAAAAGCGAGTGACACTAGTTTAGTTGTTTATAATCCTACTGCAACCGAAGGTAAATACGGCTACGTTATCAACCTTTTAATAGGATTTAGTGACGAGCAAACCGCAATTTATGACAGCCTTACGGGCAACGGTTCGTTAACCGCAACCGAAAGAGCAAAAGCGCGTGAAAACCTTTTGAAAACTCTTACCGCAAAAGATTTAAGAGATAGTTGGGTAGAGAAAAACTACGGCAAGTACGACGAGACTACGAAGACCTTCTCGTTTGATAAAAAGTACGTTAAAACCGAAGGTTACGATATTCTTACTAAATATCAAGGTAACATTTTAGGCGCTCAATCGTACGTTTATCACGACGATTATAATGACGAGCAAACCGCTTATTCTTACAAGTCTGTAAAAGGTAATGAAATTCCGTTTGACTCATTTTACTCGTCAGTTTCTACCATTATGGGATTTAGTGGATATTCTGGTAGAATTGCAGGATACACAAACGAAGAAGTTATAAGCGATAGCGATATGGCTAAATTCAAAGATTTAGTGTTCGCGTATTCGACTGACGGTGGCTCGTTGCAAGACAACTACGGTTACGTATACTCACCCAAAACGAGTAAAGATACCTACGTTCCCGAATTTGCAGACGCTGCTAAAAATGTAGTAGACGCGGGCGTTGGCGCGTACGAAGTAGTTGCAACTAGATACGGTTATCACATCATTTTATGTACCAAGGTTATAAACCCCACAGCAACTAACATTGATATAACTACTTTCAAAGCCCAAGCGAACGACAGTTCTAATAAAGATACTATCCCGTATCTTTTCAAGGAATATCAAAAAGATGCGCTCGTGCTTGACAACGTTTCTAAAATAACTGAAACCTTCTTCAAAAACAGTTTAGAAAGCGCGGTTAAATACTATACCGAAGTTTACGAAGACTTAATTCCTAGCGAAGAATAAAAAGTTCCCTACGCCAAGTGGCGTAGGGCTTTTTTTATTTTATAAATATTTATTTATATATTATATATAGATAACAGCCCTTTTGAATAAAAACCTTAAAAACACCGATATATCCGCATAAAATACGAAATTTATAAAATGTATATCGTGGTTAAGGTTTTCTTGTAACCACAACATATTGTGTTTTTTCTAAAAATAATTTCAAAATAGTTGCAAATGCAACAGTTTATTTGCGTCAAGTGTGCTATACTATAAAAGCACCGATAAAAAAGGAAGAAAACAATATGAAAATAATCAAAAGAAGTGGTAAAGAAGTAGAGTTTAATTTAGACAAAATTTTGGGCGCTGTAATCAAGGCGAACAAAGAAGTTGTGGAAGACGATAGAATTACGGATGAACAAATTCGTGATCTTGCCGTTAAAGTTCAAGGGATATGCGCGTCTAGAACGCGTTCTTTAAGCGTAGAAGAAATTCAAGACCTTGTTGAAAACGAAATTATGCGCCTTGGGGCTTTTAACCTTGCAAGAACTTATATCACCTATCGTTATAAAAGGCAACTTGTAAGAAAGTCTAACACCACTGACGATAGAATTCTTTCTTTAATTGATTGCAACAACGAAGAAGTTAAGCAAGAAAACTCCAACAAAAACCCCACCGTTAACAGCGTTCAGCGTGACTATATGGCGGGCGAAGTTTCAAAGGATATTACAAAGCGTATACTTCTTCCCCAACATATCGTATCCGCGCATGAAGACGGGTTAATTCACTTCCACGATGCCGACTATTACGCTCAGCGCATGCACAACTGTGACCTTGTTAACCTTGAAGACATGCTCCAAAACGGCACGGTTATTTCGGGTACTATGATAGAAAAACCGCACAGTTTCTCAACTGCTTGTAATATTGCAACGCAAATTATTGCGCAGGTAGCGTCGTCACAATACGGCGGTCAAAGTATTTCGCTTACTCACTTAGCGCCTTTCGTTCAAATTTCTCGTGAAAAAATCAGAAAAGAAGTTATTGACGAGTTTGATGACGCCGGCGTTAAAATCACCGCGCAAGCACTTGATAAAATAGTTGAAAAGCGCGTGCGTGAAGAAGTAAGGCGCGGTATTCAAACTATACAATACCAAGTAGTTACGCTTATGACTACTAACGGTCAAGCGCCGTTTATCACCGTATTTATGTACCTTGGCGAAACCAAGAGCGAACGCGAAAAGAAAGACCTTGCTATAATGATAGAAGAAACGCTCGTTCAAAGAATTCGCGGTGTTAAAAACGAAAAGGGCGTATACATTACCCCTGCTTTCCCCAAACTCATCTACGTTTTAGAAGAGCAAAATATCCACGAAGATAGCCCGTATTTCTACCTTACTAAACTCGCTGCGGAGTGTACTGCTAAGCGTATGGTTCCCGACTATATTTCTGAAAAGATTATGCTCGAACTTAAAAAAGACAAAAATGGTGACGGGCACTGTTATACCTGTATGGGTTGCCGTTCTTTCTTAACTCCGTATCTTGACGAAGTTGGTAACCCCAAATACTACGGTAGATTTAACCAAGGCGTAGTAACGGTAAACCTTGTAGATATCGCACTTTCTGCTAAAAGGGATATGAACCTTTTCTGGGAAGTATTTGATAAGCGTATGGAACTTTGTCACGAAGCGTTACAATGTAGGCACGAAAGGTTGTCGGGCACCGTGTCTGACGCTGCGCCTATTTTATGGCAACACGGCGCACTTGCAAGGCTTAAACCGGGTGAAACCATTGATAAACTTTTACACGGTGGCTATTCTACCATTTCACTTGGCTACGCTGGGCTTTGGGAAACCGTTTACGCTATGACGGGTAAGAAACTTACCGAACCCGAAGGCAAGGAATTCGGTCTTAAAATAATGCAAGCGCTTAACGATTACACTAAAAAGTGGAAGAGAGCCGAACACGTTGACTATTCTATTTACGGTACTCCGCTTGAAAGCACTACTTATAAGTTTGCAAAAGCGCTTCAACAACGCTTTGGCATAATCGAAGGCGTTACCGATAAAAACTATATTACCAACAGTTATCATATCCACGTAACCGAAGAGATTGATGCGTTTACTAAACTTAAATTAGAAGCGGAATTCCAAGCCCTTTCACCAGGTGGCGCAATAAGTTACGTCGAAGTTCCCAACATGCAAAACAATATCCCTGCGGTACTTAAAGTTATGCAGTTTATCTACGATAACATTATGTACGCCGAACTCAACACCAAGAGTGACTATTGCCAAAACTGTGGTTTTAACGGCGAAATCCAAATCGTTAAGGATAAAGACGGTAAACTTATTTGGGAATGCCCCAAATGCGGTTGCCGTGACCAGTCTAAAATGAACGTTGCAAGAAGAACTTGCGGTTATATCGGCACTCAGTATTGGAATCAGGGTAGGACGCAGGAGATTAAGGAGCGAGTTTTACACCTTTAAGTCGTTATAAACGATTAAAGTAATGATATTTTTGCCGATGGCAAAAGTGATATAATTTCTACGAAATTGTGATATTTGCCTACGGCAAGTGAAATTTTCGCTATGCGAAAGTTGTGGTTGTTTCTTTTATATAAAAAATAAATCCGCAACTTTTTACCATAGTAAAAAATATCACTTCGGCAACGCCGAAATATCACTTTGACGGTAGTCAAAATATAACTTGCCGTATGGCAAATATAACTAAAACCAACGTATAAGGCGGTAAAGTATGAATTATGCTACAATAAAATACAACGATATCGCCAACGGTACGGGGGTTAGAACATCGCTTTTCGTATCGGGTTGCACTCATAGATGCAAGGGCTGTTTTAACAGTGAGGCGTGGGATTTTAATTACGGTTTGCCTTTTACTAAACAGGTGGAAGACGAGATTATAAATTCCTTAAAAGAAAGTTACGTGGACGGGTTGTCGCTTTTAGGTGGCGAGCCGTTCGAACCGTCTAACCAACGAGTTTTATATCCTTTTTTGCAAAGGGTAAAGCGCGAATTTCCAAATAAAGATATTTGGTGTTACACGGGCTACCTATTAGATAAAGAACTTTTATCTCCAAGCCGTGCTACAACGCCTATCACGAAAGATATGTTATCACTTATCGACGTTTTGGTGGACGGTAAATTCATTGAAGAGCAAAAGAACATTTCACTTGCATTTAAGGGTTCTGAAAACCAGCGCATTATTGACGTAAAATCGTCGTTAAAAGAAAATAAGGTTGTTATACTAAAAGATTATGAATAAAATTACCATTGAGTTCAAAAAGTTAAACGAAAACGCCGTAACGCCAACGTTTGGCACGGAATTTTCAGCAGGCGCAGATTTATATAGCGTTGAAGAAGAAGTAGTTATCGCCCCCGGTGAAACCAAGTTTATAGGCACGGGGCTAGCAACTGCGATACCCGTAGGCACGGTTGGGTTGATTTACGCGCGTAGCGGTCTTGCTTGCAAAAAAGGTTTAGCGCCTGCAAACAAGGTTGGCGTTATCGATAGCGATTACCGTGGCGAGATTAAAGTTGCCCTTCACAATCACGGCACCGAGCCACAAACGGTATTAAAGGGCGAAAGAGTAGCGCAAATGGTAATTACGCCTTATTTTGCGGTAGATTACGTTGAAGTTGAAAGTTTATCTGAAACCGTTCGCGGTGAAGGCGGTTTTGGCTCAACGGGTAGAAAATAATAAATATATATAATAAAAGGCGTAGCAAACTTGCTACGCCTTCTTGACTTAATTTAGGTATAGTGTTAAAATTAGAAAAAACGAGAAATGCTATGAAAAAAATTATTCTTAAAATAGGCTCGTCGTCACTATTTGAAAACGGCGAGTTTGCCGAAGGTAGAATTTTAACCTTGGCAAAAGAAATTAAAAAGTTACAAGACTGTGGCCTGGAAGTTTGCTTAATAACGTCCGGCGCTATCGCTATCGGTATGACCAAAATGGGTTTACAAAAAAAGCCTACCAAAATTTCTAAAAAACAAGCGCTTGCAGCAATAGGGCAAATGTATTTAATGGAAAAGTACGAGCAAATCTTTGAAAAGGTAGATATAAAGCCTTCGCAAATACTTCTCAGTCACGACGATTTTGGAAATCGTTCTCGCATGCGCAATCTAAACAATACCTTAAACGCGCTATTTTCCTACGGGGTACTTCCCGTTATCAACGAGAACGACGCGCTCGCAACCGAAGAAATAAAAGTGGGCGATAACGATACGCTCGCCGCTATGATAGCGCTCAACGTTAGTGCGGATATGCTAGTAATTATTTCCGACGTTGACGGGCTTTACGATAAAAACCCCTCAGTGCATAGTGACGCGAAACTTATCCCCGTAGTTAAAAAGGTTGATAAAAGCGTTTCAGCGCTTGCTAAAGCGCCCACGTCCAAAGTGGGAACGGGCGGTATGATTACTAAAATTAGGGCGGCGGAAATTTGTACCGCGTCTAAAATTTCTATGATGATAGTGGGAAATAATAAAATTCCTATGCTAAGTCACGTTATAAACGGCGAAAACCTAGGCACGTTATTTTTGCCTAACGGCAACGTTCCAAGGCGAAAAAACTGGCTAAGTTACTGTGCTAACGTAAGTGGTAAAGTGGTTGTTGACGACGGGGCAAAGCAGGCTCTACTAGACCATAAAAGTTTACTCTCTTGCGGTGTTAAGGAATACCAAGGCACTTTTTCAAGCGGTAGCATAGTAGAAATTTGCGGGCTTGACGGAAAGATTATAGGTAAAGGCATAATCGCGTTTAATAGCGATACGTTAAAGGAAATAAGCGTAGAAAACGGGCACGCTCAAATGGTAATTCACGCCGATAATATTGCCATTATCAAGGAATAGTTATGATAGATTTTGAAAGTGTAAAAAAAGCGAGCAGGGTTTTAGCGTTAAAAACTGAAAGCGAAAAAAATAAAGCGCTTGAAAATATTTCAAACGCGCTTATAGAAAACGCCGACCTTATCGAAAAGGAAAACGAAAAGGACTTAGTTCTTGCGCGTGAAAACGGCTTGAAAGAAAGTATGATAGCAAGGCTCACCTTAAAATCAAGCCAAGTTTTAGCGATTGCAAAAGATATACTTAGCGTTATTTCGCTTAATGACCCGATAGGCGAAGTGGTTGAAGACTTTGTATCAAAAGACGGGTTAAATATCAAAAAAGTTCGCGTACCTATGGGCGTTATAGGCGTTATTTACGAGGCGCGCCCCAACGTTACGGTTGACGTTACCGCGCTATGCATTAAAACGGGTAACGCCTGCGTTCTTAAAGGTGGAAAGGAAGCAAAATTTACTAACGAACTTTTAGTTAAAATTATAAAAAAGGCAATTTCAAGCGTGATACCTGAAACGTCTATAATGCTACTTAGTGATAGGCTTGAAACTAACGAACTTCTCAAAGCAAAAGGCTCGGTCGACCTTATTATCCCAAGGGGTAGTAAAAACCTTATAAACTACGTGGTTGAAAACTCTATCGTTCCCGTTATCGAAACGGGCGCAGGCGTTTGCCACACTTACGTTGAAAAGTCGGCTAATTTTGAAACTGCCATTAAAATTATAGACAACGCTAAAACTTCAAAACCCGCAGTTTGCAACTCGCTTGAAGCCTTGCTTATCGATAGAGATATAATTGATGCTTTTGCGCCTATCGTTACTAAGTTTGCAATCGAAAAAGGAGTAAAACTATACGCAAATGAAGATACGATTTCCTATCTTCCTACCGCCACGCTTATAGAAGATAGCGGTTATCACACCGAGTATAACTCGCTTGATTTATCCGTAAAAGTAGTTGACGGGGTAGATGATGCAATATCTCATATCGAAAGGTATTCAACAAAGCACTCAGAGTGCATAATATCAACCGATAAGGCGGTTATTGATAAGTTTTTATCTGGTATTGACAGTGCTTGCGTATATGCAAACGCATCAACTAGGTTTAGTGACGGGGGTTGTTTCGGCATGGGCGCGGAGATAGGTATTTCCACCCAAAAACTTCACGCGCGCGGTCCTATGGGGCTTAAAGAAATAACCACTTATAAATACGTAATTTACGGCAACGGAGAAATAAGATGAAAATAGGTTTTATAGGTTGCGGTAAAATGGGCGGAAGTATTCTAAATAGAATAATAAATAAAACCTTTTTACCTAGCGATATTTTAGTTTACGAACTCAATAATGACATTAAAAACGCCATAGCAGAAAAGGGCGTAAAAGTCGTTGATAGTTTGAAAGATTTATCTTCTGCCGATATAGTACTTCTTGCAATAAAGCCACAAGATTTTAACTCGCTTTTATCTAATCTTTCGCACCTTAGCGGTAAACTTATTATAACTATTGCGGCAGGGGTTAAAATTTCTACCATAGAAAATGCGATAGACGGCGTTAGGGTTGCAAGGGTTATGCCAAACACCGCAGCGCTTATAGGCGAGGCAAGTAGCGTAATATGTTTTAACGATAAAGCAACGGCTAGCGACAAAAAAATTGCAATAGATATTATGAACGCCATAGGAAAGGTGGTTGAAATCACCGAAGATTTGATGGACGAAGTTATCCCGATAGGCGGTAGTTTCACGGCGTTTCAGTACTATTTTTACAAGGGCTTTTTAGAAAGTTCTATAAAGCGTGGCGTTGATAAGGGCGTTGCCAAAAAACTACTCGTTCAAAGTATGATAGGCTCGGCTAAAATGATAGAAAACTCAGATAGGGAAATTGACGAACTTATTAGTGACGTTTGCTCGAAAGGTGGAACGACGCTTGCTGGCCTTAAAGCCTTTGAAGAAGATAATTTACTATCCACGATAGATAAGTGCGCCGTATACTGCGCCGAGCGTAGTAAAGAACTTGGAAAGAACTAAACACTAAAAAATCCTTGCGCGTGCAAGGATTTTTTTTACATATTTAGCGTAAAACTTCTCAAAATAAGCGTATGAGAAAGTATGACGGTGAGTATAAAAAAGTTCTAAACAAGTTAAACGGTGCAGAGCCGAAAGAAGTTGGCAAAATCTTGAAAGAGTATTTTAACCTTAAAAGGCGAAAGAAAAAATTTTAGTAGTCCCACTTGGGAACGTAATTTTCACTAGCAGACGACAGGTCTTGAATAAACACGTTTTCTAAGCCTTTTGACAAGGCGTAGTCAAGTACCGCGTTATATTCTTTACTAGTTATTTTGCGGTTGAGTTCGGGTAGTTTTTCATTTTTAATAAGCGGTGTGTACTGTGACATTATAGATAGGTACGCGCCGTTTTTTTGATTTTCATAAAACCAGTTTATTATTTTTTTGCTATCGCCTACGCATAGTGGAAGTATTAAATGCCTAACTATAACGCCCGACTTTATAAGCCCGTTTTCTATAACGGTTTTTTTGGCGTTTAGCATATACGATATCGATGTTGTAGCCGTTTTGAAATAATCTTCTTTATTAGTGTAGCGCTTAGAGATTTCGGGGCTATAAAACTTTAAGTCTGGAAGATATATATCAACGTATGGGGCGATTATCTTCAAACTTTCTAGCGTTTCGTAAGAGTGGGTGTTATATACGATAGGGATACTAGGCTTATAAATTTCAAACGCTTTTGCTATTTGCTTTACGTAGTGTGATGGGGTTACTAGATTTATATTGTGCGCGCCTTTATCTTCAAGTGATTTGAAGATGTCAACAAGTTCTAGATGCGAAATAGTTTTTCCACGTAAAACGCGAGAGAGTTCGTAGTTTTGACAAAACGCACACCGTAAGCTACACCCCGTAAAAAACACCGTGCCAGAACCATTCGTACCTGAAATTACGGGTTCTTCGTAGTAGTGAAGCCCGTATTTTGAAATTGATAAATCGTAAGTTGCACCGCAAGCGCCTTTTAGAGTTCTTCTATCAACGTTACAAAAGTTGGGGCATAAATTACAGTTAAAGTTAAGTTTATCGTTCATATAGGTATTTTAACACTATCTCGTTTAGTTGACAATTAAAATAAAAGATTATATAATAATTTTACTAAATTTTACAAAGAGAGTTTCTATGAATAAATTTTTTACAAGTGAAAGCGTGACGGAAGGTCATCCGGATAAGATTTGCGACCAGATATCAGACGCGGTTTTAGACGCAATTTTAGAAAAAGATCCTAACGCTAGGGTTGCTTGCGAGTGCGCTTGCTGTACCGGGCTTATTTTAGTTATGGGTGAAATTTCTACTAACTGCTACGTAGATATTCAACAAATTGCAAGAAAAACGGTAGAAGAGATAGGTTACACCCGTGCAAAATTTGGGTTTGACGCGTCTACCTGCGGTGTTATAACTTCAATTAACGAGCAAAGTAAAGATATAGCGCTTGGGGTTGATAGTTCGGTTGAACACAGAGAGTCTGGCGATATTGCCGACCAAGTTGGCGCAGGCGACCAAGGTATGATGTTCGGCTACGCGACTGACGAAACGGAAGAATATATGCCTACCGCACTCGTGTTAGCGCATAAACTTACCAAAAAACTTACCGAAGTTAGAAAGCAAGGCGTTTTATCTTATCTCCGCCCTGACGGAAAGAGCCAAGTTACCGTAGAGTACGACGGCAATATCGTTAAAAGGATTGACACGGTTGTCGTTTCAACTCAACACTCTGACGAAGTTTCTACTGAACAACTTAGGAAAGACGTTCTTGATAAGGTTATAAAAGCAGTTCTTCCTAGCGAACTTTTAGACGAGAATACCAAGTATTTTATCAACCCAACGGGTAGGTTTGAAATCGGTGGTCCTCACGGGGATAGCGGTTTAACGGGTAGAAAGATTATCGTAGACACCTATGGTGGCAGTTGCCCGCACGGTGGCGGTGCTTTCTCGGGTAAAGACCCAACTAAGGTTGATAGAAGCGCAGCGTATATGGCGCGCTACATTTGTAAGAACGTAGTGGCGGCTGGCCTTGCTAAAAAGTGCACGCTTGAACTATCTTACGCGATAGGCGTTGCTAAACCTATTTCGGTATTTGTAAACACCGAAGGCACGGGCGTGATTAGTGACGGGGAGATAGCAGACGTTATTTCAAAAGAATTTGATTTAAGACCGTATTCTATCATTAAAACCCTTGATTTAAGAAGACCTATTTATCGCCAAACTGCGGCTTACGGTCACTTTGGTAGAAGTGAATTTCCGTGGGAGCGCTTAGATAGGGTTAAAGACTTAAAAGCCTATATACTTCGTTAAAGTGCGTTTCTGCTTAGTCGATTGACTTTGATGACCAAGTAGGTCTATCTCAGCCAATCGTCTTCGCGAGCCTTGCCTAACTTGTAACTAAGCCTTTAAGGTATGTTGCAACAGACTCAAAGTTCTATATGGGAATATCCACAACTTTTTGTCTTGGACAAAATGGGTGGAATATAACAATTACGTAGTAATTATATCACTTTGGCAAAGCCAAAATAAAACTAACCTATAAACGGCAAGGAAGCCCCTTGCCGTTAAATTATAACTATGAAAGCGATAGAGATTAAAAACGTTACCTTTAATTATGAAAACAGTAAAATACCCGTGATAAAGGACCTTTCCTTGTCGGTTGACAAGGGGGAGTTTTTGTGTATCCTTGGGGAAAACGGTAGCGGTAAATCTACCCTTTCGCGCCTTATTAACGGCTTGCTTTTGCCAAGCCAAGGTGACGTTTTGGTTTTCGGGCTCAACACCCGCGATAAAGCAAAGACTTATGAAATTAGAAAAAGCGTTGGTATGGTGTTTCAAAACCCCGATAACCAAATGATAGCAACGATAGTTGAAGACGATATTGCCTTCGGCCCTGAGAATTTGGGCGTTCCGTCTGACGAGATAGGAAAGCGCATAGATTTTGCGCTAAAATCGGTCAATATGGAAAGGTATAAAAAGGTGGCGGGGCAAAAACTTTCGGGCGGTCAAAAACAGCGTATCGCGATAGCGGGCGCTCTTGCCGTTATGCCTGAAATTTTGATACTTGACGAGTCTACCGCCATGCTCGACCCACTTGGTAGAGAAGAAGTTTTATCCGTTATAAAAGACTTAAATAAAAGCGGTATGACGGTAATACTTATAACGCACTATATGGACGAAGCGCTCCTTGCAGACAAGGTTGCCGTTTTATCTAGTGGCGAACTAAAACTCCTTGGCACGCCTACGGAAGTTTTATCAAACCCACAAATAAAAAATTACGGGCTTGACTATCCACGCCCTTATTATATAGCGCAAAAACTCAAAGAAAACGGCTTGCCGATAAACGCAAACGTTTTCACGAAAGAAGACTTAGCGGAGGAATTATGCAAATTATTTCAAAAGGGTTAACTTTTACCTACAACCGTGAAGCCGACTTTCATAGGCAGGCGCTACAAGGGGTTGACCTTACTATAAACGAAGGCGATTTCTTTGGAATAGTTGGGGAAACGGGAAGTGGAAAATCTACCTTTATCCAACACCTAAACGGGCTTATAAAAGTTCAAGGCGGTAGTTTGTGGGTGGGCGATTTCAACCTTGCCCCCACCGATAAACAAGGTAAAAAACAATACAAAAAAATGCTTAAACAGTTGCGCCATAAAGTTGGTATGGTGTTTCAATATCCAGAGTATCAACTCTTTGCCGAAACGGTGTTTGAAGACGTTGCCTTTGGCGTTAAAAACTTCTTTCCAACGCTTAGTGACGAAGAGATTGAAAAACGCGTTGCAAAGGCGATAGACCTTGTTGGGCTTGACTATAATAAGGTAAAAAACAAGTCGCCGTTTGAACTCTCTGGCGGGCAAAAAAGGCGTGCTGCGATAGCGGGGATACTCGTGTCTGAACCCGAAGTTTTAGTGCTTGACGAACCCGTTGCAGGGCTTGACCCGGTGGGTAAAAAGCGCCTTATGAGTCTACTTCACACCTTGCACGACACGGGAATCGTTAAAACCATAGTTATCGTTTCACACGATATGGACGAGATTTCCGAAAACGTAAACCGCGTTGCTTTATTTTGTGGCGGTAGAGCGGTTAAGGTTTGCACCCCCAAAGAACTTTTTAGCCAAAAAGACGAAAGCTCTTCAAGGCTAGGGCTACCCGTAACAGCATACGTTAGCGAAAAGTTAAACGAAGTAGGTGTAGAGTTAAGTTCCGATTTTAAGACGGAAAATTTTATCAAAGATTTAGTTAAAAAATATAAAGAAACGGTGTAAAAAATGCTTTCTGACTTGACGTTTGGTCAGTACTATGAAACGGACTCTTTCGTTCATAGGCTAGACCCAAGGATTAAAATCCTTATTTTAATTGCATACGTCGTGTTTATTTTCGTAGCGAGAAACTTCTACGCTTTTTTGGCGTTAGCGGTTTTTTTAGTTATTGCCGTTATCTTTTCAAAAATACCCTTTTCAAATATGATAAAAAGTATGAAAGGTATTTTGTTTATTATCGTTATTACGGTAATACTCAACGTGTTCTTCTATAAAGGCGAAACTCAAACGGTACTCTTTTGGATAATCACCAAAGAAGCGCTTATTTTTTCGGCGTATATGGCGTTAAGGCTAATAATACTCGTTATGGGTAGCGTTTTGCTAACCTTTACAACTACCCCCGTCGCGTTGACGGACGGTATTGAAAGTTTACTTTCTCCCCTAAAAGTTATAAAATTTCCCGTTCACGAACTTGCGCTAGTTATGTCTATCGCGCTGAGATTTATTCCTATTTTGATGGGTGAAGCGGATAGAATTATAATGTCGCAAAAGGCACGTGGGGCGGACTTTGATAGTGGAAACGTTATATCCCGCGCAAAGGCTATGATACCCGTTTTAATTCCCTTGCTCGTAAGCGCGTTTAGGCGCGCCGAAGAATTAGGCGACGCGATGGACAGTAGATGTTATAGTTCTAGCGCAGTGAGAACCAAATACAAAAAATTAAAACTCAGCGCTCGGGACTTAGTTGCAACGCTCGTATCAATTATTATTTTTGTAAGCGTAATTTTTCTTAACGGGTTAGGTGGCGTATGAGAATTTTGTTAACGTTATCGTACGACGGTACTGATTTTTGCGGATATCAAATACAGCCAAACGGTAGAACGGTTGAAGAAACGCTTGAAAACGCGCTATACACCTTAACGGGCGAAAAGATAAAGACTTACGCTAGCGGTAGAACGGATAGCGGTGTTCACGCAGTTTGCCAAAAAGTTCACTTTGATACCCAAAGTTCTATCCCCCCTGAAAACTTTGCGCCCGCGCTCAACGCGATACTGCCTAGTGACGTTAAGGTTTCAAAGAGCAAAAGAGTTTCTAAAAACTTTAACGCAAGGTTTTCGGCTAAGAAAAAAACTTATAGATACTCGCTTATGATAGGCGATTACGAAGAGCCTACCGTATCAAGATACAAAACGCTTATTAAAACCGAGCCCAACCTTTCGCTTATGAAAGAGTGCGCTAAACTAATTGAGGGCGAGCACGACTTTAAGGCGTTTATGGCAAGCGGTAGTTCGGTGCAAGATACCGTTAGAACGGTACACTCTATAAAGGTCGTTAAAAAGGGCAGGTTTATAGACGTTTACGTTTCTGGTAACGGCTTTTTATACAATATGGTAAGAATTATCGTAGGTGCTATGCTTGCGGTGGCTGACGGAAAGGCGACGATAAAAGAGATAGAAGATATGCTAAACCGCATGGAAAGACCTATAAAGGTAAAAACAATGCCTGCAAAAGGCTTAACTTTATATTCCGTTATATATTAAATTAAAAACACCGTAAAATTGCTTGACAAAGTTGAATTTATTTTATAAAATAGTCAAGCAGTATTGCGGTTTTCGTTTTGAATTAGCCCCTTGAAACGAATTTTTTCAATACTATTTAAGATTTTTAAGGAGAAATATCATGAAAACTTTCATGCAAAAAAACGGTGAAGTTGAAAGAAAGTGGTACGTTGTTGACGCTACTGGTTTACCGCTTGGTAGACTTGCATCACAAGTTGCAGCAGTTTTAAGAGGTAAAAACAAACCTACTTTTACCCCTAACGTTGACTGTGGCGACCACGTTATCGTAGTAAACACCGATAAAGTTATTTTAACCGGTAAAAAACTCGAAAAGAAGTTCTATACCTATCACACTGGTTACGTAGGTGGTCTTAAACAAATCCCTTACAGCAGAATGATGGCTGAAAAGTCAGACCTTGCAGTGTACGAAGCAGTTAAAGGCATGCTTCCCAAGAACAGCCTTGGTAGAAAGATGCTTACTAAACTTAGAGTATACAAAGGCGCAGAGCACAACCAACAAGCACAAATGCCTGTTGAGTTAAAACTCGGTAAGTAAGGAGGTTAGTTATGGCTAAAGTAGCAAGTAAGAAAAAACTTCAATTCTGGGGAACTGGTAGAAGAAAAAAAGCAGTTGCAAGAGTTAGACTTATTCCAGGTGGCGCAGGCAATATCGTTATCAATAAAAGAAGTATTGACGATTACTGTGACCTTGAAACGGTTAAACTTATTATTAAACAACCCCTCGTTTTAACTGACACTTTGTCAAAATACGACGTTTTCGTTAACGTTGTAGGCGGTGGTTTTACTGGTCAAGCAGGCGCAATTCGTCACGGTATTGCAAGAGCGCTTATTATCGCTGAACCCGAACTTCGCGCTGAACTTAAAAAAGCAGGTTTCTTAACGAGAGATCCGAGAATGAAGGAAAGAAAGAAATACGGTCTCAAAAAGGCTCGTCGTGCTCCTCAATTCTCAAAGAGATAATTTGGTTATCAAATTCAAAACCCGATACCTTTTGGTTTCGGGTTTTCTTTTTTGAAAAATATCTTTTTAACCTTGCTATTTGTAAAATACTATGCTAAAATATTACAAAACGGCAAAGGAGATTACCATGAATAAAAATGCAACCGTTATAAATAGAGAAAGTATAGAAAACTGGCGCGACCAAAAGTTTGGTATGTTTATCCACTACGGGCTTTATTCCGTTCAAGGTCGTGGCGAGTGGGCTATGTTTATCGAGCAACAGGATATTGACGAGTATAAGAAGTTAGCAAACGACTTTACCGCCGAGAATTTCGATGCGGATAAGTGGGCAAAAATTGCAAAATCTGCGGGTATGAAATATATGGTGTTAACCGCCAAGCATCACGACGGGTTTTCGCTTTGGGACAGTAAGTCGTGCATGGAAGACCATACCGTTATGAATTCCGCTTGCAAGCGCGATTTAATTAAGGAATACACCACCGCTTGTAGAGAAAACGGTTTAATGGTAGGGCTTTACTATTCGCCACTTGACTGGCGTTTTCCAGGCTTTTTCGCCCCGCGTCTTTATAAAACGAACGCCAAAGCGCTTGTTAAACAAACGCACGACCAAATTCGTGAACTTCTAACAGGTTACGGTAAAATCGACCTTTTGTGGTTTGACGGTGCCGAAGATTTTTGGGTGGCGCAAGGTTTAAGGCTCAATTTACTTCGTAGGCCCGAAGATTTTAGAACTAATATTCAAGTTGAAGATTTTTGGAAAGCCAAAGACCTTGATAAATTTATTCGCGAAACTCAAAAAGGTATTATTTGTAACGATAGAATAGGCGATAAGAGTTACGGCGATTACTTTGCGCCCGAAAAAAAGATAGGCGAGTACAACGTCGTAGACCCGTGGGAAACGTGTGACACGCTTACCGACGACTGGGGTTACCACCCAGGCGCAAAAATTCGCTCGCTTAGAAACGTTCTAAATCTACTTGTAAAAGTAGTTTGTAACGGTGGCAACTTACTCCTTAACGTTGCACCTAGACCAGACGGTAGTTTCGAGCCTAACGAAATCAAGCGCTTAGAAGAAGTTGGCGCTTGGCTTGAAAAGTACGGCGAAAGTATTTACGGAACGCGTGGTGGCCCGATATCTTGTGGAGATTTCGGCGGTACTACTCATAAAGATAACAACTTGTATTTCCACGTTCTTGACTGGAATGAAGACGAAATACTTATTCCCGACGTTGGCTCGCCCAAAATCACGTCACTTACAGGCGCTAACTTAACTGTTAATAAAGAAAACGGGCTTATTAAAATTTCTGTATCTGATAAAGATAAACTTGAAATGGACACCATTATCAAGTTAACCTATCAAAAACCCGTAAAAGAAATTTTTGCAAGCGATATCGACTATAAAGAACTTTCTAAAAAACGCTCTTATAGTTCAGACGCTATTATCGTAGCAGACGTTAAATAACAAAATATAAAAACGCCCGAATAGGGGCGTTTTTTAATGCGATTTTTTACACTTTTTGTAGATTTATCATATACTAAACTAAGCCGATTTAGACAAAAAAACTACCCTTTTGACAAATTCGTACAAAATTCGCACAATAAATTCGTTCGAAACGCTTTATTTCATACAAAAATCGTGTTATAATGGTTTTAATCGATAAAAGGAGCGATTATTATGGAAATTCAAAAGGTGGTAATATTACAAGACAACAACGAGTCGATAGACCTTATCAAAAACGCCATTTCTGAAATTGACGGGTTTAGTGTGGAAGGTGCGTCGGTTGACGGGGAAGAGGGGCTTAGCCTTATCGAGAAAATAAATCCCGATTTTTTAATTATAGGCATTATTCTTAAAAATGCAGACGGGTTTGCCGTAATGGAAAAGTTAAGGGAGTTAAACTTAAAAACCAAAACGGTGGTAGTAAGTTCGTTTACGAGTGAAAGCGTTATATCTAGGGCGCTATCTTCTGGTGCAGTTTACTATATTGCAAAGCCGTATAAGAGTGATATTCTTAAAAATAGGCTTATTGAACTTTCGGGCGCTAAAAGTGGGGTTGAAGTTCTTCAAGGAATAGAAAAGCGCAAAAACACGCTTGACGAAAAGATTAGTAAAATTTTTATATCGGTAGGAATTCCGCCACATATAAAGGGGTATTCGTATCTTAGAGAAGGTGTAAAAATGGCGGTTGAAACGCCGGACATTATAAATAACATAACCAAAAAACTCTACCCAAAAATTGGCGAGAAGTATCAAACTAGCGCATCAAAAGTCGAGCGTGCTATTCGCCACGCCATAGAAGTTGCGTTTAATCGCGGTAGAATTGAAACGATAAATTCTATGCTTGGAATTCGCGCCTACGTAGGCGGTGAAAAGCCGACTAACGGCGAGTTTATCGCGCTTATTGCCGACAAAATGCTACTTGAAGGGGCGTAAACTAAAATATTTATAAAAAAATTTAATAAATTTTATCAAAAAGTGTTTACAAATTCCATTACAGTGATTAAAATATAGGAAGTTGCAAATCATATAATAATTAAATAAACTATATTAAATGCTAAATCGGCTGTAAAAGGAGTTAATTTATGCCAAAATATACTTTATGCCCTAGGTGTGAACTCAACTATATTTTAGAGGGTGAAGAATATTGTGACGTTTGTAAGGCGGAACTTAAAATAGGCCCGCAACTTATGTTCTCGGTAGACGGGGACGTTAAGGAACAAAAACTATGCCCCATTTGTAAGCAAAGATATATTGATGAAGACGAAGATATGTGCGCTCAATGTCAAGAACAGCGCGAATATGAAAGGGACGTTGAAAGCGACCTTGACGATGGGGACGATTGGAGAAGATTCTTAGACGACGACGAGAAGGAAGTAATTTCTAGTCGAGGTGACGACGAAGAAGAAATGGTTTCTCTTTCGCAAATCGAAGAAGAAGAGGCGATGGACGACGGTTATGAGGACGAGGATATCGACCCGTATACCAACGAAAAGGTTAAAAAGTCTAACGACGACGATGATTTTGACTACGTAACCATATCTGACGACGATTTTCTTGACGATGAAGAGGACGAAGAAGACGACTCCGAGGAATAATTTTCAAAGTTTTAGTCTAAACTTATAGTATGATTAAAAGAGTTCAAAGTTTAGGCGAAACTAAGGAAAAGATTAAAAGTTATCTAGGTAAAAACCTAGAAATTAAGGTTAACCTAGGCAGAAACAAATACGTTAGTTACACGGGTAAAATTACGAGCGTGTATCCTGCGTTGTTTCAAGTCACGCCGGACGAGTTTTTTAACGGCAAAACCGCATTTTCGTATTCAGAATATATGTGCGGTGTAGTTAAAATTAAAGAAAAATAAGAGCCGATAACGGCTCTTTTTTCATTGTTGTAATAATTTTTGGTTTGCGTTCATAACATATACCGTATAAAAAGGGGGTAATATTATGTCAATGCAACCGGAAATCAAAAAGGCGGAAGTTTTAAGTGGAATTTCTTTTATCGCAAAAAACGCCGTTGAGTGTAAAGTAAATATTAAAGAAGAAGAAACGCTTGAAGAAATTTGCGCGCAAGGGCGCGTTTCAATAAACTATATAGACTGCCAAAACGGAGAAGTTAGATACGGCGGAAAAGTTGTGTTTTCAATTTCTTACGGGGTAAACGAACTCAAAAAAGCCGAAGTAGGTGTAGAATTTTCTTACAAAACCCAAGTTGAAGGCGTAATGGAAGGCGACTACGCAACCGCAGATTGCTGGCTTGAAAACGTTAAACTTTCAGTTGTAAACGGATTGCCTACCGTGACGGGCGCCGTAGTATTAAAAGGTCGGGTTGAAAAGGGCGTAGAGTTTGACTATATTCGTCAATGCGACGATATATGCGTAAAGAAAGAAGACGTTGAAAACAGTTTACTCTGTGGTGTAGAGAAAAAAACTTTTAATATTGAAGAAGAGTTTGACACTCAAATCGTAATAGGCGAAGTTTTAAGCCACGTTGAAACGGTAAAAGTGCTTAGCGTATTAAGCGGAATAGGCGCGGTAGCGGTATCTGGCGAGATAGAACTTGGTATGCTCGTTTTACCCGTTGACGGAACGCCAACGTATCATAAACAAGTAATTCCGTTTAGGCACGAACACGAAATTCAAAAGGTGATGCCCGACTTAATTTCCATTTCAACTGCTAGTTTAAGTGATGCAAACTTAAAAATCGTAGTAGATAAAAACAAGGAAAAAAGCACGGTATTTTTGAGTGCGGATATAAATTTATTAACTCGTCTTTACGAAAATAAAAACCTTTCGTATATAACCGACGCTTATAGTCTTTCAAAAGAACTTTCATTTGAAAAATCGACCAAAAAAGCCTGCCAAGTTTTCAGCCAAAGATATATAGAAGAAAAATTTGAGCAAGGCGGTATTTCAAAATCTTTTGAAAACAGTAGACTTATAGCCCCGTTATTTGCTAAAATAGAACAAATAGATATAAAAACCGAAAATGGTGAAGTTGAAATTTCAGGCGTTTTAGAAGTTTTAATTTTGATGCAGAGCGAAAGCGGGTATACTAAGCAGTCGTCAAATTTACCTTTTACTATTAAAGATAAAACAGATTGTGACAAGGTTTGTTTGTCGTCCTATTCGGTAACCGACCTTAGCGCGAGTTTGGACGGTGGCGGGATAACCGTTTCGTATAAGATTTCAGTTTTACTTGAAGAAAGGTGTGAAAAACCTTTTACGTACGTTTATAAGATTGAAGAAGTTAAAGATAAAGAGATAAACTTATCTGCAATAAGCGTATGTATTCCAAGTGCTAACGACACGCTTTGGGAACTTTCAAAAGCTCTAGGTGTTTCGGAAGACGAAATACTTAAATTAAACCCGAATTTGACCTTTCCTTTAACGGGCGACGAAAGGGTTGTAGTTTATAGAGAATTAAAGTAAAATACTTTGGAGAAAAATGTGGTAATAGTTAAAAGTTATGCAAAACTGAATATCGCGTTAAAAATAACGGGTAAAAACCAAGACTACCATAGCCTTGATAGTATAGTTACGTCAGTTGATAAGTTTGACGAAATTACCGCAAAAAAACGTAAAGACGATAAAATTATAATTACCTTTATCGGTCGCTACGGGTTTACGCCCAAACGCCAAGCCGATACCAACGCGTATAAATCGGCAAAGTTGTTTATCGATACTTTCAACGTATCGGGGGTTGAAATAACGATTAAACGAAACATTAAAACGGGCGGTGGTATGGGCGGTTCGTCAGCCGATATTGCCGGCGTTTTATACGCTATGAAAAAACTATTCAAACTGTCTTGTGACTTAAAACCACTTGCCGATAGTTTAGGAAGTGATTCGGGCTATTTATTAAGCGGTGGCTTTGCAAGAATATCAAACCGTGGCGAAGTTATTAAAAAACTTGACGTAGACCAAAAATATTACTTCGTGGTAATATACGCAAAAGGCGGTGTAAACACCAAAGAGTGTTTTGATTTGTACGACGAAAAGTTTTTAGGTTCTAGCGATATATCTTGCGACGAATGTGAAGAATGCTTAAAAAAGGGTGATTTAACAGCGCTTTCTAAGGTTTCTGGAAACGATTTGTATATGCCTGCAACTCTACTCAACCCCGAAATCAAAGAAAACTTGCAAGCGCTTAAAAGTTTAAGCCCCGAATACGCGTGTATGACGGGTAGCGGTTCAACTTGTTTTGCTATGTATAAAGAATACGAAATGGCTAGTTGGGCGCACTCAAAACTAAAAAAAGCGTATGGCGACAGGGTAGAGATACTATCTTCTTTCGACCCAACCAAACTAACTTTTTTCGACAAATTGTTTAACGTTTATCCAGGCGAAAACGGTTAAACTACAAATTATTATTGTAATAAACGGATATAAACTTCCGAAAGTGGAAACAATTAAGTTATCACTTTTCGGGAGTTTTTTTATGAAAAAATTTTGTATAAGTTTAGCGTTGTTATCCATAATAATTGTAACTATTATTGCGGGGTGCAATATAAACCAAGATAGCGCGAAGTATCTTCGCATCCATATCCGCGCCAACTCAAATAGCCAAATCGACCAACAAGTAAAATATTCGGTAAAAGAGAAAATAGTAGAATATTTAACGCCAATAGTTGCAAGTTGTAAAGACTTAACTAGCGCAATTAACGCCGTAAACGACAATAAAAAAGAACTTGAAAAAGTTGCGGACGAAGTGCTTAGTAAAAATGGTTTTGACTATAAATCTAAGGTGGTGGTAAGAAACGAATTGTTTCCTACGAGGGTTTACGACGGCTTTACGCTCGAAGAAGGTTTTTACGACGCTTTAATAGTAAATTTAGGTAACGCGCAAGGGGATAACTGGTGGTGCGTCGTGTACCCGCCCTTGTGCTTTACCGGTAGTAAAACTCCTATAAAATACAAGTCGAAAATACTAGAAATTATTAAAGAGTTTGAAAATAGAGAAAATAATCAATAATATAAACGGAGGTAATTATGGTAAAAGGTATTAAAATTTGTGCCGTAACCGTTCTTGCGGTAATAACGCTTGGTTGTGCTAGCGCTTATATCGTTACTTCAAGTAATGAAAGCGTTGTAGAACCCACCGCGATAGTAAACGCAAGTAGCGCTAAAAGTGATATAAAACTAGTTCAACAAAAACTAAAAAACTGGGGTTATTACACCGGCGCGGTTGACGGTATTTACGGCAGTAAAACAAAGTCCGCAGTTAGGCTTTTTCAAAGGCGAAACGGCTTGGCCGTTGACGGAATAGTAGGCAATAAAACTCTCGCCGCTATGGGTATTTCTCAAAGCAAGTTATCGGGTGGAAACTCGTCAAGTTCGGTGGCGGGTTATAGTAATTCCGACGTGAAACTTCTAGCAAGGCTAATTTACGCCGAGGCGAGGGGGGAAAGTTATCAAGGACAAGTAGCGGTTGGTGCGGTAGTTCTAAATAGGGTTAAAAGTTCGTCTTTTCCAAACACTATATCGGGTGTAATTTATCAGCCTTACGCATTTACGTGCGTTAACGACGGGCAAATCAACTTAACCCCCAACAGCACCGCTCTTAAAGCCGCGAAAGACGCTATGAACGGTTGGGACCCAACCTACGGTTGCTTGTATTATTACAACCCAAAAGTTGCAACTAGCAGTTGGATATATTCGCGCCCAACGGTAGTAACTATCGGCAACCACGTGTTTGCATTATAAGGAGTTAATATGGAAAAATCTAAGAAAAATAGCGCAATAGAAAAAACTGAAAAACTAGCCGAAACCCCAACCAAAAAAAGCACGGCAAAAAATAATAACGTTAAAACTAGCGAAGTTGTTCGCGAAGAAAACGCCGAAAAAAAGAAAAACGCTAAACTTGCAAAACAAAGAGCAAGAAAAAGGGCTGAGCGCAAAAAACTTCAACAGCGCGAAGAAAAAAAGCGCATAGCACTTGAAAAGCGTGAAGAAAAAAGGCGCTTGGCACTAGAAAAAAAAGAGCAGAGAAAAAACGCTATGATAGAGCGTAAAAACGCCGAAAAGCAAAGAAGAGAAGATATAAAAAGGTTAAAACTTCAAAAGAAAGAAGAGCGCTTAAAACGACGTGACGCGTTAAAGCACGAAAGCAAAGAGCAACGCGCCAAAAGGCTTTTAATAGAAAAGAACAAAAAGTTAGAAATAAAGCGTGAAAAATTAGCCGAAAGGGCGAGAAAGCGCCAAGAACAAGCCGAAGAAAGACGGCAAAAGCGAGAACTTTACGCCAAAGAAAGGCGTGAACGCCGTGAAAAGTCAAGGGGTATAGGCGGTTGGCTTGCAGCCGTTATATCGCTAGGTTGCGCGGTGCTAGTGCTAGGCGGGTTACTAGCATTTACCGTGTTTACGCCTATGGACGAATACCTTGCCGTTTCCACCAAGGAACAGCAAAGTTTTTACGACCTTGTAGGCTACGTTGACGCTATCGACGTAAACCTTTCAAAACTAGTCGTTTCAAAGGACGACGAAAACCGCCAAAAACTACTTGGCGACGTAAGAGTTCAGTCAAGTTTAGCAACCGAGAGCATATCGTCGTTATCCATTAAGGACGAAGACAAGTACTATACAACCAAGTTTATAAACCAAGTTAACGACTTTTCTAAGTATTTAAGCGAAAAGTTAATCGACGGGGAAAAGTTGTCTAGTGACGATATTTCTACCTTAAAAGATATGTTAAAGGTTAACTCGGCTTTAAGGTTGAGTTTATCAGAACTCGCATCTCAAATTGACGAAAACTACGACTTTCAGTCACTCTTTGAAGGGAAAGAAGGCGATATTATAATTTCTAAATTTAAGGAACTTGAATCAAACGCGGTAGACTATCCGCATATGATTTACGACGGTGCTTTTTCAGACGGCACTACCGCCAAAACCGCAAAGTATATTGAAAACATGCAAGAAATATCTAAGGCGCAAGCCCAAGAAGAGTTCAAAAAGTATTTTTCAAGTTACGGTGTAAAAGATATCGAACTCGTTGGGGAAACTACGGGTGAAATAATTGAAACCTATAACGTTGAAGGTGTTGACGAAAACGGTGTTACCATAACCGCTCAAATAACTAAAAAAGGCGGTAAACTCGTAGAATTTAACTACTATAAAGACTGTAACGAAGACGTAACTTCTATTGAAAAGTCAGTAGAAATTGCTACCGAATTCGTTGAAAAAGTAGGCTATAAGGCGCTTAAACCCGTTTGGACGGCGGATAGTGGCAACGTTATAACCGTAAATTTTGCATCCATTGTAGATGGCGTTATATGCTATCCCGACTTAGTAAAGGTAAACGTTTGTAGAGAAAGGGGCGTTGTATCCGGCTTAGAGGCAAGTTCCTATATCTACAATCACGTTTCAAGAACTGTTGAAAAGGCAAGCGTATCTCTTAGCCAGGCAAAGAGTAAAGTCAGCGAAGAAATTTCCGTTGAAACTTCTAGACTTGCTATAATTCCAAAAGGTGAGGGAAAAGAAGTTTTAGCCTACGAATTTACAGGCAAGGCAGACGGTTCTACCTACTACGTTTATATTGATGCCAAAACCGGCAAAGAAGTTGACGTGTTCAAAGTAATAGAAACTACCGAAGGTTTATTATTAATGTAATTTTTAATCCGTTATAAACTTCGTTATGCTTTGTTCTTTGCATTTTTGTGAAATTCCTGCGACCGACAAGGTCGCCCCCTTTAGCAAAAACTGCAAACGCCTCGCCTAACTTGTTTCTAACGTCTTAAAATACAAGTTGTAATAAAAAATTATAAAAACTAACTCTCGTATAAAAATACGGGAGTTTTTTGTGTTGTTTTGTCGATTTTATGTGATAGATAAATGATAATTTTTAACCGTTGCTATAAATAATTGACTTTTAGTGATTTTTTGGTTTATTATTTATACAATAAATAAGGAGTTAAATTATGCTCGCTCTTAAAAACGTTGTTAAAGACTACTACGTCGCAAGTGAAACGGTGCACGCGCTAAAAGGCGTGTCCATCAATTTTAGAAAAAGTGAATTCGTATCCATACTAGGCCCGTCGGGTTGTGGTAAAACCACGCTACTAAATATTATTGGTGGGCTTGATAGATACACGTCAGGCGATCTTGTTATAAACGGCAAATCGACCAAACTTTACACCGATAGAGATTGGGACGTTTATCGTAACCACAGAATAGGTTTTATCTTTCAAAGTTACAACCTTATTCCCCACCAAACGGTGCTAGGTAACGTAGAACTTGCCTTAACTATCGCAGGTATAGGAAAGGAAGAGCGTATCCGCCGTTCAAAGCAAGCGCTAGATAGGGTAGGGCTTAAAGACCAGTATTATAAAAAGCCAAACCAACTATCGGGTGGTCAATGTCAGCGCGTGGCTATTGCAAGAGCGCTCGTTAACGACCCTGAAATTTTGCTTGCCGACGAGCCTACCGGCGCACTTGACACCGTAACTAGCGTTCAAATTATGGAACTTATTAAAGAAATTTCCAAAGAGCGTTTAGTTATAATGGTTACTCACAACCCCGAACTTGCCGATAAATACTCAACCCGTATCGTAAGAATGCTTGACGGCAACTTAATTGAAGACACTATGCCGTATCAAGACGAAGACGAGAGAGCCGAACTTATCGCAAGCGAAGAAGTTCCAACCGAAAAACCCAAAAGCAAAAAAGAAAAGGCTAAAATGTCTTTCTTTACCGCGTTTAAGTTGTCGGCTAGAAACTTAATTTCTAAAAAGGGTAGAACTACAATGGTTGGCTTTGCGGGTTCGATAGGTATTATAGGTATCGCGCTAGTTCTTGCCTTTTCTGCGGGAATTAAAGGGTACGTAGCGTCTATGCAAGACGATATGTTGTCTGGTAACCCTATAACCATAACCGAGTCAACCTACGATCTTGACGCGCTTACCGGTATGATGAGTGATAGTCAAAAGCAAGAAATTATCAAAGAGCCTAACAGGGTTTACATAAACTCGATGGTAGACTACTTTATTAAAATGGGCAAAGTGTCCGACTCAATGCTTATTAAAAACAATATAACTAGCGATTACGTCGATTACGTTAAAGCCATGCCTTCTGATTACTATTCGGCAATGAAATACGGCTACGGAATAAACGTTCACAACAATATCTACACTAGCGTTAATATGAGTGATATAGGCGTTAAAAATCTATCGCTTACCGCACTCACTGCAACTTATACCGACATTTTGAAAAGGACTTCGTTTGAAGAATACGCAAATTACGTAAATATGTTCATTCCGTCGCTTGAACAAGCGCCGACTAGCGAAGAATATATCAAACAGCAGTACGAAGTTCACGGTAAAGTAGCCACTCAAAAAGACGAGATTATGCTAGTTATCAATAAAGAAAGTGAAGTTTCCGACCTTTTACTTGCAATGCTAGGCTATTTCTCGCAAGACGAGTTTGTAAATTTGGTTTACAAAGGCGATTGCGACTGTAAACTCACTAATGGCTCGCACGACCAAGATTGTAAGTACGGGCAAAATCTACAAAACGGCACGAATCTCGATAGAACTTACTTCACCTACGAAGAAATTTTAAGCGAGAATAAAACTTTTTACTGGTATCCAAACTCTAAAACCTATAAAAAAAGTGGTTTCTCATACGTGTATAACTCCGAAGTGGGCGAGGGTTGGAACGAAGATACTAGCGCCGTTAAACTCAAAGTAGTTGGCATACTTCAACCCAAGCAAAGCGTATCTTACGGCTGTTTGAGTTCGGGCGTTTACTATACCGAGGCGTTAACTAACCATATCCTTTCGGTAACCAAAGCCGAAGAAAACGGGCTCGTTGATTTTATAAACGGCGTTGACGAAACTACCGAAATGGGCGCGGGCACGATTTATATGCTTAGCGGTATGTTAAAAGACAACGGTCAAGGCGTATCGTATACCATAAACTATCGCCACGAAGGTCAAGATTATAGCGAAAAGCAGTATTTATCGCTTTCGTCTGGTGGCGGAATGCTCAGTATGATGATGGGCGGAACTACCACGCCAACCGATATCAAAAACGGAATTATAAGAACGCTTGGCGGTAACGATATAGCAAACTCAATAAGTATCTATCCTATCGACTTTGACAGTAAAGATTTAGTTACCAACTATTTAGATAGATGGAACGGTGATGAAACTATTACCGTAAACGGCACGTCAATCGTTAAAGGAAGTAGAGACGACGTTAAGTATACCGACACTTTATCCTTAGTTATCAACCTTATAAACACTATGATAGACGTAATTTCCTACGCGCTTATCGCGTTTACTTCGGTATCGCTAGTAGTTTCTACCGTTATGATAGGCATTATAACTTACGTTTCCGTAGTTGAAAGAATTAAAGAAATAGGCGTTATCCGTTCGCTTGGCGGTAGAAAGAAGGACGTTTCTTATCTATTCAACGCCGAAACCTTTATAATCGGCTTACTTGCCGGCTTAATAGGTATAGGCGCAACGTATCTAATTTCTGAAATTATAAACCTAATACTTTTCCCGCTTATAGGAATAAGGCGTATTGCTATGCTCCCTGTAACTGACGCCATCTTAATGGTGCTTTTAAGCGTAGGTCTAACTTTAATTTCAGGTTTAATTCCTGCAAAGAGTGCAGCGAACAAAGATCCTGTCATAGCCCTAAGAACCGAATAATTTTTAAGCCGTTATTTGCTACGTCTATCTTCGTTTCTACTTAGCCGATAGACTTCGTTGACCACTAAGGTCTAACTCAGCCTATCGTCAAAGTGAGCCTCGATATACTTGCAACTAACGGCTTAAAATACAAGTTGTAATAAACCACTCGTCTAGGCGAGCCTTGTTCTGCTTGCTTCTAAGGTCTTAAAATATGGCTAAGCATAAGTTTAGCGTTTCTAACGGCTTAAAATGCAAGTTGTAATAGACTTCGAGAAAAAGAAAATCAAAACAACTAAAATAAGCAATTAAAACAAACTCTCGTTTAATTTCAAGCGAGAGTTTTCGTTTTATTTACGCATAATAATACTAAATAAAAAAAATCGCTAGCAAAACGCCTAAAACTATTGATATATTTATAAATATATGCTAATATATTACTAGTACGCGAATAATCAAAAACAATAGGTGTTTTTATGAGTTTCAAAAAAATTATAACCGCTGTTATAACGGCGCTTTTAATACTTGTTTCGC
>JAFVQM010000028.1 GCA_017504795.1 Clostridia bacterium | reverse complement strand
GCATTGTAAAGAGTTTGATAATTATACTGACGTTGATTTATTCTGTGAGAGTCATAAAAAGACGTTTGAAACCACGTCTTATACTTATACCGGTGATATATTTGAATCGTTTAACTCTTTCGGCAATTTTAACGCTTTTGTACCTAATGATAAACCTAGAAAAGATTTTGTGTATTTAGAGCATAATGCTAAATTAAATAAATACGATTCTAAAAGTAAATACTATGATTTTTCTATGCCGAGTGAATTTAGAAAGAAGGTGTGCTAATGGATGAAATACAACTCTTGAATAATAATTTTTATTTACTATATGGTCAACTTTATAGTAATAAAAAATTTTTAACTAAAAAACAATATGATTTTATGACGGATAAACTTTTTGAGCAATATAAAAGCGAGTACGTTAAACTCGCCATTGAAAAGGAAACGGAAGATAATAAACAATTGTTTATTCTCAAATTTAGAAACTCTGGTTACGTTCCGCGTAAATTTTTGTGGTTTAAGAATAGTGCTTATAAACTGATGAAGGCTCAAATGATTAAAGAACTTGATAATTATTTCGATAACAAGTTTGAAGAACTGCAAGATGTTGATAATCGAGGTGTGAAAAATGAAAAAAAACAGTAGTAATTTTCGTAAAGGTTTTAGAAAGTTAGATAATAAAGAAGTTCAAGGTCATCCTACATATATTTATGCTAAAGTTGGTAATGAATATAAGTATTTAGGGTTAACTCATTCTAATATAACTAATAACGTAAAAAATATTAAGCTTGAAAAAAATCCCAATCCTAAAGACAGTAGAACTTCTTATGTAAGACCTAATGCCGGAAAAGCAAATCGTTCGGAGTTTGGTAAACAATTAAATGGTTGGCATTTTTCAGAACAAGATAAAAAGAAAGTTAATAAAATTATAGAAAAAAACGAAAAGAAAAAACCACGAAAAAATTCGTGGTAAATAAAATGAACGGTGGGATACCCGAAACTTAATTCGTACATGTCCGTTCAGCCGAACTTAATCAGCGAAGCACCGTTCATACATAGTATATGCGATTTTATATTTTTTGTCAATTATTTTTTTAATAAATTTATTTTTGTTATTTCTACTCTTAAAAAATTCATTTTTCAGCGTTCTATCGAAGATTTTGCGATTTCTAAACGGGTTTACTGCCCACCTTTACTTGCGCGCGGATAGATTTATAAGTGTCCGTATGAAGTTTTACGGTATCAATTTTAACTGAACCGCTATATAAAACTAAATACCCTTCGCTCTTAATTCCGTTTTTAGCCTTTCTAACCGTTATAGTTTCACCTTCGAACATTTCACCGTCTAACACGATTTCGTCGTCATCTGGTGGAATTTCAGATAAAATTACCGATACTCTTTCATATCTATACTTTGGCTTTTCACCGAAAAAGGTAAAAGTTATATCGCGCCCGTCCGCCACGGCTTTTATATAAAGGTTGCCGGGCGTGTCGTTTACAAATTTAAGGTCTAACTCTTTTCCTGAAACCATCGCGTCAAAAGACGGCTCAACGTAACTAGACGCTATGCTATGCGCCCGCCTTTCAGTAACCTTAACCCCCGATAATAGCGCGCAGTTATATAGCGTTGACGAAACTTGGCAAACTCCACCGCCAACCCCGTCTACAAACTGCCCGTTTTCAATAACCACGGCGTTTTGAAAACCGTTTTCTTCCGTTCTTTCACCTACTACTTCGTTAAAGGAAAACACGGAGTTTGGGCTTAGCACCTTGCCGTTTATCTTAGAAACGGCAAGTTCAATATTGTGTTTTCTACTAGCGCTAGAACTATTATAGTTAGTTGAAAACTTTGCACGGTATACGGTAAACCGTTTAAGATTACTTACGGTAACCGATGGTTTTACTTCGTTAAATTTTGCTAAAACATTCGTTTTACCGCCGTATAGGGCGGTATTTATATCGTCAATGAGTTTTTGGCGGTCAATGCCACTTCCTGATTTTTCTAGCGTATAAGTAAACGGCGAAGTCGAGTTTGGGTTAAACGAGACGGTAGCGTCCACGGGAGAAATTAGCGTATCGTAATAAATACCGTCCACTACGCCTTCTAAACATTTAATGTAAAATCTACCTTTATAAAAACCTAGTTCTTCACCACTAAAACGATAAATTTTATCACCTGCCGTTATGGTAAATTCGGGCGAGTAGGCGTACGCCGTTTTAGATAAAAATAAAGCGACTGCAAAAAACGCAGTCGCCGTTATTAGCAAATATAAAATGAGTTTTTTCTTTATCGCCTGCATACTTCTAGTATGCAAAAATTTATACTAAATATACTTTTTATCAAGAACGGTAAATACGCGCTTGTTAGTTTTTAGCACGCCTTGACTAGATAGTTTTTTAAGTTCGCGCATCATTGCCGAACGGTCAACGCATAAATACTCAGCAAAACTCGTTAGTGACATAGGTAGCGTAAACGTTAAACTACCCGAATTTTTAACGGCAATACTTGCGTACGATAAAACCTTTTCGCGTATGGTTTTGTTGGATAAAATTTCCACGCGCTGAGATAAAGTTTTAGATTTTTCTATCACGATTTTAAGAAAGTTTTCAACGAAAGTTGAGTGATACTCGCAAGCGTTTTCGCAACGCTTGAATACCGACGGATAGTCCAAAAACACAACGGTAGTGGGCAGACTAGCGTACGCGCCTATAAAGTTAACTTCGGTTGAAGTAAATGCAAAAACGTCTGAAAAAACGCCGTTTTTTTGGATATGGTCAAGTATAGTAGAATTGCCGTTAGGGTCAATTTTTTTAATTACCACTTCACCACTAGTTACCACGCCTAAAACGCCTTTTCCACTATCGTAAGCGCAAATTTCAGCGCCTTGCTCGAACTTTACTTCCTTAGCGCGCAAACAGATATAAAGTTTTTTAACTTCTTCCGCCCTAATGTTTGAAAATAACGGGCAATTTAGAACTTTCATACTCACCTTTTGTGGTTTTTGCAACATTTTGTATAGATATGGTAACACAAAATAAATCTTTTGTAAATAGAAAGGTCAAAATTTAACGTTAAGAGATATTTTTTGTTTGACAAAATTTTCTTACTATTATATAATAAGTAGGCTTTAATAACTTATGCGCCGTTAGCTCAGCTGGATAGAGCGTTGGTCTACGGAACCAAAGGTCAGGAGTTCGAATCTCTTACGGCGCGCCAAAAAGCCATAAGGTATATACGCCTTGTGGCTTTTTGCTTGTTGTAAAAGTTATGACCTTTGTAAGACGTAGACCAATATTTTATTAGGGCTCCCAAAAATATTTTGTTTGCAAAAGATTTTTGGGAAAAAGGAGCAACCACCATTTCTATTTGGTGTTACCACTCGTGGTAATACCATATTTATTTGGTGAGTTGCGACGTGGAACCAAAGGTCAGGAGTTCGGCCGTCATTTGATAGGCTTACTTGACGGACTAAGGTCAACCGAGTTATATCTCTTACGGCTATTGCGTGATTATTACGTGGTACGACACAATTCTTTTATAATAACTTAATATTTTCCTGGGGAAATTCCGGTGTATTCCTTGAACACTCTACTAAAATAGTATACGTTTTGAAAACCGCACGATAGGGCGATTTCTTCAATAGTGAACACGTTTGACGACAGCATTTCCTTTGCGTGTTCTACCCTAACTTTGTTTAGGTATTTTATAGGCGAGTCGCCGTAGGTTTTTCTAAATACCGCGCGAAGGTGTGACGGCGAACACCCAACTATTGACGACAATTTTTCACTTGTAATTTGCTTGCTAAAATTACGCTCAATATACGCCTTTGCCTTTATTGCCAAATTATCTAAACCCAACTGCGTTGTAGGATAAACTTCACGTATGACGTAACACAATATTTCTTGAACTAGTGCCCTAAGCAAGGTCGCCGAACAAACCCCGTAAGACGAATATACTCGCGCAGCGCTTTCAAAAGCGTAAATATATCTGTTGTGATGAATAGGAGTATAAACGTGAGTTGACGGCAACAAATTGACTACGTTTTCGCTAGGAACTGCCAAATACGATATAACGATATATTCCGCCCCTTTATCTAGCGCTTCTAGACGATACGTGTCGCCCATGCGCTGGATAATTACGTCGTTTTCGCGCGCAACCGCCTTTTCGCCGTTTGAAAACTTTAATTGCAAGGCGCCTGATAAAACTAGCGTCAAGCCGTGCTCCGCTCTATTTTTCTTTTCAAGTACTTGGTGTGGACGATATTTTTTGTAATAGGCAAAACAAACGTCACTCACGGTAAAATTCAAATTTTCCATATTATACCCTTAAAAAGTCTTAATTTATAAAATAATATACAATATTTCCATCTAAATAGCAATATATTCGTCGTAATTTATAAAAACATCTTCGTATAGTGCATTGATAAGCAACTTCTTAACTTTTATAATATAGTAAAAATATAAGGAAGGTTTTACTATGACGAAAGAAGAACTTAAAGCGCTAGCAAAAAGTTTGGGCGCGGATCTCGTTGGCGTATCGTCTATGGACAGATTTGAAGGTGCGCCAAAACAAATGGACCCGCGATACATTATGCCCGAAGCAAAAAGCATGATAGTAATGTGTTTTAGAGTGATGCGCGGTTCTCTACGCGGTATTGAAGAAGGCACGTTTTTTAGCAACTATTCTGCAATGGGATACGGCGGTTTAACTTATAACTATATCCCCATGACGGTTATAAATTTATGTAAGCATATTGAAGACGAAGGCTACGAAGCAATTCCGCTTGGGCACCAAAGTGATTGGCGCGCGATAGATAATAACGGAAATCTTCGTGAAAGATACTCAAAGCCCGTTGCAGAAGGCTTACCCGCACCAGATATCATGCTTCACTTACGCATTTGCGCCTACCTTGCTGGGCTTGGCGAGATAGGTTACAGCAAAATGCTTATTACCCCCGAATACGGGCCGAGAGTTAGAATAGGCGTAGTTCTTACCGAAATGGAATTTGAGCCCGACCCTATCTACGACGGGGAAAAACTTTGCAATAAGTGTATGGCGTGTGTTCGCGAATGCCCCGGCCATGCAATTAGCCCAACTAAAACGGTTAAGGTAAGCCTTGCCGGTCACGACGTTGAGTGGGGCGAATTAGATTGTGACGCTTGCGATATAGCAATGCGCGGTGGTAAAGTTTGTGAAGAAAACGAAGGTACTTACCAAGTAGGTAGAACGGATATTATGCCCGGACCTAACAGCCCCTTTTACTACAAACCCAAAAACGTTTATAATTCTGGGCAAGCGATATGTGGAGCAAAGGGTTGTACGCGCGCTTGTATGGTTATGCTTGAAAGGCGTGGAGTATTGAAAAACAAATTCAAAAAGCAGTTTAGAAGAAAACCGCTTTGGCAGGTAGACTGGTCTGATTACGAACCTATCCCCGGAGATTCCGAAGCATCGCTTAGCGATCTTGGTTCAATGCTTAAAACGGGTGCTGACGCAAAAGGGAAAAGCAAACTTAAAAAGATGGAAGAAGCCGACTAAAAAGGAGAATTTGCGTGCTTAAATTTTCAGTTGGATATCAAGATAGAGACGACGTTTCGTTTTCTCAAATAGTAAAAAACTATATAGGCGCGATAGACGAAGTTTACTTTTCGTTTATAAACTGCGCTAGCGGGCGGTCAATGATAGGTAATATCGGTGGTTATTACGACTATTCTTTGCAAGAACGACTAATTAGTGAAATTACGAAAATTAAAAAACTAGGCGTAAAACTAAATCTACTTTTGAACTCTAACTGCAACGGGGCTTACGCGCTAAGTATTTCACACGAAAAAAAGGTTATTTCTATACTAGAATACCTTGAAAGTGTTAACTGCTATCCTAGTGTTATCACAACGTGTTCGCCCGTTACCGCGCAAATCGTACATAATTACGATAATTCTATTGACGTTCGCGCCTCGGTAAATATGCGAATATCCACCATTAAAGGCGTTCAGTATTTAGAAAACGTTTTCGACTCTTTTTGTGTTAGTAGAGATATAAACCGCGACCTAAACGCGCTTAAAAAGATTTCTAATTACGTAAGAGAAAGGGGCAAAAAAATAACTATTTTAGCAAATAGCGGTTGCTTGCGGAACTGTTCAATGCAAACCTTTCACGACAACGCGGTTGCGCACGAACACGAAATAATAGAAAAGGCTAATTTGCCGTGGGCTGGAAAATCTACTTCTTGCCACGCATATTTATCTAAGATTGAAAATCGCTCGGCGTTTTTAGAAAACACTTGGATACGCCCCGAAGATATAGATAATTACGAAGAACTCGTCGATAACGTTAAACTAGCAACTCGTATGCACGAACTCCCCGCTATGGTGATTGACGCGTACTTTCACCGCCGTTACTACGGCAACCTTGCCGACCTTTTTGAACCGGGGCACGGTAGAACTTTTGCGCCGTTTGTTGTAGACAATTCTAAATTCCCAAAAGACTGGTTTGAAAAAACTACGACGTGTAGTAAAAACTGCGAAGATTGTAAGTATTGTAAGAAGGTTGCTAAGCATGTTTTTGTAAATACGAAAGACTAATTTTACTTGCTAACTAAGTTTTATAGTGATACAATATAATCGTGGAGATATCTTATGCATAACAACGCTTTTTTACAAACTGAAATATTAGTAAAATCGAGTATAGACGGGAGTTTACAACCGTCGCTATTTTTCTCGGCAAAAGGAGAAAATCGACCGCTACTCGTTGGGCTACACACTTGGAGTTACGATAGATTTAATCAAATAAAAAATATGCTACCTTTTGCAAGGGAAAACGATTTTAACTTGCTACTACCTGAGTTCCGCGGGCAAAATAGAGATACTAACCCAAACTGCACGCAAGCGTGCGGTAGTGAACTCGCCAAGCAAGACATTAAAGACGCTATCGATTACGTTATATCAAACTACCACGCGGATAAAGAAAACGTCTTTCTGCTAGGCGCTAGCGGTGGCGGACATATGGCGTTACTTATGGCTGGGTATTGCCCTGAGTATTTTAAGGCGGTAGCATCTTTTGTGCCTATAACTAACCTTGAAATATGGGCTGAACAAAATAAAAATTACGCCCCTCACGTTAACGCTTGCTGTAATAATTCAAGCGAAGAAATGTTAAAGCGTTCGCCCGTTTATTATATTGACGCTATTTCTAAGGCAAACGTAAAAATCTTTCACGGAAAGTACGATAACGTAGTACCCGTATCTCATAGCATTGATTTTTTTAACGAAGTTTACAAAAAGTATCCAAACGCAAAACTGTATCTTGACGTGTTTGACGGCGGGCATCAATTAGATATGCAATCCGCGTCTTACTTTATATTAAAAGAGTACAATAATAAAGACTTAACCCAAGTAACGGGCTAAAACATAAAAAAACCTTGCGGTAAGGGCATCACTCCTAATATTTTATAAAACTCGACTTGTGAAAAGTCGAGTTTTCTTCTACATACGTAAAACAGATTGAATTAAAGTTAATTTTATGTTATAATAAAATTATTGATAAATAAGAATTTGCAGATCGATTTTCAGGCTGATGAATAATTTGAAGGGGTATTTTTTATGATCCAAAAAAGAAAGACTGTTATTACCGCGATAGCGCTGTCTGTTTTGTTGGTTATAGGGATAAGTCTTACATATCTTTTTGCTGTGGCATTGCCACAAAAGCGAGAGAAGGAGCAATTATTAAAAGCAATGCAAGAGTATTATGACGCAAAGATTGCCACGTATATAGACGAAAACGAAAAATATGATGACTATGAGGTGGACGTTGCATTCCTTGGCGACAGCCTTACCGACGGATACGATCTTGAAAAATACTATCCACAGTATCTTGTTCTTAATCGTGGAATCGGTGGTGAAACGACCTTTGGTCT
>JAFVQM010000027.1 GCA_017504795.1 Clostridia bacterium | reverse complement strand
GATCACTGGTGCTGCTCAAATGGACGGTGCAATCTTAGTAGTTGCTGCTACTGACGGTCCGATGCCCCAAACCAGAGAACACATTCTTCTTGCTCGTCAAGTAGGCGTTCCTTACATTATCGTATTCCTTAACAAGACTGACCTTGTTGACGACGAAGAACTTCTTGAACTCGTTGAAATGGAAGTTAGAGAAATTCTTAACGAATATGACTTCCCGGGCGACGATACTCCTATCATCAAAGGTTCTGCAGTTAAAGCTCTTGAAGCTGCAATGAACGACCATGCAGACGATCCTGCTTGCGCTTGCATCTTAGAACTTATGGACGCTGTTGATAGCTACATTCCTAACCCCACTCGTGACGAAGATAAACCTTTCCTTCTTCCTGTAGAAGACGTATTTACGATTTCTGGTCGTGGTACCGTTGCTACTGGTAGAGTAGAAAGAGGTATCGCAAAAGTTGGTGACCCTGTTGATATCGTTGGTATCAGACCTGAAAAGAAGACTTCGGTTATTACCGGTCTTGAAATGTTCAGAAAGTCACTTGACGAAGCATACGCAGGTGATAACGTTGGTGCACTTTTAAGAGGTGTTGACAGAACTGACATCGAAAGAGGTCAAGTTGTTGCTAAACCCGGCACCGTTCAACCTCACACTGAATTCAACGGTCAAGTATACGTACTTACCAAAGAAGAAGGTGGTAGACATACTCCTTTCTTCAACAACTATCGTCCTCAATTCTATTTCAGAACTACCGACGTTACTGGTACCATCAAACTTCCCGAAGGCGTAGAAATGGTTATGCCTGGTGACCACGTTACTATCGACGTAACTCTTATCACCCCCGTTGCTATGGAAGAAGGTCTCCGTTTCGCTATCCGTGAAGGCGGTAGAACCGTTGGTTCTGGTGCAGTTTCTAAAATCATTAAATAATTTTGATAATTTTAAGACTGTAAATTAGCAAAATTAAAAAGTCTTTCCTAATAAGGAAAGGCTTTTTTTTATCGTAAAAATCTATTAAATTCGACAAAATATTCAAAGTTAACTAAAAATTAACCTTGACGCTGTAAAATAAAATTACTATGGTAAAAGTTTTAGACGTTACAGCCTTAAAAAATATGCTTATAGGCGGTGCTGGTGAACTTAAAAAGAACGTAGCAGTCGTTAACGAACTTAACGTTTTTCCCGTTCCAGACGGGGATACGGGCAAGAATATGTATCAAACCGTTATAAGTGGCGTAAAAGAGATTTCTTCGTTTGATGGAGAAAGCACGTCACTTCTTCTGAAACGCTTTTATAACGGTGCTATGCTTGGCGCTAGGGGAAATTCGGGCGTAATACTTTCTGAGTTTATAAAAGGGTTTGCAAACGCAACAAGCACTGATAAACTCACGGTAAAAGATATAAAAACCGCCCTACAAGGCGGTGTTAAGTGCGCATATAACGCAGTTGATAACCCCGTTGAAGGAACTATTCTTACGGTAATGAAGTCTGCAACCGATTACGTATGCTCACACGTTTCAGATGATGCGTATATTGAAGATTTGTTTACCGCCCACTATGAAAGCGCTGAAAAAACGCTTATTAAAACAAAAGAGATGTTGCCAGCCTTAAAGGAAGCGGACGTCGTTGATAGCGGTGGCGCAGGTTACGTTTATATTATTCAAGGTTTTTTATCCGCGCTTACGGGTGAAGAATATTCTTTATCATTTGACGATATTAAAGATAGTAGCGTCGACCTTTCCGCCTTTACTAGCGATAGCGTTTTAACCTACGGTTATTGTACAGAACTTTTAGTCCGCTTACAAAACTCAAAGGTAGACGTTGATAGTTTTGACGAAAGGGAAGTTATATCCTATCTTAAATCTATCGGTGGCGACAGTATCGTTGCAAGTAAAACGGGCGATTTGTTAAAAGTGCACGTTCACACGTTCGAGCCGGGGCAAGTGCTTGTAAAACTGAGAAACTACGGCGAGTTTTTAACGGTTAAAATCGAGAATATGTCACTTCAACACAACGAACTCGAAGAGAAAAAACCCCGTAAAAAAACGGCTATTTTAGCAGTTTGCAACGGTGACGGTGTTAAAAAAGCATTTTTAGACCTTGAAACCGACGATATTATCGACGGTGGGCAAACGCTAAACCCGTCAACTTCCGATTTTATTTCGGCGTTTGATAGGATTAACGCCGACAATATTATAGTTCTTCCTAACAACTCAAACGTAATACTTACGGCAAAACAAGCCCAAAAAACCTACGATAAATCTAAAATCTTCGTGGTGGAAACCAAGTCAATCCAGCAAGGCTACGTAGCAGTTTCGGTTATAAATAAGTATAGTGACGATTTAGATAGCGAGATAGAAAACGCACTTGATATCGTTAGCGACTTAACCACGATAGACGTAACTTATGCAGTAAGAAACGCTACCGTTAGCGGAAAATCCGTTCTTAAAGGCGATTTTATGGCGATTTCAGGAAAGGAACTATTATCTAGTGGTGGCGATAAAGTACTAACCGCTGTAAACGCCCTTTCAAACGTAGAAGATATACAAGACAAAGAACTTTTAACGGTATTTTTCGGCTGTGACGTTACGGAAGAAGAAAAGGCTAAGTTTGAAGAAGAGATTATAAAAGCGTATCCTGATATTTCGTACTGCCCGTACGACGGTAATCAGTTAGTATACAGTTTTTTAATAAGTTTGGAGTAAAAAATTATGAAAAGATTAGTTGCTTGCACTTCAACGGGTTGCATTGAATACGCGCCCGAAAGGTATCACAATTTAGGTATCGATATAATAAGAGTTCACCTTTTTTTCAAAGGTAAGGAGTATTTAGAAGGTCTTGATTTAGATCCCGACAAGTTCTATAAAGAACTTGAAACGCTTGAAAACCCCAAAAATAACCTTCCGTATACGGCTATGCCCACGGTAAAAGAACTTCAAGGCTTTTACGATAGCGTTATTGCTAGGGGGTATGACGAAGTTATTATAGTTTCAATTAGTTCTGGCTAAGGCGGTACTTATAACCTTATAAAACACGTTGGTAAAGACTATGAAGATAGGCTTAAAATTTCGGTTATCGACGCTAGAATTACCTGCTTTAACGAAGGTTATCTCGCAGTTAAAATATCTGAATTTGTAAAACAAGGTATGCCAACTGAAAAAATACTTGAAGAAGTTGAGTGGATAAAAGCCCACCAACATCTCGTTGGGGTTGACGGTAAACTCGATTACCTTATCTACAACGGCAGATTAAAAGGCGGTAAAGCGCTTATCGGTAAAATGATGCAAATTTGCCCGCTTATTCACTTTAATAAAGAGGGCGAAGTGGCAACTTTACAAACGGTAAGAACGGCTAAAAAAGCACTTCGCGCATCGTGTGAAAAGATTAAAGAACTTATAGGCGATCGTTCCCCCGAAGACTACCTACTTTGGCACGTTTACACGGGCAGAAGTTTAATTGACGAACTTATCGAACTTGAAAAAGAATACGGCATAACTTGTAACCATGAAGACGTTATTATGTCACCCGTATCGGGCTGTCACAACGGCCCGTGGCTTGCAGGCTACTGCCTAGTATTTATTCGCAAAGAAGGCGAAATTTAATATACTAAAAAAGAGTGCATAAGCACTCTTTTTTTAGTCGTTACAGTAAAACCAAGTTGACGATGCGGCGTTGGGCTTTCTGCCGACGGACGTATTGTCCTTTTCTCGATTTCTAAGTTCTATAACGGGGTTTTCGGCAACTTCAAAGCGATAATCTTTACCGCGGTTTCTAATGCGAGTTTCAATTACGCAGTGCGACGGCACGATATCGGTAGTTGGGTTGATAACGTCTTGGAACTTGAAAAAGTCTGCGTTTTCGGGTAAGTCTTTAACCTTTTTATAGCCTTCTTTACACGAAGTGAACTGAACGGTGTCGTCAAGAATTTTTCTAACGTATTCTACGTTTTCGTGTAGGGATATGGGGGAGGGGAACTCTCCGTCCTTTATAACTTCTTGCCAGTGCTTGTTTTCGTATTTTTCAAGCATTTGCGACGCTTTATGTAAGTGAGTAATTTCAAACGCTAAGTTTTGTTCCCACAAGCCTTTGATATACGGGTCGGTTTCAGTTTGATAGCACGACCAGTATAAATAACACTCTAAATATTCGTGCCAAAGCGCCATTTCAAACCAGGAGGCGTTAGCGTCCATAAGCGATTCGTACTGAGTAACGTGTTCTTCTTCAACCATAGCAATTTCTTGATATAACCGCCTTGCTAAGTCGTTTTCGCCAAAGTTAGTCACGTTCATATAATAGTTCATAGTTTGTTGTTCAGCGCCCGTTATTATCATAGTGTTAAGAACCGTTTGAACGGACGAGTTTTTTGCGTTTATGCAGTTTTTAACGTTATCTATCGGAAAACGGTGGTGAGAAATGGTAGGTCTACCTGGCATTATCTCGGTGTATCTACCTACTAGCCACTCGGCGTGAACGCCGTCTTGCATATCTAAAAGGTTAGCGTATCTATAAAGGTGGTCAAAATCTTCTAGTAGCGCAAAGTCAAGCGCGGTTTTTACGTTACAGTCCATTTCGCGCTTGCTAAGTTCTGCGGTTAAATCAACCGCAAGTTGCTCGTAGGCTATGGTGTGCTCTAAGATACTTTCGTCCTTAGGTTTTAGAAGTGAAATTTTTAACTGTTGCTGTTTTTCAACGTATCTAGTAAGGGCTAAATCACGCCGAAGGTCGTTATCGTCAACGTGGCGTGCAAACTGGTGCGAAAACCAGTTAGCCTCGAATTCCGTGCCGTTCATAAGTATTATTCTGCATTTTGTATATGGGTCTACTTCGCGCTTGTTATACGGCGTTGGGTAGAGTTGTTTCCAGTTTTCAAGCATTTTTTCATAAGTTAAAGGCTTTTGATTAAACGGATTCATAATTTTACCTCACTTATACAAGGTATTCTATCTTTCAAAAAATTGTTAAACGCTATTGACTTGGTAATTTTAAAATGCTATTCTTTATTTATGCAATATTTACTTAACGCAGGTAATTTTTCGCTGACCGTAACTAGCGAAGGAAGGTTGATAAACTTATCAAAAAACGGTGGAGTTAATTTGGTAGAGCCCACGCCCTTTGCCGTGCTTATTAAAGGCGATAAGACTGAAAGTTTACCTTGCGCGTTATCCGTTATTAATCAAGATATAAAAATACTATTTGACTGCGGTATTTCAATAAAAATAACTTATAAATCGTACGCCGATTTTTTAATGTTTACGTTAAAAGAAAGTTCTACTAAAAACTTTCACTCGGTAAAATTTGTAAATGCTTTATCGAATATAGATTACGATAGTAGTAGCGTAGCGCTTTCGCTTATGGCTATGACTATGGCTACGCGTATGCACGAGCACCCAGGGCTTAATACCAAACTTATTGCCGAGGCGTTTACTAAAATAGGTTTATTTGGTAACGATAGAAGTCCTTATAATCCTGCTTGTGCGGTTATTTGCTGTGATAAAGATAATCTTATCAAAGTGCAAAGGCAAGTTCTTTCTTTAATTCCCGACGGCGAACTTATTAAAAGCCCCGTTGGTGGGCCGTATGCGAAAAACGCATTAGCAAGCGCTAAAAAGACCTATTCACTTCATTGGACGCCTATAACCGAAGATAATTACGACCAAATGGTTAAGTATTTTAAAAACGCGGGTATCGAGCAGATTAATCTTCATCACGCCCTTCAGTACGTTCAAGGTTCGTTTACCGTAAATGAAAAATATTATCCTAACGGCATAAGCGATTATAAAAAAATCGTTGATAGACTGCATGGCGACGGGTTTGAAGTTGCACTTCATCCCTATTCCTTTTTTATAGATCCTAAAGATAAACTTGTTACGCCTATTCCAAACGACGATATCGACGTGTTAGACGAGTTCACTTTAAACTGTGATTTAAGTATTGACGGCGACGAGATTATAACGAAAGAAAGGCTTGACGGCGTTGAACCAACCGTCTATTACGTAACGCTTAGTTCAAACACCTTAAGAATTGACGACGAGATTATTAAGTTTTCAGCCGTTGATAGTAGCGGAAAGTTTTATAATCTTGAACGCGGTGCGCTTGGAACTAAAAAATCTTCTCACTCAAAAGGCGCAAAAATTAAAAGGTTAAAGCAGTATTTTTATAATTATTTAGCAAAAGCGGGAAGTAAACTCTTTTATCAAATTGCTAAAAACACCGCTGATTTTTATAACGAAGTAGGCTTTGACGCCGTGTATTTCGACGCGCTTGACGGCGTTGGTGCGCTAGATGATGAAGATTACGCTTTTTATCACGCTGTTGACTTTATTCGCGAGTTCTACAAATACGTTAAAAAACCGCCTATATTTAATTGTTGCCACAATCTTCAATATACGGGAACGTGGTACGCCCGTTCACGCTACGGTGCTTTAGATAGACCTAAATGTGCCTATATCGATTACGTTGACGCTCATCTTTTATACAATAAAGAAGTAGCAAGGCGTATGGGTGTAAACGAAGAACTTGGCTGGTTAGACTTGTGTCCCGACTGCGGTAAAGATAAATATTATTATCAATTTATTCCCATAAGAAAGGAAGACGTTTGTTACCTATACGCTAAATGTATGGCGACTGACGCGTGCGTTGCATACCTTGAAAGCCTACCTGAAAAACAAAAAATCCCTGCGGTTATTGAACATCAAAAAACGGTAGTTGAACTTCAAAATTATATAAAATCACACGCGCTTAGTGGAAATTCTAAAAAATACTTAAGCCAAAATAGAAGTTACGTTATATTTGAAAACGATAAACTTAAAAGGGCAAGTTTTGACCGCTATTATTTTGAGCATACCAATACGACTTATAAAATAACTAATAATTTTTATAAGCAAAAACCATTTATAAGAATAGAAAATTTATATACGACCAGTTCCTACGATAGCGACGGTATAATTTTAACAGATAGCGCCACGTTAAGTGATGGTGAGAAGTTAAAAGTAAAATTTACTACGCCTATTAACGCCGAGTTTAACCGCGGTTTATCTATTAAAGTAAAAGGCGACGGCGGTGGTGGTATTTTAAGTGTCTATCTTAAAAGTTATAACGGCAACGCGCCAAAATATATAAACTTTTATATCAAGAACGATTTCGTCGGCGAAAAAGAGTTTTCAAAGGTAGAAGTTCAAACGGGCGAGTTTGACAGTATTCCGCCTAAAGAAATGGATAATTCAACCTATACTACTTTGCAGGAATTTTACGGTTACTATTTCGGCGTGGTAGACTTTAAAAATATTGCCGAAATAGGCGCTATATATAACGGCGAAGGAATAGTAAAGCTTAGCCCTATAAAACTACTAAAAGTAGTGCAAACTGAAGTTAAAAATCTTGAGATAAAAATAGGCGATAAGGCGATTAAGACTAATATTTTGCTAAAATCTAGTGAGTGTTTAGAGATTGAAAGAAACGGTAGTGCAAGGATAATAGACAGTTATTTTAACGAAGTTTGCGCCCCCTTTACTATAAGTGAAATACCTATCATTGAAAAGGGGGATAATTTAATTTCAGTTAAAGGCGAAAGCGAACTTTTACCACGATTAAAACTAACGGTTGGGTTAGTTGGCGAAGAACTTAATTAAAAAAAGCGGGCGACCGCTTTTTTTAATTACAGTTATTTTGTATTGACTAAGGTCAAAATTTATTATATAATAAATTCGTATGAGAATTTTAGGTATAGACCCGGGTCTTGCAACCGTTGGGTGGGGCGTTATCGACGTTGAACGCGGTAAACCAAAAGTGGTTTCCTACGGCGTTATTTTAACCCCGAAAGACAAAAAACTTCCAGATAGGCTTTCTATTATCGAAGAAGATATCAACCAAGTTATATCAAAATATAAGCCCGACGAGATTGCACTTGAAGAACTATTTTTCAACACCAACATAACTACGGGCATAAACGTTGCCCAAGCGCGTGGCGTTATTTTATTAACTGCGGTTAAAGCGTGCGGTGGAAAACTTTTCGAGTACACGCCACTTCAAATAAAACAAGCGCTAACGGGTTACGGTAGGGCGGAAAAGCGCCAAATTCAAGAAATGACTAAAACTTTTTTAGGGCTTGCTAAAATTCCAAAGCCGGACGACGCGGCTGACGCTTTGGCAGTTGCCTTAACGCACAGTCAAACGAGCAAACTCGCGTCAAACTTTCAAATTAGGTGATTTATGATAGGATATATAAGCGGTAATTTAATAACAGCAAGCAGTAACGGTGTAATTGTACTTGAAACGGGTGGAATAGGTTATGAAATAACTTGTTCAGCCGAGGCGTACGAGCAAGTCGTAAACCAAGGTAAAGGCTCGTTATATACCTATCTCAACGTGCGTGAAGACGGGTTTTATCTCTACGGCTTTATCTCTATGGAAGAAAAGTCAATGTTTCTAAAACTAATATCCGTATCGGGCGTTGGGCCTAAAATGGGGATAGGGATACTCTCGTCAATGCCACTTAACGAACTTGCGTTTATTATCGCATCGCAAGACGTTAAAGCCCTTTCAAAAGTAAAAGGTTTAGGCAAGAAAACGGCTGAGAGAATTATTCTTGAACTTAGAGAAAACATCTCGCAACTCGACCTTCCCGAAGGCGCTAAAAAGCAAACTTCTAAAACCAAAACCGAGCCGACCGCTAGTGACGATGCGGTTATCGCGCTTATGAGTTTAGGGTTCTTGCGCGCCGAGAGTGAAAAGGCGGTGGCTATTGCCAAAGAGCGCGGAGCAGACACTATTGAAAGCATAATAACGATTGCACTTCAAACTATTAGGTAAATTATGATAGACGAACATATTTTAGATAACGAATACGAAAATTACGAACGCGTTGTGGATACGGAAAGGCAAATTTACGACGACGTTGAGAATATTTTGCGCCCAAAGTCGATGGACGGGTACGTTGGTCAAGAAAAGGTTAAAGACAATTTAACCGTATTTATGAAAGCGGCTAAAATGCGCGGTGAGAGTTTAGACCACGTTTTACTTTACGGCCCACCGGGGCTTGGTAAAACCACGCTTGCGCACATTATAGCAAGCGAAATGGGCACTCAAATAAAGGTAACGTCGGGCCCCGCCATTGAAAAGACGGGCGACCTTGCTGCAATACTAAGTAACCTTAACGACGGGGACGTTTTGTTTATCGACGAAATTCATAGGCTTCGCCACAATATTGAAGAAGTTTTGTACCCCGCGATGGAAGATTTTTCGCTCGATTTAATACTCGGTAAAGGTCCGTCTGCTAGAACGGTACAAATTCCGCTTAAAAAGTTTACGCTTATAGGCGCAACCACAAAAGCGGGTATGCTATCATCGCCACTTCGCGATAGGTTTGGCGTAATGTTACGCTTAGAACTATATTCCACCGAAGAACTTGCCGAAATAGTAAGGCGTTCGAGCAAAACGCTAGGTTCGGAGATTTCGAGTGATGCGTCTATCGAGATTGCAAAAAGAAGTCGCGGAACGCCGAGAATAGTTAACCGCTTACTTAAAAGGGTTAGGGACTTTTCGTCTGTACTCGGTCATACCGAGATATTAAAAGAAGATGCGGAACTTGCCCTTTCAAGATTAGAAATCGACGGTTTAGGACTTGACGGAACTGACAAAAAACTTCTTGAAAGTATGATAGAAAAATTTGGTGGCGGTCCCGTTGGGCTTGAAACGCTTGCCGCTACCGTCAATGAAGACGCTAACACCATAGAAGACGTTTACGAGCCGTACCTACTTCAACTTGGCTTTATCGCAAGAACTGCAAGGGGTAGGGTTGCGCTCAAAAAGGCTTACGAACACTTAGGGCTTAAACCGCCTGTTAAAAGTTTTGAGCAAACGTCGTTATTTGACGAAAATTGATATGCTTAAAAAAAGTGATTTTTATTACGATTTACCCGAAAATTTAATAGCGCAAACCCCCGTTTATCCGCGTGATAGTTCACGCCTTTTACACTATGATAGGGCGACGGATACGCATTTCGATAGGCATTTTTACGATATAGAAAATATCTTTCAAAAGGGCGATTTACTAGTCGTAAACAACACCAAAGTTTTGCCTGCGCGTATGTTTTCCTACACTAAAAACGGCGGTAAGGTCGAAATTTTACTTCTAAAAAGGTTTTCGCTTACCGACTGGGAAGTTATGGTAAAACCGGGCAAAAAAGCCAAAGAAGGCGCGGTTTTAACTATAAATGACGAACTTTCTTTAACCGTTAACGAAAGAACTGAAAGCGGTGGTCGGCTTGTAACTTTCCATTTTGACGGAGTGTTCGAAGATATAATTTCAAGAGTTGGCGAAATGCCACTTCCACCATATATCCACGAAAAACTTAAAGACCAGTCGAGATACCAAACGGTATACGCTAAAAACGAAGGCTCGTCCGCAGCGCCAACGGCTGGGCTACACTTTACGCCAGAACTTATAGAGAGATTAAAATCTAAGGGCGTTGAGTTTGCCACCGTTGAACTTAAAGTTGGGTTAGGTACGTTCCGCCCCGTCAAAGAAGACGATTTAACTAATCATAAAATGCATACCGAGTGGTATGAAATTACAAGCGAAAACGCCGAAATTATAAACCGTGCAAAGCGTGAAAACAGAAGAGTTATTGCCGTGGGCACAACGTCGGTTAGAACGCTTGAAACGGTGGCGGACGAAAACGGGTTTGTAAGGGCGCAGAGCGGAGATACGTCAATTTTTATCTATCCGCCTTACAAATTTAAGTGTGTTGACGGGTTGATTACCAACTTCCATCTTCCAGAATCTACTTTAATTATGCTAGTATCCGCACTTCTTACTCGCGAAAAGGTTTTAGAACTTTATAATTATGCAGTTAAAAACGAGTATCGTTTCTTTTCTTTTGGCGACGCTTGCCTATTCTTATAAACTTCGCATCTCGGTGTTGAACTCCGCTTTGTTTCGGTCACGTACGTCTATGTACGCTCCCGTCAACAAATGCTCGTTCGCCTTGACCTGCTCGTTTCTAAAAATAGGCAAATCCTTCTTCCCGTAAAATTCGGGGACACTTGCCTATTCCGTTTACTGACTGCGCCGTGGACTTCGGCGACCAAAAAGGTCTATCTCACCCCACGACTTGTCGAGCCTTGCCTAACTCGTTTCTAAAACCAAACAGTATGGCTTTGTACGGTCTTTTGTAAAACACAATCTTAAAAAACAATTTTTCAATTATTAAGACACACGACCACTTTCGTGAAACTGGAATTTTTATGAAAAACTTTTATTTTGAAACGGTTGCAACCGATAAAACTACGGGAGCAAGGGCAGGGGTGCTACACACTCCGCACGGCGATATCAAAACCCCCGTATATATGCCCGTAGGCACGCAAGCCACGGTTAAGGGCGTTTACCCGCGTGACCTTGACGAGGCAGGCGCTCAAATAATACTTGCAAACACATACCACCTTTATATGCGCCCCGGCGACAATATCGTAAAAGAGGCTGGCGGTCTTCATAAGTTTATGAACTATCATAAACCTATCTTGACAGATAGCGGTGGTTTTCAAGTGTTTTCTCTTGCAAAACTCAACGATATTAAAGACGACGGCGTTACCTTTCATTCAAACGTTGACGGGTCTAAGCATTTTATCACCCCCGAAAAGGCGATAGAAATTGAAAATAACCTTGGCGCAGATATTATTATGGCGTTTGACGAGTGTTCGGCATACGGCGTTGACTATAATCGCGCTAAAAGGGCTATGGATAGAACTCACGCTTGGCTTGATAGGTGTTATAACTATCACAAAAACGAAAAACAAGCGCTCTTTCCTATCGTTCAAGGCAATATGTATAAAGATTTGCGCCTAGAAAGTTTAAGGGCGGTAAAGCCGTACGCCAAGTACGGTTTAGGAATAGGAGGACTTTCCGTTGGCGAGCCTAAAAGCGTAATGTACGAAATGCTAGAAGCGATGTATCCAGAACTTCCAACTGACGTTCCTAGATATCTAATGGGCGTAGGTAGCCCTGACTGTTTAATCGAAGGCGTAAGGCGTGGTATAGATATGTTTGACTGCGTTTTGGCTACCCGTATAGCAAGAAACGGCACTGCGCTTACGAGTAAAGGAAAGGTAGTAGTTAGAAACGGCAAGTATAAAGACGATTTTACTCCGCTTGACAGTGAGTGTGACTGCTATTGTTGTAGAAATTACTCAAAGGCGTACCTTCGCCATATGATTAACGTTGGTGAAATGACGGGGGCGATGCTCCTTTCACTACACAATATAACATTCCTTATAAAACTTATGGAAAACATGCGCGAGGCGATAATAGGCGGATATTTTACCGATTTTTGTCGTGAGTTTTATGAAAAGTACGGGGAATATTGTGAAATTCCGTTTAATTTGAAATAAGCGCTTGCTAAAAAACGCTAAATGTTGTATAGTATTTATATAAATTAAGGAGATTTTTATTATGTTATTATTTAACTTATTAAGTGAAAATGCAGGTAACACTGGCGGTGGCGAAGGTGGCAATAACTACACCATGCTTATTATTTTGGGCGTACTTATCGTAGCGTTTATCGTTATGACTGCCGTTCAAAACAAAAACCGCAAAAAACAAGCGCAAGAAGACCAAGCGAGAAAGGATAAACTTTGCTCGGGCACTACCGTTATAACTATCGGCGGTATTATGGGTAGAGTAGTTTCGGTTAACAACGAAGAAAATTCTTTCGTTTTAGATACCGAAGGTACGAAAATGAAGTTTGACAAGCGCGCAATTTACCAAATGCAACTTCCTAAAAAAGTAGAAGAAGAATTCAAAAAGGAACAAGAAGCGCTCGCTCAGGCAAAATTAAATAAGAAAAAGCCGGTAGAAGCAAAAGAAAAAGTTGAAGAAGTTACTGCTCCCGTTGAAGAAAAAACGGAAGAAAAGGCTGAATAATAAGTCATAAAATGAATTATCTCCGCATAGGTTAACTGTGCGGAGATTTTTTTATGGTAAATTTGGCAAAAGGTAGTTTAGTGTTTGTAAAAGGCGTTATAATTTCACTTATATTTTCGCTCGTTAGCGTACTCTTATTCGCGCTTATTATAGAACTTTTTAACCTACCGCTTTCGGTTATTAAACCCGTAAACTGCATACTAAAAATTTTGGCGGTGTGCATAGGCACGCTGTTTGCGGTTAAAGATAGTAACGGGCTTATAAAAGGCGTAACGCTAGGCTTAATTATTAGTTTTGCTACCTTTTTACTCTTTGGAACGATAGGTGGCGAAATTAACTTTTCACTCCCGTTTTTATGGGAACTACTTCTAGGTGGCGCAGTTGGTGGAATTTCAGGAATTATCGCAATAGCGATTAAGAAATAAAGGCGAGAATTATCTCGCCTTTTATGATGATATAAAAATTTTTTTTATCATTTTTCGCAAAGTTAAAAATGCAATACGCGATTTAGTTTTTGGGTATTAAAACTTTATTTAATGCTTAAAATTTGGTAAAATCACCCCCAGATTTTGAAATCGTGAAAATGAAATAATGGGGTAAAATATTCACTTTTTCGTTAAAATTGGCATATTTTAAGCGTTTTTATGCAAAAATTATGCTTGACAAAGCAAAATTTATACCCTAAAATACCAAATCATATCACAAACGTAAAATTTTACAAATATAATACTTTTAGGAGGTTACGGTCATTAGTAAAAATTTCAAAATTATTGATAAGCGTTCGACCTTTATTGGCAAAGACGTAATTATCGGTAAAGACGTTGTTATATATGAAAATAATAGAATTGAAGGCAAAACGGTTATAAAAGACGGTGCAATTATTCTTCCTAACTGTTATATAATCGATACCGTTATTGGTGAAAATTCCGTAATAAATTACAGTCAAAGTGAAAAGGCGGTAATAGGAAAAAATTGCACGGTTGGTCCTTTTGCAAGGCTTAGACCAAACGCAGTTATAGGTGACGGGGCAAAGATCGGCAATTTCGTTGAAGTAAAAAATTCAAGCGTAGGTAAAGGTTGTAAGGTAAGCCATTTAGCATATGTTGGAGATGCCGATTTAGGTGAAAACTGTAATATCGGTTGCGGTGCGATATTTGTAAATTACGACGGGGTTAATAAACACAGAACTACCGTCGGCAACGGTTGTTTTATAGGTAGTAACTGCAACGTAATTGCGCCCGTAAAAATTGACGACGGCGCTTACGTTTGTGCGGGAACTACTATAACGAGTAACTTAGCAAGCGGAGATTTTGCAATCGGTAGAGTGAAACAAGTGGTTAAACCAAATCGCGCCGATAGATATCTTAAAAAAGGAGAACTATAATGGGAATATTTTTTGGAACGGACGGACTTAGGGGTAAAGTTAACGAAGAACTTACCTACGATATTGCATATAAGATAGGAAATGCCCTTTCAATATTAAAAGAAAACCCCACCGTTATTATAGGGTGCGATACGAGAATTTCTAACACTTACTTAACCTTGGGCGTTGCAAGTGGTGCTATGAGTGGCGGTGCAAAGGTTATAGATATCGGGGTATGTCCTACGGCGGGCATAGCGTATATAACTAGGGAATTAAAAGCCGACTACGGCGTGGTGATAAGCGCATCTCATAACAGTGGAGAGTATAACGGCGTAAAGGTTTTTAACGGCGAGGGGTATAAACTTTCGGATAAAGAAGAAGAACTTATCGAAAGGTGTTTTATTCGTGAAAAGATAAACGATTGTTTTAACGTGGGAAGTTTCACGCAAGATTTTAATCTCGTAAAACTATATAAAAAATTTCTTATAAATTCTAGTGAAAATTCACTCAAAGGTAAAACTATAGTATTAGACTGTGCTTACGGGGCTTCGCACCGCATTGCGCCAGACGTTTTTAGAAAACTAGGTGCTAACGTAATAGCGTCTAACAGTACCAACGAAGGTGAAAAAATAAATAAAAATTGCGGTGCATTATATCCTGAAAACCTTGTAAAAAGAGTGTTTAGATATAAGGCGGATATGGGTTTTGCGTTTGATGGCGATGCCGATAGGCTTATTGCAGTTGACGAGAAAGGCAACGTGATAGACGGGGATATGATAATTTACGGGCTTGCCAAATACTACAAAAAAATAGGCAAATTGAAAAGTAATAAGGTAGTTGGAACTAGCCATACTAACATGGCGATAGAGCAAGACCTTAAAGAGCAAGGAATTGATTTAATAAGAACTGATATCGGTGATAAATACGTTCTTGCAAAATTGATTGAAAAAAACTTATCGCTCGGTGGGGAGCAAAGTGGACATATAATTCTTAAAGACCTATCGACCACGGGTGACGGAATACTCAGTGCAATAACGGTAGCAAATATGATAATTAGTGAAAATACGTCTATGTCGAAGGCGCTTAAAATTGACCTTTATCCACAAACTAATAGAAACGTTATCGTAGAAGATAAATTTAGAATTATGAACAGTGAAGAACTTTCCGAAGAAATAGCAAAGCGTAAAACTATGCTTAGCGGAAAAGGTAGGCTTATGATAAGGGCATCGGGCACTGAGCCAAAGATTAGAGTAATGGTGGAAAGTCAAGACGGGAACTTAAACGAAAGAATTGCCGAAGAAATTGTTACCGTTATCAAAAAAATTAACGTTGAAATTTAGTCTTTATCGCCTAAGCACGTAAACATAAAGAACATGTGTACTCCAACCAAAAACAAGTAAAACAAAAATATTTAACAAAATGCTTAGGGGTGAAGAAAAGCGGAGATTTCTCCGCTTTTTTTATTGCTAAAATAATTTAGCAGTGATATAATTTAGAAAACACAAAGGACAATTATATGCTAGAAAAACTACTATTTTTATGCCCTATGCTTTTAATTGCAGGGGTGGTTGACGGGATTTCAGGCGGTGGCGGACTTATAGCGCTTCCGTCGTATTTAATTTCGGGCATTCCCATATCGTCGGCTTACGCGTGCAATAAAATGCAAAGTTGCTTGGGAACGAGTGCGTCGTTATTAAAATATTCTAAAAGCAAAATGATAGATATAAAGTCGGCAATACCGTCGGCGTTGTCAGCGATAATAGGCTCTTATATATCAACGCAAATTATGCTTGTGCTTGGCGACTTTTATAAGAAAATTATTATTGCCGTTGCTATGTGTTTCGTCGTACTACTTACGATATTATCAAGTAAAGTAAAGGTTGAAAACTACACGCTAAAAAGCATAAAACCAACTAAAAAAACCCTGCTTACAAGTTTAGGAATAGGTTTAATATTAGGTTTATACGACGGGTTTTTTGGTCCTGGTGGCGGAACGATTGCAATTTTACTGTTTGCCATTATAATGAAATACGACTTACGCGTGGGCGGTGGTAACGGTAAACTAATTATTGTGGTTTCAAACTTAACTTCAATGATAAGTTATATGGTAGAAGGCGCGGTTATATACGCTATTGCTTTGCCTTGTTCAATAGCAAATATAGTAGGAAGTTATATCGGCGCTACGCTTGCTACTAAAAAAGGCGCAAAGTTTGTAAAATACGTATCGTGGATAGTAGTTATAGCGCTTGTAATTTACGCAATAACTCAGGCGTTTTGATAGACGGCTACGTCGTGGTGATATACGACCTAACGGTTGACGATATGCAAAGTTTATAAATTAGATAAAAAAGGGAAAAACACTCTTTTAGTAACGATAAAATTTTATATAAAATTGCGCTTTTAGGCGAATAATCAATCAGATTCCACGACGGGGTCTGATTTTTTTATACTTTCTTTATATAATCTTAATACTATCTAGAAAAAATATAACGCGGTCTTTATAGAAAACGTAATACAATAAATAATGAAGAAGGATATAATAAAGGTGTGTTTATGGGCGTTAAATTAAAAATTAAATTATCTTCCTTTCAAATAATTTTACTAGGGTTTGCAACGGTAATTTTTGTTGGGGCGTTTTTACTATCCCTTCCGATATCAAGTAAATCAGGGGAGTGGAATTCCTTTATAGATTCGTTATTTACGTCAACCTCAGCCGTGTGCGTGACGGGGCTGGTCGTTTTTGATACTGCAACGCATTGGACTTTTTTTGGGCAAATTATTATTTTGGTTTTAATACAAATCGGTGGTATGGGGATAGTAACGGTAGCAATATCGTTTGCAATACTTTCGGGCAAAAAGATAGGTCTTTTTAGTCGTGGTACGATGAAAGAAGCAATATCTGCTCCAAGCGTAGGCGGTATAGTTCGTTTGGTTGGTTTTATTCTAAAAGGAATATTTATAATAGAACTAATCGGTGCTTTGATAATGTTACCTATATTTTGTAAAGATTACGGCGTTGAAGGAATTTGGATGGCAATATTTCACTCTGTATCCGCATTTTGTAATGCAGGTTTCGATATCATGGGGACGAAAAGTGGTGATTTCAGTTCGCTAACAAGTTTTTCAGCACAACCGATAATTTGTATAACCGTTATGCTTTTAATCGTTATAGGTGGCATAGGTTTTCTTGTGTGGGAAGATATATGTAAACATAAATGGCGATTAAAAAAATATAGAACTCAAAGTAAAGTCGTTCTGCTTGTAACGGGGCTTTTAATCGTTTTACCTGCTATTTATTTCTTTTTCTTTGAGTTTTATTATCTGCCGATAGGCGAAAGAATTCTCGTTTCGTTGTTTCAATCTATAACGCCGAGAACTGCGGGGTTTAATACGGTAAATTTTGCCGATATTAGCGGAACGGGTTTGTATCTTATGATAATTCTTATGTTAATTGGTGGCTCACCGGGTTCTACGGCAGGCGGTATGAAAACGACTACGGTAGCAGTATTGTTCTCTTCCACGATATCAGTATTTAGGAAAAAAGACAATGCAGAACTTATGAAACGCAGGATAGACGACGATACCGTTAAAAACGCTATTGCAATATTTATGATGTACGTATCATTGTTTGTGTTTAGCGGAATGCTCATAAGTTCTATTGAGAAATTGCCGATAACGTCGTGCCTTTTTGAAACGGCATCGGCAATTGGTACTGTGGGGCTTACTCTTGGTATTACGCCGTTGCTTGGTGCAACGTCAAAAATAATATTGATGATTTTAATGTTTTTTGGGCGTGTTGGTGGGCTAACCCTTATTTATGCGGCTTTGGGTGGAAATAAAAAGCAAGTTTCAAAGTTGCCGATTGACAACGTAACGGTAGGTTAAGGAGAAAAATTATGAAGAAAAAATCAATTTTACTTATTGGGCTTGGTCGTTTTGGAAAGTACATTGCTATTAAACTCAACGAACTAGGGCACGAAATTATGGCAGTTGACCACGATGAAGAAAGGGTTAATGAGATTATGCCTATTGTAACCAACGGGCAAATTGGTGATAGTACAAACGAACTGTTTTTGCGTTCGCTTGACGTAGATAATTACGACGTTTGTATCGTTACCATCGGTGGCGATTTTCAAAGTTCGCTTGAAACTACTTGTTTGTTGAAAGAATTAGGGGCAAAAAAGGTCGTTTCGCGTGCTGAGCGCGATGGGCAGGCAAAATTCCTATTGCGTAACGGGGCTGACGAAATCGTGTATCCGGAAAAACAACTTGCGTCATGGATGGCAATTAGATATAGTGCAGATCATATTCTTGACTATATAGAACTCGATGAATCTTGTTCAATTTTTGAAGTGTCCGTTCCTAACGAGTGGATAGGTAAAAGTATTTTGCAAATTGATATACGTAAAAAATATAAAATTAACATAATAGCGATTAAGGAAAACGGAAAAATTAACGTAACGTTTGCGCCTGACACCGTGTTGACAGCAAAGAAAACTTTACTCGTGCTTGGAGAATATAAGGCATTAAAAAAATGTTTTAATATATAAAAACGGTAAAACAAACTTATAAGGAGGTTACGTAATGGAAAACGAAACGTTAAGAGAGATATTGTTAGTAATAACTACGTTGGCTATTTTCGTATTTGGATTTTTCGTTATGAAACGCCTTGATAAATTTTTGAACGAAAATTATAAACCGCGTTTTAGAAAAAGCAAAAAAAATCCTACGCGAATAGTACGAAATAAAAACGCGTCAGACAAAGCGTTTTTAGATGCAAAAAACAGTGAGGGAAAAGGCGGTAAAACAAGTATTTCAAACGAAGATATTTGCCGTGACGAGCAAAATAATTAAGGAGTGTAGACAATAATAGATTTATTTTAGAAAATATGTTATTATATAAATATAAAAATAAAAGGAGATGAAGTTTGTGCAAAATATAAACAATCTTTCAAACAAAAAAGAGCATATTTTGGTTGGGCTATCTTCTGCTCCTTCTAATAAAAAAATCGTTGAAACGGCGTCAAAAATGGCAAAAGCGTTTGGTGCTAATTTTACCGCGTTGTATATAAAAACTTCGCAGAGCGAAGTGTTGTCGGAAGAAAATACAAAGCGCTTGCAAAACAATATAAAATTTGCAGAACAGATGGGAGCGACTATAGTAACCGTTTACGGAGAAGACATATCGCTTCAAATGGCTGAATATGCAAAAACTTCGGCTGTTACTAAAATCGTTATAGGTAGAAACGCAACGAAAAGGGCGGGGTTTATACGAAAGCCCACTCTTGCCGATAAATTGATTTCTCTTGCTACGAATATAGATATTCATATAATTCCTGATGCCGATTCCGATTTAAGGGAGCAAAAGGCAACTTTGTTTAGGAAAACAAGCGCTTTATCTATTGTAAAAGACCTTGCAATAAGTCTTGGAATAATAGTCGTTGCTTCCTTGATTGGATTGTTTTTTGCTCATCTTGGCTTTTCAGAAGCAAACATTATAACGCTTTATATACTTGGCGTGCTAATAACTTCTATAATTACTAGCAGTAAGATAGCGTGGGGATTTTCTTCGATAGCGAGCGTATTGATATTTAACTTTTTATTTACAAAGCCAAGATTTACGCTAATGGCTTATGGTGACGGATATCCTATTACGTTTGCAATTATGTTCGTTGCTTCTTTAATTACAGGTAGTTTAGCGTCTAAAATGCATAATCAAATAAAACAATCTACACAAGCGACGTATCGAACCAAAATTCTTTTTGATGCCAACCGATTACTGCAACGAGCAAGTAACGACGAAGAAGTGCTGAGAATAACGGCGGAACAATTAAAAAAATTGTTAAATAGAGAAATCGTTATCTTCAAGCGAGATAAATGTGCATTACAAACTCTCGTTTACAATTTAGACGATACGTTTGAGATAGAAGAAATAGAATTAAAAACGGCTACGACTATACTTGAAAATTCTGTGTTCGACAATAAAAACTCACAATCACGATGTGATTATTACCCGATTAAAACGCAATTGCGTACATACGGTGTTATTGCAGTATATAAGAGTGAAAAAGAAATAGATTCTTTTGAAAATAGTATCGTTTTATCGCTTGTTGGGGAATGTGCGTTAGCGCTAGAAAATCTTTTTAACGCGAAGGAAAAAGAACTTGCCGCAGTGCTTGCTGAAAACGAACAGTTACGCGCAAACTTACTTCGTGCAATTTCACACGATTTGCGTACGCCGTTGACGGCTATTTCAGGAAACGCAAGCAATCTTATATCGAATACGTCTTCTTTTGACGAGCAGACGAAATTGTCAATTTATAACGACATTTATCACGATTCAATGTGGCTTATAAACCTTGTTGAAAACCTGTTGTCGATAACACGCCTTGAAGAAGGTAGAATGAACATAAATTTCACGACGGAAATAGTTGAAGAAGTCGTAGCAGAAGCAATAAAACACGTGTATAAGCCTGAAAATGGACATAATATATCCGTTTTTAATAAAGACGAATTATTGCTTGCAAAAATGGATGCGCGTTTAATCGTTCAAGTTATTATCAATATCCTTGATAACGCAATAAAATATACACCGCCAAATTCGACCATAACAGTAACCACTGAAAAGAAAAAAGACAAAGCGGTAATTAGTATTGCCGACAACGGAGCAGGAATTCCCGATGAATTAAAAGAACGTGTGTTTGATATGTTTTATACGGGGGCGAACAAGTTGGCTGATAGCCGTAGAAGTATCGGGTTAGGTCTTGCGCTTTGCAAATCTATAATTAGCGTGCACGGCGGAGAAATTTTTGTAAAAGATAACGTGCCAAGTGGCGCAATATTTACATTTACTTTACCTGTTGGGGAGATAGAAATAGATGAATAATCCTTTAATATTGATTGTTGAAGACGACGCGCCTATTCGCAATTTAATTACGACTACGTTAAAGGCGCACGAATACAAATACTTAACTGCTCAAAACGGAGAAAGTGCTATAATGCAAGCGTCTTCGTATAATCCCGATATCGTTTTATTAGATTTAGGTCTTCCAGATATTGACGGGGTAGAAGTAATTAAAAAGATACGCACTTGGTCGGAAATGCCGATTATAGTTATTAGCGCTAGAAGTGAAGATTACGATAAAATAGAAGCGTTAGACGCAGGTGCTGACGACTATTTAACAAAACCGTTTTCTGTGGAAGAATTGCTTGCGAGAATTCGTGTTACCACGCGAAGATTGTCTGTTATACATTCGGCAATACAATCGGAATCTCTATTTACAAATGGTAACCTTAAAATTGATTATGCCGCAGGCTGCGCATATATCAACGGCAACGAATTGCATTTAACACCTATTGAATACAAATTACTGTGTTTACTTTCTCAAAACGTAGGAAAGGTTCTCACTCATACCTTTATAACTCAAAAGATTTGGGGTGTGGCTTGGGAAAGAAACGTTGCTTCGCTGCGTGTATTTATGGCAACGCTACGAAAAAAGATAGAAATAGAATCAAATACCCCACAATATATACAAACGCATATAGGCGTTGGGTATAGAATGATGAGAGTAGAATAATGCGACCGTAAAATACATAATGTCCGTAAGGACACATAATGTTTTGCATTTTTTTGTACTACTTTAACAAGTGGCATGATGTACGCTTTTACAAAGCGCATTATGTATATTTTGCAAAAATGCAAAATACGTAAAAAAAGAACGATTAAAAAATCGTTCTTTTTTATAACTTTGATTTTAGGGTTTTAATTGACGCAATTAAAAGAATCCTAATCTTTGTGCAAATTTTATTTGCATCGTTAAAGGTGTTTTCTGATATTAATTTAGAATTATAAAAAATTTGTAGCCATCTATCGCTTTCGAAAGCTTCTTTGAGCGCAATTTCAAATTTGGAAATCATATCTAATCTGCTTTGTGGATGAGAGCCTTCGGCTAAATTTGCACAAATACTAGAACTACTGCGTTTGATTTGGTCAGCAAAACTAATTTCTTTTTTTAATTTTAATTCGTTAGAAATTTCAATACACATATTTGTAAATATTAATGAAAGTTCAGCAAGTTTATCTTTTTTCATAAAAGTATTTTAGCATTTTGCTTGTTTGTTGTCAATAAACAATGCGAACGATAGTGAGTACATAATGTTTTGCGACAGCAAAATACATAATGTCCGTAAGGACACATAATGTTTTGCATTTTTTTGTACCACTTTAACAAGTGGTATGATGTACGCTTTTGCAAAGCGCATTATGTATATTTTGCAAAAATGCAAAATACGTAAAAAAAGAACTTTCTTCGGAAAGTTCTTTTTTTGGTGCCGCCGGTCGGAATCGAACCGACACGGTATCGCTACCGCGGGATTTTGAGTCCCGTGCGTCTGCCAGTTTCACCACGGCGGCATTTTTGAAAATAGTGTTGATTTTTAACCGTATTTGTGGCATACTAAATAGGTAAACTCAACGTTAACATAATATCACAGTATTTTTCAAAAAGCAATCGTTTTTAGTTGAAAAGGTAAAAATATGAACAAACTTGTTTTAATAGACGGCAATAGTTTAATAAATCGCGCGTTTTACGCAATAAATCCGTTAACGGATAAAAACGGTGCGCCGACCAACGCGGTGTACGGCTTTACTAATATGCTTATAAAAATCATAAGCGAAATAAAGCCAAAATATATGCTCGTTGCGTTTGACGTGCACGCCAAAACTTTCCGCCATCAAATGTATGAAGAGTATAAGGGAACGAGAAAGCCTATGCCTGACGATTTGCGCCCGCAAATTCCACGCCTTAAAGAACTCCTTTCCGTTATGGGAATAAAAACTTACGAGTGCGCGGGTTTTGAAGCCGACGATATTATCGGAACGCTTGCTAAAAAATACCAAGGCGAAACGATAATATACACGGGCGATAAAGATAGTTTTCAACTCGTAGACGAAAATACTTCCGTTTACTTTACCAAGCGCGGTATCACAGATACCGATATATATTCAAGCCAAAACTTTGTAGAAAAACTAGGCATTACTCCACCGCAAATTATCGACCTTAAAGCCTTTATGGGCGACAGTTCCGACAATATCCCCGGTGTTTTAGGCGTTGGTGAAAAAACTGCGCTTTCGCTAGTTCAAACGTATGGCGACGTTGACGGGGTATATAATAACCTTAGCGATTTTAAGGGTAAAACGCTTGAAAAACTTATCGCTGGAAAAGATAGCGCGTATATGAGCAAAACGCTTGCTACCATAAATACAAAGATGGATATACCGCTTGAAATTGAGAGTTTAACGTATTCTTTTCCGTTTAACTTAAACGTTAAAAAATACTTTACCGAACTCGATTTCAAAAACGTTATAAAGCGCTCAGACATCTTTGAAAAAGAAGAAGAAAAAGAAGTTTCGCCAACCGTTTCAGTTTTAGAAGTTAACAGTTTAGACGGTGTTGACCAAACTAGCGAAATTGCGCTCGTTATAGGCGAAAACGTTAGCGTTTACTCAAACAATACCGAGTATGTTCTCAAAATTAAAGAGACGTTTTTCGACGAAGGGCTTGATTATGAACAGGCCGTTTCGCTACTTAAACCGATAGTCGAAAATAATAGCGCCAAAATAGTAGCGTATTCTAGAAAAAAACTTGACGATACGCTTCTTGAACAAAATATTTCATTAAACGCCACCGTGTACGACGTGGATATCGAAAGATATTTGTGCGACTTTTCGGAGCGTGAAGAATCGCTTTTTGACGTTTTAGAATATTACGGTTTATCAACTAGTACCCCTGCGTTTTCACTTTATACGCTCCACAAAAAGTTTATAAGCCAAATAGAGAGTGAAGACTTATCAAATCTATATTACAACGTTGAACTTCCGCTATCTAAAATACTTATCGATATGGAGCGTAGCGGTTTTAGGGTGGACGTTTCCGCCCTAGATAGTATCGGTGACGAATACCGCTATGAAATTTCAAGCCTAACCAAAAAAATACACGAATTAGCAGGCGAAGAATTTAACGTAAACTCGCCAAAGCAACTATCGTATATAATCTTTGAAAAACTTGGGCTTAAACACGGCAAAAAGAATAAAAACGGCGGTTACTCAACTAGTGCCGAAACGCTTGAAGAACTCACAAATGAGCACGAAATTATCCCATTTATTTTAAGGTACAGAACGGTACAAAAACTGCTATCTACCTACGTTGACGCGATTAAGGTTTTAGCGGTTAAGGACAAGGGGTTGGTGCATACGTCCTTTAACCAAACGTTAACGCAAACGGGAAGGCTTTCGTCAAAAGAGCCAAACCTACAAAACATACCCGTACGTGACGAAGAAGGGGTAAAACTTAGAAAGTTCTTTATCCCAAGAGATACGGGTAGGGTTTTAATTGATGCCGACTACTCTCAAATAGAACTTAGATTACTCGCGCATTTTTCGGGTAGCGAAGAGTTGATTTTAGCCTACAAGCAAGGAAAAGATATCCACTCGATAACTGCAAGCCAAGTATTTTCAGTTCCGCTAGATGAAGTTACCCCCGAAATGCGCAGAAAGGCAAAGGCGGTTAACTTTGGCATAATTTACGGCATAAGCGAATACGGGCTTTCTAAAAATATTAAATGCTCGGTAAAAGAAGCGAGCGAGTACATTAAAAAGTATTTTGAAAGTTACCCAAAAGTTAAAGAATATATGCAAAACAACGTAGAGTTTGCAAGGAAAAACGGCTACGTTTCAACGCTACTTAATAGGCGTAGATATATTCGTGAGATTAACTCGCCCAACTACAATTTAAGAAGTTTTGGGGAGCGCGCGTCAATGAATATGCCACTTCAAGGCAGTTCCGCCGACATTATAAAAATTGCTATGGTAAAAGTTTACAATAGGCTAAAACGAGAATGCCCTGACGTTAAACTTATACTTCAAGTGCACGACGAACTAATTTTAGATTCTAGTGAGAAAGACGCTACGAAAGCATCAAAAATATTAAAAGAAGAAATGGAAAACGCCGTATCGCTTACCGTTCCTTTAACCGTTGAGTGTAAGGTGGGCAAAACTTGGTACGACGCAAAGTGATATTATGATTATTGCAATAACGGGTGGCATAGGCTCGGGCAAATCAACGGCTATTGCCACCATAAAACAAATGGGATATCCCGTAATTTCGGCGGATGATACGTATACCGAACTCCTTAAAAACCCCGATTTCGTTCGGGGCGTTCACCGTGCCGTTCAAGTTGAAAGTAATAGCGATACGCTTGATAGGGTGGCGGTGTCTAGCGCGGTGTTTAATGAGCCTTGTAAGTTAAAGGCGCTAAACGAGTTTACGCACGCTAAAATTTACGAGAGTATGTTTGAAAAGAGTAAAAATTACAGCGTGTCCTTTCACGAAGTTCCACTATTGTTTGAAAGCGGATATCAAGATAAGTACAATAAAGTAATCGTAATTATGCGCGACTTAGGGCTTAGGATAAAATCGGTTGAAAACCGTAGCGGTTTATCTAGTGAAGAAGTTCTATCTAGAATAAAAAATCAATACGATTATGAAAATTTAGATAAAAATAAGCATACTGTTATTACTAATAACGGAAGTTTGCAAGAATTTTCCGATAAAGTAAGGGCAGTAGTAAATGAAATTTTGGGTTAAAATTACAGCGGTTTTAATTGTATGCGCGTTCGCTTTTTTAACGGTGTGTTTGTACGTTGAAGTGGGCGGGTACAAAAAGTACTTAGCCGTGGTTAAAGATTGTTCTAATAAGGCAGGGGTGGACGTTTCGCTCGTTCTAGCCGTAATGAAAACCGAAAGCGGTTTTGATAAAAACGCCACGTCAATTAAAGGCGCGAAAGGGCTAATGCAACTCAAACAAGAAACAGCCGAGTTTATCGCTAGAAAAATAGGTTACGAGTTAGAAGTGGACCTTTATAACGCCGAAACTAATATCTATCTAGGCGTAAACTATATAAAATATCTAACCAAAAAGTTTTCCGCGCTAGAAAAGGTGCTTTGGGCGTACAACGCAGGCGAAGGCAACGCTCGGGCGTGGATAGACGGTGGCGTTACCGTTCCGCCGTATAAAGAAACTAAAAATTTCACAAAAAAAGTACTAAGACGAATAAATATATATAAGGTAATAATTTAGCAAGCAATTATGCTTGCTTTTTTATTTTATTAATAAATAATTATAAAAAAAACAATTATTTTCACTCAGGCTCTTGACAGGCGGAGGGGGTAGTGGTATAGTATATACGTATTATGGGTAGTATACTAAAAATTTTGTAGTAAAAATAATTATACTACGTATAATAAATTTGTGAACAAATTAAGTAAAAAAAATAATTTTTGCTATCTCTGATGGGCTGAAAAATAGGAGGTTTTTGTATGAAGAAATCTTATTTAGCACCGTCAATTGAAGTTGTTTTATACAACCAGGTTGACATAGTAACCGCGTCTATCAACGATAAAGATTATACGACGATTAAAGGCAGTTGGATAGACGATAGTTGGCTCAATTTAGGGCAAGGCGAATAAGGGGGCATTATGAGTAAATTAAGAAGTTTTTTAATTAAAGTATGCTCGCTTGTATTAGGCGTTTGTGCAACCGTAGGCGTTTTAACTATGGCAAACGCTAGTAGCGTTAGTGCGGCAGATCCTTTGTTTATGATTTATGACGCTGGTTCTATTCGCTTAAACGTTGGTACCGAAGGATATAGTGGTTTAAGATTCCGCGGATACGTAAATACAGAGTGGTATGCAAGCCAAGGGATTGAAAGCGCTACGTTTGGTACGCTTGTTTACCCTGCTAAAAACGGCACGGTTGATACGAATAAATCGTCAACTGAAAACATGAACGCGCTCGACGGCGATAACGTTCTTTGGAGACATTATAATGGCTCTGCTTTTATTGATGCATCTATCGTGTTTGACGATATAGTTATCTTAAAAGCAATTGCCGAAAAGTACAATACAGAACTTGGCACTTCGTACACTTACGAAAGCCCCGAAGTTACTGGAAAACTTGCAACCGTTAAAGCGGAACTTTACGCTATGGACTTTACCGCATATCCTTACGCTATTGCAAACGGCAAAACTTTTTGGGCGGAGAATTCGTACACCACTTCAATGCTAAAAGTTGCTGCAAGAACGCTCGTTTCTATTAAAGACGGCAATACCGAAGATGAAAACGGTACTATTAAGGCGGCAGCCCTTTCTTACGTTGGCAGTTGGGACGAGAAGTATTACGACGGCTACGCATCGGTTGTAGATAAAGAAGTCGTTGTTGAAGGTATTGAAAACTATCAAGTAAGTGACGATGCTATCGTAGTACTCGACAATGAAAACGCTATCGTACAGGACGGTAAAATTACTCTTGCCGGCGAATACACCGCAAGTAGCACTCCGCAAAAACTTTATATTTTTGAAGAAGGCTCACTTAAAGTAGTTAACCTTTTACTCGTTGACAACGTGCTTAAAACGGCAGAAGACGTTAAAAATTTCTTTGATAAGTCTACTTGGGCAGAAGACGCTACTCACTATAGCGAAATAACAATTCTTGTTAACGACGTTGATATGAGCACCGTTGAAGGTGATTACGGCGTAACTAACTCTTTCAGCGGTTATTTTGACGGGCGCGGTCACGTAATTTCTAACCTTACTAAAAATAAAACTTCAAATGCTAACCCTATATTTGGTGATTTAGCTAACAGCACCGTTATTAAAAATATTGCATTTGATAACTTCACGTCAATAGGGTATAACGTAAACAACGGTTGGTTTGCAAAGGAACTGCGCGGTACGGTTGAAAATATTTACGTTAAAGTTGCTCCTGGTAGTGAAATGCAACAAATGATTATGTATACTAGAGCAGGGCACCTAAATAACGTTATTATCGAAGTACCTTATGACGAAGAGTTAGACGTTGACGCTTGGGTTGACGCAAACTCAGCCACTTGGGGTAGAACTTATCTTTCAAGAATGGTTAACGTTGCGCTCACCGATAATATGAATAACGTACACGTTATATCGCAACTTCCACTTCTTGCTTACGGCGAGGCTGCAACTTACAAAGAACCAACGTTTACAGATGGTACGGTTTCTAGGTGGAACTCTTACTTTGCTTACGGTGAAAACGAAACTGACGTTTGGCACGATTATACCTTCTTCCACACCGCGACTGACGATGCTACCGCACCTGGTCTTGGCTTAGCCGAAGGCGCTCAAAAGGTTGAAAATACCCAAGTTCTCGATGCTAACGGTTATAGTTTGAATCAAGGCGTAACGAGAGTATGGAACGGCGTTAAGCGTTACGAAACCTTAGAAGAAATGGTTACTGCTAATCCTGACGACGTAGCACAATTCGTTGCTACAGGTATGTGGAAGTATGAAAACGGTAGATTTACTTGGAAGAATAGTGCTAATATCGTAATCGATACCGTTAGTGGTGATTACGACGCGTCACAAAACGCATTAGTATCAACTGCGCTTAACGGTGAAAAGGTACAAAAAGTTACCGTAAACGGCGTTGAACTTTCACTTGAAAATGAAGAATACACCGTTGACGAAAACGGATATTTAACTTCAATTTACGCTAAAACTAGTGATAGCGATACCAAAAACGGTATTTCTTACAAAGTAAATAGTGCAGATAATACCATTTCAGACGAAGTGCTTGTTTACACTCAAAACGGAATATTCGAATTTGACGGTGTAAATTATTACACTAGAATTATTGGTGACGCTGCCGAACTTAAACTTGCACTTGATATAGATTATACTCAAAATCAAGGCGGTACGTCTGGTAATGGTATCGTATACAACACTCATACCGACGGTGTTGAGTACGTATTTAACGCAGGTATTTACAAACTCAATTCAAACATTGATATGGCTGACGTTACGCTTGATTATACCGGTATGACGTTAAGTTATGGCGAAAGTTACGCTTTCCAATATAACAAGTCTACTTCGGCAATAAAAGGTGGGTTTACCGGCGTATTTGACGGTGACGGTTACGTAATTTCTAACTTTAAGCCTACTAAACTTGGTATGTTTGCTGTGCTTGGAACTACCGGTTCTGGGTTAACTGTTGGTGCGGATATTAAAAACGTAGCGTTCGTTGACGTATTGACTTATTTACAATCTACGTCAGCTTCAACGTCTACTACTTCGGGCTACGGATATTATTCAGTAATTGCATCGCATATGTACGATAGCGAAGCATACGTTCAAAACGTTTCTAATATTTACGTAACGTATTCAAGCGCTTCTACCGATATGTACGGTTTAGTAGGTCAACCGACTAAAAACCTTAAAATCAATGATGCATACATCGTAAACGAGAAGGGATACAATCCTATTTCAGAAGACGATTACGATATGTACTACTTTGCAGACGGTACTACGCTTCAACCTGGTAAATATTACAAAAATTACTTCAACGCTGGAACGTGGTATTCGTTATACAAATACGCAAATACCAGTACGTTGTTTGCAAACCTTTTCAAAATGACGGCAGGTAACACCACTGGTTATATTAACAACGTATATATAGCGTCACCTAACAACCTTTCTTACGCAAGCAACATTAACCAACTCAATAAGTCGGTTGGTCAAGTAAATTTCTTAACAAGAACTATTGATTACGGTTCAATTTACAAATTTGACCAGTTCGGACCTAGAGCTAACCAACCTTACGAATGTAGCGGTTGTGGATATTACTTCTCAACCCAGGCTTGTACCAACGGTTGTGTTGATTCTACGTTTACTCAATGTTCGGCTGCTGCAAACACTAGATGGAGACGTGTATTCGGCTACGCTGGTAACGAAACGACTGGTAACTATCCGATGAGACAAAAATTATCTCCACAACTTGCAGCAGAAATCGTAGAACCTATCGTAACCGAAGACGGTACCGTTCACAACGTATTAAAATACTTTGGTAAGTCTAAACAACACGGTTACTTATGTAGCACTTGTTATAACAACGTATCTTTAGTACCTGGAACTACTTGTACTAAAAACGATTGTGGTGGCACGATGGACGTGGTTACTTCGGGTTCAAACGTTGAGTGTAACTCAACTGACGGTATTTGGGGCTCGCCACTTGCGTATACTTGGGTGTTCCCTGATTTACAATCTCGTTCAGAAACTAGCGTGTGTGGATCAAGCAACTCTATCGTAAGATTTATGGGTGTAACCAAGTACGATACGATTGCTGAACTTGAACAGAACGTTGACTTTAAGGCATCTAACTTTGCAAGCAACAAGTACTGGAAAGTTACTGAAGACGGTAAACTTTACTGGGCAAGTCTTTACAACGCACAAGCCTAAAACTTAATAACAACGAAAATACGGTGGATATTCCACCGTATTTTTTTGTATTTTTATAAGTAAAGTTAGGCAAAATAATAGTATGTTAGATAACGCTACGCTTTTTATTCTTAGCCTTATATTAAAACTTTGCCCCGTGGGTAGTGGTTACGGTGTTTTAGAAGTAAAGGACGTTATTTTAGCATCGCCAAAAAGCCTGAGTTTAACCGAAGAAAAAATAAGCGATAGCGTTAAACTTTTATCGGGGCTAGGGTATATAAATTTAAGGTATTTTTCTAGTGCGGAATATTGCTTAATTCCAACACAAAAAGCGCGTTCTTATCAAAGCGATATAAACGCCCAAACAAAGCGGGATAATAAAATCAATTTTGCTAGTTTTGGTTGGGCGTTGTTCGGTGGGGTTTTAGGCGGTTTTTTAGGGGCTTTTTTAGCGGTTTTAATGCTTATAAGGTAAAGTTATGCTATCAAAAAAACAAAGAGTAGTATTAAAGATAATAAACGATAATTCAGAAAGTGGAAATTCGCTCCTTAGCGTTCCGCTAATTTCTGCGTTTTCAGATAACTATAAAAAACTATCTAACGAAGAAGTTGAAAAAATTATAGTTTCACTATCGGCACGCGGTTATATTGAAGTTATTAACACCTTCAAAAAGGACGAGCCGTATTACTGCATAACGCTGACTAGTAAAGGGCTTAACTACAAAGCCGAGTTTTTAGAAGACGTTAAAGATTTACGGCTAAAACTAACGATTACGGCACTAGGTGCGGTGGTTTCTTTTATAATAGGTAGAATTTTATTTATGATATTTTCTTAAAACCGTTTATTTTATTAAAAATATATGTTAATATAAAAGTGTATGGCAAGTGGTAAAAAAGATAAAAAGTTCATACTTAAAAGCCCTTACAAGCCAACGGGCGACCAGCCTAGTGCGATAAAGTCGCTAACCGAAGGCGTTTTCGACGGGCTTAAAACCCAAGTTCTCGTCGGCGTAACGGGTAGCGGTAAAACCTTTACTATGGCTAACGTTATAAATAACGTTCAACGCCCAACGCTCGTTATTGCCCACAATAAAACCCTTGCCGCGCAACTTTGCAACGAGTTTAGAGAGTTCTTTCCCGAAAACGCGGTAGAGTATTTCGTTTCGTATTACGATTATTATCAGCCGGAGTCTTATCTGCCTGCGTCGGATACGTATATTGAAAAAGACTTGTCTATAAACGACGAGATTGACAAACTTCGCCACAGCGCAACGAGTGCGCTCGGCGAGAGAAATGACGTTTTGGTGGTGGCGTCCGTCAGTTGTATATACGGACTTGGTGCACCCGAAGAGTATTACCGCCTAGCGGTATCGCTTAGGCGTGGCGAAGAATACGATAGGGACGCTTTGATGCGCAAACTCGTATCTATCCACTACGAGCGAAAAGATTTAGATTTTCAAAGAAGTTCGTTTAGGGTTAGGGGAGATATCGTTGATATATTCCCTGCAAGTAACACCGAAACGGTTATAAGGGTGGAATTTTTTGGCGACGAGATTGATAAAATTACCGAAATTCACTATCTTACGGGCGAGCCTATTTGCGAACTTAAACACGCGGTTATTTTCCCCGCGAGCCACTACGCCGTTGGCAGTGATATTATGGAAAACGCGCTTAAACTCATTACTTGCGATATGGAAGACGAAGTTAAGGCGCTTAGTGATAGCGGTAAACTTTTAGAGTCGCAACGGCTTAAACAAAGAACTTCTTACGATATCGAGATGATGACGGAAATTGGGTATTGTAGCGGTGTTGAAAATTACAGTAGGTATTTTGACGGGCGCGCCCCCGGTGAACCGCCGTTTACCTTGCTTGATTACTTTCCTAAAAACTTTTTGCTTTTTATTGACGAAAGCCATATGACCATACCGCAACTTCGCGCTATGTATAACGGCGACCGTTCGAGAAAGAAAAACCTAGTAGACTACGGGTTTAGGCTTAATTCCGCCTACGATAACCGCCCGCTTAAATTTGAAGAGTTTGAACAGCGCATAAACCAAATTATATGCGTTTCGGCAACGCCCGGGCCTTACGAAACCGAGCGCGCCGATAATTTTGCCGAGCAAATCATACGCCCAACGGGGCTAGTTGATCCCGAAGTGGAAGTTAGAAAAACGCTTGGGCAAATTGACGACGTTGAGAGTGAAATTTCTAAAACGGTGGCGACAGGCGGTAGGGTTTTAATAACCACTCTTACCAAAAAAACTGCCGAAAGCCTTACCGAGTTTTTGAAAGAACGCGGTGTAAAAACGCGTTATATGCACAGCGATATCGACACGCTTGAGCGAATTGACATTATTCAAGAACTCCGCCGTGGCGAGATTGACGTACTCGTGGGTATCAACCTTTTAAGAGAAGGGCTTGATATCCCCGAAGTTAAACTCGTTTGTATACTTGACGCCGACAAGGAAGGTTTTTTGCGGTCGGATACGTCGCTTATTCAGACGATAGGTAGAACGGCTAGAAACTCAGAAGGAAGAGTTATTATGTACGCCGACGAAATGACCGGCAGTATGAAACGCGCTATCGACGAAACCGAGCGACGTAGAGCCGTTCAAAAGGCGTATAATAAAGAGCATAATATCGTTCCTAAAACGATAATAAAGGACGTAAAAAACACGCTTGAAATTTCTAAAAAGATAGACAAAACTAAGGATATAAAACTAAGCGATATCCCCGAAGAGATTGAAAAACTTAAAGCGCTTATGAAAATAGCGTCACAAAGCCTTGATTTTGAAAGGTGTATTGAAATTAGGGATACTATTGCTAGTCTTAAAAAGAAGCTACGCCCAAACACCTAGTTGATTTTTGACGGTAAACTACTTCAAATTACTGTAGTTTTACTCGGTTACAGACCGCTAAGGGTATGCGCCCTCGTAAGAACTTTGTAATTTTTTGTATTTCATCCGTCAAACCGCTTTACTAATCAACTATTTATTTTGTCGACGCTTCAAAAGTAAACACTTAAAAAATAAAAACTTATGGAAAAAAATATAATCGTAAAAGGCGCAAAACAGAATAATCTTAAAAATATAAGCGTTGAAATTCCGCGCGATAAACTCGTAGTGTTTACGGGGTTATCGGGGAGCGGAAAGTCTACGCTCGCTTTTGATACCATTTTTGCCGAAGGGCAAAGAAAGTATATGGAGAGTTTATCTAGTTACGCGCGCCAGTTCTTAGGGCAAATGGAAAAGCCCGACGTTGACGAAATTCAAGGGCTATCCCCAGCCATTTCTATCGACCAAAAAACAACTTCAAACAACCCGCGTTCTACCGTGGGCACGGTTACTGAAATTTACGATTATTTTAGGCTTTTATACGCAAAAATAGGCGTTCCGCATTGTCCTGAGTGCGGGAAAGAGATACGCCGTCAGTCAATCGACGAGATTGTCGATAGAGTTATGCTTATGGAAGAAGGCTCGAAAATTTACGTCAACGCACCCGTCGTTCGCGGTAGAAAAGGCGAGTTCGAAAAGCAACTTGACGGTTATAAAAAATCGGGTTACGCTAGGGTTTCTATCGACGGAACGGTTTACGATTTATCCGAAAAAATCAAACTTGAAAAAAACGTAAAACACAACATTAGCGTAGTAGTTGACCGCCTTATCGTTAAAAGCGGTATTCAAAAAAGGCTTACCGATAGCGTTGAAAACGCATTAAAATTAGCAGACGGGCTAGTGGTTATAGAGTGCAACGGCAAAGAAGACCTTTATTCTACCAACTACGCTTGCCCCGATTGTGGTATTTCGATACCCGAAATCGAGCCAAGGCTATTTTCGTTTAATAACCCGTTTGGCGCTTGCCCTGACTGTAAGGGGTTAGGCTTTAAGATGGCGGTTGACGAAAAACTCGTTCTTGGCAACACCGATAGGTCGCTAAACGACGGTGCGCTCACGATAACGGGTTGGAATTTAGATACGGGGCGCATGGCGAGTATGTATTTTAACTCGCTTGCTAAATACTACGGCTTTTCAATGGATACGCCTATTAAAGATTTACCGCGAGACGTTTTAGACATTTTGCTTTACGGTAACGGTGGCGAAAAAATTGAAATGAAATACAACACCAAAACGTTTAGCGGTAGTTTTAATTCTAGTTTCGAAGGCGTTATTCCTAACCTTGAAAGGCGTTACCGCGAAACGACTTCCGACTACACTAAAAGCGAGATAGAAAAGTATATGTTCTCTCTGCCGTGTAAAACGTGCGGTGGAAAAAGGCTTAAAAAAGAAGCGCTTGCAGTTACCATAAACGGTCAAACGATAGATAAAGTTTGCGATTTATCGGTTGAAGATATATATTTCTTTATCGAAAATTTAACGCTAACGGAAACTGAAAAAATTATTTCTAAAAACGTAATAAAAGAGATAAAGGCAAGGCTCAATTTCCTTAGAGAAGTGGGGCTTAACTACTTAACGCTATCGCGTGGGGCGGGTTCGCTTTCTGGTGGCGAAGCGCAACGAATTAGGCTTGCAACTCAAATAGGTAGCGGTTTAACGGGCGTTTTGTATATTTTGGACGAGCCTAGTATAGGTCTTCATCAGCGCGACAACGAAAGGCTTATAAACTCGCTTAAAAAACTACGCGATTTAGGAAACACCTTAATAGTAGTCGAGCACGACGAAGATACTATTCGCTCTGCCGATTACGTCGTCGATATCGGTCCAAAAGCAGGCGTTCACGGGGGCGAAATAGTCTACGCTGGGGGCGTTTCGGGGCTAATTTCTTGCAAAAACTCTATAACGGGCGATTATTTATCGGGAAGGCGAAAGATAGAAATTCCGCCGTTTAGAACTAAAAGTGACGGTAGAGTTTTAACCGTGAAAGGCGCAAGGCAAAACAACCTTAAAAACGTTACGGTTGATTTCCCCGTTGGCGTAATTACCGCGGTGACGGGGGTGTCGGGTAGCGGTAAAAGTTCACTAATTAACGAAGTTTTATACCCCGTTGTTGCCGATAAACTCAACAACGCCAAGGTAAGAAAGGGCGATTGTGACGAGATTTTGGGGCTTGAACACTTTGACAAGGTTATCGCGATATACCAGTCGCCTATCGGCAAAACGCCGAGAAGTAACCCCGCAACTTATACGGGCGTGTTTACCTATATTAGAGAACTTTTTGCATCAACGCTTGACGCTAAAGAAAGGGGTTACACCGCAGGTAGGTTTAGTTTCAACGTTCAAGGCGGTAGGTGTGAACATTGTTCAGGTGACGGTATTATAACTATCGAAATGCACTTTTTGCCCGACGTTTTCGTTCCGTGTGAAGTGTGTAAGGGTAAGCGTTACAACCGCGAAACCTTAGAAGTTAAATACAAGGGTAAAAACATATCCGACGTACTTGAAATGACGGTAGACGAAGCGACCGACTTTTTCGAGAGCGTTCCTAGAATATATAGTAAAATCAAAACGCTTAAAGACGTGGGGCTAGGGTATATCAAACTTGGTCAACCTGCAACTACGCTATCTGGTGGCGAGGCGCAAAGGGTTAAACTTGCAACCGAACTATCAAAGCGTTCAACGGGTAAAACGCTATACATTTTAGACGAGCCTACCACGGGGCTTTCCACGTACGACGTTGAAAAACTAATATCCATACTATATAAACTGCGTGACGGGGGTAACACCGTTATCGTAATCGAGCACAATTTAGACGTTATAAAGACTGCCGATTATATCGTAGATTTAGGGCCAGAAGGCGGTGAGAACGGCGGTGAAATTATTGCGACGGGTACGCCCGAAGAAGTTGCTAAGAAAGCAGTTAGCCACACGGGTAGGTTTATAAGTAGAATTTTGGAGAAAAGTAATGATTAGAGACGAGTTTATCAAACAGCAAAAAGAAAAAAGCCTTTCTAACCGAGAAATGGAAAAGATTAGAAAGTTTGGCGAAAGGGCTTTTTACACCACCCAAATTAACAATATCGTAAATTATAGCAAAGTTCTCAATTTTTCGTGTATAATACTTTCTGTAATGCTAGTTCTTCCCGTGTTTATGCTAGTGGTAGGGTTTATTGCGGACGGGTTTTCTAGTAGCGTTTTACTATACACGATAATAGTTGCAGTTATTTTGTTTGCGGTTTTAGGTTGGTTTTTTATACTTAAACCGATGTGGAAGAAAAAACTAGTTAAATACAAAAACGCGCTTGAACAAGTTCGCGAAAAAGAAATTCAAAAGCAAAGACAAATTTATAATAAATTCGTAAAGTGAGGTACATTATGAAAGGACTTAAAAACGTTAACGCTTACGTTGAAGGCAAAGGCTTTATTAAAACCGATATTTCGTTTGAAAACGGGCTTATTAAAGATATAAAATCGGGCTTAGATATCGAAGAAATCGCTAGTATTTCTGAAAACGCGCTAGTGCTCCCCGGGTTTATTGACGAGCATATCCACGGCGCTAAAAAAGCCGACGCGATGGACGGCACGACCGAAGCCCTTAGCGATATCGCAACCGCGATAGCAAGTGAAGGTACGGTAGGGTTTTTGGCAACTACTATGACGCAAAGCCCTAAAAATATTGAAAACGCGCTTAAATCGGTTAATTCGTACATACAATTAAATAAGGATAGTGGAGCAGAACTTTTAGGCGTTCACTTAGAAGGCCCGTTCATATCCCCCAAACACGTTGGCGCACAACCGCTTGAATACGTGGTAAACCCGTCGGTTGACGTTATGAAAAAATATCTCGACTACGCTGGTGGAAACATTAAAATCGTATCGTTAGCACCCGAAGTTGATGGCGCTGAAAGTTTAGTTAAATTCCTTAAAGAAAATAAAATTGTTGCGTCTATTGCGCACACGGGCGCTAAGTATAAAGACTGTGAAAACGCCGTTTCGTGGGGCATGAGCAACGTTACGCATACGTATAACGCACAAACGGGGCTACATCATCGTGACGCGGGCGTGGTAGGTTCTGCGTTACTAATGGACGAACTTTCTTGCGAACTCATATGCGACCTTATACACGTTAGCGTTCCTGCAATTAAACTCGTTATTAAAAACAAACCGAGCGATAAGGTAATTTTAATTACCGACAGTATGCGCGCTAAACATATGCCCGACGGTGAAAGTGAACTAGGCGGACAACTCGTTATAGTTAAAAACGGCGAGGCTAGGCTTGTTGACGGCACTTTGGCAGGTAGCGTTCTTAAAATGAACGACGCGGTTAAAAACGTTCATAAATCGGCAGGCGTTCCGCTTGAAACTGCGGTTGATTTTGCTACCGCAAACCCTGCTAAAAACCTTGGCGTTTACGATAAAATGGGTTCGATAAAAGAAGGCAAGCAAGCGAACTTTGCCGTTGTCGACAAAGACAGTTTCGAAGTTTTATTAACCGTTAGAAAGGGTAAAATTATCTATAAAAAATAATCGGAGAAGTTATGGATTATATAAGAAATTATCAACTTTGGCTTAAAGACGATTTGGCACGTCAAGAACTCAACCTTATCGAAGGCGACGAAAAGGAAATTGAATATCGTTTTGGCGCGGAACTTAAATTCGGCACGGCTGGTATGCGTGGGCTTATCGGCATGGGTACGAATATGATTAACGTTTACACCGTTAAAAGAGCGACCAAAGGCTTAGCGGAATACATAAAAACCCTTGGCGAAAAGGCTATGAAAAGTGGTGTTGTTATCTCGTACGATACAAGGCGTAATTCTAGCGTTTTTGCTATGGCAACAGCAGGCGTTTTAATGAAAAACGGCATAAACGTTAGAATTTTTGCTAGCCCCAGCCCTGTTCCTATGCTTTCTTACGCGGTGAGAAGTTTCAAGGCGGTAGCAGGCGTTATGATAACCGCAAGCCATAATCCCAAAGAATACAACGGCTATAAAGTATACGGGGAAGACGGGGCGCAAATGTCGCCCGAGGCAACTGCGGTGGTAGTAGATTACATAGAAAAAATTACAGATTATTTTTCTGTAAAGGCTTGTGAATTTAACGAAATTAAACCGCAAAAAGGCGTAAAGGTATTAGGCGAAAAGTTCGTAAATAAATACGTTAAAACGCTAACTAAACTTTCGCTTTCTAAAAAGGCGGTTAAACTTCTTGGAAAAGACCTTAAAATCGTTTACACTCCCTTGCACGGCACGGGCTACACCCCCGTTATGAAAGTTTTGAAAAAACTCGGCATCAACGTTTCCGTGGTAGAAGAGCAAGTAAAACCTGATCCGAATTTTTCTACTGTTGAAGTTCCCAACCCCGAAAACAAAGAAGCGATGACGCTCGGCGTGAATTTAGCAAATAAAATCGGGGCGGACGTCGTATTTGGAACAGACCCCGACAGTGACCGCCTTGGCGTTGCTATCCGTGACGATAGCGGTAATTTTATCAACTTATCGGGCAACCAAGTGGGTGTTTTACTTACCGACTACGTTTTAAGAAGATTAAAAGAAGACGAAAAACTCCCCACAAACGGTGCGGTTATTAAAAGTTTCGTTTCAACGGGTATGGTTAAACCCGTTTGCGAAGACTACGGCGTTTCCTTAATGGAAGTTCCCGTTGGCTTTAAGTTTATAGGCGAAAAGATTAAAAACTTTGAAGAGTCTAAGTCTAACGTTTTCCTTTTCGGGTTTGAAGAGAGTTGCGGTTACCTTCGCGGAACGCACGCTAGGGATAAAGACGCCGTCGTTGCAAGTATGCTTTTTGCCGAAATGACTTGCTACTACGAATACAACAAAACGTCAGTTTATAAAGTTCTTAATTCCTTATATAATAAATACGGCTACGTTATCGATAAAACGGTTTCTATCGCCTACAAGGGCTTAACCGCGATGGACGAGATGAACGCAGTAGTTGATAAAATGAGAAGTTCTATTGTTAAAGTTGACGGGTTTGATATAGTTGCCGTAAGAGATTATTTATCGGGCGAGAGAAAGGTGGGAGATATTGCCGAAAAACTCGAATACAGCGGAATCAACTGCTTGTATTACGAACTAGCGGGCGGTGGGTTTATTTGTTTAAGACCGTCAGGCACCGAGCCCAAACTTAAAATTTACTATTCGGTTTTAGGAAGTGGCGAGAAAGACGCTACCGAAAAAATCGAACAACTAACCAAAGGTTTTGAAAAATTGCTTAAATAAATTGATAAGGGGGTTTCGATATATGAAAAACCCCTTTATTTATCATAATTTTTAACTGAAAAAAAATTTCAAAAAAATATTTATTTGGGCGTAAAAATGCTTGACTTATGGTTCTCAAAATGATATTATTTATAGGCTGTCTAATGACGGCGGTGGGCTGTTTTGCCCACAGCGTAGATTGACAACTGCATAGTAGAGTATATATATTTAAGAAGATATATAGACGAGAAACAAAGTACAGAAGGCAAAAAGAAACGAATATTCTAGTAAAAATAGAAGAGTTAATACGAGAGTATATGATTGAAAGTTCGTTTTGAGTTTTTTTTGAAGAGAAGAATAAGACTGTATAGGACGTAAGTGCAAACTTATGTTAGAAAAGAATAAGCTACAAAGAGCATACAGGAGGATGCCTTGGTACATGGCGCCGAAGAAGGACGTGACAAGCTGCGAAAAGCTACGGGGAGTTGCAAATGAACGTTGATCCGTAGATATCCGAATGAGGAAACTCAATACAAGTAATGTTGTATTATCATTACGTAAATACATAGCGTAATGAGGGGAACCCGGGGAACTGAAACATCTAATTACCCGGAGGAAAAGAAAGAAAAAATCGATTCCGAAAGTAGTGGCGAGCGAAATTGGAAGAGCCTAAACCATGAGTAGAAATACTTATGGGGTTTGGACCGCGAGATAGCAAGAAATCGAGTTAGTAGAATATACCTAGAAAGGTAAGCCGAAGAGGGTAAAAGCCCCGTATATAAAAACTTGACGAAGTTTAGCGGAATCCGGAGTACGTCGGGACACGAGGAATCCTGACGGAAGGGAGGAGGACCATCTCCTAAGGCTAAATACGACCACGTGACCGATAGAGTATAGTACCGTGAGGGAAAGG
>JAFVQM010000026.1 GCA_017504795.1 Clostridia bacterium | reverse complement strand
GATACTGCAATTATTTTACCGCACGTTTTACACGAATATATGGTAGGCGATAGCGTAAGTGGAAGTTCGATTTCGATTATGTCTGAAACTAGCGTATTAGAAAGATTATTTCCTGAAATTTCAACGTGCAATCTTAAATTTCCTATTATTAAAGCGGGCGAATTTTCTACCGATACTGAAAGGCTATTTTTAGAAATTTCAAAAACGCAAAACCAAACTGAAATTCTAGGGTATTTGACGGTAATTTTATCAAAAGCATTAAATTATTTAACTTTTTCGCCTAGTAAAAGCGTTGACAATGCGGATATAATTAAGTCGCTTTGTAGTTATATTGAGTTAAATTTTTCTGAAAATTTAACGATAGAGAGTTTATCAAAAACGTTTGGCTACTCAAAATCGTATATCGCGCACGTATTTAGCGATAAACTTAAAATTCCGTTTAGAACGTACCTTAACGGTTTGCGGTGTGAAAAGGCGTATGTATTACTAAAATTAAAAAGCAAAAGTGTTACCGAAGTTGCTAGCGAAGTTGGGTTTTTATCTCTAAACACTTTTACTAGAACTTTCAAAAAACTATACGGCTTATCTCCAAGCAATATAAAAAACTCCCGATAGCGGGAGTTTTTTGTTAGATTTCAAAATAATCAAGAACAACGTCAGAGCAGATTTTTAAGCCCTTTTCCATACTTGATATTAAAAGTTTTTCTTCGCGGGTGTGTTCGCCAAACCCGTCGTATATTCCTACGCAAACGGCGGGGATACCAAGCGATAGGGGAATATTACAGTCAGTTGACGAAGTTTTAATTTGGGGCACGATGCCACAGTGTTTATAGGCTGAAATTTTTACCCTTTCAATCATCTTATCGTGAACTTTATTATCAACGTCAATTCCGCACGGGCGAAGACCTACCGTTTTTACTGTAAATTTAGCCTTACCGCGAGCGTTTGCGCTTGCAATTTTATCTTCAAACGCCTTTTGCATTATTGATAAGCACTCAAAATCGTCAGACCGATATTCGTATAGCATTTTAGCGCTTTGGGCGATAGTGTTAACCGAAGTACCGCCTACAATAATTCCAACGTTATAAGTGGTTTTAGCGCCTTCTTTTTTAGGAACTTCTATCGAGTAAAGGTCGCAAATAAGCCTAGATAATTCATAGATAGAGTTGTTGTTGCCAAACGCCATAAACGAGTGACCGCCTTCGGTTTTACACTCAATTTCGTATCTGTGTGAACCAACGCATCTGGTAGCGATTTCGTTAATTCTTCCGTCAAAGGTGTAAAACTCACTTATTCTACCTTCATAGTCCTTAAAAAGTTGCCTTACGCCTTTTAAGTTTCCAAGCCCTTCTTCACCCGCGTTTGCAACGATAAGTATACCGCGCTTTGGCTTTATATTATTTTCAATTATGAACTTTGTAACCATAAGTAGTATCGATAAAGACGACGTATCGTCACACACGCCGGGGGCGTAAAAATACTCGTTGTCACTTTTAAGTTCAAAAGGTGTAAGGTCAGGGAAAACCGTATCCGTATGCGCGCAAAAAGCAACGATATCGTCGTTACCATCACAATTTATAGGGTATACGCAGTTATAAGCATCGTCAATATAAACGCCTTTTGCACCTAAATTTTCAAGCCAGGATTTAATAAACTCAGCGCGATTTTTTTCGTGATGCGACGGTGCGGGAATTTCAACTAGCGATTTGAGTAAAGCGTGAAGTTCATTTATTGAAGACTGTTGAAATTTTGAAAGTTTATCTAAAATGTTCATATAAGCATCCTTTTAGTTTAATAATTATATTTTAATATAATAAAAATAAAAAATCAATTAAAATTAAGTCATTTTAAGTATTCGGTAGGGGCTGTGCCCGTTTCTTTTATAAACGCCTTATAAAAGTGCGAATAATCGTAATAGTTTAGCCTATTACTAATTTCAATTAGTGTTAAATTACTTTCTCTAATCAAAACTATTGCACGGTTGATTTTTACCTTTCTTATTAAAGTTGAAAGGGATAAATTACACGCTTTTTTAACTAGGTGGTTTATATGGTTTTTACTGTAATTAAAAGTTTTGGATAGAGTATCCCCCGTAAGTTCAAGTTCGGGGTGTTGTTTTATATAGGTTATAATCTCGTTTGCTTTACTTCCTATTTTACTTAAATTATCAAAGTTAACTATGCTAGATAGCGCGCACAGTATCACGCTTTTAGCGTGAAAAGAGTAGTTAGGGGACTTTTCGTCAAGAAGGAGTAAACTTTCTAACAAATATAAAAGTTCGGGCGCAGTGATTACAGTGCTAGAATTAAGAGCGGGAATATCAAAATCTTCAACCGTAGAAGATAAACTCTCGTTAAAAGCGTTAGCGCTTATGCACGTATTTTTTTTGTATACGCTATCGTAGGGGCGCATATCGAACATTATATTTATAAGCGAATAATCGCTATCGGATTTTGTAAAGCAATACCTAACTTTTGGTAGCATATAAACTAAATCGCCCGATTTTAATTGATACTTTTTACCGCTAATTACAATTTCGGGATTGCCCGTTTTTATAAAAATTAAGCGATAGGCGTAATGTGTTTTTTGCGTTGCTTTTTTATTCTTTCTTTCCTTGCATAAATAGGTGTAATCGTATATGCCGTAAAGGGTTGGGTTAATATTTTCTACTTTCATAATTAAATAATTGAATTTTACATATATTTGTACGATAAGTACATTTACAGTATATAATTTTTACAGTAAAATGTCAATATGAAAACTTATGAAATTATTGTTTTAGGTAGTGGATTTACTTCGCTTGGCATAGCAAGTAAATACGATAGCACTTTAATTATTGAAAACAAAGAGTGTTTAGACGTAAATTTTTACGAGCCGTATAAAAGTTATAAATATACGCCGTTTACACCAACTCTAAAAGGTTCTAAGCGCTTAAATGAAATTTTTAACGAACTTAATTTATTTGACGGCGATAGGCAAAACGTAAACGGGTTTGACGTTGCGCTTTGTAATTACGCAAAAGAAATAGGCGCTAAAATATTGATAAGAACCGTCGTCGTTTCGATTGAAAAGTTAAAAACTAACTACAAAGTAACGGTATACAATAACGGCGGAATTAAAAGTTATTTTTCTAAAAGGGTAATTGACACAAGAAGTGAAAAATTAAACGCTAGTTTTACCGTTTTATTCGTTAGTGATAGCAAAGAAATCCCCTATATTGAAAAGGCGTTTAACGGAAAGGTTTATAAAGCGTTTTACGACGGGTGGTACGCCTTGAAAATAAGCGCTGAAAACTTTGATATTAACGATATTAAAGTTTACGTTTACGACAGGTGGAAGAGTAGTAATATAAAGGCAAAAATTTTAAGTATGCCTACTGATTTTTGTTACGACAGTAATAACCCTTATTGCGACGGGTTTTATCTTAACCCTATTGAAGCGTTCGAAGTAGGAGAAAGTTTATGATAATATCATCGCTTATTAACAAAAAGGTAGTTAAAAGAAAAGTTTCAAGTATTGCGTTTGACGAGAGTTTTGACGTAGTAGTAGTGGGCGCTGGAAGTTCAGGCGTTTTCGTTTGTGATTCTGCCTCGAAAGAAGGGTTAAACGTATTACTAATTGAGCAAAGTAAAACACTTGGCGGTATGCACGTAAAAGGTAACGTTACGGGCTTTTATATGGGTTCTAACGGCGGTAGTTATGAAAGTGACGTTGAAAAAAATAATAGTGACGACGTTTTTTATAGCAATGAAAGTAATTACGAGTTAAAGCAAATTAGAGTAGTTGAAAGGCTTAAAAATAGCGGTGCTAAAATTTATATTTCTACCGTTATACTAGGAATATATTTTGATGAAAACAAGGCGGTAGGCGTTTGCGCTTTTAACGGCGAAAAATTTATCAATATAAAAGCGTCTTTTATAGTTGACGCTACTAGTGACGGGCATTTACTTAGAATGTTTTCAGTTAAAAAGCGCTACGGCAGAGATTTTGACGGTTCTACCGCCCCCTTTACCATAAGAAGGCAGTATTTGCAAGGCGAAACGTACGTTACTAATAATAGCGATAGCGGTCACGTTAATCAATACGACGAGTTTGATTTTTCATCTAAAATAATAAGCGCAAGGGCAAACGCTAAAAAATTTGTTAATACAAAAAAATTTATAAACCTTGCATCTTACGCAGGAATTAGAGAAGGGCTTACGTTTAAGGGCGAAGAAACTCTTAACTATAAAGACTTTATTTTAAGAAAACACACCGATAAGGCGCTTTTTTACGCGTATTCCGACCTTGATAAGCACGGATACGACCGCGCCGTTGAAGAAGAAGGTTTTCAAGACTGGTGGGTTATATCTAACCTTTCAACCGTTGCAGTTAACGTGCCCGTTCCTATGGGCGCAGTAGTTCCAAAAGGAATAAAGGGAATAGTTACCGCTGGGCGTTGTTTAAGTACCGATTGTTATACCCAAGGCGCGGTGCGTATGAATAAAGATATGTTTAGGCTGGGCGAGTGCTTGGGCGTTGCTATTTCGCACGCTGTTAAAAAAGGGGTTGACTTACTTGATATAGATTATAATAAATACCGTGAGCGCGTAAGCGAACTCGGTTGTTTCAAGGGTAACGTAGATAGAGATTACGCATTTCAAACCAACAAGGCGTGGTATGATAATAAAATAAAAGTTACGGGTAAAATTCCAGATAAAAAGTATGAAAATTTATCGCCTAGTAGCGAAATTTATTTCCCCGTTGAGTTTGATATAAAAAAGTGTTACGACTTATTGTATACCGACGAACCTGGCGTAGCGCTATGGTCTTGTTATATCTATAAAAACCGTAAAAGACTTGCTAATTATTTATATAACCAAATGATTTCAACCGAAAATAAACTATATAAATACAATTTGGCGATAGCATTAGGCTTATTAAAAGATAAGCGAAGTCTTTATACTTTAATTGAAATTATTGAAAACAGAGATTGTTTTTATTTTAAGGACAATAGGCGTTCTAATCAATTTAGAAGCGTTATAGCAGTTTGTTTGCTTGGTAGGTTAGGTGAGATTGAAAATTTATCAACGCTTGATAAAATTTTATCGCCGTTAGAGTTTGAAAATAAAATATATCACACCCTTGAACCTAATTATATGTTCCATAGGCATAAAGATAGAAATTTTTTATACTTTCAAATGATAACTCACACCATAGTTTCGTATATAAAAATTTGTAAAAGAAACGGCGTAACTAATTATCAAAAATATCTTACCGACGAAAAGATTAGGTTTTATACCGATAAAATTTTAAGTGGTATGGGTAACGCTCAGTCAATAGAAGAAACCCAAAACTTTTTCAAAAACGTTTATAAAATAAAGTAAATACTCAATGAAAAAAGCACTGCGTTGCAGTGCTTTAATCAATTGTTTTTGATGGTGAACAACCAAAGTAGTTTTTATACGCTTTACTAAAATACAAAGGGTCTGAAAATCCAACTAAGTAGGCTACTTCGTAAAGGCTGTCATAGTCACCGCTTTCAATGATATGTTTAGCGTGAGATAAGCGATTAGATAAGACGTATTGTTGGGGGCTTGTGTCGTATACGTTTTTGAAAATTTTTCTAAAATAGGTGCTGGAAATACCGCATAGAGTATGGAGTTTATCAATTTTAAGTTTTGGGTCGAAAATTTTATTTTTAAGATATTCAATTGCCGGTTCAATTACGTTAAATTTATCTTTATTTTTAAGGCTTTCAACTCTACAAAGGTGTGAGATAAAATTATAAAAAATCGAAATGCAGTTTAGTTTTTCAGCGGTGTTTGCAAACTTCCACGTTTTTGAAAAATGGTGTAAGATAAAGTTTTTATTAGGGTAATCTTCTAAGCGATATACGGTGGGTTTTGCGTTTACTATATCCGCTTCAAAGTTTATTGAAGTGTAAAGAAAAACGCCTTCACCAACGGTTGAATATTCGTAAAAAGAGTGCTTTGGTAAAAAAATTATTTCTCCTTCTTTAACGAGTATAGTTTTATCGTTGAAAACGTATTTAGCATCGCCTTTAATTCTAAACATAAAACCGTGGTAAACTCTGTTTTGAATTTTACCATATTTTTTATTTTCCTGATTGAACGAAGAAATTATTTTTATTTGCTCTACGTTAGAAAACATATTAACCTGCCATAAAAACGTTTATTAAAGCGTAAAATTGCTTTTATATAGATTATAACAGCATAATAAAAAAAATTCAACTTTTTGTTTCGAATTTTCCATAAAGTTATATTTATTCCATTTACAAATTTATACTATATAAATATAATAGACGAAGGAGTAAGGTTATGAAGAAAAAATTCGATTATTCTTGGGTTATTATAGGTATATGCTTTTTGGTAATTTGCACTACGCTAGGGCTTTGTTCAAGTGGGCGTACTATGTACCTAACGGCGATAACTAAAGCGCTTAATTTCGAGCGCGGTGCTTTTTCACTTAACGATACTTTTCGCTTTGCCGCAACTACGATAGTAAATATCTTTTTCGGTACGCTAGTTAACAAGTTCGGTATGAAAAACCTTATGTGCGCGGGGTTTGTGTGCCTTATTGCCTTTGCCGTTATAAACTCGCTTGCAGAACAGTTGTGGCTGTTTTATCTTGGCGGTGTGTTGCTTGGCGTTGGGCTCGCGTGGACTTCTACTACGATGGTTAGCGCTATCGTCAACGTGTGGACCAAGGAAGAAAATAGAGGCAAGGTAACGGGTGCGGTACTATCTGCTAACGGGCTAGGTGGTGCGCTTGCCGTTCAAATTTTATCGCCTATTATATTTGAAGAAGGTAACCCTTTCGGGTATAGAAATTCTTATAGAGTAGTTGCTATCGTGCTAGCAGTGGTTTTAGCCTTAGTTATTATCTTTTTTAGAAATAGACCTAAGGGCGCTGAAAAAACGGAGTTTGTAAAAAAGCAAAAGAAAGCGCGCGGTCGCGGTTGGGTAGGTATGGAATATTCTACCGCGGTAAAAAAACCGTATTTTTATCTAGCGATAGTTTGTATTGCGTTTACGGGTATGGCGCTACAAGGGTTAAGCGGTATTGCAACTCCGCATATGTACGACGTTGGCATTTCAGAACCCTTGGTTGCAACTATAATGTCCGTTGGCAGTATTATAATGATGGCAACTAAGTTCTTAATCGGTTTCGTTTACGATAAAAAGGGCATAAAACTCATTATGAATATTTGCCTACTTTCATCGTTCGTATCACTAATTAGTTTGGTGTTTGTATCAAATACGCCGTTTGGTATTACTCTTGCCTTTATTAGGCTTATATTTAACTCGATAGCGCTTCCGCTTGAAACGGTAATGCTTCCGCTATACGCTAGCGAACTTTTTGGAAATAAGAGTTTCGTAAGCGTTTTGGGAATTTTTTCAGCGGCTAACTACTTTGGCTACGCGATAGGTGCACCGCTTGGAAACATTTTGTTTGACGCGGTTGGTAATTACAACTTATCGTTTGTCGTGTTTGCGCTACTTATGGCGTTTGTAACCGTTACTATGCAGTTCGTTGTAAAATCGGCAAGCCGTGATAGAAAACTTATAGAAAGTTTAGAAGTTGAAAAAGTTGAAGGATAACAAAAAACACCGCAATTTGCGGTGTTTTTTTATTGTTAAAAGTGTCCGCCGTCTATTTCAGCGGCGTTTTTTCCGTGAATTATTACCGTTTTATCTTCGGGAACGTATTCGTCGGGGAAGTGTATCATAACGTTTTCATTTTCAAGGTTTCTTTGTAGGGTAGAAATATCAACTTTTGATACGGCGCAGTTGGTTTTAATTGAAAGCGATGCTACTTCGCCCGCTGCTTGACCAGTTAATATTGCAGGGGGTATTACGCGAATAAGATCCCAACCGTAACCTGTACCGTCGGCGGATCTACCTGCGGTAATGATGTTGGGATAGTCGCTTCTTACTAAACATCTAAGCGGAACTTCAAATAAATGATCTCTATGCTCAAAATCGTTAATTGCGCAAATAGAATCGTCAAAGTGGCGGTAAGCGTCAGATATTTTTAGCGAGTAATCGGCTTTTAAGTGCGCGGTAGTTCTAAATTGTGGCATACCTGGGGTTGCAACTATATCTCTTGAAGTTCTCTCCGTCTTTTTAAGCCTTTCTAGAACGAGAAGGTGGTTTCTAATTATATAATCGCTAACGTCTTCCGCTGAAAGCCCAGACCATTTAGGGATATCTTGGGGTTGATTATCGCCAAAAAGGTTTATCGTTCCGCCTGCCATACCAACGCAAGCAAATCTAACGTTTTGCTTTTCAACCGCTTCCTTACACGAATCAAGCGTTATCATTTTATTGTAAAAAGAAAAGAAGTTTTCACCGCTAACGTAAGGAACGCCACCGCGACGAATAACGTCACAATCGCCGGTTGTGTCAATCAACGTTTTGCAACCGTAAAATTCAGTTCCGCCTTTACTTTCAGTTATAACTCCACGGCATACTTTACCGTTCATAACGGGATCGCACGCGATACAGTCAAATAATAAATCAACGCCCGCGCGAGTAACTTCTTCGGTTAATTGATAAGCAAATATAGAAGGGGAAAATCTTTGTATATAACGTTTTTCGGTATATGTTTTAGGCTCGCCGTCCTTCCACTCGGGCGGAATAGTGTCAAACCCTTGCTTGGCGCTTAGTCTTAGCCACTTTTCAGCAAGCCCAAATATAATTTGTTTGCCACGCCCGTTACACATAGGAACGAATAGGTTTATAAGCCCAAGCGTTCCAAGCCCACCTAAGATATTACTTTTTTCAAGTAATAAAGTTGAGTGCCCGTTTTTTGCAGAAGTTACCGCTGCGGCAACACCAGCAAGCCCGCCACCGCACACTATAACGTCATATTCTTTTTTAATCGTTAACTTTTTAGAGTAAACGAATTCGGTTTTTACGTTAGACATAAATTACCCCTTTTGGTTATGCATATTATTAGTTTATCATAGATAATTATAATAAGTCAATAAAGTTATAATTAAAAAAAGCACTTCGTACGAAGTGCTTTTTGTTTTGGAGGCGCCACCCGGATTTGAACCGGGGCGTAAGGGTTTTGCAGACCCGTGCCTTACCGCTTGGCTATGGCGCCGAACTATTAACGCAATAATTATAATTTGTTTTTTATCTATTGTCAAGCAAATTTCGGTCTTTTTACAATTATACTTTTTTGAATTTTCAAATATAACTTAAATGACTAAAAATTTACTAAATACAAACAATATAGGTATGAAAGTTAAATTGTTATTAGTTTTAAGTTTATTGTTTTTATCAACTTTATCGCTAAATTTCGTGAGTGCAGAGCAAGGCGAAAAAGAGCGCGTTATAATATGCCAAACAACCGTAAACGCCTGCGGTGACGAAGAAGTGGAAACGGTTGTTTTATCCGCCGTTGAAAAAGAAGGTAGCCCGTTTTTCGAAGATATTAAAATTACCGTGTTTGAAAACAAAAGCGGAAAACTACTTTCAACTTTGCGCCCTACGATAAACTACGGGTATAACCCAACCGTTACCCCTATCGACTTTGACGGTAACGGCGTTTGCGAACTGTTGTTTAGCGCAAAAAACGACACTAGTAGCGACGATTCTTGTTTTTACGTTTTTGGTAGCGATAGCGAAGAATTTTTTACCCTTTACGACTTTGAAACTGACGTTTTTCAACTTCAAGCAAACTATAAAAACTATTATAAAGTTGCCTTAAATTTAGATAAAGATACTTTTTTAGTTGATATTTCTAATAAAGATAGAAACTATTTAAGTAAATTATATAATGAAAATGGAAAACTCTATAAAGAGTGTAAACTCTCCGTTTCAAACGTTAAAAGCGTAGTGCCGACGTACTCGTACGAAACGGGCGGATATAACCTAATAATTATAAGAAGAGTTTTCGGGTATGATAGAAGTGACGTAATATGCCGTGTAGCAACTACTTTATCGCTAGAAAAAGGTAAATTTACTAAAAACAAAACCGCGATTATTCTTTAATAAAAAAAGCAAGGCTATGCCTTGCTTTTAATTATCTTTTGCAAAAAGATTTACAGTAGTGTGGTGCTTCCATTATATTAGCACCCGTTTGTTCGTGGCTTATCTCAATGGTGGATAAGTTACAGGTATTACACTGTGAGTTATGCATGCATTCGCATACGTTACATTTAACGTTACAACAAATATTTTCCATATATATAACCTCCGAAATTATTATCGACAAACATCGAAAAATATATTCTTAAAATTATCAAAAAAACTTGTCAAAAAGGGTTGACAAAAGACGTATTCGGTTGTACAATAAACTTGAAATTAGCACTTAAAGGGTTAGAGTGCTAACACTTTGATAGGGAGTTTGCCAAATGGAACTTTCAGACAGAAAGAAAAAGATACTTCAAATTGTCGTTGACGATTATATTGATACGGCAGTTCCGGTATCTAGTAAACAAATATCTGAAAAGTATATGCAAAACGTAAGTTCAGCAACTATTCGTTCGGAACTATCTGCGCTTGAAGAACTTGGGTATTTAACTCAACTGCACACTTCGTCTGGGCGCGTTCCGTCGGCGGAGGCGTATAAACTTTACGTTTCCGACCTTATGACTAAGGAGCATTTATCGAATAAAGAACTCGATTATATTAAAGAGATATTCCTTCAAAAAGCGGATAACATTGAAAACGTTTTCAAAAACGCCGTTAAAGTTATAAGCGAGTTGACGGACTATACGTCGGTTGCGGTGTCGCCGTCGGCTGTTGGAGACAAACTTAAACAAATTAAGTTTTTTAGGTTCAAAGACGATAAGGCGCTAGTTATAATAGTAACTGAACTCAAACTATTAAAAGATAATTATATAGATATTCCTTCCGATATGACTAACGAGCAGTTAGACGAGGCGAACGCCTTTATATCAAGGTTATTCGAAGGTAAGTCGTTTACCGAAATTTGCGAGATGGAAATTGATTTTAACGAGAGTTTTTCAGGTTACAAAACGATATTTATTAACGTTGTAGACGCGCTTAAAACCTATTTTACCGCTCGTGAAGACACGGTTATTATGGAAGGGCAAGACAAAATTTTACGCCACGCCGATTATTTAGACGTTGATAGAATTAAAGAATTCTTATCCGTAGTAACTAGTAAAGATAAACTGTTAGACGTTTTGACCGAAGACAACAAAGAGTTAAAAATCAACGTAAAAATCGGGTCGGACGGGTATGAGAAGTTACCCAAAGAAAGTTCGCTAGTAACGGCAACTTACACGGCAAACGGCAAAAAGATAGGAACGTACGGGGTGATAGGCCCGTCGCGTATGGATTATCAAAAGGTAGTAGCCGTACTCGAAAACGTAGGTAGAATATTAGAAAGTATATTAGTAGACAAGTGAGACGATTATGGAAGAGAAAGTAGAAACGACTAAAAAACCGACTATTAAGGCGCTTAGCGCGGAAAATGAACAGTTAAAACAAGAAATTGAAACGCTTAAAGGCGAAGTTGCAAAAACCAAAGACAGTTGGCTTAGATGCGCCGCTGATTTTGAAAACTTCAAAAAGAGAAATCAAGATACGAGAATTAACGCTTACAAAGAAGGCAAGTTTGATATCGTAAAAAAAATACTCGTTGTTGGCGATACTTTGGATAGGGCGCTTTCAATGGATTTAGACGATAAGACCAAAGACGGGCTTAAAATGATAGTGAGAAGTTTTTCTGAAACGCTTGAAAGTGAAGGCATTACCGAAATTAACCCCGTAGGCGAAAAGTTTGACCCCAACACGCAAGAGGCGGTTATGCAAGTTCCTAAAAGTGACGGGGAAGAAGAGGGAACGGTTAAACAAGTGTTCCTAAAAGGATATAAGCAAGGCGATAAAGTTATTCGATACGCGCAAGTAGTTGTTATCGGATAAAACTATAAATATAATATATAAGGAGATAATTATGAGTAAAATTATTGGTATAGATTTAGGTACTACAAACTCGTGTGTAGCCGTTATGGAAGGCGGTGAACCGGTAGTTATTGCAAATGCCGAAGGTAGTAGAACTACCCCTTCGGTCGTAGGTTTTCAAAAGGACGGGGAAAGGCTCGTAGGTCAGGTTGCTAAGCGTCAAGCGGTAGCAAACAGCGATAGAACGGTTATTTCTATCAAAAGACATATGGGTTCAGACTTCAAAGTGGATATCGACGGTAAGAAATATTCTCCGCAAGAAATTTCGGCTATGATACTTTCTAAACTTAAAAAAGATGCCGAAGCATATCTTGGCGAACCCGTGAAAGACGCGGTTATCACTTGCCCCGCATACTTTAACGACGCGCAACGTCAAGCAACCAAAGACGCGGGCAAAATCGCAGGTCTTAACGTTTTAAGAGTAATTAACGAACCTACCGCAGCCGCGCTTGCTTACGGCTTAGATAAGGACACTTCGTCGCACAAGGTTATGATTTACGACCTTGGCGGTGGTACTTTCGACGTTTCTATTTTAGATATCGGTGACGGTGTGTTCGAAGTTTTAGCAACCAGCGGTAACAATATGCTCGGTGGTGACGACTTTGATAAAAAGGTTATGGACTATCTCGTTGAAGAGTTCAAAAAGAAAGAAGGCATTGACTTATCGAAAGACAAAATGGCTATGCAACGCTTAAAAGAAGCGGCAGAAAAGGCTAAAATTGAACTTTCGTCTATGTCGTCAACCAACGTTAACCTTCCGTTTATTACGGCGGACGCTAACGGTCCTAAACACCTTGATGAAACTATTACCCGCCAAAAGTTTGACGCGCTCACTTCTGATTTAGTTGAAAAGACTATCGAGCCTTTAACCAAGGCGCTTAGTGACGCTGGCTTATCGTTTAACGACCTTGCAAAGGTTATTATGGTTGGTGGTTCAACTAGAATTCCCGCCGTTATTGAAAGGGTTAAACAAGTAACCGGTAAAGAGCCGTTTAAGGGCATCAACCCCGACGAGTGCGTTGCAATCGGCGCTGCTATTCAGGGCGGTGTACTCACGGGCGAAGTTAAAGACGTGTTACTTCTTGACGTAACTCCGCTTACCTTAGGTATCGAAACGTTAGGTGGCGTTTGCACTCCGCTTATCGAAAGAAATACTACTATTCCTGCTAAAAAATCGCAAGTGTTCTCAACCGCGGCTGATAATCAACCCGAAGTTACTATCCACGTTCTTCAAGGTGAAAGAAAGTTTGCAAAAGACAATAAGACGCTTGGTCAATTTAACCTTACGGGTATTGCACCTGCACCGCGTGGAATTCCTCAAATCGAAGTTACCTTTGATATCGACGCTAACGGTATCGTTCACGTAACCGCAAAAGATTTAGGCACTCAAAAAACGGCGGATATTACTATTACTTCTTCAACTAATCTTTCAGAAGATGAAATCAATAAAGCCGTTAAAGAAGCAGAGCAATACGAAGAAGAAGACAAGAAGAGAAAAGAAGCCGTTGACAATAGAAACGCGCTTGACGGTATGATTTTCCAAATGGAAAAAGCGCTTAAAGAAAACGGTGATAAACTTCCCGAAGAAGACAAGGCTAAACTTGAAGAACTTATAAAGGAAGCGAAAACCGAACTTGAATCTAACGACAACGATAGAATTAAATCGGCTACCGAAAAACTTTCAAACGAAGCGCAAGCAATTTTTGCTAAACTTTATCAACAAGCAGGCGGACCTAGCCCCGAAGATAACAACCAAACGGACGGTGACACCGAATTCCACCAAAACTAAATTAAAAAAGTGAAGGGCAGTTTTGCTCTTCACTTTTAGACTAAGTAAGTCAGTATTATATAAATTTTGATTTTGACTTATCTAATTAAGGACTACTATGGCAAATTATTACGACGTTTTAGGCGTTAAAAAAGACGCAACACAAGATGAAATAAAATCGCAGTATAGAAAACTTGCCCGTCAATATCACCCAGACCTTCACCCGGGGGACGAACAAGCCGCCGCTAAGTTTAAGGAGATAAACGAAGCGAACGAAGTTTTATCTGACCCCGAAAAGCGTAAAAAATACGATTTTGAACTTGAAAACCCCGGTATGGGCGGTTTCAACTTCGGTGGTGATGGTGGCTTTGGCGGTTTTGGAGATATTTTCGGCGATATATTTAGTTCCTTTACGGGCGGTGGCGCTCGCCAAACCGAGCAAAATAAAAAAGGGCAAGATATAACGTTAGAAGTTGAACTTTCCTTTTTAGACGCGGCAAAGGGCTGTAAGCGTGAAATTAAATACAACAGAAACGAACCGTGCTCAACTTGTAAGGGAACGGGCGCTAAAAACGGAACGGCTTATACTACGTGTTCAACGTGTAAAGGAACAGGTCAAGTTCAGTACGTTACGGGCGGTGGTTTTTTCCGTTCAATTAGCGTAAAACCGTGTAAAGACTGTAACGGAACGGGCAAGAAAATCACTGAAAAGTGCGTAGACTGTGGCGGTAAAGGTTACAATAGAACTCAAACAACCGTTACGCTAGATATCCCCGCAGGGGCTGACAATAACTCGTATATGGTTAAAAGGGGATATGGTCAAGCGTCTACTTTGGGGGGAGAATCTGGCGATTTAATAGTTGTTTTCAAACTCTCACCGCATAAATTGTTTAAGAGAAAGAATTTTGACCTATACGTTGAACTTCCCGTATCGTTTATGACGGCGTGCTTAGGCGGAAAGGTAAAAATTCCCACGCTTGACGATGTTTATGAACTTACTATCCCAGAAGGCACTCAAAGTGGCAAAACTATGATAGTTAGGGGCAAAGGTATTAAAACTCGCAACCAAACGGGCGATTTGTACGTAACTATTATCGTGGAAGTTCCGTCAAAACTATCGCGTTCTGCAAAAAAAGCGCTTGAAAAGTTTGACGGGGAGTTAGAACTTAAAAACTACGAAAAAATGAAAAAGTACAGCGACAATATGGATTCGCTTTACGGAAAATAAGCATTAAAAAACACCGATTTAATCGGTGTTTTTTTATTTGTTTAAGTTGTGGTCTTCTTTATCGAAAAGCAACTTCTTTTCTATAAAGAGTGCAACTAGCGTTACCGTTAAGGCAATAACAAGTATCATAAGTGTGTTGTTAAAGTGACGGCTACCGTTACTAGTAACCACTTCTATTGTTTGGTTTTGAGTTTCAACGTCACCTTGAATAGACGATTGTAAATATCCGCTAACTACGTAGCCTTTTAAGTTGCCACTTAAATCGCTAACAAGCGTTAACTCCGTTCCGTTAAAGGTTACTTTTTGTACTGCTTTAACCTTTTCACCTTTTGATATCGTTTGGGTTTGATAATTGTAGTCAAATATCGGCTTAGAAAATACTACCGTGCTACTAGATAAATATCTTTCAGCACCTTGCACGTCTTCTACCGAAATGTCGAACTCGTTATAGTAGGTGGGGGTAATTATAGCCGAATCGTATACTTGTGACGGAGAGTACTCCGCATCAGTTTTGCTAATTAGCGCAACGAGTTTATTAGAGTGTGACACAATGTAATAATTTTCAATTTCGGCAACCACTAGGTAAACTTTGTCAGGCGTTGGGTTAGTGATAGGCGTAACCGATTTGAAATTAAAATTCTCGTCGTAATCGTTAAGAGTTATCTTAAACAGTTTTGCATCTTCACTTGCCGTTATAAATTTAGGTGTGGTAATTTGATTGATTATAAGGTTTTTAGCGCTAATTGCCGAAAGGTTTATAATTTCAAGCGCGTCGTTAGACGTTTGTAAAATACACGAATTACTTAGCGCGTAGCACTTGTTAGTTCTATAATTAAGGTCAATATCCTTTATGGGAAATTCTGTGTCAAAATTATACGTTTCATAACTAGCGTAGTCGCGATATCCGTACTTATATAAAACGTTTGAGTCGCTTAAAACGTATAAGTTACTAGCAAAGTCAACTTTTATAGTTTTAACGGTGTAGTTAACGCTCGCTAGGGTAGTTGCCACGCCGTTTTTAAGTTTGATAAGTTTTTGACTGTCTCCGTCTTGCGGGTCAACTATCATATAAACGCTACCAAAAACGTCAACACACATATTTTTGCAAACGCCTTTTATAAGGGCGTTTTCGCTTAGTTTTGAGTTTTTAATCTCGCTAAGTTCATTGTCTTGCGACGGGAGTGTGATTTTATGAACTACTACTTTGTTATGTTCGAAGTTGTGAAGGGCATAGTCGGTATAGAAAAATTCCCCGTCTAAGTAAAATAGTGATGTTACCGATTCGCTATCTATTGAATATTCTTTTACTAAACTTCCGCTTAAAACGTTATATAAACTAAGCGTTTTATCTGCATAAATTGCAATATGCGAATCTGAACACGTTACAAGTTTAACGTTTAGGTTTGCGTTTTGCTCGTATAACGGCTCTAAACTAAACGATTGATAGCGCTTTTCAGTATTTTTGTCTATCGCAACTTTAACTATACGCTTGTAAACGGTACCGTCTTCCTTTGCCTCTCCGTCGTCTAAAACGTAGGCGTAATTTTCGCTAAGCGATAGGGTTGACGCGTTATTAGTTAACCTATAATCGGCAGTTGACTCGGTGGTGATAGCAAAGTCGGTAAACTCGCTATTTATCGGGTTTATCGCTTGAACGCATTTCAGCGTTGGGTCTGCAATAAGTAAGTCCCCGTCCATAACGGCTAAACCTTGCGGGCTTGATAAATGCCCAAGTTTATTGACGCTATCTGTCGATACTATTTGTTCAACTTGACTATTTGCGCTCTTTTTAACTTTGTATATCCCCGTGCCTGACGAAAGGTATATATGCTCGCCGATTTCAGTCATATAGTTAACGTCAACCGAAACGGTTGCAACTTCGTATGAAGTTGACGACTGCGTGTCAAAACAATAAAGTTTACCGCCAAATAGATAGTAAACGTTGTTTTCTTCCGAAATAAACGCGTTTTTAGTAGTGAAGTTATGAGTTGATTTTTTAGTAAAAGTTAAACCGCCTTGGGTGGAAACTTCGTAAATCACTATCGAGTTGTTTGTGTTGGTAATTAAATAATTGCCTTTAATTTGAAAAAAGTTAGAACTCGTTATAGGCGTTTCAAACGGCTCTTCACTTAAAGAAGTGGTAGGAACTGAATAAAGCCTAGAATTACTTAGATAGAAAACGTAACCGCCGTATTCTTGGGCATGGGTAACGTTGTAAATTGTTGGGTGGGGTGCTAGCGCGCCAAACTTTTGGGTGTTTGGGTTGTATACGGAAATTCTATCAAAAAGTGACGTTCCGTCCGTCCCGCCGATATGCTCGGAAATAACCATAAACCCAGAACTTGAATAACTGATAGATACGGGCGACTTTAAGTCGTAAAGTTGTAGGGCTGACGACGGTAAAAACGTAGTTGTTGGAACGGTTTTAGAACTAATAGTTTCAGCGCGCGCCGAAAAATGCGGTAGTGATACCGCCAAGCAAACCGCCGATAAAATTGTTAATAGTAAAACCGCTAATTTTTTCATAAGTGCCCTTTATATATAACAATATAAGTTAGTATAACACTATTTATCTAAATTTTCAATAATCGCGCGATAGTTTTTTGATATTTTATTTGAAAATTTTTATTATGCGTCTTATTCTGTCAACATTATTTTACTATTATAAATACGAACAAATGTTCGTAAAACGTTCAATTTTACAACTAAATATAAGCGTAGTCAAGCAGTTGTGACAGAGTTGTGTTAAATTTTGAATAAAAATAAATAATTCGTACAAAATTGTCATATTTGGTTGAAAAATGGTGTGTACTTGCTTATAATTTGGGTAGATTAAAACGTTTAGGGCATTTTTATCAAATTAGAATTTCGGTCGAAATAGGAGAAAATTATGAAAAATTACGCTAAAACAATACTGTCGGCATACAACCAAATTTCAGGCATGATTACTCAAATTGAAAACACGATAACGCATAGGGCAAAGAATTCTTTTTATATGCGACACGATACCGTATCGCTAGCCGAACAACTAATAACGCTTGGCGAAATTAGAAAAGACCTTATCGAACTTAAATATATCGCTGACGAGATATTTAATAAGATAAAGCCTGATGACGCCGTGTTATTAAAATACAAATATTTAGGAATAACGCCTGAGTGTGAAGATTTTGACCACACGTCGAGAAACTATTTTAGAAAACAGATAAAAGCGCTTGAAAGGTTTGCAAATAAACTTTCAGCGGGTGGATACGACGAAGAGTGGTTTCAAAAAAAGTACTTAAAAATTGCCTTTATTTCCGCGGTATATAAAAAGACTTTACTTGAAGAAGGCAAAAAACACGTTAGGTTTTAATCGGTAGAAAATTCGTTTTGCTCATCGCCGGTTTTGTTCTTTTGCGGTTTGAACAAAAAATAAACTACGGATATAGATACCACCGATATCCCTATAATAATTAAAAGTTGCAAGTTTTCGCCAAGTTGAAAAGTAGGCGCGTTATCGCCACTATTAGGTTCTTCGTTAAGGCTTGGGGTTTTAATCGGTTCATCTTCAATTTTATCTGGATTTGGCGTTACGGTAAAGGGGTTAAAACAAGTTTTGTCAACGTAGCCGAGTTTTTTAGCGTAGTAAACGTAGCAAAGAACTCTATCTGATGAATTTATCTCGCCAAGGTAATACATAACTTCGTTTTTAGGAACGTTAAAGTAAGGGGTTTTGAGTTCTACGTCGTTAAACAAGATATCGGAAACGTCAGTTGATATTTTAATTATGAAAAAGGGCGACGTTGGCTCGTAATCTATCTCGGTTAAATTAGATATATCCATATAACCTATAATGACGGGGCAGTCCTTACTACCGTCCCCGTAGGAAACTTTTACGGAACTACCTTGTTTAGATTCCACCTTAACGTAATAGGATACAGGAACTTCAAAAATAGGGTCTTCTAAATTTATATCGTGATAAATTAGAGCACCGCTTTGTAAAACGCGCATATACGTACTTTCTTCTGCTAAAACTTGGTGTTTAGGATAAGTTATTATTGATGATATTACCGCTATTAAAAGCGCCAAATGTAAAAACCGTTTCATAGTTTAATCATTATACGAAAAAAAATATAAAAAGATATGTCGAAAAGGGTGGTATTTAGTTGGATTTAGTCAAATGGAAAAAGACCTTATTAGAAAAATACGAGAAATAGAGTTAGAACAGCAAAAAAGGTACGATAAAAACGCGCTACTTAGATATAACGCGGGGAGAGTTAAACACAAAAAGCAAATTGCCTTTCATAAATGCAAAAAGCGTAATCGTTGGGTTTTCGGGGGTAACCGTAGCGGAAAAACTGAGTGTGGTGCGGTTGAAACGCTTTATATGGCGCGTGGCGTTCACCCGTATAGAAAAAACAAAAAAGCGGTGTTTGGGTGGGTGGTTTCACTTTCACAACAAGTCCAGCGCGACGTTGCGCAAGAAAAAATTCTAAAATACCTAAACCCCGACTGGATAGTAGATATAACGATGCTATCTGGAAAAAAAGATAGCCCAAAATCTGGCGTGATAGACCAAATCAAAATTAAAAGCGCACTTGGTGGAATTTCTACGATAGGTTTCAAAAGTTGCGACCAAGGTAGAGAAAAGTTTCAAGGCGCGTCGCTTGATTTTGTGTGGTTTGACGAAGAGCCCCCAAAAGATATCTACGACGAGTGCCGTATGCGTGTTCTCGATAAAAAGGGAGATATCTTCGGCACTATGACACCGCTTAAAGGTTTGACCTTTATATACGAAGAGATTTTTTTGAATAAGTTTAATTCGAATAACGTGTGGTACGAGTTTATCGAGTGGGCAGATAATCCGTACCTTAAAAAAAGTGAAATAAAAATGCTGACCGAGTCTATGAGTGATAGCGAACTGCAATCTAGAAGATACGGTCTTTTTTATACCGATACGGGGCCGGTGTATCCTGAGTTTAACGAAAACGTTCACGTAATAGACCCCTTCGATATTCCATTTGACTGGCAGGACGGAATTTCCATAGACCCGGGGCTTAAAAACCCGTTGTCTTGCCACTTTTACGCGGTTGACTACGACGGACGAGTGTTCGTATGTGGTGAACACTACGAAAAAGGGTTATCCGTTGAAGAGCACGCTGAAATGATTAAAAGTCTAGCAAAAAGTTTGGGTTGGAGAACGGATAGTTTTGGTAGGTTAAACGCGCTTATAGATTCTGCTGCAAACCAAAAAACTCTTGCGGGTGTTAAAAGCGTTTCAGAACTATTTTACGATAACGGAATAAACGTTAACCCAAGCGTTAACAAAGATTTATTTACAGGGATAAATAGGGTAAAATCGTATTTCAAAAACGACAAATTATTTATTTTCAAAAACTGCGTTAACCTAATTCGCGAGATAAAAAACTATCGCTGGGGAAAGGAAGATACCCCTATAAAGCGTGACGATCACTCGCTAGACGAACTAAGATACTATATTATGACTAAGCCTAAAAACGACCGCCCACCAACCGCACATAGTGAAGTATATCTTAATAAACAACGACTTATAAGGCGGTTATCTAACAACAACAAAAGGGGTAGGTATGGATAATAAAGAAATAGAAAGCGTAAAAAAAGCGCTTGAAAAACGTGCGCTTGGCTATGATTCTACCGAAGTTACCGAAGAGTATTTAGGTGAGGACTCAGGGGAAGTTAGAATGGTTAAGCGAAAGGTGGTTCAAAAAAACGTTCCGCCCGACGTTTCGGCGCTAAAACTACTTATCGAACTAAACGGAGAAAGCGTTTCCGTTGAAGATATGAGCGACGAAGACTTAGAAAAGGAAAAGCGTCGCTTAATAAAAATGCTTATGGAGGAAGAACAATGATTATAAAAAAGGTAAACACACCTATCGTATGCGATATGGGTGGTTGCTCGAAAAAGGCAATTTTTTTCGTAGAGAAAAAGGTGGGGCAGTCAAACTATTTTAGTTTGAAACTGTGTCAAGACTGCGCTAGGGAACTAAGCGTTGAACTTAGTAAGGCGTTAAAAAAGGAGAAAGGCATTGAAAAAAAGTAATGTTGAAAAAGAGTTAGAGTACGGGCGCAAAGTCGCCGAAGAAGTTACTAGCGATTATCTTGCTAGGCGTGATCAAAGAAGTAGTTTAGAACGTCAATGGCGGTTAAATCTTAACTACGTTGCGGGTAATCAATATTGCGAGATATCGCCAACGGGCGAAGTTACCCAAGAAGAAAAGTACTACGGTTGGCAAAGTCGTAGCGTGTTTAATCACGTTGCGCCGATTGTTGATACTAGGCTTGCAAAACTATCAAGAGTTCGCCCTGCAATGAGCGTAAGGGCGGTAAGTTCAGAAGAAGGCGACTTAAAATCGGCGGTGGTCGCGTCGGATATACTTCGTTCAACCACTCAAAGAGTTGGGCTTGATAAATGCATTTCAGACGCAACCGCTTGGTCGGAAGTCTGCGGAACTAGTTTTTATAAAGTGGGGTGGGATGCAAGCCTTGGCAAAGTTCTTGGCGAAAAGGACGGGTTGCCCGTCTACGAAGGAGACGTTTTTATTAAAGTTGTTTCGCCGTTTGAAATATATCCCGACAATTTATTTACCAGCGATATTAAAGACCTTAAAAGCATAATTCACGCAAGAGCAGTTAGCGTTATGGAACTTAACGCCACCTATAATAAGGCTTTCGAAGGCGAAGAACTAGACGTGTTTTCACTTGATAAACAAGGGCTTTCTAGCGGTGGAAGTAAAAAGACTTCTGCAAGCCTAAAAGACCAAATTATATTGATTGAAAGGTACGAAAAACCCAACAAAAACTATCCTAACGGCAGATACGTTGCGGTTGCGGGCGGTGAACTTTTAGAAGAAGGCGAACTACCGTATATAAACGGGACTGACGGTGAAAGGGGCTTTCCGTTTATCAAGCAGGTAAGCACCGTTCAAGTGGGCGCTTTTTTCGGGGTTAGTTTAGTTGAAAGACTTATTCCGCTCCAAAGGGCGTACAACGCCGTAAAAAACAGAAAGTACGAGTTTATGAACAGGGTGAGTATGGGCGTTATCAACGTTGAAGACGGCTCCGTCGATACCGACGACTTAGTTGACGACGGTTTATCCCCCGGTAAAGTTATAGTTTACCGCCAAGGCAGTCGCCCACCGCAAATGATGAATTCGGGCTCTGTTCCGCTTGATTTTACCTACGAAGAAGAAAGGTTAAAATCTGAATTCGTTACTATCTCGGGAACGAGCGAAGTGTCTAAAAATTCTACGGTGGCGTCGTCAACTATGTCGGGCGCGGCGATAGAACTTCTTATCGAACAGGACGAAACGAGACTTTCAGTCACCGCTGAATCTATTCGTTCGGCAGTAAAAGATATCGGCAAGCACGTAATAAGGCTATATCGCCAGTTTGCTAAAAACACTAGAATAATGCGTTGTATAGGCGAGGGAAAAGCAGTTAAACTATTTTATTTTAACTCGGGCGATTTATCTAGCGACGATATTGTTTTCGATACCGAAAACGAACTCACTCAAACTCCCGCGCAAAAGAAAACGGCGGTGCTTGAAATGTTATCTAGCGGGCTACTTACCGACGATAGCGGTAGAATTTCTTCAAGAACCAAAGTTAAAATTTTAGAAATTTTAGGCTACGGCTCGCTTTCAAACGCGCAAGATATAATAACGCTTCACTCACAAAAGGCAGAAAAGGAAAACTTAGAACTTATGGAAAAAGACCTTTCGGTTGACGAGTTTGACGATCACGGCGTTCACGTTGAAGAACACCTTAGAAAACTATTGTCGCTTGACAACGAAAAACTAGGTGATAGCGAATATAAAGGCAGAATAAAACGCCACGTAAAGGAACATAAAAAACTACAATTTACAGATACAATCGAAGAAATAGAGCAAAAACTTAAAGGAGAATAAAAATGAATAAAGCGGGCGAAACTGAGCAAACGGCAGTTGATAACAATCAAATTAACACCTCGCACACCGCGGAGGCGGAAGGGGTTTTAGGCGATGGTAGTAAGGAGTTTGGGCGTTTTTCAACGGCGAGCGAGTTGCTGAGCGCTTACAACTCGTTAGAATCTGAATTTACCAGGCGCTGTCAGAAACTAAAAGAGTTGGAGAGGGAAAACGAAAGGCTTGTAGGCGTTGAACAATCTATAAAGAATTCCGCCAAAAAAGACTTTCAAGGGGGAAAAGTTTTTAAGGAAAGATATCCTGAAACAAACGAAATAATATCGTCGCTATACGAAATTGCCGCAAAATCGGGCGACGAAGCCGAAGGCTTTTTGGAAAGAGCGTACGTAAACTACCTTAAAGGCGAGATAGAAAATCAAAAATCTTATTACTCGTCAAACGGGTATTTACTTGAAACGGCGGGCAAAAACCAAGCCGTTAAAGACGAGATAATTCGCGAGTATCTTATGGGCGTAAGCGACTCAAAACCAACTGTCGGGCGATTTAAGGGAAACGGCGAAGGGTTAGTAACTCCGCCGTCAAAACCCAAAACTTTATCCGACGCTAATCGGATAGCAAACATTATTTTTGAAAAAGCAAAGGAGATAAAATAAAACTATGACAGTTACTACTTCAACTGCAGATAAAGTATTAAAAACAGCATATCTTGACGTTGTGTCAGAATATCTTAATTACGGTGTCAACCCGTTCTTAGCAAAAATTAAGAAAACCAGCGACAACGTTTGGGGTAAAGAAATTAAAAAACTCGTTCGTATGGGTTACAATAACGGCGTTTCGGCAGGTACGGAAGACGGCGTTTTACCCACCGCGGACGGTCAAACTTATAAAGAATTCACTATAAACCTTAAAAACCTTTACGGCACGATTGAAATTAGCGATAAAGCGATAAGAGCGTCACAAAACAAGTCGGGTGCGTTTACAAACCTTCTTAACGACGAAATCGAATCGCTTATGAACTCGGCAAACTACAATTTTAGCCGTATGCTTTTCGGTGACGGTAACGGTACTGTCGGCGTTATCGAAATTATGGGAGAAAATGCATATAAAGTAACTAACTTATCTAACTTCAAAGTGGGTATGAAAGTTATGATTTACAGTAAGAATCAAAAAGGTTACATAGAAAACGGTAGAATTTACACGGTTACTAGAACGGACGAAGAATCTCAGGCAATTAGTTTTGACGTTTCAGCCGAGGTAGACCCTGACGACGTTATCGTTTATCCTAACGCGTACGGCAACGAACTCACGGGGCTTAAAGCAATTTTCGATAGTTCGGTTACCACCTTATACGGCTTAAAGAAGAGTAATAACAAAGATATTCTTCCCCACGTTGTAGAAAATGCGGGCGAGATATCTGAAATGCTTATCCAAAGAGCAATTGACAACGTAGAAGATACTTGCGGTGGAAAAATTAACTTTATACTTTGTTCTTCGGGCGTTAAAAGAGCGCTTATTGAACATATGTCCACGTATAGACGTAACCTTGATATGTTAGAACTTAAAGGCGGATATAAAACTATATCGTTTAACGGTATCCCCGTAGTGTCCGATAGATTCTGCCCGGAAGGTACTATGTATCTTCTCAACACCGACGACTTTGCCATTCATCAACTTTGCGACTGGGAGTGGATTGAAGGCGACGACGGTAAAATCTTAAAGCAACTCAACGATAAGCCCGTGTATAGAGCAACGCTTGTAAAGTATGCGGAATTATTGTGTTCACGCCCTTGGGCGCAAATTATGATTTCGGGAATTACCGAAGCGTAAGTAGTATTGTGGTTCTCCGCCCTTATGGCGGAGAATTTAATAAGGAGGCAAAAATGACGGTATCAGACGTTGTCTGCTCGGCAATTAAAATACTGGGCGATTTTGGGTTTTACGATTACCTTATAGGAAAGGCTGAAGAGCAAGACGTTTACGTAAACGATAAAGAACTTTTAATAATTGCTTACAACCAAGCAATAGAAACGGCAATAAACTATTGTCCGCTATACTTTACCGAATCGTTCACGCCTACAAACGGTAGCGTAAAATACCAAAAATTTCATTACAACCCATACAAAATATTAAAAATTACCACTTCCGACTCCTTTCAGTCGGTAGAAATTTTGCCCACCGAAATTAAAACTAGCGGTAAAATCACGGTAGAGTACGTTTACGTACCAACCGTATCGGGCTTAGACGAAGCCTTTATATACGAGCACTCGCCACTGTCTAAAACCGACTTGGCGTACGGGGTACTTAGCGAGTATTTGATATACAAAGGTAGGTTTGAAGAGGCAAGTACTTATCTTGATAAATTCATAACGTCGCTAAAAAATTCAAGCGGTATAAAAAAAGTAGGAAAAGTTAAACAAAGGACGTGGTTTTAATATGTATCACAGCACTAAATATCCAACGGTGGTTAGAAAGAGAATAACGGTAAAATCATTTTCAAACGGTATGGCAAGTACTCGTGATGAAAAGGTTTCAGATTTATCAACCGCTAAGTTTTTATACAATTTCGACGCGTCTAGCGGAACGCTTAAAAACGGGGTAGGTTTAGTTCGTTTTAGCGGTTTTGATTTAACGGCTTTATCAGGTATAGCGGTTGTAGGGGTATATTTTTATAAGCGATTTGACGCCGACTTAGGTTCTTGGATAGAAAAAATAATTTACTACTGTTCGGACAAGCGTTTATATATCGCAAATATGGAAAAAGGTACTTTCAAAAAGATAAGCGACGTTTTGTTCAATGAAAAACCTATTGCAATATCTTACGACTACTTAGACCGCGATATTATGCTTTTTGCAAGTAGTAGCGGTGAAACCTATTATCTTGATAACGATAACCTTATCAAAATAGATGGCGCACCGAATATCACTTCACTTTGCGTTCATAAAGAGAGAATTTTCGTAACGACGGGTGGAGAAGGTACGTCACTTTGGTTTTCAGACGATTTCGACCCGACTAACTGGGTAGTATCTTTAACCGAGGCGGGGTTTATAGACTTTCAAGGCGAGGGCGGAAAACTTCTAAAAGTAGTTAGTTTTTTAGACTACGTTTACGTGTTTAGAGAATACGGCATTTCAAGAGTAACCGCATACGGCAACCAAGAAGAGTTTTCAACCGATACCATTTTTGGAAACGTTGGCAAAATTTACGGCGGTAGCGTAACTAATTGTGGCGATTTTATAATATTTTTATCAACCGCAGGCATATTCCGCTTTAACGGGCTTGACGTTGTTAAAATACTTCCCGAGTACGACGAATATCTTCTAAACGTTTCAAACAACAACTGTAAAGGCGTATTTATAAACAACGTTTTATACCTAATGGTTAGGTTTAACTACGGCAATAAAACTGAAACCGTGATTATCGTGTACGACGTTAGAAAAAAATCGTCCTATATTGCAAAGGGGTTAAAGGTTACTGATTTTGAGTTCTTTTCGGGAAACGTAAATAAAGTGGTTTGCTTGGTTTCGGCGGATAAATCACCTTTTTATTTTAGAAACAACGGTGCGTTAGACGGAACGCCACTCGTTAAAGAGTGGATATCGCCTTACTACGACTTTGGCGTTTTATCTAAACTCAAACGGCTTTATAAACTTAGCCTATACACGCTAGAAAGCCTAACCTTAACCGTTGAGTGTGACAATAAAAAACTAACCTATAGATTTCAAGGCGGTGGCTTGCAAGAAGTTTACCCCGCACTTCAAGGCGAAAGGTTTAGAATTTCAATAAAAAGCACCACGTTAAACCCTGAAATTTGTAATTTAAGCGTTTTCGTAGAGTACGTTAAGGGGGCGATTTAATGTTATCTAATTACGGAAAGTTAGCCTACTTAAAGGTGTTAGAACTCGAAAAGCGTTTTGAAAACTTTCAAAAAGACCTAAAAGGAAGTTTAACCGACCTATTAACTTACGACTTGACAACGCCTGAAAGGCGAACGGTATTTACTAAAAAGTTTACGTGTAAATCAAACTCAACTTCTACCTTAAACGTTAAAGTCGACTTAAAAACGGATACCGAGATTAAAATCGAATATCAGTTTTTTATAGGCGATACCTTGGTTAAAACGGATTTTTTACAGGGCGGAAACGGAAGTTTTAGTTTTGATTACGCCGTAGCGCAAGGCAAACTAAATTTTACGTTAAAATTGATTGCGGTAACTTCGTTTACCATAAGTAATTTATACGTTACGCTTAGTGGTAAAGTTTCGTATTTGACTGAGTTTAGAAGATTATCTTACTACACTCACGGCGACGTTACTTATATAACGACAATTAGCGGTAACGTTTTGACTATATACGGTTATTCGGTTTTAGAAGGCTTGCACGAACTCTTTATTTTAACTGAGATAAAAGACGCGTCTATCGTAGGTTTTATAAACGGCGAATTATACGTTTCGTTTATCGACGAACAAAACGCGTTAAAAGTTCTTATGTATAACGTACAAACGTTTGGCGGTTTAATCGCCAACCTATCAGTTAGTGGCGTGACTTCTCTTTGCGGATACGGTTACGACGACGGGGTAGAGATAATTTTTGTTCTAACGGGAAACGTCTACGTAGGCGTTTACGTAAAAGGCGAGCCTTTTACCTATCAAGCCGTAAAGAGAAAGGGGGTTAAGGTAACTGCCGAAGCAAGCGTTCCGGGTGTGTATATAATAAGCGATGCGTACTCGTCAAACAAACTAGTAACGAGCGAAGAAACCTACGTTTTAGATAGGGGCGGTAATCATCATCTTTCTAAAATCGAAGGCGGTTACGCCATAACTTATAGCGATAAAAATTCCCTTTATTATCAAGAAGTTGGCGAAAGAGTTACCACACCGCAAAGCGCAGGTTATGCCGACGAAAGAATTACGCTTTTAGACGGAAAATTTTTAATAAGGGTAAGAGATTTAATAAAAATAAGCGAGGATTAAAATGATTAGTATTCACGAAAAGATATTACAGTACTTCAAAAATCACAATATAGGTAGCGGAATTAAACTTACAAATTCTAACGACGACGAAGAGAAAAAAGACGCTATAAAAGTAGAAGAGAGTAGCGAAACGGAAATAAAAGCCGATGAGCCAAGTGTTAAAACTAGCAGTTCTAAAAACGATTTTGTTTCAAAACTAAAAGTGCTTGACGATAAGTTAAAAGGCGTAAATAGTGAAAAAACTTTACAAACCATTGAGTACACACCGCTTACCGAAGAAGAAATTAAACAAAAGGCAAGCGAGGGTATTGACTTAAAGTACGGCGCTAAACTTGACGATTTGGCTTCCGTTACCGCCAAAAAAATAAACGACGTTGAAAAAAGCAACGAAAACTTAACTAAAACTGCAAACGAGCAAAAGGACGTTTTAGACCTTTTATATAAAGATGCGGAAGAAAAGGTTGAACAAAGCGCTATAAAAAGGGGAATTTCAAGGTCTTCAATCGTTCAAGAACAAATAAAGGGCTTGGGCGTTGAAAAGATTAAAGACTTATTTCAAATAGATAGAACTTTGGCAAGCGAACTCAAAGATAATTCCGACAAAATTAGCGAACTTGAAAGCGATTATTTAACGGCGGTTAACAAGTTAAACGTAGAAAAAGCGTTAGAAATTAGCGATAAAATTCAAGACCGTACTGAAAAGCAAAACAAAAAAATTGAAGACGTACTTAAATACAACAACACCGTAAAACGCCAACTTGCCGAGATGGAAGAAAAGGGCAATAGCCCGTTAGTTGGTGAAAAAGCGCGAGAAATTAAAAGGCAAATGCTTGACGAGGCGCTTAATTACTATATGGCTCTTCCAAAAGAAGAGGCGCTTAAAGAATTTGATGAAGACGAAGAAGTCCAGTTACTTTTAGGCGAACTTAAAACGATGGTTAGAAGATATATTAAAGGCGGTAACTAAGGTGTGGACGGCGTAATTATATTTACGCCGTTTTTTGGTTGTAATTAAAACGCTTTACAAAAATTAAAATATAATATATAATCTAAATATCAAATATAATTTTGAGGTTTTATATGAAAGTTACAAACGGATTAAAAGTTGCAATGGCAAATAAACCGCTTTGCTACAAAATGCTTTTTAGTAGAACGGTTATTACTGTTATTGCGTATATTGTTTGTTTTTTAATTGCTAATATCTTGATAAAGGACGTTGTTGAAAGCCAAGAAGTAAAAGACTTTTTTGGGTTTGCCGTACAAGAATTTAAAAATTTTATTTTGGGTAACCCAACTTCTAACGCTGACCTTAGCGCACAATTAAACGCTAATATTTCCGCAACGCTTGCTATGTTAAAGGCAAAAATTGCCGAGTTTATGTGGATGCCTATCGTTATCCTTTTAATTATTCAAGTCGCTAAATTCTTTACAGGTATTTGTGACTACGTTATGGCAGTAAACGTTAACGAACATATGTCAAGTCTTCGCCACGCAGAGTTCTTTACAACGCTTGTTGAACATTTCTCTCCTGCGATAAGGTATGCAACCTACTGCGTTTTATCACTTCTTATATATAATACCTTTATCATTTCAGTCTCGGCACTTCTATTTATTTTACTTATAAGATATATAGGTTTCTTCACCTTTACGGTGGTACTATTCTTTGTCGTTTTTGCCGATTCGTTTAGGCTTATGATAGTGGGTTTAGTTCCCGCTAAAATGGTGTGTGAAAAGTGCGGTGTAACCAAGGCGTTTAGAGATGCTTTCAAGGGCTTAAATTTCAAACTTATGCTCGAAAGGTTTTTATCTTACTTTATTATGCGTTTAATTCATATCACCATTACGGTAATTATGAGTTTTGCAACGCTTGGCGTATCCTTTATCGTAACAGTACCTTTCTTCTCGGTTGCGTATATGTCGGTAAGATTCGTTGATTACTATACCGTTCATCACAAAAAATACTACCTTACCTTTGACGAAATCGTCGTTCCAAAAGAACTTAGAAATAAGGGTGAGCAGTTGCTTAACAAAGTGGACATCGACTAATTTTAATCCCTTATAAGCGTCGCATAACGGCGTTACTGCTTCGGTCTTGCGACCACAACAACCAACAAGGTTAGTTTTGTCCGCAAGCCCTTGCGAGCCTTGTTCTGCTCGCTTCTAAGGTCTTAAAACGTAGGTTGTAATAGACAATAATAAAATAGAAAAGACGGCAAAGCCGTCTTTTTTAATATATAAATATATTAAAGCAAATAAAAAAGCACGCCGTAGCGTGCTTTTTTTATACTATGATGTTAACTAATCTACCTTTAATTACGATAACTTTTTTAACTTGCTTGCCGTCAAGCGCTTTAATAACGTTTTCGTCAGATAGCGCTATTTTTTCAATTTCTTGACTGTCAGCAGAGCCAGGTACCATAATTTTTGCTTTTACTTTGCTGTTTAACTGAACTGCAAGTTCAATTTCGTCTTTTTGAAGGGCAGATTCGTCAAAGGTGGGGTAACTAGTTAAGAAAACAGATTTTTTGTTGCCCATTATCGACCAAAGTTCTTCTGCAAAGTGTGGTGCGCAAGGCGCTATAAGTAAAACTAAGTCTTTAACGCAGTCTTTCATAAACGCAACGTTTTTAACTTCTTTCGTATCGTACTTATAAATTGCCGAAACGTATTCCATAAGCCTTGCTAACGCGGTATTGAACGAGAAGGCTTCCATATCTCTATCAACTGATTTAATAGTGTAGTTGCGAACGTAGTTAAGTTCCTTTTCGTCTCTTTCAAAAGCGGTAACTTTATTGTTTTTATAACCGTTAACCGTAGTAACGATTTTTTCAACTCTATCTAAGAATTTAGCAATTGACTTAATGCCACCGTCGTTCCAAGGACCGCCTTCGGTGTACGAAAAACCGAACATCAAATACATTCTAAATATATCCGAGCCGTATTCCTTAACGTAATCGTCTGGCGAGATAACGTTTCCGCGTGATTTACTCATACGGTTACCGTCAGGCCCTAAAATAACGCCTTGATGAACGAGTGATTTGAAAGGTTCGTCAAAATCAAGATAGCCCATATCTCTAAGCGCTTTTGTTATGAAACGAGAGTAAAGTAGGTGCATGCAAGCGTGTTCAGCACCGCCAACGTACTTGTCAACGGGGAGCATCTTGTTAGCCGTTTCTTTATTCCAAGGTTCTTTCGAATTATTAGCGTCAGGATATCTTAAAAAATACCAACTTGAACAAACGAAGGTGTCAAGCGTATCGGGGTCACGCGTTGCCTTGCCACCGCAAATGGGGCATTTAGTGTTCATAAACTCGTCGCACTTAGCAAGCGGAGACTTTCCGTCCGGCTTAAACTCCACGTTATAGGGGAGTTTTACGGGTAAATCTTGTTCGGGAACGGGCACTGCGCCACATTTTTCACAGTGAATAACGGGAATAGGTGCGCCCCAGTATCTTTGGCGTGAAACGAGCCAGTCGCGTAGCCTATAATTTACCTTGAAACCGCCTTCGTTTTTAACGGCTAAGTCGCAAAGAATTGCCTTTCTTGCCTCTTCGCAAGTAAGCCCGTCGTAATCAACGCTGTTTACGAGAACACCGTCGCCAACGTAGGGAAGATTGTCGCTACCTGTCGTTCCTTTAACTACTCTCGTAATAGGCAGGTCATACTTTTGAGCGAAAACGTAATCTCTCTCGTCGTGTGCGGGAACGCCCATAACGCAACCCGTACCGTAGGAGTATAAAACGTAGTCGGATATCCAAATAGGAACTTTTTTGCCGTTAACGGGGTTTATACAGTAAGCGCCCGTGAATACGCCCGTTTTCTCTCTATCGAGAGAAAGCCTTTCAATTTCCTTAGTTTTAGCGGTATCTTCAACGTATTTTTCAACGAGTGGTTGTTGCTTTTTGGTGGTAATTTTCTTAACGAGCGGGTGTTCGGGTGCAAGCACTACGTAAGATACGCCGTAAACGGTATCTGCGCGGGTAGTGAATACCTTAAACTCGTCTTCCCCGTTTTCTAAGCGGAACAAAATTTCACCGCCAACCGATTTACCTATCCAGTTTTTCTGCATAGCCTTGGTTTTTTCAGGCCAGTCAAGCCCGTCTAAACCTTGAAGTAATTCTTCGGCGTAGTCGGTTATTTTGAAGAACCATTGAGTTAAGTTTTTTTGAATTACGGTAGAGTGACATCTCTCGCATTGACCTTGAATAACTTGTTCGTTAGCAAGAACGGTTTGACAGTCAGGGCACCAGTTAACGGGTGCTTCTTTTCTGTACGCCAAGCCTTTTTTGTAAAGTTGTAAAAAGAGCCACTGCGTCCACTTATAATAATCGGGCATGCACGTTTTAATCTCGTTCGACCAGTCGAACATAGCGCCCATTTCTCTAAGCGTGTTCTCCATCAATTCAATATTTTTAATGGTGGAGTCTTGCGGGTGAATACCCGTTTTTATAGCGTAGTTTTCAGCGGGTAAACCGAAAGCGTCAAACCCCATAGGTTGAAAGATTTCAAACCCTTTCATCTTTTTATAGCGCGCGTAACTATCGGTAGGGCCGTAGTTATACCAGTGCCCAACGTGAAGTTTTGCAGCGGACGGGTAGGAAAACATTTCAAGAACGTAAAACTTTTTGTCAACGTTTTTCTTGTCAAAGTTGTGAAGTTTATCCTTTTCCCACTTAGCCTGCCACTTTTTTTCAATAGCCTTGTAATCCATATTATCCTCCGTTTTTGACAATACGCTATTATTTTAACACAAAACTATAATAAAAGACAAGTCTTTTAATTCTTTTTATAAATATTTACTATAAATATTGACAAAATTTTAGCGCGGTACTAAAATAAATGCGAGGTGACAATATGAGTAAAATTATAACTTTACAAAACGGTAACACAGTTTGCAAAATTTCTACAATAGGCGCTGAGATACTTTCGCTTACCGTAAACGGCGAAGAAAAAATGTGGCAAGGCGCTGATGGCTTTTGGGCTGGTAAAGCGCCTATACTCTTTCCCATATGTGGTAGATTATTAGGCGGGTATTATACCTACGAAGGCGCTCGTTACGAGATTAAAACTCACGGCTTTTTCAAGGCGTTAGAAACGGAAGTTGTTAACGAAGAAAAATCTACCGCAACTTTTTTACTTGAAAGCAATGAAGAAACGCTAAAAGAGTATCCTTTCGAGTTTAAGTTTAGGGTAATGTATAAACTACTTGAAAATTCTCTCGGCGTATACTTTTTCGTAGAAAACCACTCGGATAAAACTATGCTTTATAGCGTTGGTTGTCACGAGGGGTACGCGCTTAAAGGCGATTTGTCCGAGTACTATATCGCGTTTGAAGAAGATGAAAATTCTATCGACCGCACCATTTTAGAAGACAACTTTACAACTACTAAAAAAGAAGTTATATCACTTAGTGGTAACCGCCTAAAATTAACCGATTACTTTAAGAAGGAAAACTACGGTGATTCTATGGTTGTTGCGCCTATCAAATCTAAACGCGTAACGCTCATGCGCGGTGACGAAGAGGAATTATCCGTTTACTATAAAGACTTTGAAAGTTTAGTGTTGTGGACGCAGGTTGGCGCTAACTTTATCTGCATTGAACCGTGGAACGGTCTTCCCGATGCAGTCGATACCGACCACTCGCTTGAAAACAAGGTGGCGGTACAAAAATTACAACCGAAATCGTCTATAACTTTATACCACAGTATAACTATTATCTAACGATACGGCAACTCGAAAACGAGTTGCCTTTTTTATTGCTAAAATTTACTGCAAAAATTGTCAAAAATGCTTTATTTTGTGTAAATGTATTGCTAAATTCTACAATATGTGGTAAAATAACTGCGTATATTTTGATTTCGGGAGGCATTGTTTTGGCTAAAACGAGTTACAGTTCTGAAGATATAAAAATCTTAAAAGAGTTAGAGGCTGTTAGGGTTAGGCCGGGTATGTATATCGGCTCAACCGGTTCTAAGGGGCTTCATCATATTTTATGGGAAATTATAGACAACGCGGTGGACGAAGCGTCCAACGGCTACGCCACCACGGTTAACGTTTGTTTGCATCCTGACGGGTCTGCATCGGTAGAAGATAACGGTAGGGGTATGCCCGTTGATATCCATCCGGACGCGGGCATTTCAGGTGTAGAAGTTATCTTTACCCAACTTCACGCAGGCGGTAAGTTTAATAACGACAACTACGCGTACTCGGGCGGTTTGCACGGGGTAGGCGCGTCGGTTACGAACGCCTTATCCGAGTGGCTTAAAGTTGAAGTTTACAATAAAACGGTATACTCGATGGAATTCCACTCCTACTTTGATAAAGCGCAAAACAAGGTTTTATCCGGCGTCCCCAAAGCACCGCTAGTAAATACGGGCATTAAAACGATAAAAAAGGGAACTCGCGTTCAATTTAAGCCCGACGCTAGCGTGTTTGAAACGGTAGAATTTAACGCCCAAACGGTTATAACGAGATTGCGCGAAACGTCCTTTTTGAACAAGGGCGTAGAACTTAGGTTTAAGGATTTAAGAAAGCCAAACAGTGAAGAATTAGTGTTCAAGTCGGACGGGGGTATTAAGGACTACGTTTCCTATATCAACACCGGCAAAAACGTTTTATATCAAGAACCTTTATATTTCCAAGCGGTAAAAGACGATATCGTGATAGAAGCGTCCTTTCAACATACGGACGGGTATAGTGAGTCGGTATTTTCTTTCGTAAACAATATTCCTACGGTTGACGGGGGCACGCACGACGTTGGCTTTAAGTCGGGCTTAACTCGTTTTATGGGCGAATATTCTAAAAAGAACGCCACGGGTAAAAATAAAGAAATAGCCTTTAACGGCGAAGATTTTAGAGTAGGCATTACCGCGGTTATCACGGTTAAAGTTAAAAACGCTCAGTTTGAAGGTCAAACCAAGGGGAAACTTGGCAACGTAGAAGTTCGCCCCGCAGTTGAAGCCGTTACGATTGACGCGCTTACTGAAATTTCTAAAAACAAAAAACTCGTTAAGTGTTTTGACGCTATCGTTGAAAAGGCAACTTCCGCCGCTAAGGAAAGAGAAGCGGTTAGAAAAACCAAAGAACTCAACCGTGCAAAATCGGGGGCGGACAGTACGAGATTACTTGGTAAACTCGCTGGGTGTTCTAGTCGCGATAGCAGTCTTAACGAAATATTTATCGTAGAAGGCGACTCGGCAGGCGGTAGTGCCAAAGAAGGGCGCGATAGAAAGCACCAAGCAATTTTACCGCTACGCGGTAAACCGCTCAACACCGAGAAAAAGTCGCAAGTAGAAGTTTTGAAAAACGAAGAAATCAAAACGATAATATCCGCACTCGGTACTGGTATGGGTGACGATTTCAATATCGAAAACCTAAATTACGACAAAGTTATCATTTTATCAGACGCCGATCAAGACGGTTATCATATTAGATGTATACTACTTACTTTCTTCTACCGCTATATGAAAAAACTCATTACCGACGGGCACGTTTATATCGGTATGCCACCGCTTTACAAAGTGTATAAAAAAGACGTGGTTGAGTACGCTTACGACGAAAACGAGAGAAAGTTAAAGCAAGAAAAGGTAGGTAGAGGCTATCAAATTCAACGCTACAAAGGTCTTGGCGAAATGAACCCCGAACAACTTTGGGACACTACGCTTAACCCCGAAAACCGTATGCTTATGCAAGTTACTATCGAAGAGGCGGCAAGCGCTGAAATGCTTATAACCACGCTTATGGGCGACGCGGTTGACGAGCGTAAAAAATATATCCAAAAACACGCAAACTTCAATAAAGAAGAAAATTTTGAAATAAAAGTTAAGGAAGATTGATTATGGAAAACGAGAATAAAAACGTCATAGTAAGTACCATAGAAGAAGTTTTGCATAATTCTATGATTCCTTACGCCGAATACGTTATTTTAGATAGAGCGTTACCAAGGGTAGAAGACGGGCTTAAACCCGTTCAAAGAAGAATTCTTTACGCTATGCACGACCTTGGCTTAACGCCTGATAAACCCTACAAAAAAAGCGCAAGGGTAGTAGGTGAGTGCTTGGCAAAGTACCACCCCCACGGCGATACTTCGGTGTACGACGCGATGGTTAGACTTGCTCAACCTTTCAATATGAGAATGAAACTCGTTGACGGGCAAGGAAACTTCGGCTCAGTCGATGGTGACGGGGCTGCTGCAATGCGTTATACCGAGGCTAAACTCAACACCTTAGCCCTTGAAATGCTTAAAGATTTAGAAAAGGACACGGTTGACTGGGAAAACAACTTTGACGATACGCTTAAAGAACCTAAAACCCTTCCGTCAAGATACCCTAACGTTTTAGTTAACGGCGCTATGGGTATAGCGGTAGGCCTAGCAACTAATATCCCACCGCATAACCTTGCAGAAGTTGTTGACGGGGCTATTTCCGTTATCGAAAACCCAAGAATTTCACTTGATGAACTTATGAAAACCGTTATCGGGCCTGACTTTCCTACGGGCGGTTATATAATCGCTGGCGAAGAGTTGAAAACGGCTTACGAAACGGGTAAAGGCAAAATTTTAATTCGTTCAAAAATCTCGATAGAAACGGAAAAAACAGGTCGCCAAAACATAATAGTAACTGAAATTCCATACCAAGTAAATAAGTCTGCGCTAATTGCTAAAATCGGTCAACTTATGGTTGACAGAAAAGAAGAGTTCGGCTGTATTGCAGACGTGGTTGACGAGTCTGACCGCCACGGTATGCGCATCGTTATCAAACTCAAAAAAGAAACGGACGTTGCTTCAATTTTAGAACTTTTATACAAGAACACCAACCTTCAAGTTAGTTACGGTATAAATATGGTTATGATAGCCGACGGCAAGCCCCAACAACTCGGGCTTATCGACGTGTTAAAGTATTATACCGACTATCAAAAGCAGGTAGTTTTAAGGCGCACCAAGTACGACCTTTCTAAGGCAAAGGCAAGGTACGAAGTAGTTACGGGTTTAATAGTAGCCGTAACCAACATTGATAAAGTTATTCAAATCATCAAAAAATCGCCAGACACTTCTACCGCAAGGCAAAATTTAAGAAAGGCGTTTGACTTATCCGAAGTTCAAGCCCAAGCGATACTCGACTTAAAACTTGCAAGACTTACAAGGCTTGAAATCGACAACTTAAAAGACGAACTCGAATACCTTAAAAACCTTATTGCGTCGCTACAAGAAATTATCGATAGCAAGCGTAAACTAAGCGCGCTTGTCGTTTCGGAACTTAAAGAAGTTAAGAAAAAGTATAAAGACCAAAGAAAGTCTATTATCGTTAAAGACGGTAAAGAGTTAGACCCCGAAACCCCCAAGGGTGGCGGAGAAGAAAAGATTGAAACTTACGCTCTCGGCGTAACTGCAAAAGGGCTTGTAAAAAAAGTTAAATACTCGGCGTACAAGCGTTTGAGTGACGAGCCTTCGGTTGCTGAAATCTTTACAAGCCACGCAAAAGTTAACTCGAACGGAGTGGCTTACGCCTTTACGAACAAAGGCAACCTTTTCAAAATTAGTCCTGACGTTGTTCCCGAAGGTAGGGGTTTATCGCAAGGTGGCGCTACCTTTAACGAAATTTATAAAGACGCGATTAAGGGCGAATACCCCGTAAGTTTCTTCGCGTTTGACGGTGAGCCCGAGGGCAAGTTTATCACGTTTACAAAACAAGGTTTTGTAAAGATTACCGAGTGGAAGGATTGCGTTATATCAAGAACTTCCGTTCAAGCCTTCAAACTCAAAGATGGTGACGAGATTTTAACCGTCTGTCAAGACGTTGACGGTAAAGATATGTTCTTCGTATCGTCAAAGGGTATGTGCTTGCGCGCTGAAAAGTCCGTTCCCGTTCAAGGCAGAGTGGCAGGCGGTGTAAAAGGTATGGATTTAAGCGACGGTGACAGTGTAGTTTACGCTTCGCTTATTGACGACGACTTGACCACCGAGTGTGTTATCGTTACTAGTTTTGGAACGTTTAAGAAAGTTATCACGGGTACGATTACTAAAACCGCAAGGGCAAGAAAGGGCGTAAAAATTGTAGAACTTGGCGACCCGAAGATGAACGAGTGCGTCGTGTACGCCGAATGCGTAGTTGGTGACGATAAGTCTACGCTTACCGTCGTTGATAGAATAGGCGCTGTCTATTACGTATCGCTTTTAGATATCGTGCAAGACAGCAGGACGAGTAAAGGCAAATACCTTCAAAAGATAGGAGCGTGTCAGCCTTTAATCGTCTACCGTGCCAGGCGTTAGCGGTGCAGTAAAACTAAATAGCAAGGTTATTGCACCGATAAGCAAAAATACCGAAACGGAAACTTCCGTTTCGGCGTTTGACTTGCCAAGTGAAAACGTAGTTAGTAAGGTGGCGGTAGAGATAGAAGAACCGATAGAAACTACCGAAACTATCGAAGAAACGATAGTCGAAGAAACTATACAAGACGAAATCGAACACCAAGTTCAACAAACCGCCGAAGAAGTAGTAGAGTGTGAAGTTGTTTCTTTACCAGTTTACGATATAAAGTTAGAGTTTGAAAAACCCGTAAAAATCATAAAAACGCTTTACGATAAAGTATTTTCAAAATCTAGCGGATTTAAGCCTGAATACGCCGAAACGGTAGGCGATTTAATATTCTATTTATCCTACAAGTTAAAAAGTATAAGCGCAAGTTTAGAGTTTGATAAAGCCTTTTCTATTAAAGATTATAAGTTGCCAAGCAAATATCAAAGCGGGTATATTCCGCTAGCACTTAAACTAGCGCTTTGGTGCGAGCAAAAAGGTTTGCTTTCAGTTTCAGACGATTTGCTTTACGAAATTTCAAGCGTATATCTAAAATCGGCTAGTAGCGCAAGCGTTAGCGTTAGTGAAGAAATGTTAGCGTCAATCTTTTTTCAAGAATACGAGTACCTTTTTAGAAAATAGTTTTGCACAATTTATCAAAAAACAACGAAAAAACGGTAGACAAATAAATTTTGTTGTGGTAATATAGTATAGCAATTTGGTTTGCTGATATGGCTCAGTAGGTAGAGCACGTCCTTGGTAAGGACGAGGTCACCGGTTCAAATCCGGTTATCAGCTCCAAATAAGGCTCGCGTTTTACGTGAGCCTAAATTATCTGGGTGTGGCGCAGTTTGGTAGCGCGCTTGAATGGGGTTCAAGAGGCCGGAAGTTCGAATCTTCTCACTCAGACCAGATTTATCAAAAAAGCAACGGTATAAAGCCGTTGCTTTTTTAATACGTTTCGGCTACGCGAAACGCCGAACTTCCGTCCTACGGCCGGATGTATTGCTTTTTCTTCCGTAAGTAAACTTACCGAAAAAGCAAGTGTCTTTGACACCGAATCTTCTCACAAATGGAAGATTTTTTTTGTTTTGTTTTTGTATATGCAAGCATCTACCAAACAAAACTATTTTATACCGCAAACTAATTACGCTGTAATTAGGCGTTATTTTCATAACGCGCAACTACCGTTGCAAGCGGTATTTTCTATTTATTTTAATACGTTTCGGCTACGCGAAATATTGACACAAATCTTGATTTTGTGTTATTATTTTATGCAAAGGAGAATTAAAATGGTTTTAGATAATAGGGTTGCATTTATAACGGGTGCAGGTGGCGGAATAGGTAGTGCAGTTGCCTTGGCGCTTGCAAAAGAAGGTTGCAATGTAGTGCTTTTTGGTGGCAAATCGATTGAAAAACTAAATAAAACCGCGCAAAAAATAAAAGATATCGGTGGAAAGGTAGAAGTTTTTAGTGGCGACTTAACAGACGAGTCTTGTATGAAAGATTTGTTTAGTTCAGCGCTTAATAAGGTTGGCAAAATTGATATTCTAATCAATAACGCGGGTATGGCGTTAAACTCAGCGTTTGAAGATACTACCGCAAGCCTTTTTGATAAAATTATGAATATAAACGTTCGCGTGCCGTATATTCTTACGCAACTAGCGTTACCTGAACTTAAAAAGTCGGATAGGGCAAGTATTATAAACGTAGCGTCCGTCGTAGCACACGCAGGATACGCAATGCAAAGCGCGTACGTAGCGTCAAAACACGCGCTTTTAGGCTTTACGAAATCACTTGCAGGAGAAGTTTTTGATAAAGGTATTCGCGTTCACGCAATATCACCGGGTGGGGTGTATACGGATATGGTTAAAGTTTCCCGCCCCGACTTAACTCCCGACGGTATGACCACGCCCGAAGAAGTAGCAGAAGTTATTATGTTTTTACTTAAACATCGTGGAAACGCCGTTATTGACGAAATACTTATTCACCGTGCGGGCAAAACCCCATTTTTAATTTAATAAAACAAACGATAATATTTAATACCGCAAACTAATTACCACTAATTAGGCGGTATTTTTTATTTATGCTATTGTGTTTTAAGTGGTTTTGTGTTATATTAAATAACACAAGGAGATAAGCGTGAAAATTATACATACTGCCGATATACATCTCGGCTCGAAAATAAATTCATTTCCAAAAGACGTGTCTACCGTGCGCAAAGAAGAACTTAGAAATTCTTTTAGGCGTATGGTTGATTTTGCCAAGCAAAACGGAGTTCAAGTCGTGCTAATTAGCGGTGACTTGTTCGACGGGGTTAAACCACTAGTTAAGGATAAAGACTTTTTTTATAGCGTAGTTCAAAACAACCCCGATATCGACTTTTTGTACCTAAAAGGCAATCACGACTTAGCGTCTGAAAGTATAGAGTATCCAAACCTTAAAACCTTTTCAACGGGCTGGGCTAGTTATCGCTACGGCAACGTAGTTATTTCAGGTGTTGAAACGGTTAGCGAGAACGCCACGTCAATATATTCGACCTTAAACTTAAAAGAAAGCGATATAAATATCGTAATGCTCCATGGCGAGGCGTCGGATAGTTTTGGCGTTCAAAAGGTAAACCTTTCTAAACTTCGTGGAAAGAATATCGACTACTTGGCGCTAGGGCATTACCACAGCCACCTTAAAAATCAACTTGACGATAGGGGCGTTTACGCTTACAGTGGTTGTTTGGAAGGTCGCGGGTATGACGAAACGGGCGAAAAGGGTTTCGTTCTACTCGATATCGATAATAAAATTTCTAGCGAATTTATTCCTTTTTCGCAAAGTAACATAAGTTTAGTAAAGGTTGACGTTTCAAACCTTAAAGACGCGTATTCCATCTACCTTAACGTTAAAGCGGTTGCAAACTTTGACAAAAAGGGGATATACCGCGTTGAACTTCACGGGGAACTTGATGCGTCTATCGACGATTTGGAAAGTGACGTTAAAAAATACCTTTCCGCATCCGCGCTTTATATTGACGTTAAAGACCTAACTAAAAAGAAAATCGACGTATCTAAGTATGAAAACGACACGTCGCTCAAAGGCGAGTTCGTGCGACTGGTGTACGCGTCTGACTTAACTGACGACGAAAAGGCAAAAGTATTATCTTACGGCTTAAAATCGCTTTCAGGCGTGGAGGTGGATATATGAAACTAATTTCTTGCCACGTTGAAAACTATGGTAGACTGTCGAGTAAAGATTACGATTTTTCAAGCGGAATGAACTGTTTTTACGAAGAAAACGGCGCAGGCAAATCAACGCTTGCATCTTTTATAAAAGCAATGTTTTACGGGCTTGAAAGTTATAAAATAAACTCAACCGAGTTTTGTGACCGCCAACGCTACTATCCCTTTGAAGGCGGTAATTTCGGCGGTAACTTAACCTTTGAAATGGACGGTAACGTCTACAAAATCGAAAGATTTTTCGGTGAGAAAAGCCAAACGCAAGACACGCTTACCGTATATAAAAACGGCAACCTATCAACTGAACTTGGGCTTGATATAGGTAAAACCGTATTTGGAATAGACAAACAGTCTTTCGAGCGCACGGCGTTTATATCGGGCGAAGAAATCGAGATAAAATCAACTTCTTCAATCAACTCAAAACTAAGCGGGTTTTTACAAGGTGGCGGAGATCTTGACGTTGACGACGCGGTTTCATCCTTAGAAAAACTTGCAAAAGAATATAAAAAAAGCAAGGGCGGTAGGGATAAAATCTCTGCCGTTTCCGAAGAGATTTCATCTTTAAGCGAAAAAATACTCAATACCGAGGCGATATCGTTAGCGCTTGATAGTAAATATCAACGGTTAAGCGACTATCAAAACGAAATTGATGCACTTGCTAAAAAGATAGAGAGTTTACAACAAACTAGCAAAATACTTTCCGAGTGGGAGTATTACGAACACTTACTCACGCAAATTGAAGAGCAACAAACTTTAATAAATACAATCACTCAAAAGTATTCGGGCATAATTCCCACTCACGTTGAAGTTGAAAGTTATTCTGAAAACGTTATAAAACTGCGTGAACTTTCGGCTAAATCTAGCACGGGCTTATCGCAAGACGAAAGCGCAAGGCTATACCGCCTTGAAAAAGCGTTTATTGAGGGCGTTCCGTCAAAGCAAGATATGATAACGGCTGAAAGCGATATAGATAGCCTTTCAAAACTAAACGCCAAATTATCTCAACTAAGTTCTAACGACTTTTCGCAGCAAGATAAATCGCTAGTAAATACGTTTTCTAATAATCCCCCAACTAGCGATAAAATATCCGCGCTTGAAAAGAACGTTCAAGACTATAAGTTTTTCAAAACCGAGTACGACTGTACGCCAGATTTTATAGGCGGAACTAAAAGTAAAAAATCGAACTCGGTAACCTATGGAATTATCGCGATATTATCGCTACTTGCAACTATCGTAGGCATAATTTTAATAAACTCTGGCGTCGGCGTAGCGCTTACGATAATCGGCGGGCTTGCGCTCGGCATTTCGGCGTTTTTATATCTTAGCGATAAACTAAGTAAAGTCGAGCGCCTTGAAAACCCAAACAAGCGCAAACTTGAACTTGAAATTCGCGAGTGTGAAGACAAAATCAAAGCCGTTTTAATTCCTTACGGCTATTCGTCAGGCAACGGCGTTTTATACGATTACGCAACCTTTAATTCAAACTATCAAAGATATTTAGAAATTGAAAAGGGCGCGTTTGAAAAGGATAAAACAAAAGCCGACCTACAACGCGAAATTAAAAACTTTATTTCTAAACTTGGTGAGTTCTTTTCAAAATACGGTTTAACGGGCGAAAACTTTTTATCTAACTTAACTAGGTTACAAAGCGGGGTTGACGAACTTTATTCGCTTAAAAAACGGGCTGAAAACGTAAGCGCTGAAACTTCTAAAATTGAGTTAGAAACCAAAAAAATCAAAGCGGACGTTAACGCCTTTTTACAAAAGTTCAACCTTCAAGCAATCTCGCCGAGTGAAGTTTTATCAGACGTTAAGACCTTTGAAACTTCTAAATCTATGCTCGAAAACCTTAAAACCACCGCAGTTAAGTATAAAAAGGAAAAAAATCTTGACGTTAAACCGCAAGGTGGCGGGGAGAGTTTAGAAGAAATTTCAAACCTTTTACACGAGCGTGAACGCGAGTATAGTGCGCTTAAACACCAAGTGGTTGACGACGAGTACGCGGTAGACAGGCTTGACGGCTACTATATTGATAAAGAGCAATTAGAAAACACGCTTACAAACTATAAACAAAAACATAAACTTTTAACTAAAACCGCAGAGTTTTTGCGCCTTGCCGAGCAAAACCTTAAAGATAAATACGTAAAGCCCGTGAAAGACGAGTTTGTAAAGTATGCAAGCGTTTTAGAAAAAGTTCTTGGCGAAAAAGTCACTATGACTAAAAACTTTGAAATAAGGTTTGAACGCGCCGGTAAAGAAAGGCTTGAAAAACATTTAAGTTCAGGAATACTCTCTATTTGTGCGTTTGCGTTTAGGCTTGCTATGATTAAAAATATGTACAGTGGCGCTATGCCGTTTTTGGTGCTTGACGACCCGTTTACAACGCTTGACGAAACGCATCTTAAAAAGGTAAAACTCGTGATTGACGAACTTGCAAAAGACACGCAAATCATCTACTTTACCTGCCACAGTTCTAGAAAATTCTAAAACAAAAAAACCTCGATAAAATCGAGGTTTTTTAGTTTAATGTTATTTTTCGTAAACTTCGCGAGATAAAACTCTAATATCAGGAAGAGTTCTATAATTCTCGTCGTAATCAAGGCCGTAACCTACCACGAACTCGTCTGGAATTTGGAAACCGCAGTAGTCAACCTTAACGTCTCTCACGCGCCTATCGGGTTTATCTAAAAGAGTGCAAATTTTAACCGAACTTGGGTTTCTTTTAAGTAGCATTTCTTTAAGGAGTGCTAGGGTATTACCAGAATCAATTATATCTTCAACTATGATAACGTGCTTGTCTTTAATGTCAACCGCCAAGTCTTTTTTAATGTTGAGCGTGCCAGACGAAGTCGTGCCCGAGCCGTAACTAGACACAACCATAAAATCAATTTGAGCGGGCGTATCAACGTTCCTAAGAAGGTCGGCAGTGAAGAATACGCTACCTTTTAAGATGCACACGAAAAGGGGGTTAAGCCCTTTGTAATCTGCGCTAATTTTTTTAGAAATTTCTTTAACCTTGATTTCAATATCTTCTTTGGATATTAAAACTTTATCAAACTCTTTCATAAACTCTCCGTAGTAAACAAAAAGACCGAGCAACACTCGGCCTTAACGTTTTATGCTCTTTCTACTTTTTTGCTTTTAAGACAACGTGCGCAAACGTACTCAGAACTAACAACACCGTCATTTACCACTCTAACTTTCTGAACGTTAGCGTTATATAAACGAGGAGTTTTACGGTTACTGTGGCTTACTTTGTTGCCGGATAATTTACCTTTACCGCAAACGCTACATACTTTTGACATAACTACACCTCCGAAAACTGGACATAAATTATTTTTAGCATATATACTTTATCATTATTCGCCAAAAAAAGCAACAATTTTAAGCGTAATAAATCAATATTTTTTTAATATTTATAAAAAATAAGTAAAAGTTTTATTTTTTGTTGCAAAAATTAAGATATTATTGTAAAATAGTAATATATTGAAAAAGGAGAGAGTTATGGCAGTTAAAACTAGTAACGCGTACGGCAATATTTCTATATCTGACCAAGCGATTGCAAAAGTAACTTCACACGCTACGCTAGATTGCTACGGCATAGTTGAACTCGTTTCACGCCGTTTTACCGATTCTCTCTTTGAACTTTTCGGTAAATCGACGGGGGCTAAGGGTGTAAAAGTAGTTACAAACGGCGACCGTATTTTTATCGACGTTTACGTGATTATTAAGTTCGGCGTATCAATTTCAGCCGTGGCAGACTCGCTTAAAGAAACAATTAAATATAACGTTGAGAAGTCTACCGGTATGATAGTTGGCGCTGTGAACGTTTTTATAACAGGCGTAAAACTTTAATTATAGGAGTTTTATTTAATGAAATCAATTAACGGCGTTATGCTATCAAAGATGATAACTAACGCGTCTAAATTATTAGATATAAATAGAGACAGGATTGACGCTTTGAACGTTTTCCCCGTGCCAGACGGTGATACCGGTACGAATATGTCGCTCACCGTAAAATCGGCGGTTAAGGAATTAAAAGCGGTAAAATCTCACACTATGCAAGAAGTTTGCGAAGCGGTAACCCGTGGCGCATTAAGAGGTGCGAGAGGTAACTCGGGCGTTATCACTTCACAAGTATTTAGGGGTGTTTGTTCAACCCTTTCAAAATCTCAGCAAGACGTTGACGTGAAGACTTTCGTAAAGTCAATGAAAACGGCAACTGAAATAGCGTACGGCGCAGTATCAAAGCCCAAAGAAGGCACTATGCTTACCGTTTGCCGTATGATGAGCGAGGCTGCAACTTCTTCTAAAGCAAAGTCGTTTGAAGACTTGTTTGTTGACGTTATAAGAAAGGGTGAAGAAGCCCTTGAACTCACTCCCGAACTCCTTCCCGTGCTTAAAAAAGCAGGCGTTGTAGATAGTGGCGGTATGGGTTTACTTACTATCTTTAAGGGTATGCAAAAGGCAATCCTTGGTGAAGAAGTAGAAGGAACGGAAGAAGAAATAGTCGAGCAACAAGAAGAAAAAGCCGTTGAACACGCCGATATTTTGAATTTAGGCGTTATAGAATTTGGCTATTGCACCGAATTTTTCATAACCAACATCAAAAAGAAGACCACTCTTGCTGCCATTGATAAACTTCGCGAGTATCTTATGACGATAGGCGATAGCGTTATCGTTGTGGGTGACTTAGAGTTCGTTAAAGTTCACGTTCACACCAACCAACCAGGTCGCGCGTTATCGCACGCGTTAGAACTCGGCGAGATTGACAAGGTTAAAATCGAAAATATGCTCGAACAAAACCGTGAACTTATGAAGAAGTATCAAGCCGAAAAGAAGGAAATGGGTATGCTTTCCATCTGTTCGGGTAAAGGTTTTGAAACTATATTTAAGGATATTGCAGTTGATAGGGTAATTGAAGGCGGTCAAACGATGAACCCGTCGGCGGACGATATTGCAAGCGCAATTTGTCGTATCAACGCCGATAACGTTTTCGTTTTCCCCAACAATAAAAACATTATTTTGGCGGCTGAACAGTCAAAACAACTAGTTGAAGGCAAAAATATCCACGTTATACCTACTAAAAACGTTCCGCAAGGCATACTTGCCGCATTGTCGTTTAATCCAGAAGAATCTCCGTCGGTTAACAAGATAAATATGCTCCACGCGATAGACAACGTTGCAGCAGGTCAAGTAACCTACGCGGTTAGAAACACTAAGGTTGACGGGTTTACTCTTTCAAAGGGCGATATTATCGGTCTTAACGACAAAAAGATTCTTGCAAAATCTAACGATATAGGCGAGTGTACGCTCAACTTAATTGAAAAACTTGCAAACGAGTCTCACTCGGTAGTAAATTTGTACTTTGGCGCTGATATCAAGGAAGAAGACGCTGAAGTTATTTGCAATAAAGTACGCGAAAAATTCCCTGAACTTGACGTTGAACTTTTCTTCGGTGGTCAAGCGGTATATTATTTCGTAGTTTCACTCGAATAAGGAGAAAGAGAAACCAAGTTGATTTTTGGTTTCTCTTTATTTTATATGAACTTAAAAAACGTCCCTTACGTTTCAGATAAACGTATTAAAGACCTAAAAACACTTTCAATAACCACTGCGGAAGAACTTATCAAACACTTCCCCAGAAACTATCTCGACTTAACGCACGTTACCCCGCTTAGTGACGCGTATAATAACGATTTCGTTTTAACGCTAGCACGCGTTGAGATAGAGCCACGCGCTCAGTTAGGAACGCGTGTGAAATACGTTAAGGCTTATTGTTCGCAAGGGGCGGACACTTTTTCGGTCGTTTGGTTTAATCAACCCTACGTTGTAAACAAGTTAAAGTGTGGTGAAGAGTATTTATTCTACGGGCGCGTATCTATAAAGTACGGCACGGTTTCTATGACTAATCCTATATTTGAACCGATAGATAAAAATTACCGTCTAAAAGGGCTTATGCCCGTTTATACGATAAAGGGCAACCTTACTCAAAGCGGTATGAAACAAATTTGCCGTAATGCGGTAAACGCGGTAAACCCAACTACTGCAATACCGAATAGCCTTGTCTCTAAGTACGGTTTATCAAGCCTTAAAAGTGCCTATTTAGAAGTTCATAGCCCTAGCAGTGATAAGGCGTTAAAATTAGCGTTTGATAGAATTGCGCTTGAAGAGTATTTCAAACTCATCTCGGCGTTTAAGATAATAAAGGGTGATAAAAAGCAAATAAAATCTCGAAAATATTCGATAACTGCGGAAAAAATGAAAGCGTTCACCGAACGTTTTTCGTTTGAGTTTACCGCTGGGCAAAAGCAAGCCGTTAACGAAATTTATAAAGATATAACGTCGCCTTACGTTATGAATAGGTTACTTCAAGGTGACGTAGGCAGTGGTAAAACCGCGGTGTCAGTTTGTGCGCTTTATATTGCGCTTTCATCTGGCTATCAATCGGCGTTACTATCGCCAACCGAAGTCTTAGCAAAGCAAAACTACGAAGTTTGTAAAAAGTATCTCCCCGAGTTTGAAATTGCCTATTTATCTGGTAGCGTAAAAAAATCTGAAAAAGAAAAAATTAAAGAAGATATTAGACTTGGCAAAATTGAACTCGTTGTTGGAACTCACGCAGTTTTACAAGAAAACGTTGAATTTAACAATCTTGCCTTGTGCGTGTGTGACGAACAACAGCGTTTCGGTGTGGCACAGCGTAGCGCTCTTGAAGGTAAAGGCGTATTTACCGATACGCTTGTAATGAGTGCAACTCCTATACCGCGTTCACTATCGCTAATTTTTTATGGCGATTTAGACGTTTCTACCATAAAAGATAAGCCAAGCGCAAGGGCAAAAGTTCAAACCAATATCGTTCCGCTACACAAATACGAAGATATGCTATCGTTTATCGTAAGTGAGGCGGATAAGGGTAATCAAACGTATTTCGTTTGTCCGAAAATCGACGGGGACGAAGAGAGTGCAACTTTAAGCGTTAAAGAGTTATATGACGAATTGTCGCTACTATTATCGGGTGTTAAAATAGGGTTACTTCACGGTAAGATGAAAGATAGCGAAAAACTTTCCGTTATGAAGGACTTTAAGGATAAAAAGTACGATATACTCGTTTCAACAACGGTTATCGAAGTTGGGGTGGACGTGCCCGACGCTACCGTTATGGTTATTATGAGTGCCGAAAGGTTTGGGCTTTCGCAACTTCATCAATTAAGAGGTAGAGTTGGTAGGTCGGATAAGAAAAGTTACTGCTTTTTAATTTGTACTAAGGAAACACAAGTTGCTATGGAACGCTTATCGGCAGTTAAAAATTGTTCGGACGGGTTTGAAATCAGTGAGATTGACTTTGATATGCGCGGTGGCGGTGATTTGCTTGGCGAAAGGCAGTCTGGTAGAATTTTAACCGACTTAAAATCTCTTAAATACTCGTCAAAAACGGTATTTTTTGCAAAGGCGCTGTCTGACGAGGCTTTTTCAAACGCTGAAAACGTTCCACTTCTTAAAAAGCACGCCGTAGAGTTTTACGAAAGGCTTAAAAACGTAACGCTCAACTAAAAAAAATTAAAAAACGGCGAAATGCTGCCCTGTACGATGCCGTCCAGGCTGCCATCGATGCCGCCTCTGCCGAGGCCGACATCGTGATCGCCCTGGGCCACCTGGGCATCGATGCATCCAGCGAGCCCTGGACCTCCAAGGATGTCATCGCCAACACCCAGGGCCTCGATGCCTTCATCGACGGCCACAGCCATTCCTCTGTTCCCTCCGAGATCGTCACCGACAAGAACGGCGGTGAGGTCCTGCTGACCCAGACCGGCGAGTACTTCGGTGCCATCGGCAAGATGACCATCACCGCCGACGGCGAGATCTCCACCGAGCTGGTCACTGAGGTCGCCGGCT
>JAFVQM010000025.1 GCA_017504795.1 Clostridia bacterium | reverse complement strand
TAGCGTGCTCGTAAAACAAGTAATCGTCAGGCAAAAGTATTGTATCTATAAGTATCATAAGAATAGCAAACGATATGGCTATTGATAGTAAAACTATCAAAATCGAAAGTAAAACCTTACCTATTCCTTTCAATATATTCATTTTATACCTTCCTTTTGAAGTTACCAAACACTTCGTTAACTTTTACGAAACTTGAAAAAGTACCGGGGTATTTTTTAAGTATACGCATCATATCACCTATTTGGCGCTTATTTATTATGCAAACGAGCATAAATTTATCAGTTTCAGAATACATACCGTGAACGTTAATTTCAGTAACGCCGTGTTTAAGTTTGGTTAAAAGTTCTTTACAAAGTTCGTCGGGGTTGTCCGTAATTATTTCAAACTTATACCCGTTTTTAATACCGTTCAAGCCGTTATCTACGATAACGTTTGCAATAAATAGGTTCATAAGCGTACAAATTACGGGAGTAAATTTCATACCGTAAACGAAAAAGGCAATAAATACGACGCTTGCGTCCATAATAAACGAAACGTAAGCAATATTCATTTCGGGTTTTGCCTTTTTAAGTAGCGCTGAAATTCCGTACGTACCACCGCTTGCGCCAAAGCGCTTTAACATCATAGAAAACCCAAACCCTGAAATTACGCCCGTTGCAACGCATGCAAACACGATATTAAAGTCTTCTTTATAATTTATAAGCGAATATGGTAAAAGGTTAAATAGTTCATACAAATACGGCGTGAAAGACTGCACTACCATATAAACCACGAGTATTCCACCTAATTTTTTATCAACGAATATCGTAAGCAAAATAAAAATAGGTAAGTTAAAAGCAAGCATTAGAATAGACCAACTTACCCTATCGCCTAAAAAGTGATAAGTAATGGTAGCCAAACCACCAACGCCACCAGGGGCAAAGTTATTGCTGTTTTGAAAAAAGTGATATGCCGTTCCAACGATAAAGCCTGCAATAATTGCAATTAAAACGTCTTGCACTAATATTTTTAAGTCAAATTTTTTATCCATAATTTATTATTTACACGCATTTATAAAATCTTTAATAATTAAATTATTGTGGTCGTGTTTATCAAAGAGTTTTTCGGGGTGCCACTGGTAAATTCTTAAATATCTATCACCGTCATAGTATGCGCCTTCGATAACCCCGTCGTCCGCCGTTGCCATAAGTTTTAGCCCGTCACCCAAGTCTTTTATAGCCTGATGATGAAAACTATTCCCTTCAATTCTATCCCTACCGCCAACTAATTTATGTAGCGGTGTATCTTTAACAACTAAAATATCGTGAGAATATTCGGTTTGCCCTTCTTTTTGCCTATGCGAAATTTGCGATGGAATTTGAGAAGGTATATCTTGATAAAGCGTTCCACCAAGCGCAACGTTGATAACTTGCGCACCACGGCAAATTCCTAAAATCGGCTTATTGGTAGATATTATTTTATCAAACAACTTAAATTCAAGTTCGTCACGACAGTGATGAACTACTAAACTATCGTTAAGTTGTTCTTCACCAAAACGCTTGGGCTCAACGTCCTTTCCACCTGAAAATAAAAACCCGTCGCACAAGGATACGAAACGGTCGATATCGTTATCGTCAGCCGTATAAGGTAAAACGATAGGCGTTCCGCCAAGTTCAGTTACCGCTCTTGCATACGTATAATTTACAGTGGTAGTTTTATTATCGTCAATAGTAACTAGAAGCCCTATTAGTGGTTTCATATATTCTCCTTAACAAATTTACCGTCTTTTATAGTATAAACGGAACTAAAACCTATATCTTTAAGATATTTTATAGTATCGGTAAAATCATAGGTTAACAACTCTTTTGAGTGCGCGTCAATAGAAAGAATAATTTTACCGCCTTGCTTATTTATCTTATGTAACAAGTTAGTATATGGATACGGTTTAGTTCTATATCCCCTTACGATAGCGCCTACGTTTATCTCAAATATACTGTCAACAGGCAATAGCGAATCTAAATATTTTTGAGCAAGTAAATGATACTCTTGATTATCTAAAAATAACGATTCCGCCTTCTCGTCAAACTTAGTAATTAAGTCAAAATGCCCGATAATATCAGGCTTTCTAGTTTTTATATAAGTGATAAATTTTTCGTAGTATTGCGTAGCGATTTTTATAGCGTCGTAATCAAATGCTAAGCGCATTTTATTGTTGTAGTCAATAGAACTATCTATCGGGTAATAAACACCGCCTTTTTCAATATAGTGCATTGAGCCTATAGTATAGTCGAATTTACTTCTATCAACCGGCGCGAAAGCATCTTCTTCTATGCCTAAATAAACTTCAATTTTATCCTTAAACTCAATTTTTAAGCGGTTGATTTCGGCAATATAACTATCGGTGTCTTTCATGCAATATCTAAGGTCGTAAGGCGTATATCCGTGCGATGAAAACCCTATCGCTCTCGCGCCGTTTTCTATCGCGTATTCAACCATTTCACGCGGGGTATTCTTCCCGTCGCAAAAGGTGGTGTGATTGTGAAAAGTTGCTACCATAATTTTACCATTATATTTTAATATCAAAGTTTAATTTCAGCAGTGCCGTTATCTAAGTATTTAATTCTATCGCCAGACGAATTAAGACTATCTTGGAATGCAAGGAATTCTTCTTTCGACTTAAAAAGCGGAGTAAAGTTTTTAAGAATTGTTTTTGCCCTTTCAGCCCCGTTTTCAAGTAAAAGTTTAAGCATAGTTACTTGCCATTTTGCAGATTTTACGCATGCGCGTTCGGGCTCGCTAATATAAGAGTCCGCCCCGTGCGACGCACCTATTCTACCACCGGCATACGGGTGAACTACGGGCATTATGCAAGATAAGTCACCCATATCAGTTGAACCACTGCCGATAGCAATCGGATCATAATTAAGAGTTTCTTCGGGGATAGCGATTTCAGCCGCATCTTTAGCAAGTTCCATCATACCTGTATCGTTAAGAAGTGGTGCAAACGCGGGCATATCGATGATTTCGATATTAGCGCCGATAGATAGTGCTGAACCTATAAGTGCGCGGTTGATTTTTTTATTTTCTTTAACGATAGCGTCAAACGTTTTACCGCGAACGTAACTTTCAAGTTTAACTTCGTGCGGTATAGCGTTTACCATATCGCCACCGTGAGTAATTATCGGGTGAACTCTTAAAATATCTTTTTCAACAAAAGTTTCGCGAATAGCGTTTATCGCATTAAGACCTAAACTTGCGGCGTATAACGCGTTAATACCGTTTTGCGGAGAACCACCCGCGTGTGACGATTTGCCCTTATATATCACGTTTTTAGAAATCGCACCAACAGAACCACGCCTTACAGAAAAAGCGTTTGATGCGTGTACCATAAAAGCCATATCAACGCCGTCAAAATATCCGCGGTGTAAAAATTCTGCTTTACCGCCTAAATACTTAATAACGCCTTTTTTTCTAAGATCTAAACGATATTCAATTTCAAGAAGTTCTTCCGCAGGAACGAAACAAAGCCTAATTTTTCCGCAAAGCCCGTCTAAAACGCCAGGCTCTTTTAAGATAGCGCCAATACCTAGTAGCGTTGCTGTTTGAGTATTATGCGCGCATGCATGAACAGCACCCGTTTCTTTGTTGCACTCTGGGTGAGCGCTACAAATAACCGAGTCAAGTTCGCCAAGAACTAAAACCTCAGGACCAGGTTTACCCGTATCTATTACGGTGTAAAAACCAGGGATATCCCCTGCTTTTATTAGGTTATAGCCGAGTTTTTCCATCTCGTTTTCAAGATAAGCAGAAGTTTTTACTTCCTTAAAACCGGTTTCGGGGGTTTTCCAAATATGCCTTTCAGCGTCAAGTATAAGTTGCCTATATTTATCTACTGCTTTTTCTATTGCTTTCATTTTAATTATCCTTTTCAACTAACTTTTTATATTCTTCAAAATAGCGCCTACCAAATTCGCGAAGTGATTTTAAGTTAAAGTGCAAACCGTCCGCTTTAAGTTCAAGCCCCTCTGACGACACTACCGCAAAATTTTTAAGTTCACTTGCAACTTCGTGGTATTGATTATTTATAATTTTTGGATTATCACCAAAATTACGCGTGTAGTTATACGCAAGTTCGCCTATAATTACAGGCACGTCTTCTAGACCTATATCTTTTTTAAGCGAAGTAATCATATCTATAAACTTTTGCTTATGCGCTTTCGCTTTTTCTTCGTTAGAAGCGTCAGTCTCGCCTTGATGCCAAATAATTCCTGCAATTTTTGAAGAACGCTTAGCAAGATTTGCCATCATAACCGCATAATCGTATAAAACTTCGCCTTTTTTCCACGCGTCAATCCCCGTGCCACCGTCCGCACACGGAATAAGACCTACCTTTACACCGTAGTGATTAGAAACACAGTCGGCAAACGAAGTAGCAAGGCACGCACCTGACGAGTAAGTAATTCCAAATATAGGTCTGTCCGGGTTTATAGGCTCACACATTTTTTGCCATCTACCCATGCGAAACATAAAACATTTATCGTTTTTAATTTGAGCGCTCTCTAAAAGTTCACCACGCCCTGCCATATTAGACTGACCTATCATTAAAAAAGAATATATCTCTTCACCCGTCGTATCAACACCGTCGTTAAAAGCGTTTAGTTTCATAATTATCTCCCTATTATAAATTTATCACTTTCGTCAAGACCTATTAAATCAATAAGTTTTTCCGCACTTTGAAGTTTTTCTTCATAATCGTTTGGGGTGTGCGCGTCACTACCAAAATAGAACTTACAGCCACAGTCTTTGGCGGTTTTGTAAATATTAACCGTTTCAGGATACATAATTTCGTTAAACGCGGTATTTATTTCAATGCCAACGCCTAATTTTGACGCTTTCGTAAACAGCCTAGTAAGTTCACTTTGTGGAATTTTCTTAACTACGTTATTATATTCGTCTTTTGTTACGCCTATAAAACGACAGGATAAATGCGCTATACCTACTTTATGAAAAGGAAGATCCATATTAAGTACTGCATCTAACTTCTCTACCCAAAGCCTTGCCCTATCGTCTTCACTCTGTGCTTCTTCTTCGGTGAGAGTAAAGCCTTTCATATGCATATGCGTTGTAGGAATTATTATAAAATCAAAATCATTATAGCGCGATGCAGGTATACCAAGCGTATTAAACCTATTAAGTTCAGTTTCACATCCAAACAAAAACTTAATGTCACTATCAATAGGTAGCGGTTTAATTTTGATAATATTATCAAAATTTTGGCGTTTATACCAAGGAATTGCACCTTCTACTTCACTATCCCAGTAATGGTCGGTTATACAAACGGTTTTTATGCCGTTGTTTTTAGCATAACTTAAAATCGTGCTTGGGTTTTGCGTAGGATCGTTCGAGCACGACGATAAATAAGTGTGAATGTGAAAATCATGGTCAATTTTATATCGCATAATAATTCTCCTTTATATCACGATAATTGTAAAACAATTAAACATAAAAATCAATAAAAAATCAAAATAAATTAAATTTATTTTTAACATAAACAAAAAAACCCGAAATTTCGGGTTTTTTGCTATTTATATTTAGTTTTTATAAATTACCAATACAGGATACAAATTCGAGTTAGAACCGTTTGTAAACTGATAATAATATTGAGTAGCCGAATAGATATTGTAACCATCTTGATAGCCGTCCCAATAATCTGACGAATCCGCAATAACTAAAACGTCGTCGTAGATATGGCTAGTTCCCATATCGTCGTAGCCGATAATAGTTACGAAGTGAGCGCCACTTGGGCTAATTACCGTTACCATAGGTCTATCGTTTAATAAATTGTATTTAACAAAACTTACAAACGCTTTATAGTTTTCAAACACCGGTTCTCCACCAAACGGGGTAGAATAATAGTGCGAAGTGTAACCTAAACTTTCAAGCGTTATTTTATGATAGCCGTTTGAAGTACCGCCCCTAACAACGTCATTAAAGCCTGGGTGATTATCGTAAGCGTTAGTGTATAAAAGTTCTAAATCATAGTACGAAGTATCTTCGTAATAACCGTAGTATTTAAGAACTGAGTTTACCGAACAAACACCGCAAGAAGACGACATAGTTTGTTGTAAAATAGTGTAATTAGGAAGTAAAATTCTACTACCTTCACTACCCATTTGATAATAGTCTTTAATTTTACAATAAGGAAGGTCAGGTCTATTCGTTAACCCACCGCCAGAAGTAATAAAACCGTAATTTTTACCGTTACGCGTACTACCATATTTTTTGTATTCGTTAACCACACCGTCTACGTTCCACATTTCTTCACCGTTAAGCGGTAAGTGGATATCATACGCTTCTTGTAAATGGTTTGTTTTATCTATTTTTTCAGCGTCAGTTTCAAAATCTACGTCAATACTTGGGTCTATTATAAAATATTCGTGCTCGTTAGAAATCGTACCGTTAGCCGTCATATTAAACCACCACCTAATTACGGTGTTAAAACGGTTTGCAGTATACCCGTCTTGAAAATGGTCGTAGTTGTCGTTAGGTTCGGCAAAAATCATATAGTCGTCGCCAACAAATTCCAATGCAGTTTTAGGACTATACGAGTAAAATAAAGTACCCTTATTATCGTGACCTAATAAAACCTTATAACCAAAACCGTTAGGCGACTGATATCTCATAACTAAGAACTTACCGTCAAGTAAACATTGTCTAAAAATATTGCGAATAGCCTCATAGTCATTGCCGTCGGTAAGAACGAATGAAGAAGTGTCAATTTCAGTTGAATTAGCAGTAACGCCCGTTAACCCTAATGAATTTACAAGGTTTACTAAACCTTCGGGAGTCGTTCCATTACCGTAAACGGTAGTTTCGTTAATTCTTTCGTACTCGTTAAGAAGGTAAAGTTCAGAATAGTTTGAAACGTCATACCCTAAATAGTTAAGTATCATAACGATACAAGCGATACCGCTAGTATCTTGCATAGTTTGTTGATAAGGCGAAAAATTAGGATATATATATCTTTGATACGAGCGAACGCCACTAGAATTTTCGGTGTAGTTCGACTTCATATTATAGTAATCGCCGTGATAGTAATAATCTGAATTTACAACGTCGTACTCGCCGTTTAACGGCGCGCCCTTACCGTAAAGCGCATCGTTATAAGAACCGCCGTAACTACCGTCTTTATTAAGAATTAAATACTTACCCGTTTCATTTCTACTATCTACGGTAGACGGGGTTACAAACCCCGTTACCGTTGTTACTTCGTTACTTGGTGCTTTCGCCCCGAAAAGCGATACGGGGTAAAGCGATAAAATTAAAGTTAAAGTGATTAAAAAACTAATAAATTTTTTCATTTTCATACCCCCCCTATTACTCAGTTACCGTAGGCGCTACAAACCAGTCAGTACCCAAGATAACAAAGTTCAAATATGAGCCACTACCACCCGTAAACATAGCGTAAATTTCATATTCGGTAGTTGCAGGTGCCGTAACGGTAGCAAGGTTTTTAGTAGTTATACTCATACTGAAATAACTATTTAACTGATTTGCCGTCATATACTCAAGAGTAGTAGTTCTATCTAAAACGACGAAACAATTATCGTATTTAGCACCAGATGCAGCAGTTATATTATCAAAGAATAAAAGCCCGTATCTGCCCGTGTAGTATGAAACTTTAACACCAACAAACTTAACAATTTCAAAATAAGGTCTTTCAGTTTTAGCACCAAGGAAATTTTGTAGTTCAGTAGTAGAAGAAATTGTAGTTGCTGTTGATAAATCAAATCCGTATTCGTTGTTTTGAGATACGATAATCAAGTTATTTACAAACGTAACTTTATCGGTTGCATTACCGTAAAGTTTGTTTACGTTACCGCCCGTTGAAGTTGACTTACCAAGAGTTAATCTCGTTATAATCTCATCGCCAAGATTGATAACGGTAGTATCAAGTTTAATATCAGTATAAGTTCCGATTATACCTAAATTCATTATTGAAACCGACTCGTTAGAATTTTTATCTTTAAGTATAAGTTCTGCACTACCCGTCCCAACGGGATATGAAACAATACCGGTTACGTCGTAAGTTTCGCCAATGGTTGCCGACTTAAACTCAGAAATCGTAAGCGCGGTGTTTTCATATACGATAGGAAGAATAAATTTAGTACCAGCGTAATATAAAGCGTAGTTTACCGTACCTATTCTCCACTCGTCACTTTCTTCAAGGTTAAACATTTCTTTTGTTATATCAACGTATTCACTTGAACCGTTTTCGTAAGCAACTAAGATTTGTCCACCACTTACGTCAAGCGTTTCAAACGAATCACGATGATTGTACGTGGACTTGGTAGGCATAGTAGATACTTCTATCGACTTAATTTTACTTGCTAATACTTGTATTTCAAAGGTGAAATCAGTAGCACCGTCGTTTATCGTAATGGTATAGTTACCTGCCGTTTCAATAACGGGCATATTTTTAACCATATCGGAAGTTACGTCAACAGTAACACTTGAACGAATATCGTAATTATACGTAATAGTTGAGCCTTCAAAATTAAGTTCGTCACCCACAGCGTAGATAAGTTGCTTAGGCTCAACGAATTCTTACGTGGTAAGAGTTGGCGTTGCATCTTCAACAGAATTATCACTAAGTAAAACGAATTGAGCGTGCGTTTCGTTACCACCTAAATAAAGCGCAGTAATTTCTTTTATAACGTTGTGCGGTTTATTAAAATCAAGTGAGTTAGCGTTTTTATTGCCAAGCGCAATTTCGCCAAACGTTTTATTCGTAGTGATTATAGTTGATACGTTAGAGAACGTAGGAATTAAGCCGTTAACTGCAATCTCGTCAATATTACTTGCAACGCTATCAAAGAACCAGAAATCGTAAAGTTCAAAGTCGTTATCCATTACGAAGTTCATTTCGCCTTTCAAGGTAACGAGTTTATATTGATTATTACCTGTAAATAATGCGGTTAAATCTTCGGTGCTATCGATAAGTAACTTTTCACTCGGCATTGATACGGCGTTATTTTTAGAAACTACCGAAATAGCCGTATTGCTACCGCCAGCGTAACTAGCGTATAGTTTATTAGCGTTTGCGCCTACCCCGTCGTTTTTCAATACTACGGGAATAGTTATTTCATAGCCAACGTCAATACCGTCAACGTAGTAACTACCGTTTACGAGTTTGCCACCGCCAAGACCTGCTACCGAAATGAAATTTCCGTTATTGTCTGCAAGAATTACTTCATTTTGGTCAATCGTAGTTGCAAATCCAACGACTACGCCGTTAAGCATATATTCGCCACCAACGGTTGCGGATAAAACTTCCGCTACGGAAGACGGTTCTTCGCTAACGGTTAAGGTAACTTCGTCACTATAAACTACGTTGTTAACCGTTACTTTTACAACTACCGTTGCAACGTTGCCTTCTATTTCAATTGAGTAAATATTACCTTCGTTAAGCGTGTAACTTTCACTAACCGTACCGTTATCGTAGGTAAACTTAAAGGTTAAATTGTTAGCAACGTCGTCAGTTCTTTTGTATTCGCTTGATAGTGCGTTAACTTCTATACCCGTTATAGAAACGTCTACAAACTCAGCGTTTACAACGGTTAAAACTCCGTTATCAACAACGTAGTAAGATACGGTTTTCCCTTCGTTAGTGGTAGCGTTAGAAATAGTTATAACGCCCTCTTGCGAAATTAAATATTGAACCCCACTTGTTAACACGCTATTGTCTTTAATAACGATTGCGTTTTGAGAAAACGCAGGTTGAGTAGCACCGTTAAATACTATTACTCCGTCCGTTACAAAGGCTTTTGCATCTTTAACGCTTGCCGACGTAAAGTAATTAAGCGCTAAGGTTTTATAGGTTTCGTTGTCTTCCGCGTCGCCAAGTGCGTACGTTCTCGACGCTACTTTGTACATCGAAGTCGAGTAAGAATTCGTGTATATCGTTTCGCCG
>JAFVQM010000024.1 GCA_017504795.1 Clostridia bacterium | reverse complement strand
CGATTTTGATTTTGTGGTTGAAATTCCGCAGGGCGAACAGGCTAGAATTTTACAGCTTACAGATATTCAAGTTATAGATTCACACCAACGACGCCGAACAGATAGGCTGTGTGAAGAAGAGTATATAAGGTGGTCGCCCGATAATAAAGACTGGTGTTATAAAGACTGTTTAACCGCAGTTATACAGCAAACTTGTCCGCATTTAATAATTATAACGGGCGACGTTATTTACGGCGAGTTTGATGATAACGGCAGTGCTTTTACAGAAGTAGTGCAGTTTATAGACAGTTTCAAAATCCCTTGGGCGCCAATTTTTGGCAACCACGATAACGAGTGCGTATTGGGTGTAGATTGGCAATGCGAACAATTTTTAAAAAGTAAGTACTGCCTATTTAAACAGCGACAAATAACCGGTAACGGCAACTATAATATTGCCGTGGTTCAAAATGGCGTCGTGAAAAGGGCGTTTTATATGATAGATTCTAACGGCTGTTACGGTATAAGCGAAAAAACCTTAAACAACGGGCACAGTACGGCGCAAATAGGGTTTGGGGCAGACCAAATAGAGTGGTACAGCAAGGGGATAAAAAGGGTAAAAGAAAAATACGACTGTCCCGTTTCTATGGCGTTTCATATACAACTAGCAGTCTTTCAACAGGCGTACGATCAATTGGGTTTAACAATTCCAACCGACCTTGGTTTGGTGGGTAGCGACGGTAATTTTGGCTATTTAGGTGCGCACTTAAAATCGGCTTGGGATCAAGATAACGCAGTGTGGGAAGGTATAAAACAATTGGGTGTAGATTCAATTTTCGTAGGGCACGAACATCAAAATAGCATAAGCGTTATATATCAAGGCGTAAGGCTACAATACGGGCAAAAAAGTTCGGCTTACGATAGATATAATAGTGATGATAACGGACCGATTATGGGCGGAACGTTTTTTACCTTAGATGAAAAAGGGGTAATACGAAACCCCAAAATCGTGTTATATAAAAAATCAAAATAAAACAAAAAGTGGGCGTATAACTCGATTAACAGAGTTTTACGCCCGTATTTTTTATAAATTAAGATTTAATCTACTTGCACTATAAAACCTTCATTAATGGTTTTTACAATCTTGCCAAAAGTGTTATTACCGTTTGGTATAAAACAATATTTGTGGTATTTTTCATACGCCTTTTTGTTGCTAGTTAGCGTATAATTAGCACCATTTTGTTTAAGATAAAATTGCTCTCTGCCACCGCTTACACATAAGTCACTATATAAAAAACTAGGGGTAGTAGGTATTGGAATAAGCAGATAAAGTTCGCCACAATGTTCGCCTATAGGTTGATTAATAACAGTTAAAGAGCCTAAAAACTGGTTGTCCCACACCCTAATTACTATTGCCTTATCTAACCCAAAATGTCTTGTGTCAATTGTTATTTCTTTTTGTTCGCCGTAATTAAAACAACCGACAAGTACGTAGGGTTTTTTGTGTTTTAACCTATTTATATAAACGGTAGTAGGCGCATCTTCTTCAAAGAAGTCTAGCGGTTTAGCGCTTTCTTTTAGTGATGGCAGAAGGCGTAAAAACAACTGCCTTCTATCTTCTGAAATATTGTTTAGTTCTTCGTTGTGTAGCACCGAGCCACCGCTCGTTGCAATCATAGTGGCAATAAGTTTGGCTTCGTTAAAGGTCGTTTTAAAACCGTCGCCAACATCATAATCTCTAACGACAACGCCGTCGGGGTCGTTTATCTGCGCTTTGCCGTTGTAAAACCACCTATAAGAAACTGTTTTAGATACGTCTTGTATTATTTGGTAATGGGGTGGAAATTCTGGGCTTGCACCCCAAATAATATCACAGGTAATTCTATTTATAGGGAATATACCTATTTGTGGTAAAACGTATCCACCACAGCCTACTAAGGTTGCATCGCCAACAGCTTGCTTAATAACTTGTATTGCCTTGCGATAAAGGGCTATTTTGTAATCGCTTTTAAATGTCCCGTGTCGGAAGGGGTGAACTAAAAAGTCAAGCTTGTAGTAGGTTATACCAAGATTGCGATAGTAGGTAAACTGTTCTTTTAAAAATTCATAATATTGTGGGTTGTCAAAATCGAAAGAGTATATATCTTCGCCAAGACAAGAAACCTTATGCGAAAGGTCGACTATGTGCTTAAGTTGTTCAAAGTAAGGCGAATTTTTGTTAATAACAAAGGGCGCAAGCCAAAGCCCCAAATTTAAATTTTTACTTTTAGCAAGTTTAACGAGTGGCTGTAGCCCGTTTGGAAATTTTTTGCTATCCACCTCGTACTTGCCTGCAAACGTGCCAAAAACTTGCCAACCGTCATCAAGCTGTATTACGTTTGCTCCTTTGTTTTTTAGGTGCTCTTTGGTGGTTTTTATTTGGTTTATTATAATTTGCTCGTTGATATTGCCGTAATACCTACTCCAACTGCAAAAGCCAACGGGAATTGTGGTTGGTAGGGTAACGGCGTTAAAAATTTTAACTAGTTTTGCGTATCTTTCAAGAAAGTCGTTAGTGCCTTCTTTTGATTTTTGCAGAATAAACGGGTCGAAGGTGTAGGTTACGCCTTGTTCAAGCCGTTTGTTTTCCATATCTATTATTAACGAAACTTGCTTTTCGCCGTGTTCAATAAGGGTGTCGAACCGTTTAGAAGTAAGCAAGCCAACGCCGAAAACCTCGTTGCTTTTTACGTTTTTGTAAACGGTTACCTGACCGCTTCTAACCCCCGTATTTTTACAGTGTTGTAAAATTTTAGTTTGGGCGTTAGTGTCGTTAGCATCGTGATAAAAATATAGGTGTTCATTATACAAACGTTGGGCTATAGGTAGTTTAACTCTAATTTCGGTAACAACAATATCATTTTTGCTTATAAGAGAAAGGGCGTAAACTCCACTTTTTTTCGCAAGCGAAAAACTAATGCCGTTGTCTAATTCAACGGTATGGTTTGCAATTATATGCGAGCAGATTGTTATATCGTTGCTTTTAACTGATAGGTAAAAACTAGTTCTTGCCATTTTGCATCTCCTTTAAAAGGGCTAGTGAACAACGAGTGGTATTTAGTAAAAGCAATTTTACTTCGCTAAAACAAACCACTGTTTGAGTCACGATAAAAATATACAGCATATGAACACAAATGTCAATAAATATATTGCAATTTAATATAAAGTGTGATAAAATGATTAAAAAAGAGGTATAAACATGCTCTTTTTTCATATAATACGGTAAGGTGAGTTATGGCGAGAAAGGGAACAAAACATTCTGATATAGAAATAAAAAGAAGTGAAACTGCATTTGAAATTGTAAAAGAAACCATTGCAAAGGGTTCGCCACTGCATTTCCACAGTTATTTAGAAGCAGAACTTGTGGTAGAGGGTTGTGCCGAGCAAATATTAAACGGCAAGCATTACAACGTAAAAAGGGGAAGTTTTTACATTTTAAGACCTATGGTAGATAGCCATAGCGTAGGAATTAACACTATAGTCGTTTATAAATTTTACATAAAGGCTGGCGAATTGCAACAATCTCTTTACGATAAACTGTTACTGTTAGATACTTCGCTTTACGTTGAATTCAGCGAACTTGAAACACAAAAAATAATAAGCATTTTTGACGTTATGAAAGAGGAAAGCCAAACGCAAAGCACATATTATCGTGAAATTATAAAAAACGGGTTATCAAGTATAATAATGTACTTTTTGCGTAAATACGGTAGTAGTAACGAGCAACTTTTAAGGGGTAAATTGTTGCAATTTTTGCTAAAAGGCGATAGGTATTTAACAGACGTTGCATTATCGCAAATGGCACGGGAATTTGGTTATTCCAACCAACACATGAGCAGTTTGTTTTCTAAAACGGTGGGGGTAAGTTTTACCGACCAAAAAATACTGCTTCGAATACAGTATGCGACGAGATTGCTTTTAACGACCAAATACGGAATAGAAGAAATTGCCTTTATGTCCGGTTTTAGTAGATATTCTCTATTTTCAAAGGCGTTTAAAAGGCAAATGGGAATGTCGGCAAGAGAATTTAGAAAGAGAAACTGTGGTTGAACGAGTGTGTTCAACCACTTTTTTTGTGCAAAAAATACGGGTAATAGAGATAAACGTTAAAGTAAAAAACACGTTTGGAAAAACCTGTAAAAACGGCGAAACGCTGCAACCACAATTTTACGGAAAAACTTATTTTTTGTAATGAATTTTACCTTTTAGACTGTGTTTTTTGCTATATAATCTTATAAAATGAGTTGTTTATCTTGTCAAAGTATATTGTATTGATTACGTCGGTTCATTATAATATATTTAACAAATAATTCTTACTGGAGGATAGTGGTGTTTTATGAAAAAATTACATTTGATTTGCAACTCTCATATTGATCCGGTTTGGCAATGGGACTGGAATGAAGGATTAGGGGCTGCAATATCTACCTTTTGGCAAGCAGTGAAATTTCATGAAGAGTTTGATTATATTTTCTGTCACGGCGAATCTATTTTATACGAATACATAGAAAAGCACGACGCCCCCCTATTTGAAGAAATTAAAAGACTTGTAAAAATGGGCAAATGGCATATAATGGGCGGCTGGTATATCCAACCCGATTGTAATGCGCCAAGCGGTGAAGCTTTCGTAAGGCATATTCTCCTTGGAAGAGAGTATTTTCTATCTAGATTTGGCATCGTGCCAAAGATAGCCTTAAACTTCGATAGTTTTGGACATTCGTTAGGTTTACCACAAATATTAGCAAAAACCGAATACGAAGGTTATTTATTCTGTCGCCCACAAACCCACGAAGATAGCACTGATTACAGGGAATTTTGGTGGATAAGTCCAGACGGTAGCAAAATTAAGGCTGCCCGCGCTGAGGATGAAACGGTATACTGTTCTATGTTTGGTCAAGCGGCAGAAGATATTAAAAGAAAGGGTGCCCACTACAAAGACCTTGAAACGGGTATTGCATTGTGGGGCGTAGGTAACCACGGTGGTGTAAACTCTAGAAAGGACTTAGAAGACATAGAAAAAATGATAAAAGAGAGTGCCGATGTGCAAATTGTACACTCTACGCCAGAAGCTTATTTTGCAGAAATAAACCCGACTTTAGAACACCGTAAAACTATACAACCACTAATTATCGGCTCGTATTCTTCTATGAATTTGGTTAAAAAACTTAACGCCGAGTTAGAAGCAAAATTATTTGCAACCGAAAAACTTTGCTGTATTGCAGAACTTGCAACGGGATGCAAGGTAGATAATAGCAAACTTCGTGAAGTGCAAAAATTACTCTGCGGTATTCAATTCCACGATTCTCTTGCAGGGACAATTCGTTTAGACGGCGAAAAGACCACTCTTGCTATGGGACAAAGCGCTTTATACACCCTAGAAGAAATGTCTCAAACTGCATATTTGTCGTTAGCGCTTAAAGATAAAAGCGCAATACCCGGTCAATTCCCCGTGTTTATGTTTAACTACCAACCATATAAGCGTACCGAAATTTGCGAAGTAGAATTCGTTGCTGAAAAGGGATATATTCCAGAAGACGACGAATATTACTTTACCGCAACCCAAAACGGCAAAGAAATTAAGGTGCAAGTTATAAAAGAGTTAAGCAATCAAAACTGGGAATGGCGCAAGAGAGTAGCTTTTGAATGTGAACTCGAGCCACTAAACGTTAGTAGAATAGAGTTTGTAATACACAAAAGACCTATCTTTAAAAAGCCTATACTTACCGACCACTTCGTTTATAGCGACGAGCGTAAGAGAGTAAGAATAAACTACAAAACGGGCTTATTAGATAGTTATATAGTAAACGGAAAAGAAATGCTATCGGGTGGTGCGTTCCAACCAATAATGTACGATAGCACCGAAAATCCTTGGGGGCATTTAGAAACTCATATAGGTACAAACCCCGTACCGTTTAAGTTGTCAGATTGCGCATCTGGTATAACGCATGGTTTTAAGAAGGTGCAGATTACCGAAGACGGTCCACTATTTACCCAAGTTGAAAGCGTTTTCGAACTTAGTTCAAGCGTTGTAATTTTGGCGTATAGGGTATATAAAACAAAAGATTATATCGACGTTTTCTCAACCGTATTTTGGAATGAGAAGGCAAAGGCTTTAAAGTTTAAAGTTCCCGCTAAATTTAACGGCAAATACATAGGTCAAGTAGCCTTTGCTAAAGACGAACACGAAAAAGACAATAGGGATAAACCAACACATAGGTTCGTAGGTTTTGAAAGGGGCAAAAAGGCGCTTGTAGTATATAACGATTGTATTTACGATACTAGTGCCGACGGCAACGATTTATATCTTTTAGCCCTTAACGGTGCAATCTATTGTGGTCATATTGCAGGTCAAAACCCAATAGTTAAAGAGCCTGAAAGGTTCGTGCCATACATAGAACAAGGCAAGCGCACCTTTGAATTCCGTTTAGCATACGACGACGTAATCCTATTAGAAAACGGGGCAGACGAGTTTACCGTTAAACCTTACGGATACAACGTATTCCCACACGGCAAGGGCGACGTCGCGCCAAACTTGGTTACAATAGACAATAGGGCAGTTGCTTTAAAGGCTATGTTTAAAGAAGGCAAAAATTATATTCTTCACATTATAAATAATAATGATAAAGCAACTATTGCAACCGTAACGGTAGGCAACGGACAAAAGAGAGTAAGATTTAACAAGTTTGAAGTAAAGACTTTCGTTTACAATGGAAAGCTTTTAAGAGAGAGAAAGGAACTTATTAAAGTACAGGCAAACAACGTAATAAAGTAATGATAAAAGGAGATAAAGTTGGGAAAGGTTAATACGAAAGTACAAAGCGTTAAAAAACGAATTAATACTGAAAAGGTAATATTAATCGTTCTTAGCGTATTGTTTTCGCTTTATGCTATAACTTTGTTTTTCCCAATGTTATGGATATTCTATAATTCAGTACGTCATGGGTCAGACTTTGTTTTTAGACAATGGCAAGTTACCCCGTTAACTATCCGCAACTACGTAAATTTGTTTAAAGAGACGCCAATGTTAACCATGGTGCTAAACTCGTTAGTGCTTGCCATAGTGACTTCTACGTTCCAAATATTTGCAACGGCTAGTATGGCGCACGCAACGGCATCGTTTAGGTGGAGAGGGTCAAGCATATTCTATTTTATAGCAATATCGGTAATGTTTATACCCACTTCCGGTACGCTTGGTATCGTTTACAGGTTGATGAGCGATTTAAACCTTTTAGACCTACATATTGGTGTGGTAATACTTGCATCAAACGGTATGGGGTTTAGTTTTTTAATGTTATATTCTGTATACAAAAACATCTCGCCAACCTATGCAGAGGCGGCGGAAATAGACGGTGCAGGGTATTGGCGTAGGTTTTTAACCATAATAACGCCACAAGCTGGCGCAACCCTAATCGCTATGTGGATTTTAGGCTTTATAGGTTGTTGGAACGACTATGCTTTCCCCAAAATCTTCTTGCCATCTCATAAAACTTTGGCGGTAGGCGTATACGAATTCTCTACCAAAGCAAGCCAAACGGGAGGAACGGGTTATCCACAACTATTTGCTGCAATCAGCATAAGCATTATACCAATTTTAATATTATTCTTGGTTTTTCAAAAGCAAATTATGACCATAAGCGTTGGTGGTGGAATAAAAGAATAGATAATAAAGAAAAAATAAAAATCAACAAAAAAACAAATCAAAAAAATACAATAACAAAAAATTTTTAAATTTATAGGAGGTAACTTTTTATGAAAAAGTTTGCAAAGAAAATGATGAGTTTAGCATTGGCAACCGTTGCTTGCTTTACTATGATTTTTGCTACCGCTTGTGGTGGTAACAAGGGCTCAACGGGTGATTCTGGTTACGACTTAAGAATTACATACTTCGACGGTGGTTACGGTCAAGGTTGGATAACCGAAGGGGCAAAAAGGTTTGAAGAGCTTACAGGTAAAAAGGTAGGTCTTATTCCAAGTAGCGAATTCGATTGTGGCGCAGATATATACTTACAGTCCGGTAAAAACCTATCAGATATTTACATTATAGAATCTAGCATGTGGAAAGGTTGGGTAAAATCTGGTTATCTAGAACCGTTAGACAGCGTGTACGACACAGAAGTTGACACAGCAAGTGGCAAGCAAAAAATTAGCGATTTTATGGACCAACAGGTAAAGGGCAAATATTACCTAGAACGTAAAATTGGTAACGGAATGATGCAACCTTGGGCATTGCCCCTTGGTGCAACGCCAAACGCAATGGCATACAACTGCGACGTATTAGAAGTTTTACCACATAACGGCGTGGCTTTAAGCGAAGAAGTTGTTAGTAGTCAAACGGGTTTATGGATAGCGCCTCCAAGAACCGTTAGCGAACTTAAAGCATTTATAGACGACGTAAACGCATATAACGCTACAATTCCAGAAGGTGAAACGAAATACGTTCCACTTGGCTGGTGTGGTAAAAACGCTAACATTTTATTCTACGCTATATACTCGTGGTGGGCACAAGCGCAAGGTTATCAAACTTCCAACTACGAAGGCGAAGGTTCATTTGCAGACTTCTGGAACTTTGGTAACACCTCTGGCGACACAAGATCACATACTTTAGATACAAGAGTATTCTTACAGACTGGTTTACAAGTTGCTATCGACACACTTATTGATATTTTAGTTGATGAAGACACAGACCAATGGAAAAACACTTTAGAAGACGTAATGTCAATTTCTTCACAAGACTTACAAAAAACTTTCGTTTCAAACTCGGTAAAAGTTAAACCTGTATTGGTATTTGCCGCAAGTTACTTAGAAAGTGAAACTATTAAATACAACTATTTAGATTCAGACGGTGACGGTCAACGTGACGTAAACTTTAAGTTTATGCCAGTACCAAAGCTTGATGGTTATGAAGGTAAAGACGTAGTTTACTGCTCTTACGAAGACGTAATGGTAGTACCACAAAAGGCAACAAACAAAGAATTAGCAAAACAATTTCTTGCATTTATGTGCAATCAAGACAACTTAGAAATGTTTACGAAGGAAACGAAAGGTTGTATGCGTCCATTTAACTATGATGCAAGAAATATTCAAGGTGGAAACTTCTCTGAATATACCCAAGGGGTATTCGACCTATACTACAACAGTTTACACGCATTTGAATATCCAATTAACTGTACTGACTTATTAAGCGTATCAAACGTTTATCGCTATGAAAGACCAACCTTTATAGGTAACGACATAGATGCTTTCGTTAAAGCGCTAAAAACAGAAAACGGCAGAAAAATAATGACTGATATTTACAACTCTATTAACTCGCACGACGTAAGTACTTGGGTTAAAAACTATAGATTAACGGTTGTTCAATAAAAAGCAATTTTGCAACTATTAGTGGTTGCGCAAGAAAGCAACTTTTACAACTATTAACGGTAATTGCAGTAGTAACAACAATTACAAAAAAGGAAAACGAAAATGACAAATTCATTAGTTAACAAAACGGGCAAACACAAAAACGGCATGACCCGTAGGCATAGGAAACAAATGATTTTTATATTTACTCTTATGCTATTCCCCATTTTTCAGTGGTTAATATTTTGGTTGTATCCAAACGTCACTAATTTTGTTTTGCCATTTACCACGTATGATTTTTTCGAAGGTAAAATAGTGTTTGTTGGTTTTGAAAATCTTCTAACAGAATTCGAAAAGGTGTTTTCTACGCCAGCAACACGCAACGCCTTTCTAAACTCTTGGCGCGCGTTGCCAATCAACTTTATAATTTTACCAATATCTGTAATAGTAGGGTACGCCTTTTCAAAGCACGTTCCCGGTGAGAGAATATTTAGAATACTGTTCTTTATACCGTCTATAATATCAACGGTAACGCTCGTATTGTGCTTTAAGTATATATTCGAATACGCGCCAAGCGCCGACCTTACAGGTCCGGGCGCAGTGCTACTTCATAAGATTGGTATAGACTGGCACGGGTGGAATATGGAATATCCCCAACAGGTATGGCCCATGATATATATTTATTGTATATGGGCTGGCTTTTCGGTAAACGTTATTATGATAAGTTCTGCAATGCAAAGAATACCAGAATCGCTCATCGAATCGGCAAAGTTAGACGGCACAGGCTTTTGGCGTGAATTGTGGTCTATAAGAATACCACTAATAATGCCAACCATTTCGGTATTTATAATAAACTCTATAATGTGTGTAACGAGTTTCTTCCTTGTGCCAATGACCTTTATGACGACGAAGGGTCCGGAAGGTATATTCGATACGTTCCCATGGTTAATGTTAAGGCACGTAGAAGAAAACGGATTAGACCCATCTACTATGATAGCAGTATCTACGTTAGGTTTTATTTTGATGATATTCTTAACGCCTATAATTCTTGTAACAAAGGCTGTTACAGACAAAATAACACCAGACGTAAGTTTTTAAAAGGAGAAAAGTGGTGAGAAAAGCAAAAAATATAAAACGTTTAATAACAGGAGTATTATCACTTGTGTTTTGCGTAACGGCTTTAACTAGCGTAGGGCAGAGCAAAACGTTTGCAAGTGATTATCAATCCCACCCCGACGGTGGTTTAAAAACCGAAGTTTTTTACGATAGATTCGATGGCGACTTAAAGACTGAATGGACGGTAAAAGATAGCCAAATAGAAATAGAAAACTACGCCCTTCATTTTACAAAAAATTATTCTTGGGGCAACTGTTTAGTTTTAAACGCCGTAAAACTTACAGACTATACAAAAATAACCTTTGATATGCAAGCGACAAGTTATCAAAACGGCGATTTTAGTATATGTTTCGGTGGGAAAACAACGGCTACAAAAATGGATGAATACGATTTTAGGCTTATCGTTCAAAACGACAATCTCGTTGTAAATAAACTAGAACCAAACGCAAACGGTTCTTATATAGGTTCTACGGCAAACCCAATAGGTTCTAAAATTTTAGAGCGTGGGGAAAAAGTTAATTTTGAACTTATACTTCAAACTACATCTAGCGAAACGTGTGAACTAAAAGTAAAAATTACGGGTGCAAGCGGTCAACTTGCAAACCACGTATTTAGCGATATACCTTATCTAGTTCAAAACGGTTACCTATCAATGTTCAATGCTAACCTAGAATGTGATATAACCAACTTTAAGGTATATAGCGAAAAATCTGCTTTGCAACCAACCTTTACTGATGATTTTTCGGTTGATAAAATAACTGAATCGTACACCCAAGCGTCGCAAGGGAATTGGCATATAAACACTAATATTTTAACCAAAAAAGATTACTATACTTGTAAACTTGCGGTGTTAAATTTGTCTAAGGCAAATTCTTACGCTATTAACACTATTAAACTTGAAAAAGACATTAAGGTAACCAACTCTTATCAGTTGAATTTAGAAGCATACTTACAAAGTTTATCAAGCGGTCTTTACTACGGCGTTGGTTTTGGGTTAGCAACTGTAAGCGACGCAATAGACAAAAACGGTTTTATAGGCTTTACAAAAAAATCTAACGATACGGCAAGCCTAGCCCTTGTTAAAAACGGCACTGTTATAGAACAAGTAGATATTCCTACGGCTACTTTAAACGTTGGCGTTAGAAGCGCAGAAATTACACTTTTATTTAAGAGTAACAACTCGGTAGAAATTAAAGTTGGCACTTTTAGTAAAACCTTTAACAACGTTTTAACTAACGGAATGTTCGCATTAGGTAGCGTTAGCAACCCAGCGCATTCAGACGCTATAGAAGACGGCGTGTTTACTATAAAGCAAATATCTTTAATGCAAAGCAAATATCAATCTGAAAACGCGCCCGACGTATCTAACGATTTTAACGGCACTTATATGACCGACGACGGTTACGAAGAAACCTACATCAACATACAAAGATACTACTTAGGCTCTGGTGTAGAACTAAAACCAAAAACTGCTTGGGAAAGCAGTAACGGTATTTCTTTTACAAGCTCAGATACGGGCTCTTGCTTTGGTTATAAGGCAGAATATACCGACTTTGTTTTACAATTTGACGTGGTTGTAAACACGGCGTTTAGAGACCAAAGTATGTTTGGTATATCATTTGGCAAATCAACTATTGGTAGCACCTATATAAACTCGCAATCTATAAGTTTTATTCGTGACCAATGGGGGGTTCCAAGAACGGATGAAAACTATATTTCACTTTGGAACTGTACCGATAGCGAGGGAAGAACGGCCTCTACCTTTACCCAAAACGGCTACGGCGAATACGATTTTTACAAAGATACGCAAACTAAATATAACTTTATGTTCGTAGCACAAAATCGTAGCGTAAGCGTTTACTTTAAAGAAGATGGCGAACCTATTTCACAACTAGGCAAGCGTAGGTTATTGATAGATAACGTAAACACAAGCGGTTACGTAACCGTGTTTGCGGGTGGTGGTTTATCTATAGATATATCTAACTTTAAACTTGCAAATATCGCCCCAGACGCTACTGGAAAATCTGCAATTTCTTTACGTGAAGATTTTAGTGGTGAATTGTCTAGCGAAATTGCTTTAACGGGTGGTAAGGTAGAAAACGGCAAAGCCGTTCTTACCGACGGCAAGTTAGAAATTGCAAAAGATAGAAACTTCTTTATTTCTCAATTTGCAGTTTCATCAGTTACAAATAATTATTCGTTTAACTTTGGTGATTACCAACTTAAATTTATTCCAAGCGAAAACAAGGCGCAGTTAATTTACAAGGGCGAAGTTGTAAAGACCTTAAAAAGCCCCGTTGGAACAACTAGTATGTCTAGCCTAAACAACAAAAACTTACAAATAACCGTTATAGATAATAGGGTAATGGTTGGCGCAAGAAGTGATGGCGACCCGTACGATAAATTTAGCGAATTGATTATAAACGAAGTTTTAGACGTAGCGCCAACAAGTGGCAAAATATCTATTACTTGCGAAGGCAAAGTGGAAATAGACCAATTAAAGGTTTATGCGTTAGACCATACCTATTTAGCACAAACGATTAACGAGGCAGACGACCCGCAAAACCTATCACTTTGGGAAGTTCTACCAGATGATCCAAATGCTGTAGATCAGCCACAAGAACAAGAAACATCTGGTTGCCAAGGTGCGATTAACACAAGTTATTTTGCATTATTAGGAGCAACGGCGTTGGCGGTAATTTTAAACAAAAAGCGCAACGGCGACAAGGGGGTGTAATATGAAAGCAAAGGTAACTAAATTTAGCAATAAAGCAATAATACTTTGTTTGGTAGCATTACTATCTTGTATTTTTTGCGTAAGTGGGTGTTCAAAAAAATCGGGCGATAGTGGAGAGGTAAACTACAACAACGACCCACAATACCTATTTGCGCTAAACGCACACGTAAACGATATAAGACCGGGTGTAGAAACAACCCTTTCTACCGAATACGTTGGCGACGTTCACGGTGCACTTGGCGTAAAGAGAACAAGGCTTAATATGTCGTTTAACGACCTATTTGAAGTTACTAGGGACAACGGTTTAATATTTAAACAATCACAAAGATTGGCTTACAGAAAACTTATAGATAAATACAAATCGGTAGGGGTAACGAGTATACTCGGCGTAACCGATAACTTCTTATATCCATACGGATATGAGACGTCTATCGACACGGTTGTACCCGACCCACTATTCGAAAAAGAAGAGTATTTACTATGGTGTCAACTTAATGCGGAAGCATACAAAATGATAGCCATAGAATACCCCGAAATTAGGTATTTCGAACCTTGTAACGAACCAGACGCGCCTAACGGAATGCAACTTACAAAAAACGGTTGTAGTTGGAACAACGTTACGGCAAACTTTATTTACCCGCCCGAAGATGAAGCGCATATTTTAGCCGATTTAATGTGGTATATGAATAAAGCCGTAAAAAGTGTAGATAGCAACTGCGTAGTTGTTTTACCAGGTCTATGCGCCTTTATTTCAACCATAGATTATTTAGATTTTATTTACACGGCAATAGAATCCGGCTGTCATCCAACAGGTCAACAATATAATGACAAAAACCCAGATAACTATTTTGGTATTTTAAACTGGCACCCTTATCCATCCGTTATATATAGCAATTTCGATAAAGAGTGGATAGAAACGGGTTGGGTAGATTTTAACAACCAAATGTATGCGGTAGCGCAAAAACACGGCGACGGCGATAAAAAGGTTTGGTTTACCGAAATAGGCTTTACCGACAGAGGTTTTGGCGAAGCAAGAGAGGCTGAAATAGGTAGTTATATTGCGCCTATGTATAATATTACTAAAGAAAAAATGCCATACGTAGAAAGTTTATTCTGGTACGTTATAGGCGACTATTACGATTCGCCCGTAAGCACTAGCGAAGACCACTTTGGTCTATTCTACGCTTTAGGCGACCCTGTAGGTCAAGGCAAGCCCAAGGCTATAGCAAAAGAATTATACACCTACTTCCATAACGGCAGTACAGATTATTCTTCGTTATACGATGTGGCTTTAAAACATTTAAACGG
>JAFVQM010000023.1 GCA_017504795.1 Clostridia bacterium | reverse complement strand
TATCGTCACCTTTCTTTACGCCAAAATAAACTATAAGCCCAAAAGGTATCTCGGATATCAACTTACCGTCAACTTTAAGAGAAGTTTCTTTCACTCTTTGAACAACCGCTTTCATAGTTAAAACTCCTCGGCAACGAGTGACGCCGCACCCACGATGCCCGCGTCGTTTTTAAGCGTGGCAATAAGCACCGCCGATTTTGGCGTACCTTTGTAGCCGTATTCGTACTTTTCAAGATATTTAACTATTTTATTAGTTAAAAACTCTCCTTCGTTACTGATGCCACCGCCTATAACGATAGCGTCAGGCCTAAAAATATTACAGTAGTCTAAAATACCTTCGCCTAAATACTCGATATACTTAGAAACGACTTTTTTTGCCGATTTATCGTTAAGCCTTTCCCCGTCGAACGCGGTTTTGCCGTTGACCTTTTCAATATCACCGCCAACTAATTCCCACATTTTCGAATTTTTATCTTTAAGCATTTTTTCTTTGGTTAAGCGAACAAGCGCAGTGGCAGATGCGTACTTTTCAAAACAACCACGCCTACCACAACCGCAAGGAATACCACCCTTTTTCATAACGATATGCCCAAGTTCACTCGACATACCGTTCGGGCCTTCGTACAGTTTTTTATCAATAACGATACCACCGCCAACGCCCGTGCCGAGCGTAAGCATAATAACGGTATTATAATTTTTTGCCGAGCCGAATATTACTTCGCCAAGACAAGCAGCGTCCGCATCGTTGGCAATTCTAACGGGTTTTCCCGTAACTTTTTCAAGGTTTTCTCTTAAATTAAAATTAGTCCATTTAAGGTTTGACGAGTAGCCTACAATTCCCATTTTGCCGTTTATCGCACCAGGGCACCCCGCACCAACGGCAATAACGGCGCTATTCTTAACGCCGTTACTATCTAGTAGGTTTTTGATTTGAACGCCTACCTTTTCAATTTGCTTTTCAGGGGGTAATTTTTCGGTTTTGATAAACGAACTCGCTATAATCTTACCCGTTTTATCAACTATTCCAACCTTTATCGTCGTACCACCTATATCAACGCCCAAATAATACATAGTTAGATAATTTTTTCCTCAATTAAAAGTTCAGTTATACGCTTAACGTTAGTTTTAAGTTTCTTAAACGGTCTTACCGCGTAGAGATACGCTAGATATATTAGCGAAATCTTTTCCTTATCTTTTTCTTTTAATTTTTCTTCAAAGCGGTCTAATACGTAGATGAGTTCTTGCGTATCAGCCCCCGAAAGCCTACTTTCTTTAACTGCCAAACGGTCAAGGTCAAGTAGCCTTAGTATGGTTTTTATATTGTTTTCAAAATTGCTAACAACTTCAACCGCATTTTCAATCTCTTTTACAGTATTTATCTCTAACGGCTCTTCTTCAACGAGTTTCTGTGTCAAAAGCGCCTCTTCTTTACTTTGCGTGCTGTTTATCATTTGAATACCTATTTGGTACGCGTACGACTTAAACGGCAAAAGTACGGTTTTAGCAAAATTCTTATACGCAACTTCGTAATTTTTGCCACCGTCAAAATAATCAAGAAGGTCTGTAAGTTGCAAGTTTTTATAGTTGATTTCGCGAAGAAGTGAGTAAACGAATGCCAAAACGTCAGTATTCTTTACGGGAAGGGTAAAACACTTTTCGTCTCCTTTATCGTAGAAAGATTCGATAAGGGCGGACTGAAAGTCATACCCGTCTGCAAAATACGAAAAAACGTCCGACAACAGTTTTGAAGAGTTTATCGCGGTAATAACGTCGAATATTTTTGAGTTAGCAAATAAATATTTTGACGAAATAAGTTCGTCTACAAGTTTAATAAAATTATTGAGTGATTCTTCTCTCGTTCGCATAAAATCTCCTTTACGGTAAGGAATTTTGAAATTTGCGCGGTTGCGCTTTATACTTTTATAGTATAACATAAAAAAATTAAGGTATCAAGAATTTTATTAAAAGTCTTGCTTTTTAATTGCAAATTGTGTATAATCGTAAATACTTATCTTTACGGAGGAAGAAATATGCTTGTTAAAGGCGAGGCTTTCGTTACAAAGTTAATACTTTTATTCGTCTTTGACAAGATGGAGTGTCCCTTGTCTGAGAACACGGTTATTGATATGTGCTGTTCGTCTAACGACTGGATAAGTTATATGGACAGTAAGCCCGTGCTCAATAAACTCATTGACGAAGGGTTTGTGTATAACGTAGTTCAGTACGGCGAGCCACTTTACTCTATCACGCCCGAAGGCAGATATTGTTTGGCGGAATTTTACGCTAAAATACCTTCATCTCAAAGAGAGGCTATTGCCGAATTCGTTAAGAAAAACCGCGCAAGGTATAGAAGAAAGCAAGAGTGCTCTGCCGACTACTATATGAATAAGGACTCGACTTATACCGTTTACTTAAAAATAAACGATATGAGCCAACCGCTTTTAGAACTTAAATTTAACGTTCCTAACCGACAAACGGCTAAAAATATTTACAAAAAATGGGAGGAAAAGGCAGGCAATATCTACGCGCTTATCTACGATAACTTGGTAGACTAACCTATTTAAAAATTATGTACACTTACAAAACTTACGGAACTTGTAGCAGGCAAATACTTTACGATATTGATAACGGTATCGTTAAAAGCGTAAAATTTATAGGCGGTTGCTCGGGCAACTTGCAAGGCGTTTCTAAACTCGTTGAAGGTAGAAAGGTTGAAGAAGTTATAGGTTTATTAGAAGGCATTAAGTGTAGAAATAACACGTCGTGTCCAGACCAACTTTCAAAAGCGCTTAAACAACATATTGAAAAGTAAATAAAAACGCACCAAACGGTGCGTTTTTTTATATGATTTTTATTTTGTTTCTAATGGCGTTGAGTATAGTTAAAATTAAAAGCCCAACGTCCGCGCCGATTGCAAGCCATAGGCTTGTGGATATACCAAAAGCGCCAAGTATCATTACCGCAAATTTAACTACTAGTGAAATTATAAGGTTTTGCTTAGCAATACTAGCAGTTCTTTTTGAAAGTTTTATAAGGTAAGGAATTTTGGATAAATCGTCAGTCGTCAAGATAACGTCGGCTGATGATATTACCGCGTCAGACCCAACGCCACCCATTGCGATTCCAACGTCTGCACGGGTTATGACGGGCGCGTCGTTCACCCCGTCGCCAACGAAAGCAACGCTTGACTTTTTAGAATTAGCCATAATCTCTTCAAGTTCGCGAACTTTATCTTCGGGTAAAAGTTCTGAAACTGATTTGTTCATACCGAGTTGCTTTCTTACCGCTACGGCGTATTCTTTATTGTCACCCGTGAGCATAACGGTATCTGAAACGCCCGCGTCGTAGAGTTCAAGTATTGCACCGCGCGCGGTTTTTCTAACCTTATCGTTAAGTATTATAACGCCTGCGTACTCGCCGTTAACGGCTAAGTAAAGTTTAGTTCCTATTTCGTCTACGATAGGCACTTCAACCCCGCTTTCAGCCATAAATTTTGCGTTGCCAGATATTAAACTTAAACCGTTATAAACACACGAAACGCCTTTTCCAGCAACTTCGTTATAGTCGGTTACTTCCCCGTCTATTTCACTTTGTTTTTTCCTTAAAGCAAGGGCTATAGGGTGATTACTGTGTTTTTCACACGCCAAAGCATACTCTAAAACTTTGCCTTGATATTTCTTAACTGCAACGATTTTAGTAACGTAGAGTTCGCCACTAGTTAACGTGCCCGTTTTATCAAACACAACGGTTTTACAACTTGCAAGTTTTTCAAGAGTTGCGCTGTCTTTTACGATAACGCCGTTGCTAGCAGACGCACCTACGCCCATAAAGTATGCAAGCGGAATTGATATTACAAGCGAGCACGGGCAAGATACGCAAAGTAACATTACCGCTCTAATTCCCCACTTTGGAAGTGCTATTGAATAAACGGGAGCGAAAAACGGTGGAATAAACGCCAAAAGTATTGCAATTATAACTACGCTTGGCGTATACCATTTAGCAAACTTTTCTAAGAACTTTTCGGGTTTAGACTTCTTCTTCGAAGAGTCAAGCACTATCTTTTCTATCTTAGAAACAGCACTTTCGCTATAAGGTTTTACCGCTTTTACTTTTACAGTTCCGTTAACGACGGCAAAACCGCTTAAAACTTCATCCCCTACGGATAAATCTTTGTAATTACTTTCGCCGGTTATAACTTTCGTGTCAAAACTAGAACTACCTTCTATAATAACGCCGTCAACCGTGATTTTTTCACCTGCGCGAACTAGCATTATATCGCCGACTTTTACTTTGTCAGGCGTAACGGTTTTTTCAAAACCGCCGTCACTTATAACTTTAACTTTTTCTTCTTTATACGATTTTAGTTTATTGATAATTTTGTTAGCGTCGCTTTTTACGGTGTGTTCAAACGTTTCACCTATGCCGAAAAGTATCATAATGCCTACTGCTTCAACAGTCTCGCCAAGAAGTATTGCAGATACGGCGGCAATAGTCATTAAAGTATCTTCGGTAAACGGCTTTCCTTTGAAAATTTTAACTATGCCGTTTAAGATAACGTCATACCCCGCTATTGCAAACGCCATAATCAAAACGTAAGACGATGCTTCTTTGGTAGTTTCAATACCTGAAAGTATTGCACCTACTATAAATATTATTATCGACGCTGAAAGTTCAATAATTTTAGATTTAAGGTAGTTTTTATTTTCCTTTTCGTCGTGACCGTGGTCGTTATCACACCCGCAAAACGATACGCCGTGCTTGTCGTCATGCCCGTGGTGGCAGTCACAGTGCTCACCGTGTTCATGCTCGTGGTGGAACTCACAGTGCTCGTCGTGTTCGTGGTCGTGAACTTCATTTTCGCTAGCGTGCGGGTTAACGCTGTTTACCATATCTTCCGCGCCTTCAAAAAGCGGTTCACTATCAAAAGATAAACTCTCGCAAATATTCATAATGGCAACCATAACGTCATAGTCGCTAGCCCACTCTGAAATTTCGTAATTTATTAAATTGTTTTCAATTTTAACCGATATTATCCCTTCTAGTTTTTCAACTTCGGAAACAATCTTTTTAACGTCGTCTTTACTAAGATTTGCATTTACTTTAATAATCGTACTCATAATTTCTCCTTAACAGTCAAGATGTTCAACCGACGTTTCAATTATAGTTTTAACGTGCTCGTCGGCAATCTCGTAATAGTTTACCGTGCCTTGCTTGTTGCTTGATAAAATGCGCGCGTCCTTCAAAATTCTAAGTTGATGCGACGTTGCCGATTGCGAAAGCCCCACCCCTACGCTAATTTCGTTTACGCTTTTTTTACCATTTAGTAAAAATAATACTATTTTTAACCTACCCACGTCGCCAAGCGCCTTAAAGTCTGAAACCAGTTCAAAAAGTTGCTCGGCAGTGATATTAGAATAATTTTTAAGTTCACTTTCCATCCATTTATAAACAATATAGTCCCAGCTAACGTAATGAAGATTTTCACCTTTTTTACCAATACGTCCATGGTTACCAGGAACTGCGACAACATGAATTT
>JAFVQM010000022.1 GCA_017504795.1 Clostridia bacterium | reverse complement strand
CTTGCATGTGTTAAGCACGCCGCCAGCGTTCGTCCTGAGCCAGAATCAAACCCTTAAGTTTAATTTCTTAAAGCTGAACCGAAGTTCAACTGCTCTAACGATTGTTTTTTGTTCGTTTTTGCTGACTGTTTTTTTGGTACATAATATACTCAATAAATAATTGACAGAAATCTTTTCATTACAAAATATCTTGTAACTCAATTCATTTCCTTCTATTCAATTTTTAATCTACTTGATGAAGAACGACAGTTCTTCGAGTGCTGCTTTGCAATCGACAGCCTACTTATAATATCATACGGCATTTTGTTTGTCAACTAATTTTTCGCATTATTTTCAAAAATTTTGAAAATATTTTTTTGCTTTTGAAAAACGAGTTTTTTGCCGATATTTGCACGCCTTTTACAACGCACACGGTCGGTCGATGCTAGATTATTAAACTATATTTTAAGAAAAATGTCAAATATTTTTTTAACATTTTTTGAAAATTTTTTTTCCACACTACATATTGTGTTTTTGAAAACAAAAAGTGAAACTTTTACACAACCGCATTTTGTAAAAATTGGTAAAACGCGATTATATCAAAAAACACCCGTATTTTAACGAGTGCTTTTATCTATATATAATATATACGCGTACGCACGCGTGAGAAGTGAAAACTAAAAGACAGTTTATGCCGAGCGCCGTTTAAGAATTTAGAAACAAGCAAGACAAGGCTCGGCAAGGCGGGGCGACTACAATAGACCTTTTTGGTCATTGTAGTTGTTTTTCTCAAAGCCTATCATAACCTTTAAGACCTTAGAAAACACCAAACTTATACTAAGCGATATTTAAGCCCTTAGAAGCAAGCAGAACAAGGCTCGCCTAGACGGGTGGTTACAATAGACCTTTTTGGTCATTGTAGACACTCGGCGACGGCAGTAACGCAGTTATGCACCGCTTATAAGGGCTTAAAAGATAGCCTTTTCAATAACACCGCCACCCAAACAATACTCGCCTAAATATAATACGCAGTACTGCCCTTCGGTGATGGCGCGCTGTTTTTCGTGAAAATCAACTTTAACCAAACCGTCATCTAAAATCGAAACGGTAACACCCTGCTCGTCTTGACGGTATCTAAACTTAGCGGTACACTCAAACGTTTTCGTTTTAGGGGTGTGTGGAAGAAAATTACAACCACTCATATACAAGCCTTTGCTATACAGTTTATCTTCCGCACCGTGGGCGACGTATAAAATATTGTTTTTAAGGTCCTTTTCGATAACGAACCACCTACCGTCGTCTCCTTTTTGACCGCCGACGTTAAGACCACGGCGTTGACCTATCGTGTAATACATCAAGCCCGAATGTTCACCGAGCACTCTCCCGTCGTAAGTTTTGATTTCTCCTGGTTTTGCGGGAATATAATTCATTAAAAACTGACGGAAGTTTCTCTCACCTATAAAGCAAATACCCGTGCTGTCTTTCTTGCCCGCGGTAACTAGCCCGTTTTCTTCGGCTATTTTTCTAACTTCCGACTTATCAAGGTCTGCAAGCGGAAATAAAACGTTTTCAAACTGCGGTTGAGTTACTTGATTGAGAAAGTACGTTTGGTCCTTATTTTTATCTTTGGCTTTCATAAGGTGGTGACCAAACTCGTCGTGCTCAATTTTGCAGTAATGCCCGGTTGCAATATAGTCCGCCCCGAGTTTTAAGGCGTATTCCTTAAACGGCCCGAACTTTATCTCGCGGTTACACAAAACGTCAGGATTAGGGGTTCTACCCTTTTCGTATTCTTCAAGGAAGTATTTGAAAACTCTATCCATATACTCTTTTGAGAAGTTTACGGTATAGTACGGGATATCTAAGACCGAGCAAACGCGCCTTACGTCAGAATAATCGGTTTCGGCGGTGCAAGCCCCGTTGTCATCGGTTTCTTCCCAGTTTTTCATAAACAAGCCTATTACGTTGTAACCTTGATTTTTCAAGAGTAAGGCGGCGACGGAACTATCAACCCCACCGCTCATACCTACTACTACTGTTTTTTTATCCATATATATATTATATAATTTTAAGGTGGTAAAAGTCAACGAGTAAAACCTATTTACTAATTTATAAAAAAATGTTAAAATGATAATAATGAATATTCGCAAGTTTTTCAATTCCAAAACAACGCTAATATCTTTTATAATTTACGTGCTACTTACGGCGTTCATATTTTCACAGTCGCTATCGAGCGGAACTCAAAGTTCAAATAATAGCGGAAGGGTTTCTAACCTAATATCACAAACGGTTGAGTTTTTAAGCGGAAACAAAATAACTCTTAAAGACGACGGCAAGATTAAAGCCCTTTACCCTGAAAGTATTGAAGTTTCGGGGCTAGATAACGAACTCACGGTAGGAAAGGTTTATCAAATCACCTACTCTTTACAACCAAGCGGTAACTACTCACTGTCGAACGTGGAGTTTTCTTCTTCAAACGAAAGCGTTTTAGTAGTTGATAAAGACGGGCTCGTTACCCCACTATCAAAAGGCGTTTCAACAGTTACGGTTAAAGACAAGTTCTCGGGCGTTAGTAAAAGCGTTTTAGTAACCGTTGGCGATAAAGTTTACCTTCCGTCGTTTACTTTTGGTAGCGTAACGGGGTTTTCAAATACGGATAACGGCGTTTATTACTCTTCGCATAATAATTCAGGCGCGGTGTATTCGATAAATTATCAAAGCGATTTAGATATAAATTCCACTTTATCCGTGTCGGGCGACGGGGTTGACACCGTTCTTGGAAAAAATAAAATTTACTTTTACCCAAAGCGCACGGGCGAAGTGACTATAACGGCAACTGCTAGTTATAACGACGTTAACGGTTTTCAAACCAAAACCTTTTCACACGTAGTAACCGTTAGTGAAAAGGCTCTACCTTTATACACTACACCGCTTACAGTTAGCCAAACGGAAGTAGTGCTACCCACCAACGAAGAAAAAGAACTAACTCTTAATTTTAGTGATTATAGCGCTGGGCTTTTAAGTGCGCAAGCGCGACTGTTTTATATGGCTGACGGTAGGTTTTTAAGCCTAGAAAGTACCCAAAGCGGTATTAAACTTAAACCCGAAAAGGTTGGAAATACTACCTTTTATTTGTATTCGATTTATAATAATTCGCTAGTGAAAACCGAAGTTTTAGTTAGCGTTATTCAAGGCTTGCCAACTAGCCCCAAAATTTTAGCACCAAGCGGTTGGGCGGTAAACGGCAAAGAACTAAACTTAACGGTTGTTGGCGACGGGGTGAAATTTAATTCTAGCGATTTTACTTGGGAAGTTAGCGATAACGCAAGCGTTGTAAACGGCAAGTTCTATTCTGAGAAAAATGGAAGTTACACGGTAACCGCCACCCACAAAACGATAGAAAACTTTACCGTAACTAAAACGATTAGCGTAAAATATTCATACCACACCTACGTTAGAAAACTTATCGGGCATTTTTCGCTATTTTTAGTGCTTGCAATTTTTGCCACGATAGTTTATTATAGATTAGCAGAAATGCTAAAACCTAATAAAAAAGTTTTGCTAGGCACTACCCTTTCTCTCGGTGCGGGGCTTTTAACGGCAGGCATTTCCGAATTTTTACAGTCGGGAATATTCGTAAGCGGTCGCGGTCCGTCGCTTTCTGACGTAGGCATTGACTTTTTAGGTTTTATTCTCGGCACGGCAATTTATTTGGTTATATATATTATATATAGAAAAGTAAAAGCCAAGAAACAATTACGATAACTAAGCGTTTTAACGCTTTTTTGTACCCGTAGCCCAGCTGGATAGAGCGTGAGACTCCGACTCTCAAGGCCGATGGTTCAAATCCATTCGGGTACACCAAAAAAAGACCTCGTGCGAGGTCTTTTTTTTGATATATATTATATCATTTTATGGGGGTCTAAAACACTATCGAGTTTAGTGGGCTCGATAACCTTTTCTTCAATTAAAATATCGCGGATATTTCTCTTTTCTTTGAGCGCGCGTTTAGCAAGGTCTGCCGCGCGAGTGTAACCGATATACGGGCAAAGTGCAGTAACGATACCAATACTCTTTTCAATTTCGTCAACGCAAACGTCTTCGTTTACGGTAATGCCGTCGATACAGTCGGTCTTGAATACTTTTACGCCGTTAGTAAGCGTTTCGATAGACTCGAATAAGTTATAGAAAATTATAGGCTCGAAAGCGTTGAGTTCAAGTTGACCTGCTTCCGCAGCCATAGTAACGGTGGTATCGTTTCCGATAACGTTAAAGGCAATTTGCGAAACGACTTCGGGAATAACGGGGTTGATTTTTCCAGGCATTATCGACGAGCCGTTTTGCTTTGCTGGAAGGTTAATTTCAGAAAAGCCCGTTCTAGGACCTGACGACATAAGCCTTAAATCGTTTGCTATTTTAGATAAACTCGTTGCGCACGACTTAACGATGCCCGAAACGAATACGAAACAGTCAAGGTTTTGGGTAGCGTCGACCAAATCGTCGGCTTGCTCAAAATCGATACCGCACACTTTTGAAAGGGTGGGAACTACGTTTTGAATATAGTCTTTATCGGCGGTGATGCCCGTACCGATAGCCGTTCCACCCATATTGAGAACGGAGAGTTCTTTTATCGCTTGATTAAACCTAAAAATATCTCTTTTAATAGGTGCGGCGTAAGCCCTAAACGCTTGACCAAAACTTATAGGAACAGCGTCTTGCATTTCGGTTCTACCCATCTTGATAACGTCGTCAAACTCTTTTGCCTTTTTTATTAACGATAAGTAAAACTCTTCAAGTGCAACGATTGCTTTTTTAAGAAGTTTTATCGTGGCAATTTTACCTGCTGAGGGATACGCGTCGTTCGTGGATTGAGCGCAGTTAACGTGGTCGTTGGGGTGAACGATTTTATAATCGCCCTTTTGCCCACCTAAATACTCGATAGCGATATTTGCAATAACTTCGTTTGCGTTCATATTAAGCGAAGTGCCTGCACCGCCCTGAATAGCGTCAACAATAAAGTTTTCAACGTACTTTCCGTTAAGCAAATCGTCACACGCTTTAACGATAGCATCCGCCCTTTCGGAAGATAGCGCACCCGAATTTTTGTTTGCGATAGCCGCCGCTTTTTTAACTTCAACTATACTGTTTATAAACTCGGGGTGAACTTTATGACCGCTAATGCGGAAGTTTTCTTTCGCGCGGAGCGACTGAACGCCGTAGTACGCGTCAATAGGAACTTGTTTTTCGCCGATAGAATCGCGCTCTAATCTAAATTTTTCCATAAAAACTCCTTGGTTTTTTTACTTTATATATTGATTATAACTCGTATTGGTGATATAATCAAATATATAATTAAATATGTTTATTATAGTTTTTAAGTTATAGGATTTTATATGTTCAAAAACAAAGAATACGTTTTAACGGTAGTTAGAGAAAAAAGTTTTACAAGTGCGTCGCAGAAATTGTTCGTTTCGCAACCGTCGCTTTCTGCTTCGATTAAGCGCATTGAAGAAAGAATAGGCGCGCCGATATTTAATCGTTCAAGTTCACCCGTTTCCCTTACGGAAGTTGGCGTAAAATACGTAGAATACGCCAATTTAATCGAGCAAAAAGAAAAGGAGTTTAGAACTTTTTTGTCGGACAATCTAAATCTATTTTCCGGCAAGGTGCGGATAGGTGGCAGTAGTTTATTCTCTTCTTTTATTTTACCCGAACTTATTGCTAAATTTAACAAAAAGTATCCGCAAATTAAGTTTAGAATATTTGAAGATAACACCAAAAACCTACTCAATAAATTAGAAACGGGCGAAGTTGACGTTATTTTAGACAATGCCGAAGTTAAAGACGGCAATATTTTATCAACCCCTTATATGCAAGAAAGTCTACTTCTTGCAGTTCCTAAAAAGTTCGCTATCAACGAAAAATTAAAATCCGAGCGTCTTACCGCGGAAGACATTAAAGATAATAAGCATTTGCTCTTAGAAAAAGGAACTTCACTATCAAACTTTTCAAATCTACCCTTCGTGTTATTAAATAGTGAAAACGACTCGGGAAAGCGCGCCGAAACACTACTTAAAAAGAATAACGTAGAATATTCGGTACTGTTTCACTTGGACCAACAACTGTCCGCCTACAACGTTTGTTGCGCAGGCTTAGCGCTTACCTTTATCGCGGATACGCTCATTAAAAAAACTAGTTCATCTAGCGACGTTTACTACTATAAAATTAAAGACCGTATTGCAAGTAGAAACATTTGTTTCTTTCATAAAACTAACAGGTATTTATCGCACGCTACACAGTCTTTTATAGACTTTTCAGTCAACTTAACAGATAAAAAATAGGAGTTTATTATGTTTACCTTAAATCACTTTTTATGGCTTGGCATTAGCGCCGTAATTATTGTTACCCTACTCGTAGTTTCTAAAAAGTTAAAACTTAAAATCGATACCGTAGTTACCATTATGATAATAATGTCGATTTGTAGTGAAGTTACTAAGATTATGTGCAATATGATGCCGTCGCCCCACCGTGAAGGCGGTAGATTTTTAGACCCCGGCGATTTACCCTTTCACTTGTGTTCTATTCAAATATTTTTTATGTTTGGGTATAAGTTTCTTGCAAAAACCGATAAGGCAAAAGAAACCATTTTAGCCTTTCAAGTACCAACAATGCTACTAGGCGCGATAATCGCCCTTTTCGTTCCCACGGTTGGCGTTAAGTTTACGGTAATTCAAGTTTATCAATACTTTATATATCACTCGTTTATAATATTCTTCCCTATCTATATTTTAAGAGAAAAACTTGTAAAGTGGGAAATTAAAACTTACGGCGTTAACCTTGCAATCGTAGGTATGATAGCGCTTATCGTTTTATGGATAAACAGTTTTCTATCCGTTGCGGTTTGCACGTGTGAAGAGTGTTTAGCCGGCGCGCACAACTATTTTGCACGCGCTAACTTTATGTACCTTACTCACCCGCCTATGGATAATCTTCCACTACTCAACCTTGATAACGGTTGGTATTGTTACTTTTTAACGCTAGCGTCACTCGTGATAGTTTTACTTGGAATTTTCCACGTTGTTGCTTATAGCGTTTATAAAAAATCATTAAAAAAGAACGGTTAAACCGTTCTTTTTTTATAGCCTTATGAGTTCGTGATTATTGCGATATTTAAGTGGCGATTGCCCCGTTTTTTCGCGGAAAAGTTTAATAAAATAAGTATACGACGTAAAGCCCGTTTTGTCGGCTATTTGAGTTATCGAAAGTTTAGTCGTAATGAGAAGGTTTTTAGCCATTTGTATACGATAATCTAGAAGGTAGCCGTGTAGCGTTTTTTGAGTGTACGCTTTTACTATGCGGTTTAGATGGTACGGGTGGTAATTAAAATTTTCGGCAATCATATCGTTGCTAAGTTCAGGTAAATGATAATTTTCTCTTATATAATCGATAACGTTTTGAACGAGCGGATATTCACCTATTTCACTTTCCCTTAAAAGTTCAAGTAACGCTTGCTTTGCACGAGCGGAACTCTCTTCTTGATAATAAGTAGTTTTTTGTAAGAATAAATCAACGCATTTTTCAACGTGTTTTCTAACCGAAAACGCGTTTTTTACAACTATCGGGTTTTGAAATTTTTCTGGTAGTTCGTAACTTAGAACGAGCAACTCGTCAAACGTTTCTTCCGTTGGGGTTGACAATGATTTTTTATACTTACAAAACTCGTCGATAAGGTCAAAATTCAAAACGTAAACGCTTAAATCTTTACTTGTATTAAAGTTAAAGCGGTATTTGGTTTTTGGCGGGAGAAAAACCGCGTCGTTACTACCTATAAGATAAGTTTTGCCGTTAATTACCATATCCCCCTTGCCTTGCGCAAAGTAAAAAAGCCTACAATCGTAGCAAACGCTAAATTTAGTTGACGGTTTTAGGCGCGTATGCATACTAGCGTAACGCAAAAACGGGTTTAGTTTTATTAAATTCATAGTTTTTACCGCCTATCTACATTTTTATAATTACATTATATTAAGAGTTTATAAAATTGTCAAATGTTTGTTTTGTTATGTTTTTATGTTTTGTTTATAGTGTTTTTCAAACAAAAAGTATAGTATAATAAAATTACCAAACCAAAGGGGATACGAAATGAAATTTTCAGTTGGATATCGCGTTCAGTCTAGCGACGTGCTAGTTGACGAAATTATTAAACGAAAGGACGATATTTACGAAGTTTACTGTTCGTGGGGTGCTTTTCCTAGCGGAAGAAACGACCAAACGCGTAGCCAAGGTTTAACCCCGTGGGAAGCGCAATCTAAACAAATACAAGACCTTGATAAACTTGCAAAATCGGGCTTAAAACTCAATTTATTATTCAACGCTAACTGCTACGGAGAAAAGGCACAGTCACGCGCGCTTTTTAACGAAATAGGCGAAACGCTTGATTACGCAAGTAAATTTAACTTAACTTCTGTAACCACAACATCGCCACTAATTGCAAAGTTCGTAAAGCAAAACTTTGAAAGGGTTGACGTAAGAGCGTCAGTCAATATGAAAATAGGCACGGTGCACGGATTAGATTACGTTAAAGAGTACTTTGACAGTTTTTACGTTCAGCGCGAAAAAAATCGTGACTTTACCGCCCTAAAACAACTTAGAAAGTGGTGTGACGATAACGGAAAAGAGATGTATCTGCTTGCAAACAGCGGTTGCTTAAACGACTGCTCACTCCACACTTTTCACGATAATTTAGTTGCCCACGAGAAAGAAATTTCTAAGATGGACAACGGCTACGTGTTTGAAAGCGGTTGCAAAAAGTATTTATCAAAAGAAGAAAACCGCGAGTGGCTTTTATCGGGTACTAGTTATATTCGCCCGGAAGACGTCTATTTATACGAAGGATTAGTTCCTTCTATGAAACTTGCAACGCGCGTTCATAACAACCCCGTTAAAATACTTCGCGCGTATATAGATAACGCTAAATACGTTGGCAACTTATTAGAACTTTTAGAACCCGACCATTCGGGAACTATATACCCTTACGTTTTAGAAAATAAAAACGTTTTGGTGTCACGCGATAACGATAAATTGATATATTCGAGCGATAACACTTCGTTCGTAAAATTGGAGGATAATTATGCTTACCAGCAAAATGATTAAACAAGCGGCGCTTGAAGCAGGCGCGGATCTATGCGGTATCGGCCCCTTATCTAGATTTAAGGGCGCGCCCGACGTTATGAACCCGCAATTCTTGTTTCCAAGGGCTAAAAGTTGTATAGCAATGGCGTTTAGAATACCGCGCGGTGTTCAACGTGGTATTGAAGAAGGTACACAGTTTTATCAATATCCGTCGATGGCGTACGGTGGCATAAACGAAATACACGCCCCTGCCGTTCTGTATCACGTAGGTAAAGTTATTGAAGACGAAGGCTACGAGGCTTTCGTTTACCGTAACACGGGCGCGCGCGGTGCGGTTTCGGATATGGACGGTAGCCCCGGAAATTCCCTATCCCCCGAAGAACAAATTGAAGTTTCTAAGCACGCTAAGGGAAAAACGGCGCATCATAGAAGCGTTCAGTTTACTCGCGCGGTAGAAGAAGGCAAACAACCACCCGACCTACAATTCCAGTTCCGCTTAGCGGCAGTAGCGTGCGGGCTTGGTGAAATCGGGTGGAGTAAAATGCTTTTAACAAAAGAATTCGGTCCGCTTCAACGCGTGGCGTTTATCTTTACGGACGCTGAGTTTGACGAGTATGACGAAATGTATTCGGGTAAGCCTTTATGCCGTAAATGTGGCGCTTGCGTTAGAGAATGCCCCGGTGGATGTATTCCGCCTATCAATTCGGGTAAAACGATTTCAGTTAACCTTGACGGTAAACTCTGCGAGTGGGGCGATATAGATATGTGGCGTTGTTACGCTTTCTATACGCACGGCGGTAGATATTACAACCCCTTCGTTCCCAAAGAAGTTTTTGATAAAAACGAAAACGGTATGCTCGACATTCTTGAAGGCGTAACCGACGTTGCTAACGAAAAAGAAGTAATAAAGGTATACACCGCGCTTGAAAAGTACTTCCCAAGTTGGGTTGGTTATAATATGGCTAAATGCGGTGGCTGTATAAGAGCGTGCGTTAATATGCTTGAAAAGAAGGGCGGTTGTATGGAAGGCAGGTTTGAAAACCCCTTGCGCCACGAAAAGAAAGCGTGGAAGATGGATAGATGATAGAAATAAAAAACAACCCAAAACGTGGGAGTGGATTTGATTTAGTTCACGAGTTCGAGGGGTGGAAAGTTGCTTTTATAACCCCCGCCGAGCAGTACGGCGAATTAAAAACAGTTAAACGCCACGTAGAAACGGATGAGGTTTTCGTTTTAATAAACGGCACCGCTACCCTATTTACGGCGGACGACGGGTATCCTCTTCAAAAAACTAATTTAGAAAAAGAAAAATTATATATCGTCAAAAAAAATACTTGGCATCATCTAAAAGTAAGCGAAAACGCACTTTTATTCGTAGTTGAAAACGCAAATACGAATAAAGATAATACGCAAAGTAAAGTTTTGACGAAAGATGAAATAAAGGAGCTATAAAAATGATAACGGCTACTATGATAAAAGAAAAAGCGCGTGAACTTGGCGCGGGCGTATGCGGTATCGGCGATATTAAATACTTTATCGGCGATAACCCACAGCATAACCCCTTGTCAATACTACCCAACGCTAAATGCATTATAGGTTTTGGTATTCCCGTACCAAAGGGCTTATATATGGCTATGGAAGATAAAAGCCAATATTTTAACTACGTAAACGTGGGCGTAAAATATACCGACGAAACGTTTGCGGAAATTTTCCTTCTTAAAATGGGCGCAATGATTGAAGACGCGGGCTACGACGCTTGCCTTCAAAGATATATCCCCGGTTTTAAGGTAAAAGGCGATAAGTCAACTAACCCCGAAGTTTCTAGAATTTACGAACTCGAATTTGCCTCGCCCGTACAGGAAGGCAAACCCGCCCCTGACGTTATTATCGACTACAATAAAGCGGCAGTTATTTGCGGGCTTGGTAGCGTAGGTATGCACGGCAAAGTAATAAACCCTAAATACGGTACTTTTATGCGTTGGGTGTTTATTATTACCGATATGCCACTCGATTGTGACGAGCCTTTTAAGATAGAACTTTGCGACAAGTGCGGTAAGTGCTTAAACGCTTGCCCTGGCAAGGCAATATCAAATAGCGGTGTTGACACTTGGCAATGTAGCGTTTACTATCGTGGCGCGCATAAGTCTAACCCGTTTATTACCGAAGAAACGCTTAAAGATAACCCCGAAAGAGAAAAAATATTAAACGGCGAGAAAAGGTTTGATAAAGAAAGCGCGCAAGCGATATATCCTGAACTTAAATTCTTACCAAACACGCATTTAGGCTACGTTGCCTGTCTTTGCGGTAAATCGTGCGAAACGGTTTGCTATAAACACTTAAAGGAGCAAGGAAAGATATGAAAAATCAAATAATAAAACTTGCTAAAATATGCGACGCGGACGTTGTTGGTTTCGCACCTGCAAGTCGCTTTGATAAAAACGACCCGTTATTCAAAATTTTCCCAAACGCTAAAACGGTTATCGGTTTAGGGTTTAGAGTACTGCGCGGAATATATCGTGGCGTTGAAGAAGGCACAACCTACTATCAATATACCACTATGGGCGTTGAAAACTTAGAAGAAACGGTTATGCCTATGGCTCTTATTAGAGTTTCAAACCTTATCGAAAGCGAAGGCTACACCGCTATTCCCCAAAAAATAAGCCCCCTTATATTAAACGAAAAAGGCACTACCAACCCCGAAGTCGACTACGTTGACGTATATCACGGCGTAAGTCAAGAAAATCAACTTAACTTTTTAGATTGCGCAGTGAAATGCGGGCTTGGCGAAAAGAGTAAAATCGGCAGTTTATTAAACGAAGAATACGGCCCGTTTATTCGCTACTCATTTATCATTACCGATATGGAGTTAGAAGAAACGCCTATCGTTACCCCCAGCCTTTGCGACGGTTGTAACGAGTGTATAAAAGCATGCCCCGGCCACGCTATTAGTGACGACGGCAAGGTAGACTGCTGGCGTTGCGCGGTATACTACAACGGCGCTAACGGTTCTAAAAACCCGTTTATGCCACCCGAAGCGTTTGATATCTTCGGTCAAGAAAAAAAGATGGATATTATAAACGGCACGGCTGAGTTTGACAGCGAAGGCGCAAAAGAAATACTTGACAACATCTATTTCTACCCACCCGCTAAACACTTTTATCGCTCGTCAATTTGCGGTAGGGCGTGCGATAGGGCTTGCTATATCCACTTAGAGAAAAAGGGCTTACTTAAAAAGACTTTCAAAACTCCTTTTAGAGAAAAAGAAGACTGGAAGTTAGACGTTAAGCAATTTGAAAAAAAGGAGAAATAATATGAACAAAGAAAAATTAAGAATCGTAGTAATCGGTTGCGGTCGCTTTTCTAAGTTTTTCGTACCCCTTTTTAAGGCGCACCCCGTAGTAGAAAAGGTTTACGTTTGCGATTTGAAAAAAGACCGTGAACAAGAATATATGCAAAAATTCGGCGTTGAAGGTTACGAAAGTTTTGAAAAAGCGCTTGAAGATAAATCTATAAACGCAGTTGCTATCTTTACGCAAAGGTTTAAGCACGGTCAAATGGTAATAGACGCGCTTAAAGCAGGTAAAAACGTATACTCTGCCGTACCTTGCGCCGTTTCTATTGACGAAATTAAAGAAATTGCAAGGCTTGTTAAAGAAACCAGATTAACGTATTCTATGGGCGAAACGGGCGTGTACCGCGCACCTGCAATGTTTTGCCGTAGAGAATACAAAAAAGGTACTTTCGGCAAATTCGTTTACGGCGAAGCGCACTACAATCACGATATTAGAAATATGGAAGACTCTTTCAAGAGTTCCGGCGGTGATAACTGGAAAAAATTTGCAGGCGTTCCACCCTTTTTCTATCCTACGCACTCAACGGCAATGATACTTAGTTCAATGCCGGGCGTGTATGCAACTAAGGTTAGCGCTATGGGTTTTGAAGGCAGTAGCAGAACCGATATTTTCGGCGAAGATAAAAACAACTACAAAAACCCCTTCTCTAACGAAACTATGCTACTTAAACTTTCAAACGGCGGTATTGCAAGAATTAGCGAAAATAGATGCGTTGGTTGGCACGCTCCTGAAACTTATATATCGCAATTCTACGGTGAAGATGGCGCTTACGAATTTTCAGTTGCCAACCACCATTTAAGCACGTGGAACCCCGAAAACCCCAAAATGAACGTCTTAAAGCGTGTAACTGACGAGTTGCAACCCAAAAGCGTTAGTGATTTAATTAAAAGTGATTACGATAAGGCAATTCAAGAAATTGCCGACGGAATGGGTTTTTACGAAACCTCGCCTATTCAACCCACCGAACGCTTACCAAAAGAATACGAGGGTATTTGGAACGGGCATAACGGTACGCACCACTTCCTTATAGACGACTTTTGTCGAGCGTACGCAACCGGCAAACTTTCCCCAACTAATATTTGGGCGGTTGCAAGATATAATATCCCAGGGCTTATCGCTCACGAATCTGCGCTTAAAGGCGGAGTTTTAATGGACGTACCCGATTTAGGCAACCCGCCTGATGACTGGGAAGTTCTAGATTATGATAAAAACTAAATTAAAAAGGCTAACGAATTTTTCGTTAGCCTTTATTTTTATTTTTTACTGCCGAGTTTACTAAACCACTTAAACGTTAACGGCCATAAAACACCTGCCGTTACTACTATTAAAAAGTACCTTATAGAACGTGCTATTAAGTGACCTTGAAAGATAGCGTCAAGCGGAAATCTTAAAACTTCTTTAATTAAAATAACGATTGCTAAACCCAAAACCACTTTTAGTATTTGAGCCCACCAAACGGCGTTAACTTCAAATTTTACGTAGCGCTTTTCTATCGGGTAAATTACCCATAGCCCTGCAACGCAACCTAGCATTGTGTAGGCGTTTTTTCTAGCCGATTCTAAGTTGTGGATATTTTCTTCTAAATACACTTCACTCGGGAAAGGATACGCGTGCACGAAGATTAAAAAGGCAATAACTAGCACCGACAACGCGCCTATTATAATATAGAACGTTTTATCGCTTTGTTTTGCAAGTTCGAACACCTTATAACCTATAAATATTAAAAGTAGCGATATAGCTATTGAAACGCCAACGTCAAGCGGAGTGTGAACGCCTAAATACATACGCGATAGGGGTACGAGCACGCAAACTACTATTGCAACTACCCTTACCCACTTGTTTTTATTCGCCCTAGCAATACCGCCAAATAACGTCACCGACGACTGCGTATGCCCACTAGGAAACGAGTATCCGCTAGCGCCTTCTCTTGCGCTTTCAACTATCGTAAAGTTTTTATCCTTTACCCACGGGCGTGGAATTCTAAATATCATTTTCAAAAACTGGTTTATAACCGTACCTATAAACCCCGTTATTAAAAGATAATAGCCTTGAAATTTAGAAAAGCACCAAAACACGATTATTGCAACCGCCATAAACGCCGTTTCTTCACCAAGTAGCGTTATAATTGAGAATAACCCGTCAAAAAACTGGTTTCTCAACCCTTCTAAAAAATACAAAAATTCCATATCTTACTTTTTGAAAAGGGAAAATAACCCTTTCTTTTTAACTTCTTCTTTGCTTACGCCTTTTACGGTGTAGCCCCTACTTTCTATTGCCGAAGTAACTAAACTCTCGTCAATTTCGCTATTTAAGATAACTTCTACCTTTTTATCTTGGTGTGACGCGGTAATTTTAGCCTGCGGAAGAACCTTTTTAACGCTATCTACCGCGTGCTTTTCGCAATTACAGCACATCATACCTTCAACAATAAACACATATTTAATCATAATATCTCCTTTTGAAAAACGGCTCTTAACGAGCCGTTTTTACTATTTTACGCATCAATTAGAGCTTCAATAATTTGAGTTACCGTTAATGGCCACCACAAACCGTCGCCCGTAACGGGGTCAACGCCGAGTTTAGTATCGAGTTTAGCGGAAATTCCGTTATCCGTGATTAAGCCCGCGTCAATAAGGTCGTGGAAGGTTGCCGTTTTAATACCTTCTGAAATACGCTTAGAAATTTGGTTAATCGGAACGTCACCAGCGTTGATGTTACCGTCGTTATTTTCGTCAGTCACCGCGGACCAACCTTCGCTACTAATAGCGCCAAGTTCTAAAAGGCTGAACGCGCCCGACGTGTAGTTACTCATAACGTCGCCAAGTAAAATCCCGTCCATAAGCGTATCGAAGCCACCGTCTGACAAGTCGCTAACCGTAAGGTTAGAAAGTTTGTAGTTAATGCCGGTTACCGCCTTGTTGTTAGTTTTATCCCACCATATCGTTCCGCGTTTTTCGTAGCCCATAATTTCGCCCACGTAAAGCGCTTGCATACGGCTTGGAAGTTCTTCAACCGTGTAATCGCCAACGAGCGATAAAATTTGGTTGCCTTCTACGTTTACAACGTCTTTAAGTTTAAGACCGTTTATCTTAGACTGTAAGTTGAACGAACCGTTAAATACTTCCGACAAACTAATATCTGCGATAATTTCTTCTAACGAATCAAGGGGCATTTCAACGCCACCAACTAACTTAACCCAACCGCTACCGTCGTTAGTATAACCCATAAGGTCGCCGACGAATAAACTAGAAAGTTCGTCTTGAATAACGCTGTCATCATTAGATAACGCCGAAAGTTTTATGTTAGATAAAACGTTGTACATAAGCGATACGCGCTCGCTACCGTCATACCAATACGGCGCGCTTTCCATACAAAATTCGGTATGTACGGGGCAAGAATCGCTTATAGCGTTACATTTTACGTAACCAAACACTTCGCCAAGTTCAATATCCGCTACCATCATTTCAAAGGTTAACGAACCGAGTTCGCCTACCTTTTTAGGATATAATTGATATAAAATTTTATTAACTAACGTAGTTTTGTCAACCGGTTGCTCGTTTTCGTCAACCCACTCGCCACCTTTGAGTTTATAGCCCATAACTTCGCCGATAGTAGTGTCTTCAATAATACCCGTAATATCAAGCCCGCCCGAAGTTATCTCACCAAACGTTTTGTTTGCAAGTTCGTTCATCATATCGCCAACGTATTCGAACGCACTAACGAAATAGTAGTTGTGTTTATGGTCGATATCACAGTTAGGCTTACAGTAAGAATACGTTACGTGCTCGTGTTCCAAGGTGCAATCTTCTTCGCACTCGCCACTAGGATAGTCTATATCGTAGCCGAGCAAGTCGCCAAGCAATATATCGTCAAACATAGAGTCGAATTCAACGCCACCCGTCATAAGGTCCATAATTTGAACGTTTGCAAGACCTTTAAGCATTGCTTTCATTATGCCCGTTTGTTCGGATACAACGCCGTTTTCGTAAAGTTCACCGTCACAATCGCTAACGTCAGAGTGAACGGGGCAATCTTCCGATTTCGTACAAGCCGAAATACCCATAAGCGAACCTACCGTGCCAAACGACATAAACTTAGAAATATCGAGTTCGTACCAAGAATTTTCTTCGTTCCAAATAAACGCGTCTTGAAGTTTAACGTCAGGAATAAGCGCTAATTTTTCAAGGTTTGAACTGTAAGTCTCGTCGTCAGTCGCGCCGAAAGACGCGATAATTTCAGCAAGTGATTTGGTTTTAAGGTTAGATAAGTAACCTTCCATAATCTCGTAGCCAATATCAACCGATTTACCTTCAATTAAAGCGGTAAACAACCCAAGTTGAATGTTGCCAAGAAGATTAAGCCCCCTATCTTCGCTCGAATAAGTGTATTCGCCACCCGAGTAGGTTTCAAGGTAGGTATCACTTAAAATACTGCCGAGTTTCATTGAACGAAGAACGTTTGCAGCGCCTACTACACCGTTTGCATCAGGGTATACGAAATCGCCAAGGTTAAACTGCCTTAAACGACTGCGCGCCCCTTCTGAAAACACGGGGTATCTACCCGTTTCAGCGTTTTTGGGTAAGAACAAAAATAAGATGCCCATATCTACTTCACTAAGCCCCGTTGGACTTGCTAGTGATGCAAAGGCAAGCGACTTCAAACTCTCAACGTCTTGCGGATTTGCAGTTGAAAAATCTAAGCCCAGCGTCGTTTCAATATCAAAGCCCTTATCTTCAAGCAATTCAAGGGTAATTGACTGCGGGTCGTTAGCCACGCCTATAACGAAGGCGGTTAAATCTTCAATCGTCCAAGACGATATTTCGCTCTCTTGGTCGGGAGTAAACGTACCTAATGTTAAGTTTTTATACGCCCAGTACGCGCCACCTGCGATACCGCCAAGCGTTAATACTAGCGAAAAGACCATACCTAATATGAACGCTAGCGTTCTTCTCATAAAATTTCCCATAACTTCTCCAAAAGTTAAAACGGAAAAACCGCTTAATAATTAGTTTTTTTAAAGTGGAATAACTTCCACGGTAATTTTTGCAAAAACGTCAGGCAAAAACTTTACGTCTACCTTGTATTCGCCAAGGTTTTTAATGCCTTCTTTAAGAAGAATTTTCTTCTTGTCAACCGAAAAGCCCTTTTCAGATAAACTCTCGGCAATTTCCTTACTCGTTATTGAACCGAAAATTTTACCGTTTTCGCCACACTTTATCTTAACGGTTACCTTTTCACCGTTTAATTTTTTCGCTTGTTCGCGCAAAGCCTTTATTTCTTCTTGCTTGTGGAAATCTTGCGCGTCTTTTTTAATGTTAAGGCTGTTAATTTTTACAGACGTTGCCTCTTCCGCCAAACCCTTTTTGATAAGGCAGTTGCGAGCGTACCCGTCGGCAACTTCTTTAATTTCGCCAGCCTTTCCGGTACCTTTAACGTCTTTAAGTAGAATTATCTTCATAATACACACTCCTATACGTATAAAATTTTACACCAAATTTTCGTCTTTGTCAATGTATATTTACTTTATTATAATATATACTTTTATTAGGAGAAAAATTATGAACAAAAACTGTATCGACTGCGACGTATCTAACTGCATCTATAACAAACTCGGCAAAGAATGTACTTTATCCGCCGTAAAAATAACGACCGACTACACCGACCTTACTTGTTGCGGTAGTTTTAAGCAAAAACATATAGATTAAAAAAACCTGCTGAATTTCAGCAGGTTTTTTCGTTGTTATAAATTTTACGCTACCATTGACGGGCGAAGTACCACGTATCTTGAATACGAGTAAAGCGTTACTAAAACGTTGTCACTATTATATTGACTTTCGTTCATAGTTTTAAGTACGCAAGTATTAAGGTTAGCATTTACAGCAGGCTCGTTAGATAACGCTACGAGTTGACCGTTTCCTACGTAGATATAAATTACGTAATAAACGTCATCGTATACGGTAAAGCCGGTGTCAGGATCAACTACGGTGTTGCCACCCTCGTCCTTTTGAGCCGTTTTGTAATCTGCAATAATAACGTCGCCAACTGATAAGTTACATTCTTTGATAAGTCTAACGTTATCTTTATCTCTTATATACATATTAGACATAAGTCGACCGCCGTAAAGGTCAGGCGCAACCATACTATAAAGGTCAGATTCTTCGTTTAACTCGTCGTTAACGTTAACTTCTAATAAATCGCTAAGAAGTGCGTCAATCGTATCGTAATTATCAAACGCGGTAACGCCTAAGTCTTTATAAATCGAGCGAACTAATTCCATAGGATTATCAAACGTAGCGCTGTTTTTTGCAAAGTTAGTTGCCTTAGTTGCAACTGAATTAAGTTGAGCGGTAGCATAACCCGAAACTACGTTAAACACTCTCGTAGTTAAAATTCCGCCAACGGTGGTTTGCTTGCTTTCGATAAGCGAGCCAGCCGTAGCCGTATCGTTAACTTTAACGGTGTAACTTAATTCTGTGGTAGAGAAGTGGTTAATATCAAAGTTAAAGGTTAAGGTGTTACCGTCTAAAACGTAACCCGCAGGCGCTTGAATAAGCGTTACGTTGTCGCTTAAAATTTCTTTAACTTCAACGCCCTTATAATCGTTACGCGAGTGGTTAATTGCGCTAATGGTGTAAGTAATCGTTTCGCCTTTTGATACTGACGAGTTAATGCCCTTATCAACCGTTTTTTCAGTATCAAGTCCTTGATACTGCATACGAGCAATTGAGTTAGCGGTAGGCGTAACATTTTCTCTTGCCAAAGGTCTAATCCAGCAAATTACGCCTTTGCTTAAAAGACCTCTATCGCCGTCTTCACTAATAAGTCTACTTATATCGGCAAACGAAACGGTAGAACATCTTTCGTAGTGCCAAGCGTTATCCCTAGTTTGCGCTGGGGTTTCAACACCTTCTTCACCGATAGCCATAAAGTCACCGCCACGAGAGTGGAAGAATGTGTTATTGCCAAGGTAAACCATAATATGTCCGCGTGAAGAACTTCCGTCACCATAGCGGTAGTTAAATACGTCACCAGGTTGAAGATTTTCAACAACGTACTCTATAAGTGCTGCTTTTTTAGCGGTTGTGTTATAGTCGGTGTTCTTTTTCCAAACGCCGATAATTGCAGGGTCTTGACCTAAATACTGTTCACAATACATTTGAGTATTGTATGTTTGCGGGGCTAAACTGTCGTAAGTAACGCCGTCTTTAACGATAGGAACACCGTCTTGAATAATATTCATACCAAACGCTTCGTAGAATATCGCGTTTGCAAAAGACGAGCAGTCAACGTATAATTGACGTTGAGCGGTAGCGTCTTCGGGGTTAGCGTTAATATTACGTCTTTGAATAGTTTGGTTGTACTGGATTTGACCTAATTGACGGAAGTATGCAAGAGTAACTTCTTTCATAACTTCTAAGTTTGTGTAATCGCCGTCCATAGCCGTGTCGGTCGAAGTTAACCAGTCGGAAGAGAGTATCGTTAATTGATAAGTCGTAGCGTCACCGCCCGTGTATACTGCGTATAAGTCAACTAAAACGCCGTAGCCAGGGCCAAGTGCCTTTGATGAAGAGTTACTATAAACTAAGTCACCACCGAAATAATCAATCCAGTTAGCGCCAACGTTTTGAGAAGTAACGTCGTCACGGAAAGTGATATATTTACCGTTAGTTTTGAATTTAGAAATTACGGTGTTTGTAAATTCGGTGTTGCAGTGAATAACTAGGTTATCGGTGTCACCGTATCTAAAACCGTATACGCAACCTTGAATTTTAATAATTTTGTAGAAGTTGCTGGTGCGGTTGAGAGTATCCGTCGTCCAGAAACCAGCGCTTGTTCCAACGTCTTCATAGAAGTTAACGGTGTTTTCAAGTGAGAAGTTAACCGCGTTACCGCTTGATATTATAGTGCTTGCTTTATCGCCGTTTTTAACGCTAAATTCTAGGTATTTTTTACCGAGAGTTTCAACGTCCGTTTCAACTTTTAAGGTTGCTGAAATTCTAACTAAATCGCCGTAAGCGTAGCCGAAGTTGTTTTCAAAAGTGTCGTACGAAACGCCACGAATTGCGATAATATCGTCGGTATCAATATCTTTAATAAGCATTTCTTTGTCGGCATTATCGCCTTCGTTTGCAACGCCTACAAAGTAGCCTTCTACCATTACTTCGGTATTTTCGGTTACTTCATAAGAAACGTCGTATACCGAATTAGATTGAGCGTTTACGGTAAAGGTTTTACTGAATTCGCCGTAAGATACGGTAACGGTGTTTTCGCCAAGTACCATTTGGCTTGCCGTTACGGTAACAAGGTCGGTAATATCTTCTTGATAATCGTTTGCGCCGTAGCCGGTTACTTCTAAGCCAGATTTGTCTAACGTTTCGTAAACGAAGTAGTCGGTCTTTTCAGGAAGAGAAGTGATTTCAATAGAAGTCATTTCAACTTTCGCTACGTCTCTTTCTTCACGCTTAGTACAGCCTTCAAAGGTACAAACTCTATATTCTTTACCTAAGGTTGTAAAGGTGGGCGCGGTATCGAGTAGATACTCGCCTTCGTAGGTGTGGTCGTGTTCCGCTACCATAGTAACGGAAATAGTAGTTGATAAACCTTCGTAAGAAATCGTTAAAGTATAATCTTCGTAAGATAACTCTTTATCTTCAATGGTTACGAATTTAGTTATATCGCAAGTAGTGCCGTTATCCGCGGTTGCGGTTACTACCATACCCGTAGCGTCAAGTTTATCGCCGGGGTTGTAGTACATATTGTCGGGGTTTTGAGTTACTGCGATAGAAACGGCTTTTGCAAGTTCAATTTCGCCGTACTCTTTTTTAGTACAACCGTAAGTGTCGCACGCTCTATACTTAACGCCCTTAGTTACTACGGTAGATAAACTTTCAGTTTGCCACTCACCGCTAAATGAGTGAACGTGTTTATAGGTACAACCTTCAACGGTACAAGCGGAAATGTCTTCCCCGTTATCGTAAACGTGGTCGTGTGCGGTAAGCCACCACTCTTGTAACACTACGAGTTCGTATTGAGATGCCGTAGCGCCCGTGTATAATGCGTAAAAATCAACGTCGCCTTCTCCGGGATAAGTTCCCCAGTTTGCACTAGCCGAAGCGCTACCGCGCGGAATT
>JAFVQM010000021.1 GCA_017504795.1 Clostridia bacterium | reverse complement strand
TCTATATCATCATTAGAGTTTACTAGTGTATAAGCAGAGCTATATGATAGTAGTTCTGTACCATTAAAATAGAACTTAAGTGGAACAACATTAGTATCTGTTTTTTCTATATATATAGTTTCGTTGTTCTTAATAGGAGTCAATTCATTGCCATAATAAACTTCTATAACTTCATCACTATCTAAAGTTTCTACAGCCTCACAAACCAACTGTTTAATTAGTTCGCCATTTTTGTCTTTTATCAAGATATAAAAGTCAATTGGATACAAGAAATCAAACTCATCTATAAGTCTAAAGTATGTTTTGTCCTCATCAAACTTAAATTCTATCTTATCTTTAGAATACTCATCATCACTGTTTTGATAAAACACATCATATTCTTCATAGCCATCTACTATAACAGTAGGCATTTGGTAGAACCTATGAGCAAGTGGTACTTTTAGTTCGTAATCAACACCATATTGATTAGACTTTTTAATTTCTACTTCGCTGTTATTTGCAACCAACGACACAAAAGCTTTTTCTGTAATGGTAATATATATTTTCTTTGTCTCTAGCGCTTTTGTAGAGCCATTTTTTTGTAGTTTTATAGTAAGTTGTGGGTTAGCATAAGTTGGAGCATCAGAGTTAATGGAAATAACTTTGTTTTCTAAACTTGCATAACTATTTCCACTAGAATTCCAAGAGTAAATAATACTATACTCATCACCTGTATAATCTCCAAGGTTTACATTAAGTGTATATGATTCTCCTTGAGCAATCGTTATTTCATAGCGACTATTTGCTTCGCTATAAATTAATTGACTATCAGTTACAATTGTTAATGTTGGAGTTGATTCTGCAGGTGGAGTATCTCCAGTGTCGGGATCTGTGCTTGGAATACAACCGGCAAGTAAAGTTGGAATTAAAAAACAAAATGCTAAAATTATAGCAAAAAATTTATATTTAGTTTTAATTTTCTTACTCTTCATAACAATATCCCTACCTTTTATAAAATAAGTATAACATAATTTTTTATTTCGTATCAATATTTGTTAAGAATTTTTCTTTTTATATTTTTCTTTAAAGTTAATATATTCTATAGTTTTTCTTTTCCTTATTTGATATTTAGGAGATGTATAATCGTTTATCACTATATAAATTATCCCATAATTTATACTTATTTTGGACACAAAAAAAGAAAGGAATATTGAAACAGTATCAATATTCCTTTCTAGGTCTTTTTATTATTCTTTCGCTAACAGGGTGCAGAACATAAAGGTGCTTTTTAATACTTTATAATTAAATTTTCTTAGCGTTTGCAAGAAGGTATTTTTCAGCCTCAGCCGACCAAATACCGTTGTTTCTTTCGCAAATTTCAGCAAGGTCTTTATAGAAAGGATCGGTTTCGCCAAGTTTTGCAAAATCTGAAATAGCAGTCATCGGCATAGAAATATGCGTGTAAACGAGTTTCTTAGCGCCTTTGATGTTGGGAAGGTTTAAGGTAGTATCGATAACGCTATCTAAACCGCCAACGTGCGAAATCATAATTGACGGGTTAATTTTACCTTCGCCTGCAAGTTTAAGTGCTTCTTTAAGGTCGTCGGTATTACCGCCTGACGTACCGGTTATTCTGTGGAACATATAGTGAACGTCATAGAAATTGAATTTTGCCGAGAATTGCGGGTTGGTAGGACCTGCAAAGAAGTTCAAGCAACCGCCTTCGCCCAAGAGTGCGTCACCTTGTTCAACGAGTGCAGATACGGGAGCGTAAACAAAAACGTCGTCATAGCCGTTGCCACCGTTAAGACTCTTTAAGTAAGAAACGGGGTCTTCCACCGTTGAAGTGTTAACGTAGATAAGTTTTACGCCGTTTTTCTCCGCGTCTTTTACCGTAAGAAGTGTTGCTGCTCTATCAAGCCTTGCTTGGTCGATATCGGTTACCACCATAAGCGAGGGTTTTCTATCGCAGTGGATACCGTAGTCGATAGCGCCTAAACCCATAGGACCAACGCCTGCTAAAATAGCAACTGCGCCACCTTCTTTAATGCCCATAGTGTGGGTGTGTTTTTCGTATACCGAGTGGTAGTTTTCGTGATAGCCTGCAATTATGCAAGACATAGGTTCCGCTAACGACGCTTTATAGTAAGCGTCACCATCGTATTTGATAAGACAGTCCGCTTCAATAATAGCGTTTGGAATAATCGAGTAGGTAGAATCACCACCTACGAACGGGAAAGAATACCCCGGGGTTTGTAAAGGACCGTATGCAGGTTGAATACCAAACTTGTCGCCTTCTTTGTATTTTCCTTGCCATTTAGCGCCGACTTTTACGATATCACCGCAAAATTCGTGGCCGATAATAACGGGGTTGGTTGAAATATATTCGGGAACGCGCTTATGGTTTTCACCTTGAACAACCGCCTTATAGCTCGACATACAGATACTATCTGAAATAACGCGAACTAAAATTTCATCATCTTTAATTTCGGGTAAATCGAACTCTTCAAGTTTAAGGTCGTTTTTACCGTATAATCTAACTGCTTTCGTCTTCATAATACACATCCTATAAATTAAATTATCGTGCGCCTTTATAACTAGCGCTTATTACATTTGTTGCCCGCCGGTAACGTTGATTGCTTGACCAGTCATATACGAAGACTGATCCGACGCTAAAAATACCATAGCGTTTGCGATATCTTCGTATTCGCAAGAACGTTTCATAGGAACTTGGTTGATATATTTTTCTCTAACGGCTTCTTCGGTAATGCCTTGGTTAGCCGCATATTGCTTAAATAAACTGTTAACCCATAACGGCGAGTTGAGAAGGTTGCCTGGGCAAATGCAGTTAACTCTAACGCCAGATTCTGCAAATTCAAGCGCTAAACTTTGAGTTAAGCCCACGCCACCGAATTTACTAGATGCGTAAGCGCCGTTTTTGAAACTACCTTTTCTACCTGATTTACTGTTAATTTGAATAATGCTACCGCATTTTCTTTCAAGCATATAAGGAGCGAACGCCTTAACGGTGTTAAAGTAGCCGTTTAAGTTAATGTTGGTAACCAAAGCAAACGCTTCGGGAGTAAGATTAAATATATCACCGCTTTTAACGATTGCCGCGTTGCTGATTAAAATATCAACTTTACCCCATTTATCAATAACGGTTTTAGCCGCTTGTTGTAATTGCTCAAAGTTAGTAACGTCAACCGCGATAGCGATAGCGTCTTTAAGTGAACTAGCAACTTTACTTGCGCCTTCGTAGTTAATATCACACACTGCAACTTTACAGCCTTCTTCGTCAAGCCTTTTAGCAAGCGCTTCGCCAAGACCTTGGCTCGCGCCGGTTACTACTGCAACTTTATTTTTCAAATCAATTAAACCCATAATGCCTCCTAATTATTTATAACGGTGTTTTTACCGATTAATGAAAACGCTTTTATTCTATCTTCTAAGTTTGGCGTTTTTGATATGGTGCTTTCGCTAAACATACCGTAATCTACGCCCTTTGTTGAAGATACGTATTCGTGACCTATTAGCGCCCAAGTAGAGTTTATAAGGTGTGAAAACTCTGGTTTAGAAAGCGCTTCGCAATCGAATTTTTGCCTTGAAGAGTTTATGTCTTCACCGCTGATTTCAAAAAATCCGTTGTCACGACATAACTTCATAATTCTTTGAAGTTGTTTTGGGGTGTTTCGCGTTGGCATATACGCTATCGCTAAAAACCCCGCTTTTTTAAGTTCTATAACGAGTTCGTCTAAGAAAGAATCTTCAAATTTAGCCGACTTTTTATCGCCGGTAACCGAATCGCCAACGTCACCAAGGTATGCGTACGCGGGTATCGCGCCCATACTTTTTGCAAACTTAATAAAGTCTTCGGCAAGTGGCATCTCTTCGTCTGCATCGATATAGAAAAACTTAGTGTCCGCCTTCAAAACGCCTAAAAGGTCGTATATAAAATGCGGGTTACTTTCGTCTAATAAATACCCTTTAACCTTATCCGACACCGCAAGATTTAAGTCGTTTGTTAAAAACTCTACTAAGCGGTTGGTTTTGCCAAACGAATTAGCAAGTTTAATAGCAAGCGCGTATAAAAGATGCCTTTCGGTAATAGTACCGCCTTCGTGGGCTTGGGATAGAGGATACACGTCCTTATAAAAATCTAAACCCAAACCGAACTTGCCGTACTTTTCAGTTATAAGGTTACACATCTTTTGGTCCCTTATATACCTTTTTTCACGGTAAAAGCCCAAATACTCGTTAAACTTAGCAAGGTTTTGAGCGGGAACGCCGTGCGCTGCCATATAAACGCAGTCAGGCTGGTCGGGGTGGTTGATTTTACCAAAACCCTTGTTAAATTTTGTTCTTACTTCAACACCGCAAGTCGAGCCTATGTTTAGAATTTGGCAAGCCTTTTTGAACTCGATAGCGCCAGACAGCGAGTCGTGATCCATAATGCCTGCCGAAGTAAGCCCCGACTTATACGCCATATACGCCGCCTTAGTTGGCGAATAGGGTGAAAAAGAGTACGTTGTGTGGATATGGTTGTTAGCATCGTCCTCACGGCGAAGGGGTTTTTCCTTTTCGCACTTTACTAGGCTTTCAAGCGCGGATAAGCGCTCGCTAGCGGTGGGGGCGTTTAATTTTTGTAATAAAATTTCTTCCATGTGTTAATTTTAACACATTAAATCAATAATTGCAATAAAAAAATAAGTGGAAAACGCCTATTACACTTGCTTTTTATATTCTTCGGGCGATACCCCGACTATTTTTTTGAAATTTCTATAAAATGTAGAAAAATCTTTATATCCGCAAACGCCGTAAACGGCGGATATTTTATAGCCTTTACGTATGTAGTTTTTTACGGCGTTTATGCGCGCTCGGTTAATAAACTCGTTAAAAGTGTATCCCGACTGTTCCTTAAAGGCCTTACAAAACACGCTTTTACTAAGCGCCGAGTGGTGCGCCATTTCGCTTAAAGAAAAGTCTTCAAAATAGTTTTTCGTAATATAGTCGATACAATATTTTATTTGCTCGCGATTATGATGAGAAATTTTTATCTCAGGCATAGCGCCTTCTAAGTGTTTTCGCGCAAACACCGTTAATAGTACGGTTAAGTAGCACTTCATAATCTCTTCGTAGGCAAGCCCTTTTTTTTCGAACTCGTAAAGCGTTTGCTCTAAAAGGTTCTCTACAAAGTCGGCTTCATTTTGAGTTAGTACGACTTTATTGAGTGGAGCGCCGTTGTTTTGCAAGGTTGATAAAAACTCTACTGCAAGTTTGTTTTCGCTATATATCCTATTGATACTGTCAGGCGAAAAGGAAAAAGAAAAAAACTCGGAATTAGTCGACTGGTCTATATAGTGCATGCATTTAGGTGGCATTATAAACATATCCCCTTTAAGAAGAACGGTTGAGCCGTTATCAGTAAAATGCGCCACGCTACCGCGAGTTACGAAATAAATTTGAAAGTAGTCGTGCGTGTGGGGGTTTTGCGCTTCTAAGGAATTGCGAACCTTATGCACGTGCATGCTTGAAGTTGCATTTTTGTAATATGATAAAACAAAGTTTTTAACGTTCATAAAACAAGATTAACACAAAAACGGAATAAATGCAATACAATAAGGACAAAATGCAATAAAAAATATATATCGCAGTGCTACAATATAGAAAAGGAGAAAATTATGAAGATAGTTGCATTATGTGGCTTATTAGGTTACGGGTATGACGAAAATTCCCTAAAAAACGCTTTTATGGAAAAGGTTGACTACTTAGGGGTTGACGCGGGCTCAACCGACCCCGGTCCTTACTACCTAGGTAGCGGAAAGTCTTTTACCGATAGAAATGCGGTTAAGCGCGATTTGTCACTTGCGCTTCCGCTAGCGCTAAAAAACAAAACGCCGTTTATTATAGGAACGGCTGGTGGCGCTGGTAGTAAAGAGCACGTTTTTTGGCTAAAAGATATTATATTTGAAATTGCAAGCGAACAGGGTTTACATTTTTCGCTCGGCACGGTGTATTCTGACGTTTCTAAAAAATACGTTCTAGAAAAACTTAAAAGCGGTAAAGTAATAAATATGTCAAACTACTTTCCGCTTAGTGAAACGGCGATAGAAAAAAGCGAAAAAATCGTCAGTCAAATAGGGGTTGCACCTATAATAGAACTACTTGAAAAACAAGTTGACGTTATAGTTTGCGGGCGCGCTTGTGACACGGCTATTTACGCTGCGCCCCTTATCAAAAACGGTTACGACGAAGGCTTGGCGTTTCATATGGCAAAGATTATGGAGTGCGGGGCAATGTGTTCAGAGCCCGTTGCCGCGGCGGACGTTATGCAAGCGTACGTGTATGACGGGTACTTCGAACTAACGCCTGCAAACCCTATAAGAAGATGCACGGTTGAAAGGGTTGCCGCTCACACTTTGTACGAGCAGTCCAACCCCTATCTAATTTTCGAGCCGGACGGTGTAGTCGACCTTCACGACTGTGTATTTGAGCAAGTTAGCGAAAGAACGGTTAGGGTAAAAGGTTCTCGCTTTACCCCCGCAAAAGACAAAACACTCAAACTCGAAGGCGTTAAAAAGTCGGGGTATAGGACGGTTTCTCCCGCAGTTATTAACGATCCGCTAACGATAGAAGAACTTCCTAAAATAATAAATACGGTAAACGAATTCGTAAAAGAAAACGTTAAAAACACGATAAATGACGGGGATTATAACTTGGCCTACAAAACGGCAGGCGGAAAAGAGAGTTCACTATCTATTATCATTGACGTGGTTGCCAAAACCCAAGAGATAGCCGATACCGTTTGCGCCTTGGCGCGAAGTAGAATGCTACATTGTGACTACGTGGGGAGAAAATCGTCGGCAGGGAATTTAGCGTTTCCGTTCTCGCCGTCGGATATACACGTTGGCGAAGTCTACGAGTTTTCAATTTTTCATTTAGTTAAGGTGGGAAACTTAAAAGAAACTTCTGTATGCGAGGTGGAAAACGTATGAAAAAACTTATTGAATACACCAAGATTTTAAGAAGTAAAAACGCAGGCCCGCTATTTATAACTTTTGACCTTATGTTTGATAGCAAAGAAAAGATGGAATACGTTATGAATAACTTAACCGCTTTCGCGGTTGCAAACGCCTACGGTGTAAAGGAAAGTGACGTTTCTATTATAAAATATCAAGTGGTAAATTCTATAAAGATAACTTTTCCACGTAAAAACGTAAGCGGTAGTTTGTTTGACGACGATATCTACGGTTGCCAACAACACATTCCGCTATCTAATATAGAGATTTAATTATGTACGCAGACAAAAACTATATTATAAATTTAAGAAGAGAAATTCATCAGCACCCCGAAATCGGGTTTGACCTGCCAAACACGATAGCGGTAGTTAAAAGGGAACTTGAAAAGTTAGAAATTCCGTATACTGAAAGTTTTGGCGAGTCGAGTGTGGTCGGGTTTATAAACCCTGAAAAACAAGGTTTTACCATAGGAATTAGGGCGGATATGGACGCTCTTTTAATCGAAGAAAAGTTAGATATTCCGTATAAATCTAAAATAAAAGGGCAAATGCACGCTTGCGGACACGACGC
>JAFVQM010000020.1 GCA_017504795.1 Clostridia bacterium | reverse complement strand
GCTACGAGTTGCGAATAATTACACTCGTATATACCCTTTTCAAACCTTTGATACACGGGTTGCGCTACGCCTAAACGGGTGGCAACTTCTTTTTGTGTTAAATTAAGCGCCTTGCGACACTCACAAAATCTTTTACCTACTTCTTCTTTCATAATACCTTGACAATATAATACATATTGTGTATAATAATGTGTAGAAATATACAGTAAGTGTATTCGGTGTTTATATGACAAAAGAAGAACTTCAATTTTTTACGGTGCATGAACTTCAAGTTATTGGGCGTAATCTATGTGTTCCTCATCCTAGCATGCTTAAAAAAAGCGTTTTGATTGACGAAATAATAAAAGCTCAAAATAGCGAAAACGCGACCATTAAGAAAAACAGAGGCAGAAGAGCACATGCGGGAACATCTAATCTAAATAACACCCAAACGATAGACATGCGTACAATGCTAAAAATCGAAAGTATATTAGACCAAGCAAAATCTGATATATTAGAATTATTAACTCATTAAAACTCAATATTTTACAACAAAAAAACTCCCGTTTGCACGGGAGTTTTTGTTATAAATTATTTGTTTTTAAGTGCTGCTTGTGCTGCGGCTAAGCGAGCGATAGGAACTCTGAACGGCGAGCAAGAAACGTAAGTTAAACCAACTTTGTGGCAGAATTCGATAGTAGAAGGATCACCACCGTGTTCACCACAGATACCAAGTTTAATAGCAGGTCTAGTTTGTCTACCTAACGTTGCAGCCATTTCAACGAGTTTACCAACGCCGTTCACGTCTAAACGAGCGAACGGATCGCTTTCGTAAATCTTATTGTCGTAGTACGAGTTAAGGAATTTACCAGCATCGTCACGCGAGAAGCCGAAAGTCATTTGAGTTAAGTCGTTCGTGCCGAACGAGAAGAATTCTGCTTCTTTTGCAATTTCGTCAGCCGTGAGTGCTGCACGCGGAATTTCTATCATAGTACCAACTTTGTAGGTGAGCGATTTGCCTGCGGTTGCAATACACTTTTCAGCGGTATCGCAAACTACTTGTTTAACGAAAGCAAGTTCTTTAACTTCGCCTACTAGCGGTATCATAATTTCGGGGATAATTTCCCATTCGGGATGACGGTCTTGTACGGCAAGTGCTGCTTGGATAACCGCCTGAGTTTGCATTTTTGCAATTTCAGGGTAAGTTACTGCAAGACGGCAACCGCGGTGACCCATCATGGGGTTGAATTCGTGAAGCGACGAAATAACCGCTTTAACTTCTTCAACTTTCATCTTCATTTCCTTAGCGAGCGCTACGATATCTTCCTTTTCAGTAGGAACGAATTCGTGAAGCGGTGGGTCTAAGAAACGAATAGTAACGGGGTTACCTTCCATAGCCTCGTAAATTTCTTCAAAGTCGCCTTGTTGCATAGGAAGAAGTTTAGCGAGCGCTCTTTCGCGTTGTTCAACCGTTTTAGAAACGATCATTTCGCGAATTGCCGCTATTCTATCTGCTTCGAAGAACATATGCTCGGTACGGCAAAGACCGATACCTTCCGCACCGTAAAGTCTTGCTTGTTTAGCGTCTTTCGGGGTGTCGGCGTTAGTTCTAACTTCAAGCCTACGATACTTATCGGCAAGTTCCATAATTCTACCAAAGTAACCAGATACGGTTGCTTCAACGGTAGGAATTGCTTCGCCGTAGATTTTACCAGTAGAACCGTCAATCGAAATAACGTCACCTTCTTTGAAAATTCTACCGCCTAAGTAGAAGGTCTTTTCTTCTTCGTTCATAACGATATCGCCACAACCAGATACACAGCAAGTACCCATACCACGAGCAACTACGGCTGCGTGAGAAGTCATACCGCCACGTACGGTTAAGATACCTTGAGAGTAATGCATACCTTCGATATCTTCGGGAGAAGTTTCAAGTCTTACAAGGATAACCTTTTCGCCACGCTTGGTAACCCATTCGGTAGCGTCGTCAGCCGTGAATACTACTTTACCACACGCTGCGCCCGGAGATGCGGGAAGTGCTTGACCGATAGGAACTGCCGCTTTGAGTTTTTTAGCCTCGAATTGAGGGTGTAAAAGCGCGTCAAGTTGCTTAGGATCAATCATTAAAACTGCTTCTTCTTCACTTATCATACCTTCGTCGATAAGGTCGCAAGCAATTTTGAGCGCTGCGGCAGCAGTTCTTTTACCGTTACGGGTTTGAAGCATAAAGAGTTTGCCTTCTTCAATGGTAAATTCCATATCTTGCATATCTCTGTAATGCTTTTCAAGTTTGTCAACTATTTCTTTGAATTGTTTGTAAACTTCGGGTTGGGTTTGTTCAAGTTGGTCGATAGTTTGCGGAGTTCTAACGCCTGCAACTACGTCTTCACCCTGAGCGTTCATAAGGAATTCGCCGAATAAACCCTTTTCGCCGGTAGCGGGGTTACGAGAAAAAGCAACGCCCGTGCCTGACGTATCGCCCATGTTACCAAATACCATTTCTTGTACGTTAACGGCAGTGCCCCAGTCACCGGGGATGTCGTTCATACGGCGGTAGTAGATAGCGCGCGGGTTGTCCCACGATCTAAATACCGCTTTGATAGCGCCCATAAGTTGTTCTTTGGGGTCGGAAGGGAAGTCAGTACCAAGTTTTTTCTTGTATTCTGCCTTGAAAAGGAAAGCGAGTTCTTTAAGGTCGTCCGCATCGAGTTCAGTGTCGAGTTTAACGCCCTTTCTTTCCTTCATTTCGTCGATAAGTTCTTCGAAGTATTTTTTACCTACTTCCATAACGACGTCACTATACATTTGAATAAAACGACGATAACTATCGTATGCGAAACGGCGATTACCCGTCTTTTCCGCAAAGCGTTCAACTACCACGTCGTTAAGACCTAAGTTTAAGATAGTGTCCATCATGCCGGGCATGGACGCTCTTGCACCCGAACGAACGGATACGAGTAACGGGTTTTCCATACTGCCGAATTTTTTGCCGGTGATTTCTTCAAGTTTTGCAACGTATTCGTAGATTTGTGCGGTGATTTCTTCGTTGATTTGCTTGCCGTCTTTATAATATTGAGTACAAGCCTCGGTGGTTATAGTAAAACCACGGGGAACGGGCATTCCGAGCCCAGTCATTTCAGCAAGGTTTGCACCCTTACCGCCAAGAAGATTACGCATCTTACCGTTGCCTTCGCTAAAAAGGTATGTATATTTCATAATTTCTCCTTATAGAATAAATTTCTCACTTATTTTTTAACTTAATTATTTTACACTATTTTGCAATTTTAATCAACCATTTTTTTATAAATAGCGCATAATGATAAAAAAAACGCACATTTTACATAATGTATTTAATAAAATCAACTAATGAAGTGCCCGATTTTAACTTGGTTTCGGTTTTTATTTCTATATAATAAAACAAAAACTTTAACAGTTTTATAAGATGCGAAGGCATAATATCTACGCCGTCACCACGCTCGGTTAGGGTTTTTAGCGCGTTGTAGGTTTCTATGGTTATTTCCATAGCGTCATCCGGCCGACAACTTAAACAATAAAACTCGGCGTTTTTAGTAGAGAAGAAAACTCTCCCTTCTATATCGTCGCCACACGCCACGCAACTTGCTTTTTGAATTTTATATCCCGCAATTTCTGTTAAGGATATTAAAAAAACCGCTAAACTTTTAAGTTCGTTATCTTGATAGTTTATCTTTTTTATAGCGTTTATCGTGAGAGAAAACAACCCGTCGTCACTCTCGTTTTCAACGGTTAAGCGGTTTAGCGCTTCCCCAACAACTGCCGACGCATAATATTTTAGCATATTAGTTCTAAGGGAAAAGAAAGTGTCTATGTACGAAGCGCCGATAACGGTGTAACGCCCCTGCTTTTCGGCGAGAACATACTCGCAAAACGCAAACGGCTCGGATGCGAATTTAAGTTTCGCACCCGATTTTTTTACACCTTTTATTGAAGCGGTAATTTTGCCCCTTTCAAGCGAGTATAGGGTTAAAATTTTATCGCTATCTTTATAGTCTACCGCCCTTAAAACTATGGCGTTTACTATAACTTCCATTTACTCTTTACTGTCCTTATGGTTTTTTCTTCTTTTTTTAACGTCGTTATACAAAAAGTAGTAACCGATATTGCCCGTTTGAGAAAACAACCCCCAAGCAATTTGGTCAAGCGTTGAAAATTTTTCGTCGTCCATAATTACCCCCTAAGATTAAGTGTGGGCAATTAAGGAATTTTTATAATGCGTTTTTAGATAAAAAGCAAGGCAACTGCCTTGCTTTTTTATTATCTTTGAACTCTACCGGACGCGTCGCCCCCAGCGAGTTTTTTAACTTCGTCAACCGAAACGAGATTGTAGTCGCCTTCGATAGAGTGCTTTAAGCAACTTGCTGCAACTGCAAATTCGATAGTAGATTGCGCGTCATACCCCGAAATAAGCGAGTAAATTAAGCCACCGCCAAAACTATCGCCACCACCTACGCGGTCAACGATATGAACGGCGTACTTTTTGCTGAAATACGCTTCGCCACCCGTGTAAAGCATAGCCGACCAGTTATTGTCGTTAGCGGATAAACTTTCTCTAAGGGTAATAGCAACGCCTTTGAAGTTAAATTTATCGGTTAACTTTTTAGCAACCGAGATATAACCTTCACGGTTGAGTTTGCCACTGTATATATCGGTGTTGTCTGCTTCGATACCGAAAACGTCTTTCGCGTCTTCTTCGTTGGCGATGCAGTAGTCAACGTAACTACAAAGTTCGCTCATTACCTTGCCTGCTTTTTCTTTCGACCAAAGTTTGTTTCTGTAATTTAAGTCGCAAGAAACGGTGATGTTTCTCTTTTTTGCTTGTTGAAGGGCAAGTAAAGTAATTTCCGCCATACTGTCTGAAAGAGCGGGGGTAATGCCCGTAAAGTGGAACCACTCAACGCCTTCAAAAATCTTATCCCAGTCAAAATCCGACTTGTCAGCCATAGCGATAGCCGAGTACGCTCTATCGTAAATAACTTTACTTGGGCGTTGTGAAGCGCCCTTTTCACAATAGTAAACGCCAACCCTATCGCCACCGCGAACGATAAGCGAAGTGTCAACCCCGTATTTTCTAAGTGAGTTAACTACCGATTGACCTATTTCGTGCTTGGGAAGTTTAGATACGAAAGCAACGTCTATCCCGTAGTTTGCAAGAGATACCGCTACGTTTGCCTCTGCGCCACCGAAAGTTGCAAGATATTTTTCCGATTGTAAAAATCTATAATAACCTTCGGGTGCAAGTCTTAACATAAGTTCGCCAAAAGTAATAACCTTTGCCATAATATTATTCTCCTTTAATAATCTCGTTTATTTTAAGGCAGTTTGCCTTTATGTCGCCTTTCATCATCCAACTACCGCCAACGGCAAAAATCTTGTCACAGTCTAAGAATTCTTTTAGGTTTTCTTCACTAACGCCACCCGTTGGCAAGAATTTTATTTGACCAAAAGGACCGGCAAGCGCCTTAATCGCTTTAAGACCGCCGTAAACGTTTGCGGGGAAGAATTTTACTACCTTTATGCCAAGGCTAATTGCTTCCATAATTTCGGTGGGGGTTACGCAACCGGGATAATAGGTTACGCCCTTTTCTTGACAATATAGCGCAACTTCTTTGGATAGACCTGGCGAAACTATGAATTTCGCGCCCGCATCAATCGCTTTTTTGCATTGATCTACGTTTATAACCGTGCCTGCGCCGATATACATATCTGGGAAGTTTTTAGTTGCTAAGCGGATAGCCTCTTCCGCACAAGCAGTTCTAAACGTAATTTCGGCAACGGGTAAATTCCCGTCACAAAGTGCTTGCATGGTTGGAAGTGTTTGTTCGATAGAGTTTATTACCACCACGGGTACTACTTTAACGTCCATTTCAATTCTCCTTAACTAAATTAAAGTTTTTACACTATATATTGTACCATATTTTGCGTTTTTGTAAAGTAACGAAGTTAACTTTTTAAGCGTTTTTTGTATATTATTTTTAGCGCCGTGAAATAATTAACGGTATGGAGGGAATTTATGAATCCGTTTGAACAGTCATCAAAATCAAAAATCAATTATTACACACTTAAAAATTTGGCGCTTAAAAGTTACGACAAGTACGAAACCGCACCGTATACCAAAACGAGAGTTATTCTTCTTAACGGCACGGAGTTTGAAAGCGTTAAATTTTATCACCAGTTCGCAAGGCATTGTTCTAACAACGAGTTACGGCGTGAAATTGCTGAGATAAGGCGGGTTGAACAACAGCAACAAAAACGCATTTCGTCGCTTAAACCTATAAACGAAAGCATTTTAGAAACCACGCTTTCCTACGAACAATTAGCCGTTGATTTAACGGCAATTCTTGCAAAGCGCGAAAAGGACTTTTCGGTCAAAAACCAACTCGACTTTGCACTGCTTGAAGACTTTGACCACCTTTATCGCTTTACCGATATGCTTTATATGGACGAGCGCGAAAGTTATAAAAACCTTATCGGCAGTTACACCGAGATTATGCCAGGTCGTCCTACCGTTGCCGAACACCGCCACCCGTTTGACGATATTAGAAAGCCCGTTATCAACTACCTTTCAGACCCGCTTACTAAACTTCATATAAACATTATAACGGCGGCGGAACAACAAACAATGAACTACTATATGAACGTGGGCAGTTTCTATCGCAACCAAGCAGGCAGAAATATTTACGCCGAAATTGCAATGATAGAAGAACAGCACGTTTCGGGCTACGAAAGTTTGAAAGACCCTAACGCCACTTGGCTTGAATGCGCCCTTATGCACGAGTATACCGAGTGTTATTTATACTATTCGTGCTATAAAGATGAAAGCGACGAAAATATCAAAAACGTTTGGCTTGCTCATTTTGAAGACGAACTTTGTCACCTTAAAAAGATAGCCGAACTTTTATATAAATACGAAGGTAAGCACTACGAAGACGTTTTAGTTACCCTAGATTTTCCTGAACTTTTGTCGTTTAGAGAAAACAAGGCGTATATACGTGAAGTTTTGAAAAATATTAGGCTTACTTCTCAAAAAGAAAACTACGTTCTTGTAAACTCGCTAAAAGCAAACAACACTTTTGAGCAATATCAAAAATCGGTAGTTAGAAACCCACTTGGCGCGCCTAGTCACAAAGTAGTTGATAAATATATTAAAAAGTTTGGCGAAGACTTGCGCTACGAAACCGCACCCCACCCCGAAAAAGAACTTAGAGATAGAACGAAAGACAACGTTGAAATAGGAAGAGTAAAAAATGCTTAGCGTTTGCTAAGCATTTTTTAAGTTATGAGTTAGATTGCACCGACACTGTGGATATTTCTATATATAAAAACTCTCGTTTTACTTCAAACGAGAATTTTTTTAACTTATTGCAGTGATATTATGCTAATGCATAGTGATATTACGCCTTGGCGTAGTGATATTTTTTACTTATATTCATACAACACTCCTACAATTTTTTCCAAAGAAAGATATCTTCATCATAAGCATAACTAACTTTTACTCCACCTAATTGAACGTGCATTATATCATCAATTAAACTTTCATATACGCGACAAATAACGGTATATCCATTATACTCACCATAATATCCGCCCAACCTAATGTTATCATATTTGATAATCTTTTTGCTTTTGTCACTCAAATAATTTGCTATTGATTTTCTTATTAAATCTTTAACTTCTTCACTCAACTCTGCCTTCGGTTTAGGTATAAAATCTTCTGAAATCACGTTTTCGTTATGTTCTCTACTACAACCGTTACTGTAATAAGCGATACTTAGCATATCTTCATCGGATAATTTACCTTGATAATAAGCCTCTCTTAATTCAATTAACTCATAATCAATATTATAAATTGAATTATCACAAGCCGTAAATGAAACCGACATTATAATCGTAAATAAAATAAGTATTATAGTTGTTAAAGTTGATTTTTTAATTTTCTTCATGCCTTAACTCCTTTACTAAAATGAAAATTAATATTTATTCTTATTGTCATTACAAAACTAATAACGTTATGCTTTTTGATTGATTGTCATATTCAACTATATATTTAGTTGTTGATCCCAATTTTTTACCTGAAAATATATTTGTCCAAGTATATCCTTCAAAATATAAAATACCGCTTTCCTTAATTATTTTACTTTTATAATCAATTGTTCCACTAACACATCGCTGCGCCCAACCATTATTAATTTCCCAATAATAATCAATGTTAACCGCGTCTTTTTTCAAAATGAACACGTTTTTATCTTGACTTAAGATATATTTACCGTTTGGTATTAAACTATGATTTTCACATCCACTAAAACCCATAAATATATAAAATAACACAATAATCATGGTTGTTGATATAAGTATTTTTTTAACTTTCTTCATACTCTAACTCCTTTAGTAAAATATTATATGCTAAAAATTATTGCTTTTTTGTATTTCGCTTTTTACGTTCTTATAGTCAATTTGACTATAAGGTATATTTAATCACTTTTTACGCTATTTCTATCCATTTTGCATATAATTTCGTTTCTAACCAAATTTTACCATAATATACTAACTTACACAATATGTATTTTATACAAACTAATTGAAATTTGTGTGAAAAACACTAATATCAAATAAAAAACTCCCGTTTGTTTTCAAACGAGAGTTCATTTTGTTTATTGCAACCTTTTTAAGACCTTAGAAGCAAGCAGAACAAGGCTCGCAAGGGCTTGCGGACAAAACTAACCTTGTTGGTTGTTGTGGTCGCAAGACCGAAGCAGTAACGCCGTTATGCGACGCTTATAAGGGATTAAAATGATTTAAGGTCAATCGGATTGTTAACAGGCAACGCCATATCTTCACTTACGTAGATAGTACCTTTGGTAAGTTGATAGATAGATGCGGGAACTTCTTTGCACACAGGACCGTAAAGTTGAAGGCGTGAAATCATACGTTCCCAAGAATTGTAACCGCCTACGTTACCAAGGTCGTGACGCTCTAAGTGTTCACGTGCGTGAATAACGTCCCACGGGCCGATAGAAACGGAGTATCTAGGCGTATGCCAAAGAGCAGAACCGCCACCCGAGTTTTGTTGGATAGTTAAGCGGTGGTTATCTACAAAGCCTGCTTTAATTTTAAGGAAATCTTCTAAATTGTCTGCCTTGAACGCTTTGGTCTTGGGGTCGATAAACGCGGTATGACCTACCCAACCGGTAGCCGAAATAATAAGGTCGGCACCACCGTTACCTTCTTCTGCTATCATATCCGAGTAGCAGTTGATGTTTTCGTTGGTGTAGTAGTGCATTTGTTTAAGCGGTGGGCGTAAATCTTCACGGAAACTCATATAGAATTCGGTCATAAAGTGGCCACCGAGTGAACGATACCAAGAAATAGGAGCAACGTTACCGTCTTCATCGGCATACTCGTCCATACAGAAAGCGTGGATGTTTCTTGCCGAAACGTTGTATTTATTACACATTTCCGCTGCGCTCATATAAATATTTTTCCAAGAGTTGGGGAAAACGATAACCGTCTTTTTATCTTCAACGTCAGACCTATATATCCAGTTGAAAAGTTCAACCGCAACCGCGCTTGACGGATGAGGAACGACTCTTATCGTATAGCCGTTTTTGTTGGTGAATTCCATTTCTTCACGTTTAACGTTTCTACAATATTCTAAAACTGCTTTGTCCTGAGTAGGAAGCCAATCTGCCGGATTAAAATCAAATAAATTGCGATTCATAAGTCTACCTCCTTACTTTTCTTCTTTCTTGCGAATTTCCGCAAGGCGCTCGATAATATCATAATCGGGCAACGTGCTTGCTGGGGTTGCAACTTCTGGGCAAACGTAACAAGTACCATTGTGAAGCCTCATAATCGAACCGGGGTTTTCAGGGCAAATAGGCCCGAACATTGCAAGTTGAAGTGGGAATTTTTGATGAGCAGGATTTCCACCGCAACCTACTAAATATTCCATATCGTTCCACTCTTTTGACGCCATTAAATCCTTAGGACCAACGGTAACTGCTTTTGGAGGAACGTTAGCGATATCGCCCGAGCAACCAAACATACCGCGAAGCGAATCGTGAGCGATCATTTCAGCCATAGGCGTAACTAAGCGTGAACCCATTGAAAGGAATTCGTCAAGCGATTTTGCAGGGAAACTTTCAGGGTCGATAGCACCGATACCGCTAGACCAACTAAGTGCGGTATACGCAACGTCAGCCCCACCGAGCGCTGCGATTTCATCAGAATAAGTGTCGATATTTTCTTCTGTCCAGAAATGGATATTTTCCATAGGCATTCTAAGTTCAGCGTCAAGCCTATTATAGAAATATCTCATAAAGTGGCCAGAACGGCTGTACGGGCTTTGCCAAGGAGCAACTTCGCCCTTTTCGTTAGCGTATTCGTAAAGGAAGAATACGTGAACGTTTTTAGCGCTTACTTTATATTTGTTAAGATTTTCAACCACGCTGATAAACACCGCGTTTTCAGGGCTAGGAAGAATAACTACGAGTTTTTCGTTCTTCACGGCGGACATTCTTATTTTTTGGAATAAGTCAATCGCGAAATAGTTATGAACGTCAAATACTACTTTGAGTTCAAAGTCTGGGTTTTCAAAATTTTTACCTTGATGCTCTCTGATATCTTTGTTAACAACCGCATCCAAAACTTCTCTGTCTTGGAAGGGAAGCCACTCGGCAGGCGCAAACTTAAAGGTGTTATTAAATGCCATTTTGTTTCTCCTTATAAATTTTATTTAGTGGTTACACACTTTGATATTTTAATTATAACAAACATTTTTGTAAAACGCTATACATAATAATGTTTATTTTTAGCACAATCGTGCTTTTTTTTGCTTTTTTTACCCCTTAAAGACGGCTATAATATTGACTTTTTCGCTTTTTAGCGATAAAATAGTTTTACTATGATATTGTATCAACCGTCAACTAAACACTTTTCCGAAAACCCAGCGTTTTCGCTTATGCGGTGTTCAAGGCACTCGGAACTTCACTGGCATAACGCCATTGAGTTTATATATTTTTTAAGCGGTGGGCTTGAAATTTCGCTAAACGGCGTCACGTGCACGCCTAATAAAGGTGACGTTATTATTATAAACTCGTCAATCGTGCACTCTTTCGTCATAACCAAAGCACCCGTTGACTATTACGTTTTAATCGCGAGTGACGACTATTTCAAAACCAGCGGTTTGTATTCGGACACGCTTTATTTTACGCCTTTTATAAAAGACGATAACGTTAAAAGTTTATTTGAAAATATTATATTAGAATACGAGAAAAAGGACGAGTTTTCAAACCCCGCCATACTTTCGCTTTTAACTTCTATCTTCGTGTATTTAAGGCGAAATTACACCTGCCACGCAGACAAGGTTTTCCCCGTTGAAAAAAAGAAAATAAATATGGTGCGAGACGCCATTGAGTTTATAAAGAACAATTACTTTGAAAACTTTATGGTTGAAGACGTTTCAAGTCACCTTCATTTTAGTAAAAGTTATCTTAGCCACACGTTTAAGGACGTTACGGGCTACTCGCTGGTAGAATATATCAACTTAGTGCGTTGCCAAAACGCGCGCGCACTTTTAATGGAGAATAAGTCCGTTTCAGAAACGGCGCTTGCCTGCGGGTTTTCAGAAGTTTCATACTTTACGCGCGTGTTCAAAAAAACGATGGGGATACTCCCGTCCGAAGCAAACAAAGAAAACTACACTTTATACAACCACCTAGATATAAACTAAAAAACGCTTGGGTTTCCCAAGCGTTTTTTTATAGGTTTATGGTTTTATATATTTTTGTTAGCGGATAAAAAAGTAGCGGAACGGTTACGGCTACGCAAATTACTTGCGGTATCATAGTAAGTAAGGACGCTTTGAAATAAACTTCAAACGCCTTTTGAGTTAAGCCAAAGTATATATATGAGATAAGGTTATCAAGCACGGTAAACAAAACGGTGCAAACTACCGCCGTTAAAGTTACTATTACTATTTCTTTTACGCCCGTTTTTTTATTAAACGCCCTACCTATTAAACCAAACAAAACCGCTAGTGCGTTATAATATACAAGGTATAATATTACTACGTTTGCAAAAAAGCCGAACACTAAACATCTAAGTAGCGAAAATGCGGTTGCTAAAACGACGCCACGTTTAATACCGAAAAAGTAGAAAAAACTAACGGCTAAAACGGTGACGACTTCCACGCCCGACACAGCGCTCAAAGCAAACTGCCCGCCTATTAAAAGGGCTATAAACACCCCAAGTAGTGAAATTTCTTTTGCTGTTTTCATAAATTAAAAGATTGATACACAAAGATATACAAGCACCCGTTTTTAACTTTTAGTTCACTTGCACCGAGTATTGCCGAACCGTAAACGTTGCCTTTATACTCAACTTCGCCCCACCCCGTGTTAGCCATTTCGCTATCGCTAGTATATATCATCCAACTGTGAGACCAGTTAGCCGTGTTCGAAACGCCGTCAATTGAAGTAACCATTCCGTTTTCTATAACGAACATATCCTTATACTCGTCAAGCGAGTTTATATACTCTATAAGCGTTAGATCTTCACTTGTATCGGCAGTAATTACAACGAAATTGTCCGACTCTTTAAGAACGAGCGGGTCTTTGTTGCAACCCACAAAAAGAGCGCAAACCGAAAGTGTAAAAACGAGTAAAAAAGTTGCTAATTTTTTCATAAAAAAATCTCCTTTGCACGAGAAAGGAGATTCGTTTTGTCTAAAATAAGACTACCGCGCATTCTCCTTTGCCCGAAAATGCTTTGATAAAAATTCGTCAAACGGTAGGTATTCCGACTATAACGGCAATGACTGTTGCGGTGGACTTTCACCACGCTTCCCCTACGAGTAAACCCCTTGGCGTTTGATATATTGATTAAGCTTATTATATCATAATTTTTTATTTAATAAAAGTAATAAAACAACTAAAAAATGTAACAAAACAAACTTTTATGCGTTTATTTTATTATGCCGAAACGGAATTTTCAATCTTTTTAGAAAACTTTCTTTTAGTTTTTTTGAGTTGGCTAAGTAAAATAGGCACGAATATTAGCGAAGTTATCGCCCAAGACGCGGTGTACGACCACCAAATCAAACTAAAATCGCCCGTGAGTTTTACAACAACTTCAACCCAAACTATTCTAAACAAGCACGCGCCGATAAGAGATACTATCATACTTACTACGCTTTTACCAAGCCCGCGAACGGAATACGATAAAACTTCCATAAGTCCGCACAAAAAGTACGTTGAACTCATTATGATATTTCGTATAGTAAAGTATTCTACTACTTTTTCTTCGCTAGTTACGAGTTTGATAACGGGCGTACCTAATAAAACGACTAAAAGCCCGATAGCAAGACCTAAAACGGTATTTATAATTAGCGCATAGATAACCGACTTTTTAACCCTATCGTAATTTTCCGCGCCGTAGTTTTGGGATATGAAAGACATTATCGCCACGGCAATAGAGTTCATACAAGCGTAAATGTAAACGTCAACTTCCGCCGCGTACGACGAGCCTGCCATAGCAAATTCGCCAAACGAGTTAATTGCCGATTGTAACGTTACGTTAGATATTGCAAAAAGTGAACTTTGAAGCCCCGACGGTACGCCAATTTTTAACACTGCAAGAAGTTCCCTTTTGTAAAAGCGCATATACTTAGCGCGAAGTTTAACAACACCTTTTGCCTTTATAAGCGAAATTATACAAAGCAACGCCGAAACGCCTTGCGAAACAACAGTTGCTATGGCTACGCCTTCAACGTCCCTTCCTAAAACGAGAACGAAAAAGAGATTAAGCCCTACGTTTAGTACGCCACCTATTATTAAGTAGATAAGCGGTCTAACCGTATCGCCCGACGCGCGCATTATAGCCGACATAAAGTTGTATAAAACTACTAGCGGAACACCGTAAAAATAAAACCTTAGATACTTTTCAGCAAGGTCGATAACGTTTTCGTCACAATCCATAATTTCCAAGAAAAATCTTGAACAAAATTGACCTACGAAGATAAGCACCACGCCGAAAAGTAGCGCAAGCGGAACGCTTAAACCGATGGTTTTTTTAACGGCTTCTTCGTCGTGCTCACCGATATAGCGAGACACCATAACGTTAACGCCGACGGAAATACCTATAAAAAGCATGGTCATTAAACTTATAAGCGAAGTGGTTGAACCAACCGCCGCAACCGCCCTATCGCCAACGAAAATAGCAAGAACCGCAATATCCGCAGTTTTGAAAACGTGAAGTAAAACGTTGGTTAATAAAAGGGGTATAGAGTACAGTATAATTTGTTTAAGTAACGGGCCTTGCGTTAGGTCTTTTTCAATTTTTCTTGGCGGATGTTTATATCCGTGAACGCGCATACTTACCTTGTGCATTTTCAAATCTCCTTAATAAGCGCATAAAAAGAAGGTAAGAAAAATCTTACCGTCTTTAATTATTATTCGTAAATGGGAAATTTTTCACAAAGGGCAATAACCTTTTTAGTGATTTCTTCCTTCTTTTCTTCGAAATTGTAAATAGCGTCGTAAATAAATTCTGCAATTTGAAGCATTTCTTCTTTGCCGAAACCCCTTTGAGAAACCGCGGGAGTTCCTATTCTTACACCGCTCGTAACGAAGGGACTTTCAGGGTCGTTAGGAATAGCGTTTTTGTTTAAGGTAATGTGAACTTCGTCAAGCCTACGCTCTAATTCTTTACCCGTTATACCTGTACCTATAAGGTCTACGAGCATTAAGTGATTGTCCGTTCCGCCCGAAACGAGTTTTATGCCCTTTTCGATAAGGGCTTTTGAAAGAGTTTGAGCGTTATCAACTATGCGTTGTTGATAAGCCTTAAACTCAGGAGTTAACGCTTCGCCAAGCGCAACCGCCTTTGCTGCTATTATATGCATAAGCGGGCCACCTTGCGTTCCTGGGAATACCGCTTTGTCAATTTGTTTAGCGTATTGCTCTTTACAAAGTATCATACCGCCACGAGGACCGCGCAAGGTCTTGTGGGTGGTGGTAGTAACAACGTCTGCATACGGAACGGGGCTTGGGTGCAAACCTGCCGCAACTAAGCCTGCAATATGCGCCATATCTACCATTAAGTATGCGCCAACTTCGTCTGCTATTTCTCTAAACTTTGCAAAGTCAATAGTTCTAGGATATGCGCTAGCGCCTGCTAAGATAAGTTTGGGCTTATTTTCTAAGGCAAGTTTTCTAATGTTGTCGTAATCGAGAACTTGCTTGTCAAGGCTAACTTCGTAAGGAACGATGTTAAAATATTTACCCGAAATGTTTACGGGCGAACCGTGTGATAAGTGACCGCCGTTTGCAAGCGATAACGAAAGAACGGTATCACCTGGGTTAAGTAATGCAAAAAATACGGCAAGGTTTGCGTTCGCGCCACTGTGGGGTTGAACGTTAGCGTGCTCAGCTCCGAATAACTTTTTAGCGCGTTCGCGTGCGATATTTTCAACTTCGTCAACGTACACGCAACCGCCGTAGTAACGCTTGCCGGGATAACCCTCGGCGTACTTGTTAGTAAGTACCGTACCCGCTGCAAGAAGTACCGCTTCACTTACGATATTTTCAGATGCAATAAGTTCAATATTTTGTTGTTGGCGTTTAAGTTCGCGCTCAACCGATGCGTAAACTTCCGCGTCTAAACTTTGTAATTTGTCAAAAAACATAGTTTCTCCCCTGTATAATTTATTTAACGCTATAAGTATACTATTATTTTATCGTAAAGTCAAAGTAAATTAAAAAATAATCTAATTATTTTTCTAAGTATGAAAAAGCACGCAAACGCGTGCTTTTAATTATACAAAAAATTCAGAATACCTTTCAATTAAGTAAGATAATTCTTCATAAGTTATTAAGCCTTTACCAAGCGCTACTTTTAAGTTAGCGCCGTCAACCGCGTCAAACATATACTTTGGCACGGGATATAACTCGTAAAATTCTTCATAGGTAAATAAACCGTAAGTTTCTACATCTTCAAGATATTTCGCTTGGTCTATTTGCATAGTATCGCCGTCAACTTCAAACGTGTTTACTAGCCCTTCAATTCCACCTGGCATTGAAAGCATTCCGTTTACGTATAAGCATAAATGCGTTTCCGTTACGGGGCTATACGCCATAGTGTACTCATTAGTTATAGTTACGTTTGTTAACTGCACTCTTGCCCACGCTAGATTACCGTTTTCGTCTACTACTTGCTTATTAAAATAATGCCCTATGTAGTTAGACGCGTCACTTCTCAAATATACGTATTTATTAAGGTTGAAATCGAAAAAGGCGTGTTCGTCTATAACCTTAACGTGCGTTCCGTCAGAGAAATATAAGTTTATTATATCGTAATGTTTATACGGCTCACTGTCTATAAACAGTATGGGCGCAGTGTCAAAACTACCCGTTTTTAAGTTCCAAACAAGTAGCCTTTCACTACCCGTTAAACTCTCTACGGGTACTTGGCTACCGTCCGCTAACGTTATTAGCGTTCCCTTCGCTACGCAACTTTCCGGCTCGGGGTTTTTATTATAATAAATTGTAATATAATCGTCTTGGGTTGGGTGTTCCGTTCCAAGCAACGTAATTTTCCCTGTAGTATAACTGCGGTGTAACGTTACATCTATTGTAATAGATACATTAGTATAATTTGTGCCGTATATAGTCCAGTAATTAAAGGTATAACCGCTAATCGTAGGTGCGGTTATAGTGCTTTCTACACCACTTGTTATATGCACTGTTGGGTTAGATATAACACTGTTGTTAGCAACCGCACTACAAGTTACATCTTCTGAAATTCGCTTCCAATTTATGTATAGTATCCCGCTTGAATGCTGTTGCCAATAATATGCAGTAGTTTCCGCTTCAAGTTTTTTTGTAGCAGTGTTATATTCTATTGATACGTATTTATTACCTTGCCCATTAGGTAAATCGTAAACACCTTCCATTTCATAATGCTCTTTTGAGGGTATATGCGTAAGCGTTACTCCACAAAGGAAATAAGCCTCGGCATACATTACCTTATTACCCGTAATTGAGCAAATTAACTCTATTTGATATGCCACTTCATATGTTGAATCTACGTTATTTGCATATGCACCAAGTTGTTCATAATATGCTTCTTCATATCCATCTGGCACGTACATTGAAAAATACGTATTTTCAAATGCACCTATCTCAACGTATGGCGGTGTTGTTGATTCAAAATGTATCTCTTGTAAATTAGTTAAATTACAAAAAGCATATTCCCTTATGTGCGGACTACCTTGTATACGAATGCTTTGTAATTTATCATTATCGCTAAATGCATATTCGCCTAGCTCTGTAACCGTTGCAGGTATCGTATAACTGCTATCCGTTTTATTTATGGGATATCTCAACAACTTATTTCCAGATTTATTAAAAAATACGCCACCAGTCATAGAAAACGAATTATTATTACTATCTATCTCTAAGTTGAGTTTATCACAGCACAAAAAGGCATCACCTTCAACTGTGTGAACGTATCTTGGTATTTCAAAATTTACTAAATTATAACACCTTGAAAACGCCTCACTGCCTATTATATTCAATGCACTATTATTAGCAAAAACCACCTCTCTCAAATTTGGTAAACCTATAAATGCGCCACCACCAATAACCTGTATCGTTGCTGGTATTGTTATTTTAGTTATGTTATCACCCTGCCCCTTAAATAAGTCGTAGGAAATACAGTCAACTGTTTTTCCATTTATTTGTGAAGGTATAGTTACTTCTGCTGGTAAATTATTCCCGTTGTAACCAACTAATTCAATCGTATTACCTGTTGTTTTATATAAATATCCAATTGGAGCCATATTGATATGAGACAAAATATAACTTATAAAATCCCCGTCTCTTGCTTCTAAATTATGGACAACTTCTGGACTGTTAGGGCTAGATAGTTTTTTCTCTTTGTCTTCATAATCACTTTCTCTAAAACATTTTGAATAGACATTGAATCTATAATCATATTTCTCAGCCCCATGTACATCGTAACCTATTTGAGAAGTTAAATCAACTAGCACATCATTCAAAAAATACACCTTCTTACTACTAGGTAAATTTTGTACTATTCTATTTGGAAAATAATACTGTACATCTATATATTTAATGTCGGCAAGCACTTGTAGCATAGCTTCTTTTTCATGAGTTGTATAATCGTCGTCCCTTGCATAAGATTGTAGAAAATCAATTACGTCTAATATAGTTGTTATGCCGTTGACAACACCAGGTAATTCATTAGCGACTACTTGCATGCATTCTAAAACATCAACTGGTATTGCATTTTGATAGCCTTGTTTAGTAATTTTTATAAATTCATTCAAAACAAAATCCGTATCAGAATAACCGCCTAAGGCATGCACGTTAATATTTGAATATAATCTAGTATAATTATCATTCCAGCGATGAAAATAACTTGTAAATACAGTACGATTTACAATATCCGTTAACCCGTCTCCACCTGAAAACATTTCACCAAACTCTGTTGATGCTGAATCGGAGCCAAAAAATGGCGTCCCAATGCTAAACATTGAGGCAACCATATCTGGGTGATCTAATGCGTACATTAAGTTGGTTATACCACCACGGCTATGCCCTATTAGGTTAATTTTGGGTAAAACTCCATTGTTTAACTGCTTAACGTCATAAACGATTTTGCTAAGCATATAGTTAAACTCTTCGTACACTTCATAGTTATAGCCTCCTGGCTTACTAGATTGAAATATGATTATTATATGCTTCGACATGTCCGTTATTGATGTAACACTACTATTTTTTAGATAAGTTCCATCATATTGATTGGTTATATCGTAAAGATAAAACGAAGTCTTATTTATCATGTCTGCCAAATAAATATTTGCATCTAGATTGACTGTTTTCAATGATTCTTTTAACCTTATAAATAATGAATCTTCATCATAAGCAAAACTATTTGCACCATTATTACTCCAAGCTGCAGCACTGCCATTAAGTCCATGAGTTAAAACAGTTATTAAAGGCATACTCGTTGATGTTGCATTATTATTTTTTGTGCCTTCATTAGTATTATAGTATTGATAAATTCTATTGCTTAATTGAACAGTATTATTAACAATATCGTTGTCCCCATTATAATTATATGTATTAGTGGCATTATAAAGCGTTGAACCAGCACCTGGACTCCCATTTATACCACTAAATATATTGTTATCATCCGCCCGAACATTAACCATGCCAATACTTAATCCGCAACAAACAAACATTGTCATTATTAACAAAGTTATTATTGTTATACGCAACTTGCTTATTTTAATTTTCATAATTACCCTCCTATTTATATCCATTTTGCATACAATTTAGTTTCTTGGTAAATCCTATAATCATACTCAGCGTTTTCGTTATAAAAAAGTTGGTGTGTAGGAATAACGTCAGTATATTTTACCTCTGGCAACGTATCAATTTCAAAATCCCACTTGTTTATACACTCACTTTCTTTATACCAACCGCCAAAGGTATAACCTGCGCGTGTTGGCTCGGGCGGTATAAAACTTATCTTTTCGCCGTATTCGTAATCGTCTATCCAGAAATAATTGTCGTTGGGTGCATTATCATAATTATAAAAATACGATACGTTTGCAAAACGCAACTTTCCATTATGTCCTATAAACATATTCACAACATCTTCTACCTCATAATTAAAACTAGTAACAAAATTACACTTACCACTATTTTCATCATACTTATTAGGGTTGTGTTGTAAAATAATAATCTTTTCTAACTCCTTGCATTTTTCAAATATATTGCTCCAACACAATATATCAAATGGAATATACACTTTTTTTAATACGTGATTTTCTTGCCACGAACCTTCGTCACCCCAAAACTCTATTCTCTTACCAAGTTCTTCAACTTTTAATTCATCAATATACTCTGGTATTATTACCGACTCTTTCTTCATTCCCTCTTCACTAAGACCCATTATTCTTATTGTAGAGCGCACACTTTTTTCTTCTACAACAATTTCCATACCGTCTTCGTTATAATAAACTACTTTATAAAGAAAGTCGCCATATGCTTTAATATCTTGATTATTATCTAAGCACCCGTTACTATCGCATGAAATACACGTAACAAATAAAAGCACAAATGGAAGAAGTATCAATCCTAATAGTAATTCTATAATTTTCTTCATAATCTAAACTCCTTTAGTAAAATATACCATGCTAAAAATTATTGCATCGGTTTACACCTCTTAGGCAAGTAAATATTATCAAAACCTTGATTTTGACTTGCTAATTTTTATTTATACTTTGTTAAAGCCCTAGGCAATAGGGTAAACTATTGCCGTCGGTCTTTGCCTCGCCTAAATCAAAATTTTCTAACTAAAAATTGCTTTGCACCTTAAAGTGCGGAGATTTGAGTAGATTTTGGCAAAGACGAGAGAAGTTGTATAAAGCATACAACGAGTGAGTATTTGACGTAAGATGCTTAAATATACGTGCTTTAAGGCAAGGTTTGGATAATATTTCCTTGCCTAAATTTTACCATAATATACCACGTAGCACAATACGTATTTTATACAATTTTGACGAAATTTGCGTGAAAAACACGAATACCAAACAAAAAACTCTCGCTTTATTCAAACGAGAGTTTTCTATTTGTTTATTGCAACCTTTTTAAGACGTTAGTTGCAAGTATATCAAGGCTCGCGAAGTTTACGGGGTGAGATAAACCTTTTTGGTCATCGAAGTCCACTTATCTTAAAGCCTATTAAAACTTGGTTTAAGGGCTTAGTTACAAGTTAGGCGAGGCGTTTGTGGTTTTGCGGAAGGGAGCGACCTTGTTGGAGATAATAAAAACTCCCATTTTATTCAAACGGGAGTTTATTTACAACTTGTTTTAAGACCTTAGAAGCGAGCAGAACAAGGCTCGCAAGGGCTTGCGGACAAAACTAACCTTGTTGGTTGTTGTGGTCGCAAGACCGAAGCAGTAACGCCGTTATGCGACGCTTATAAGGGATTAAAAATTAAAGAAGAGTTATCATTAACTGACAAGCAAGTACCACGAGTACGAGCGCGATAGGATAGGTTGACGCGTAAGCGGACGCTACGTCTTCCGTTTTAGCGGTGTTGATTAAGGTGCCGAGTGCGGGAGTTGAAGTCATACCGCCAGTAATTGAGCCAAGACCGTTGAGAAGGGGAAGTTTCATAACGAATTTTGCTAAGATAAAGCCTACTATCATAGGAACGGTAGTCATAAGCGCGCCACCGATAAAACCCCAAACTACTAAGCCACCGCCCGATGCTGCTACTTCGGAAACAAGGTTTACACCACCTTCAAAGCCTGCGCCGAGAAGGAAGAGCATTAAACCGAATTCTCTTAAAAGTTTCAAAGTGGTTTCGGGAACGGCAAGCGAGAGTTTGCCGATTTTACCAAAGTGACCGAGCACTAAGCCCATAATGAGTACGCCACCGGTTGTTCCTAAACTGAACGACGAACCGCCGAAAAGCGGAATTTTAATAGCGCCTAAGATTAAACCGCAAACTACGGTTAAGGCTACGGGAACAAGCCCGAAAGGCTCAACTTCAAATAAACCGCAATAATTTCTAACTTCGTCTTCATCGCCGAGTTTTAAGAGTGCGCGTTCTTTATCCATATCAACTTTCAAGAACTTTGGCATAAGTTGAACGAAAAGTACAACGCCAACAACGCCGAACGGGTACGCAATAGCGTGACCGAGCGAGATTTGGTTATAGAATTCGCTTGCAGTTTGTTTAGCGGCTTCTTGCGCTGCCGAAAAACCAGGGGTGGTCGTAAGAGCGCCAGAGAGTATGCCCGCCCAAAATTCTGGGCTATAACCTGTTGCCAAAGTAAAGATAACGGCAACTAAGGTTGACGATAAAATAATTACCGCGCCGAGTACTATGTAGGTTTTGAAGTTCTTTTTAAGGTTTTTGAAAAAGTTAGGGCCAGCGATTAAACCAACCGAGCCTACGAACATTATAAGACCTAAGTTTTGTACCGAGCCACCCATAGTAGAAACTACTGAACTTTCGTGGGTTACGTGGAAAGCGCCTAAGATAGGAACGTTACCAAAGTCAAGCGTACATAAAAAACCAAAGAGTATTGCAACTAAGAATACGCCTGCCGTTCCTAAGTTTACGCCCTTAATGGTAATAGAGCCAAGCAAGTAGCCGAGCGCTACGATTATAAATATAAGGATAAAAAGCACTGCGGTTGAGCCGAACTTAAAAACCTTGTCAACCGTGCCTGCCGAAACTGCGTTATACACGCACCAACCGATAAGGGCAGCAAGGATAACGCCTATAATTAACCACCCTATAAGCCCCTTTTTGTTTTGTTTTTCCATAATTTTACTCCATATAACTAAGCATTATTTTAGCGTTTGACTTTACGCCAAACGCTAAATTTAATATTTTTTGAAAGCCTATATAAACACCATTTAAGACGTTAAAAACGAATTAAAGGTCTTGACGTTTATAGTTAGGAAGAAGTTGCGGAGATACTTTGCCCGTATCAACGCCGGCGTCAGAAAGTTCTTTATTGAAAGCGTCAACGTGAGAAAGGGTGAGTTCTTTAACTTCAACGGTTTTACACTTTTCACTAGCGTATTTACCAGCGTTTCTACCAAATACGATAATGTCGAGAAGTGAGTTACCCATAAGTCTGTTTCTACCGTGGATACCCCCTACTGCCTCGCCTGCAACGTAAAGGTTTTCGATTTTGGTGGTTTGACCATCAGCCTCGATATCGATACCGCCGTTTTGATAGTGGAGCGTGGGGTAAATTAAGATGGGCTCTTTTCTAATATCAATGCCGTATTTACCGAACATTCTCATCATTGCGGGGATACGTTTTTCGATAGTGCCTTCGCCACCGATAATGTCTATCATCGGGGTGTCGAGCCATACGCCTTCACCGTCAGTCGTCTTAACGCCGTTACCGCGACCTTTACATTCTCTAATGATAGTAGATGCGGTTACGTCACGCGTTTCGAGTGAGTATACGAACGCTTCACCGTTTTTATTAACGAGTTGTGCGCCTAATGAACGAACTTTTTCAGTTACGAGCGCGCCGTAAATTTGAGTGGGTTCTGCTGCGCCGGTGGGGTGATATTGTAAAGTGTCAGCATATAAAAGGCTTGCGCCTGCGCGGTAAGCGAGAACTAAACCGTCAGCCGTTGCGCCGTAGTGGTTAGAAGTTGGGAAACCTTGATAGTGAAGTCTACCAGCGCCACCCGTTGCGATAACTACGGTTTTAGCCTTAGCGATTAAGATTTCGCCCGTTTCCATATTTTGAAGAACGGCACCTGCTGCTTTACCTTCAACGTCTTTAATAATTTCTATTGCTGCGGTAAAGTCAACAACGGGGATACCTCTGTTGAGAACTTCGTCACGAAGGGTTCTCATAATTTCAGCGCCCGAATAGTCTTTACAAGCGTGCATTCTCTTTCTAGAAGTACCGCCACCGTGAGTGGTTACCATTTCGCCCGTTGCGGTTTTATCGAACATAACGCCAAGGTCGGAAAGCCAACGAATAGCGTCTGGCGCTTCTTTAACGAGTTTTTCAAGAAGGCAAGGTTTAGCGGCAAAGTGACCGCCACCGAACGCATCAAGATAGTGCTGAGCAGGGCTATCGTTAGGCTTATCAGCCGCTTGGATACCGCCTTCTGCCATCATTGAGTTAGCGTCGCCTATTCTAAGTTTGGTAACTATCATAACGTTAGCGCCGTTAGCGTGCGCGGTAACTGCGGCAGACGAACCTGCACCGCCACCGCCGATAACTAAAACGTCAACGTCGTAATCGGGTTTTGAAAGGTCGATTTTAGAAGTTTCAATTCTTGACTTACCTTGTAAAAGGTCGGCAAGTTCGTGAAGAACTTTTTCGCCTTTGTTAGGACCTACTTTAAGCGTTTCGTAAGCGCTTTCAATATAGTCGGGGTGGAATTGTTTCAAAACCGCGTCCTTTTCATCAGCGGTCATTCTTGCGTGAAGATTAGAAAGTCTTTCTTGACGAGACGCTTCTACCTTCTTCATTGAATCAAGTTGTTCTTGAGTGTATTGATACATCTTTTTACCCCTCCTTACTTTTCAATATCTCTCGAGTTGTAAAGGGCTTTTTGCTCTTCGAGAGATTTGTTCATAATGTCTGCCATGCTGTCGTCGTGCTTGCCTTCGTTGATTTCCGCTACGCGGTCAAGAAGGTGCTTGCATTCGGGCGCAATGTACTTGCCGTAAAGTCTTCTAGCCAAGATTGCAACTTGGGGATGAGAAATACCTGCCGGGCATCTAGACGAGCAAAGACCGCACATAATACAGTCGAAAGACTCTTCTGCGCACTTTGCATATTCGCCACGTTGAGCGTATGCGATATATTGCATAGTTTTAAGTTCTTGCGGGCAAGCCTTAGTACAAGCGTTACAGCCGATACAACTATAAATTTCAGGATATAATTGCATCATAATTTGCTCGGTGGGTTTAACCTTTTGTATATCGTATACTTGTTTAACGAGCGGGAAGAAAGGAAGAGTTGCTACGTACATACCTTCTTCTACTTGTTGTTGACAAGCAAGACAAGTTTTAAGTTCGGTTTTGCCGTGAATTCTGTAAAGCGTTGCGCACGCGCCACAGAAACCGTTACGGCAACCACAACCGCGAATAAGTTGATAGCCTGCGTATTCCATAGCCTTCATAATAGTAAGGCTTTGGGGTACAGAGTATTTTTTACCGAAAAAGTAAACGTTTACCATTTTTTCCATAATTTTTTCTCCTATTAGTATTCCGAAGGAAGTTCTTCAAGTTGGTCCATACGGAATACAGGACCGTCTTTACAAATGTATTTGTTACCTACGTTACAACGACCGCATTTACCTACACCGCATTTCATACGGAATTCAAGCGTGGTGTAAACTTGTTCTTTATTAAAGCCGAGTTCAAGTAGCGCTTGTAAGGTAAACTTAATCATTATCGGCGGACCGCAAAGGATAGCCGTTCTGTCAGTAGGAATATTAACTTCTTTAACGTACGCGGGTACGAAACCAACGTGCCCGTCCCAACCTTCTTGCTCACGGTCAATCGTTAAAAATACGTTAAAGTCCTTTTCGTTCTTCCACTCTTCTTCGATTTCCTTAAAATCAACAAGGTCGTCCATCGAACGCGAGCCGTATACGATATCTACCGTGCCGTAATCTTCACGGTGAGCGCGAACGTAGTTGATTACCGAACGCAAAGGCGCTAAACCGATACCACCTGCGATAAAGAGCATATTTTTGCCCTTGAAAGCAGTTTCAACGGGGAAACCGTTGCCGTAAGGTCCACGAATAGTTACCATTTGCCCTACTTCGCAAGAGTGTAACCAAGAAGTTACGCAACCGCATTTTTTAATGGAAAACTCCATAAATTCGGTATTCGTTGGCGACGAAGTTATTGAAAACATAGCCTCGCCTACACCTGGGATTGAAAGCATTGCGCATTGACCGGGCATATGCTCGAAAGCCTTCTTACCGTCGGGTGTTACAACTCTAAAAGTCTTAACGTCGGGGGTGTCTTTTCTTATGTCCGTAATCACGCCGACTACGGGAATTAACGCTTCATTAGTCATTAGTTTTTACCTCCGAGTTTCTTTATTACTTTTACAATATTGAGTGATTGCGGGCATTTTTTAACGCATCTTCCGCAACCTACGCAACTGTACTCTCCACCGTTGTTTGCGGGGAAGTATACGAGTTTATGCATAAATCTTTGGCGGTAGCGTTGCATTTGGGTTTTTCTTGGGTTTTCGGCAGCCATTTTGGTAAATTCAGAATACATGCACGAGTCCCAACACCTAAATCTCTTAACCCCATCGTTCGTTTCAAAGTCCCTTATATCAAAGCACTGACAAGTCGGGCAAACGAAGGTACAAGTACCACAGCCAAGGCAAGCCTTTGAAAGTTCTTCCCACTCAGGTCTATCAAAAAGTTCCATAAGGTTTTCGCCTTTGAAGTTAGATAAATCAAGGTTTACAAACGGAAGTTTTTCTACCTTTTGAGAAATTTCTTTCTTTTCGCTTTCAACTGCCTTTTCGTCACCGTCTTCAAGCGTGGTGAGTTTTGAAAGTAGTTCGCTACCCTTATCCGTTAAAGGTTCAAAGAACATTTCTTCGCCAACGATAGTCGCTTGGATATCGCCTTTCGGGTTTGCTGGGTCTACCCCAAATACTTTACAAAAACACGAACTTTCAGGATTGTTACAAGCAAGGGTTATTACGGTAACCGCGTCGCGCTTTGACTTGTACATAGTGTCAACGGGTTCTTGTAAGAACACCTTGTCTAACACTTCAAAACTTTTAAGGTCACAACCTCTAACGCCGAATAACACGAAGGGGTTAGATTGCGCGCGCGCGTCTTTTATCTCAATGTTTTTACCGCTAACTTTGAAGTCTATCATATCTTCGCTTTGGGGGAAGAATAAGTCTTTTGCCGACTTTACGGTTTGAAGTGATTTAATATCAACGTCAACCCCGTTTTCGTACTTGGCAAAGTTAGTAGCGCCCGCTTTTTTTACGGGAAGATAAAGTTCTTGAAGTGAACTTATTTCGTTATATAACTTTTCAATATTAGATATAGCAATCTTTTTCATAAGTTTCAACCTCCAAATACGTCGCTCGGATCAACGTCTTGCTTAGTATAGTCGGTTAAAGGACCTTTTGAAGTGGTATCTTCACCCGCTTGGTAAGTGCCGTATAATCTGTTGATATCGCCGATAAACTTTCTGTTGAGAAGGTGTAAGGGGATATGCTGAGGGCAAACTCTTGAACACTCGCCACAGTCGGTACAACGACCTGCTACGTGGAAAGCCCTAATTATGTGGAACATCTTTTCTTCAAAACTATCGCTGTTTGCCTTACTTGCTATGCCCGAATTGTCGTTATCGAAAACGCATTTAGTACAAGTACAAGCAGGACATACGTTTCTACAAGCGTTACAGCGTATGCAGTTAGAAAGTTGGTCTTTCCAGAAAGCGTATCTTTCGTCAGCCGTCATAGATTCTAACTTTTTAACCATTTCAAAACGGTCTTTATCGGGGCTACGCTTTTCGTTTATCGAAATAACTTCGTCATAGTCAAGAAGTTTCTTCTCGCAAACCGAACATTTACCGAGAACGATTTCGCCCTTTGTAAACTTTTTGCCGTTTACGGTAACGAAGTCAACTTCTTCGTCAAAACTTTCAACTACTTCTATGCCGTTTTCTTTGAGTTTGTAGTTGTCAATTTTACCTTGACACTCAACGCCAACGGTGTAAACTTTGTCTTTGTTTATTCTGTGTTCTTTTATAAGTTGATTAAAGCTATAACTGTCACACGGTTTTAAGAAAACTAAAATTTTGCCTTCTTTTTTGGTTTCTTGAACTAAGTATTTTGAAAGGTTTGCTCCGCAAAATACGTTGTAAACGAAATTATCAAGACTTTGGGCGCTAGTAAATACCGAAGGCTCAACGTCGTAACCTAATTCGCCCTTTTTCCAGCCGAGAACTCTCGATACTTCACCGCTACTTAAAAGATTTTTGGCTTTTTCAAGCATTAAAGTTTCTAATTTTTGCATCTTAAATCCTCCAATCTCTTATTTTCGCCAAGTTCGTTAATTTTGCTTGCGAACTCGTTCATAACCTTTGAAAATTTAGCGCCTTCGGCAGCCGATACCCACTCAACGCGAGTTCTTTCTCTTTCAATTCCCAAATAGTCAAGCATACTAAATAGAAGTGACATTCTTCTTCTAGCGTAGTAGTTACCAGTCGTATAGTGGCAGTCGCCCGGGTGGCAACCGCAGATGATAACCCCGTCAGCACCCCTTTGGAAAGCCTTTAATATAAACATAGGGTTAACTCTACACGAGCAAGGAACTCTTATAATCTTTACGTCGGCAGGATACGATAATCTTGACGAACCTGCAAGGTCCGCGCCAGCGTAACTACACCAGTTACAGCAAAACGCTACGATAAGCGGTTTTTTCTCTTTATTTATCTCTTGCATATCGCGTCTACCTCCGCCATAATTTGCTTGTTGCTAAATCCTTTTAAGTCCATTGCGCCCGACGGACAAGCAACCGTACAAGCACCGCAACCTTGACATACCGCGTCGTTAACCGTGGCAACTCTGCGTACTTCGGTTTTGCCACCGCCTAAGCGGAATTCTTTATCAACGTAAGTGATTGCGCCGTAAGGACAAACGTTTGCACATACCGAACAACCCGTACAAAGCATTTCGTCAGAGTGCGATACGCAAGCGTTGCATTTAAGTTTATCTTTTGCAAGTAACCCTATAACTTTTGCCGCACAAGCGCTCGCTTGCGAAACGGTTTCAGGAATATCCTTAGGACCTTGGCAAACACCCGATAAGAAGATACCAGCCGTGGGGCTTTCTACGGGACGAAGTTTTGCGTGCGCTTCGGTAAGGAAGTTGTTGGTATCGATACTTGCCGTTACCATAGTAGCGATATTTCTAACCGACGGGTTAGGCTCGATAGCCGCCGCTAAAACTACAAGGTCGGAAGGAATTACTACTTGCTCGTTATTGATAAGGTCTGAACCTTGAACCATAAGTTTGCCGTTTTCTTCGTAAACCTTACCTACCATACCCTTTATGTAGTCAACGCCGTATTGCTCAACCGCTCTACGGAAGAACTCGTCGTAGTTTTTACCCGGGGTACGCACGTCTATATAGAATACGTGAACTTCGGTGTCGGGATATTTTTCACGGATAAGCATTGCGTGCTTTGCCGTGTACATACAACAGATTTTACTACAATACGGTTTACCGCAACCAGACGTGTCTCTTGAACCAACGCATTGAATAAAGGTGATAACCTTAGGTTCTTTATGGTCGGAAGGACGAACTAAGTGCCCGTCACTAGGACCTGCGGCGTTCATAAGTCTTTCAAGTTCAAGCGAAGTAACAACGTCTTTATAACTTGAATAACCGTATTCGTTAAAGTTTTCGAGTGAGATAGGCTTGTAACCCGTAGCAACTACGATAGCGCCGTATTCTCTTTCAATAATTTCGTCTTTTTGAGTGTAGTCGATAGCGTTAACGTTACATTTCATAGCGCAAAGACCGCACTTGCCGTTTTTAATCTTCAAGCATTGTTCGGGGTCGATAATAGCCACGTTGGGAATTGCTTGTGCAAACGGAATATAAATAGCGGGGCGAGTGTTTAAGCCCATATTGAAGTCGTTAAGACCTTTCTTTGACGGGCATTTTTGCATACATTCGCCACAGCCCGTACACTTCTTCTCGTCTACGAACCTTGCTTTTCTTCTAATTTGAACTTTGAAGTTTCCTACGAAACCTTTAACCGACTCTATTTCGCTAAACGTCATAATGTCGATTTTCTCGTTTTGAGCGCAGTCAACCATTTTGGGGGTTAAGATACAAGCAGCACAGTCAAGCGTGGGGAAAGTTTTGTCAAGTTTAGCCATGTTTCCGCCGATAGTTGGAGACTGCTCAACGATGTCAACTTCAAAACCTGCTTCTGCGATATCAAGTGCAGACTGAATACCCGCAATACCACCGCCGATAACGAGCGCTCTTTTAACAACTGCGCTTTCGCCAGAAGTTAATGGAGCGTTAAGTTTAAGTTTAGCGATAGCGCTTCTGCCGAGAATAATTGCCTTTTCGGTAGCTTCTTCAATATCTTTATGTATCCACGAACATTGTTCACGAATATTTGCAATTTCTACCATATAGGGGTTAAGACCTGCGCTTTCACAAGTCTTTCTAAAAGTCGCTTCGTGCATTCTTGGCGAACAAGAACATACTACTACGCCCGTTAACCCGTGTTCTTTAATGGCGTTGCGGATAAGCGCTTGCCCGTTTTCAGAACACATATATTGATAGTTTTCAGATATTACAACGCCGGGTTCGGCTTTTAATACTTCCGCTACCTTTTTTACGTCTACCGTTGCCGCGATATTAGAACCGCACCAACACACAAATACACCAATCTTTTGCATTTTCTATATTCCTTAATTATTTGTTTAATTTTCTGAACATACTTACGAGAAGTTGTTGGGGTATAGTTTCGTCTATCATAGACGGAACGGTTTCAGCCATAATTTTGTTACCGCCTTGCTGACGGATAACTTCTTGTCTAACCGCTTCAATTACGTTTGCAGGCGCTACGCCACGGGGGCACCTTTCAACGCAAGCAAAACAACTTAAACAAGTGTAAAGCGATTTGCTTTGCATAAGTTTGTCTATCTCGCCCTTTTCTATATATGATACGAATTGATGAGGCTTGATATCCATATCGTGATACGCCGGGCATCTACCCGAGCATTTACCACACTTCATACACTTTCTAGCGTCAGTTCCGCTTCTTTCTTTAACAAGTCTAACGATTTCGTTCTTTTCCATAAGTTACTCCTTTACGCCAAGCGCTTCGGCAAGAAGTTCGGTAAAGTAGTATACGGGAACTTTCTTATTGCCGTTTTCAGTAAGGTTATACATACAAAGCGGACAAGCGGTTACGATTTTTTCAGCGCCGTTTGCTACCGCAGAATCGGTAACCTTGGTGCTCTTTTTAACTGCGATTTCTTTATTAGTTGCCGAAACGTACGCTCCACAACACTCGTTAGAGAAGGGGTATTTTACGGGGGTTGCGCCGATAGCCTTTATAAACTCTTCGATAATCGACGGGTTTTCGGGGTTATCAAACTTCAACGTTTCCGACGGGCGAAGAAGTAAACAACCGTAGTACGCTGCGATTTTTTGACCTTTTAAGGGGTTAACTACCGCTTCTTTAATTTTATCAAAGCCAACGTAGTCTCTTAAAAGTTCAAGGTAATGAACTACTTCCGTCTCGCCTTGATAGGGTTCGTCAAGACCTAAGTAGTTGTTTGCTTTTAAGCGGATATTATCGTCGTTTTTCATATCGTCGTTCACGCGCTTTAATACGTGATGACAAGCCGAACACAACGTTAAGAGTTTAGCGTTTTCTTGCTTTGCGCTTGCAAGCGTTCTAACGGCTGAAAGTTTAGTTGCAACTTCATCGCGCGAAACGGGGTAAACCGCACCGCAACACTGCCACTCTTTAACTTCTTCAAAGTCAACGCCTAATTTTTCAAGCGATTTTCTGCCGTATAAGTCTAATTCTTTTGCCTTAGTTTTAAGGGTACAACCCGGATAATAAGAAAATTTCATAATTTACACCATTTGTTCAGGTTTGAACACCTTGTCGAATTCTTCCGCGCTTAAAAACCCGAGCGATACGCACGCTTCTTTCAAACTGATGTTTTCCTTGTGCGCAAGTTTCGCAGTTTTAGCGGCGTTTTCATAACCGATATACGGGTTGAGCGCCGTTACGAGCATAAGCGAATTGTATAAGTTGTGATTCATTTTTTCTTTGTTTGCCCTAATTCCCGATACGCAGTTTTTGTTGAACGAACGTATACCGTCTGCAAGCAATCTTGCCGATTGCAAGAAGTTGTAAATAATTACGGGCATAAACACGTTGAGTTCAAAGTTACCTTGCGACGATGCAAAGCCAACAGCCGCGTCGTTACCCATTACTTGAACGGCAACCATCGTCATCGACTCGCATTGAGTGGGGTTAACCTTACCTGGCATTATCGACGAGCCGGGTTCGTTTTCAGGGATAAATATTTCACCTAAACCGCATCTAGGACCGGACGATAACCACCTTACGTCGTTTGCAATCTTCATAAGGTCGCAAGCAAGCGCTTTGAGTGCGCCGTGCGCAAACACGAGTTCATCTTTCGCGGTGAGCGCGTGGAATTTGTTTTGAGCGGTGATAAACTTTTTACCCGTTAAATTGCTAACTTCTTCGGCAACCGCTACGTCAAAGCCCTTGGGTGCGTTGAGCCCCGTGCCTACCGCAGTACCGCCGAGAGCAAGTTCTTTAAGACCGGGAAGTGCAAGTTCGAGCATGCCCTTGGTTTTTTCAAGCATATTTCTCCAACCGCTAATTTCTTGCGAGAAACTTACGGGAACAGCGTCTTGAAGGTGGGTTCTACCACTCTTTACAATCCCTTCGTTTTCTTTTTCTAATCTCTTAAACACTTCAATAAGCGCGTCAATTTCAGGGAAGAGTTTGTCTTCAATAGCGATAACAGCCGCAATGTGCATAGCCGTTGGGAAAGTATCGTTACTTGACTGGCTTTTATTGATATCGTCGTTCGGGTGAAGAAGTTTTTTACCTGCGATTTCATTACCGCGGTTTGCAATAACTTCGTTAGCGTTCATATTGGACTGCGTGCCCGAGCCCGTTTGCCATACGACAAGCGGGAAGTGACCGTTCAAACTGCCCGATATAACTTCGTCACACGCGGTTTTGATAGCGTTTAACTTCTCGTCGTCAATCTTACCTAAGCGGTGGTTTGCAATAGCCGCTGCCTTTTTAAGTATGCCGAAAGCGTGGGTTATTTCGCGTGGCATAACTTCGCCACCGATTTGGAAGTTTTGATAACTTCTTTGCGTTTGAGCCGCCCAGTACCTATCCGCGGGGACTTTCATTTCCCCCATCGTGTCTTTTTCAATACGGTATTCCATAAATTCTCCTTACTTGCAGTTAACTTGCTCGATAACGCTCTTCATAGCGTTTGCACTCGCAACGAGTTTTTCGGTTTCTTCTTGGGTTAAAGTGGGGGTAAGCGTAGTTTTGATACCGCCCATGCCGATAACGGTGGGGATACTGATACAAACGTCACTAATTCCGTATTCGCCTTTTAATAAAACGGATACGCAAATAACGCTGTCAACCCCCGAATATAAGCATTTACAAATATAGGCAACCGCAGCGGCAACGCCGTTGTAGGTAGCGCCCTTTCTCGAAATGATAATTCCGCCCGACTTTCTAATGTATTCTGCAACTTCTTCTTTGTCGTAAGGCTCAACCTTTTTGTCTTTATCGGTAATAACGTCAGCGTACTCGTCAACCGAAACGCCGGCAATTCTTACCTTTGACCAAGCCACGAAAGACGTGTCACCGTGTTCCCCCAAAACGTCCGCATCCACTTGAAGTGGAGAAACTTTATAAATCTCAGAAAGCCTAGTTCTTAAACGAGCCGTGTCAAGACTAGTACCCGAACCGATAATTTTGTTAGCGGGAATATTAGTAACTTGGTGGAAAGTATAAGTAAGTACGTCAACTGGGTTTGCTACGATAACGTAAATCGAATCAGGACATACCGCCGTGATTTTAGGAGCAATGCTCTTTATGATGTTTACGTTGGTTTGAGCAAGGTCAATTCTAGTTTGACCAGGCTTTCTCGCTAAACCCGAAGTGATAATTACTATATCAGAACCTACCGCGTCCTCATAATCGCCAGCCCTTACTACCGCGGGGTTCAAAAACGGGGTTGCTTGATAAATATCCATAGCCTCACCAAGCGCTTTTTCATTGTTAACGTCAATAAACACAACTTCTGACGCAGTACCCTGCGCTACTAATAAGTAACCTATTGACGAGCCTACTGCACCCGCACCGATAATCGTAATCTTTTTCTTCATTTTTACATCTCCATTTATTTTATTATTTGTTAAAAATTTAACAATTGCTTATAAAATCAGTAGCGGTTAAGGGCATAATTCCCCCAGACCGCCATTTGCAAGTCAATTATATCACACTTTATTTATAAATAAAAGCGTTTTTCGCGCATTTTGGCTATTTTTGAAAAATTTTTTATGAATTTTTATTTAACAGTTGTCATTTTACAGTATTTGGAATACATTTTATTGACTAGAATTTTTTATAAGCGTATAATTTTTATTATGAAAAAGGCAAAACTTTACAACAAAATAAACCCTATAATTTACTATCCCGTAAAGTTAATTTCTAAAATTTATTCTAAAATTTTTATGGGATTACACGTAACAGGAAGGGAATTTAACCGTAAAGACGGGCGACGAAAGGTTGTTATTATCAACCACGAGTCATCGCTCGATTTTATGATTGCCTATTCGGTAATTCCAGGTAAAACACATTTAGTTGCAAGTAATTCTTACGTTCGCGCATTACCTATACACGATTTGATGCTACAATGTGGTTTGATAGGTAAAAACCAGTTTTCCACTATGGTTGGCGATATGAAGAAAATGAAAGCCGTGCTAGACGACGGCAAGGTTTTAGGGATATTCCCGTCTGGCCTTATGCCCGAAGCGGGCATTGCAACACCCACGCCACCCGCTACCGCTAAAACTCTTAAATGGTTTGATGCAGATATCTACGTTCTAAAAATTAGCGGAACGTATTTGGCTATGCCAAAATGGTCTAACATTAAAAGGAAGGGGCGCTCGTTTGCAAAACTTTATAAACTTGCATCGCGTGAAGAGTTTTCTGCCCTTTCGAAAGAAGACGCTAGCGCTCTAATTGAAAAACACTTGTTTTTCGACGCCTATCGCAACAACCTAGAAAACAAGGTAGAATATAAAAACGGCGATATAGTCGAGGGGCTTGAAAGCGTTTTATATAAATGCCCAAACTGTAATAGCGAGCACACTATAAAGTCGAATAAAAACGTCTTGACTTGTGCTAGTTGCGGGTATTCGGTCAAAAGCGATAAAATGGGAGTTTTACACCAAAATAGCGAGCACGAACTATACTTTTCTATGGTGAGTGACTGGCATAGGTTTATAGAAAATTCCGTTTACGAAACAGCAAAGTCTAACCCCGACTATAAGATTGTTGACGAGGCTGAAATACATAAAATTAACGATAAAAAACACCGTTACGAAAAGGTGGGCAGTGCGACCGTAACGCTTGATAACGCCAACTTTGTAATCGACGGGATTATCGGTGGCGAAAAGTTTTACAAGCAAGTTTTTGCAAGGAACTTTCCTATGCTACCCTGCGTTCCTAATAAGCGCTTTGAAATTCAAGACGGGAACGATATTTTTAGAGTTTACCCAAAAGACCCTAAAAAAGTTATGGAGTATATTAACTACGTAAAGGCGCTTTTTAGAATTAACGTTGAAAATTTCAATAAATAAAAACCCGACTGTTGTCGGGTTTTTTCTTACTTATTTAACAAACTGTCGGTAAGTTCAAAAATTTGAGATGCGTATTTTTCTTTTCTTTTCTTTAATATAACCTTAAAGATAGGATAAGTAGTGAGTGCAAGCGCAATTCCTACAACGCCTATAATTATGCCAAGCGCCATACTGTTTCCGATAACTTTCATTGCTAAGCACATACCCGTACCAAGCACGAGTGACGATACCGTGCCGTAAACGTAGGCAAAAATTTGTGCCGGGCGTTTAACTTTTTTATCAAGTTGTTTTAACTCGTCGAGTTTAGTAACTTCCTTTTCCGTATAACTTGCGCGAATTTTTTCAATAGTTTTAATTTCAGTTTTCATAATTTTTCTCCTTTCATTTAACTTTGTACCCCTATTATACGCAAGGCTTGTTTGTGTTTTAATAAAATTTTGTTACAAGGTTGATAAAGTTTTGTAAAGGTTTTGTAAATATCGGCTTTATATCAAAAATCGGGCGTTTTTTCGCCCGATTTTCATCTTTATTCGCGTTTGTCACTTTCGTTTAGAAGTTCTTCTGAAAGTCTTAAAATTTCTTCGCCAAAGCGGTTTTTGTATTTTTTAAGTACCCATTTATAAACGGGATACGCTAGCGCAATAGGAACGCTACCTATAAACATTAAAACTATACCCCAAAGCCAAATGCTCCACTCTAAAATCATAGTGAGCCCAAGCCCGAAAATTAGCGTACCCAAAACGCCTAGCACGAGCGACCAAATAATTGCCGTATTTTTTACGAGCGCGTCTAATCGCCTTAATCTTTCGAGTTTAGTTTCTTCTTTTTCTTGCGGAGCGTATTGACGGCGAATGCTATCAATTTCCTTTCTCTCTTCTTCGGTGGGTGCAATATATTTATAACTAAATTTGTCGTTCATTATTTTATAGTTTCCTTTTGTAATTTTTTCATTTTTTTGTTTGCCGATACTATCATATGAATTCCTATACTTATAGAAAGCGCGCTAACCACTATTCCCGTTAAGGTGTTAAATAAAGATATATTCGTATTTCCTTCACTAAACGTGGTAAGAAGTGCCGTTTGTAAGGCTAAGATTGATACGAGCGCGTCAACCAAGTTGATTTCCCTTACTGCCCTTACGGTTAAGTCTTCTTGCTTATGCGCTTTTATAAGCGCAATGATGGACATCGTTATTTTGTAAAAGGCGTAAGCGGCGTAGGCAAATATCGTTAAGCCCATATAAGTAAAGTGCTCACTGTTAAATATCATTTGCGCTATTGCAGAAGAAAGCGCAACGTTTAGAATTAGCGTGATAATACCGCTATTTTTGTAAACTTTTATCTTATTATACTCGTCGTTTTGCTCGTTAGCCCTTTTCCTTTTGTGGTACAAAAGCACGCCACCGCGAAGAAGTGCTAGCGCTATATAAAAGGTGGCAAGTGCGCCGTACCAAATGGAGCGGTTTTTAATTCCCATATACGCGTTGAAACCGCTAAACAGTAAACTCATTAAAAACGAGCCGATAGAAAAAATTACCGTTCTAAACCCAAAGTTTCTAAGAAGTAAGCGGGTAAATTCGCGTTTTTCAAGCCAACTTATTATTCCCGTTTTTATTTTTGGAAATAGCGGAATTAAAAGATATACGCTATACGTAAGCGATACGCCCGCCACCCCAAATAATGCGTATGAAATTATAGCAACCACGCCGTTTTCAAGCCCTAAACTAACGATAATTAGTGAAAGCGTTGCACTTACGAGTGTTATGATAAAGGTTAAAACTTTTATAAAAGTAGGTGGGTTTAATATCTTTTTCCAAAGATAGCGAAAATCAAAGTTCATAAACAACGTCCTTTAATAAAATGGTAAAAGTACTGCCTTTGTTTATTTCGCTAGAAACTGCGATTTCTCCGCCGAGTATATCAATTACTTTTTTCACGAGCGCAAGCCCAAGCCCGTTGCCCGCGCTAGCGTGAGAAGTGTCGCCCTGATAAAACTTTTCAAAGATTTTAGAACCCGTTTCACTCGTCATACCAACGCCCGTATCAATAACTTTAATTTCTACGTTTTTATCTATTTGTTTAAGAGATATATCAATTTTTCCACCGCTTGGCGTAAACTTTATGGCGTTTGAGATTAAGTTGTTCCAAACAATTTCAAGTAGGCTTTTTGAAGAAAAAATCGTAACGTCGTCAAAATCGCAATTAAGTTCAAGGTTTTTCTTTTCGATAAGCGTTTCAAACTCAACTACGCTCTCTGAAAGCGCCTCGGTTAAATTGAACGCCTCGTGCTTTTCTTTTATTTCTTGGTTTTCAAGTTTGTTTAGTTTTAAGATGTTTGTAATTAAATCGGTTATGCGCTTTGATGCGGATATTAGGGTTTTAGAATAGTCTTTTCTCGTTTTTATATCGAGCGTTTCGTCTTGAAGTAGCGTTGCGTAGTTTTGAATAACGGCAAGCGGAGTTTTTATCTCGTGTGAAACGTTAGAGATAAAATCGGTTTTTAGTACTTCGTTTTTTTGAAGTTCCGTTGCCATTTTATTTAAGTTTTCCATAATCAAGTCGTACTCGTTATACTTGCCGTACTCGTGCTTGATTTCAAGGCGGGTAGAAAAATCGCCTTCGGCTATTTTCTCGGTCGCTTGTAAAATCTTTCGCGTGGGGCGGTCTACCATTATCTTTCTTCTTACCCAATCAAACAGCGTGCAAAGAGTAGATAAAATTATAATTTCAATTAAAATTAAAACGGCTATTAACGATAGGTTGGACGTTTTTTGGGTTATAAAATCGTAACACAGTATCGCCATTTGCATAATAAAGGCAATAAGCACGAAAAAGGAAACCACGCCTACCCAGTTTATAGATGAAGAAGTTGCTTTTTTCTTTTTCATTTTAATACCACCTTGTAGCCTAAGCCGTGAACGGTAACTATTTCAAACCCGTCGCACCTAGACGTTTTTTCGCGTAGTTTTGCCATGTACACGTCAACCGTTCTGCTTGTAGTTGAAGAATCGTAGTCCCAAAACTCAGACATAAGCGCCGAGCGTGTAAACGTTTTTTTAGGATAGGATAAAAGTTTGAATAAAATATCGAACTCTCTAACGGTAAGGGCAATTTCTTCGCCGTCAAGGGTTGCAGTGCGCTCTTCTACGTTCATAGAAAAATTGCCTAATTTAACTTCTTTTTCCGTTTCGATTTTAGCACGGCGAAGTATCGCCTTTATAGTCATAAGAAGTATATCTATATCGAAAGGCTTAGTCACGTACTCGTCAATACCGATATTGTAGCCAAGCATTTTCGACGGCTTGTCGTCCTTTGCCGTCATAAAAATAATAGGAGTGGTTTTGTCGGTTGCGCGAACGCTTTCCGCTAGTTCAAACCCGTTCATTTTAGGCATCATTATATCGGTAAGAAGAAGGTCGCATTTTTCTTCGTCCATTTTTTCTAAGGCTTCAAGCCCGTCAAAACACGAAACTACGTCGTACCCTGCACTTTTTAGGCTACTAGATACGAAACGGTTTAAGTCCATATCATCTTCAACAACGAATATTTTAATCATAGCAACTCTCCTTTTATAGTTATTGTAGCCTTTTTATTATAACAAATTGTTAGTAAATTGTTAACAAATTGTAAAAGTTACAGTAAAATTTGGTTTTACTAAAAAACACGCTACGTTTTACATTTTGTAAAATATAGCGTGTTTTATTATGTTTTGTAGTGCTTTTTTAATACCGTTTGTTATTTTTTGATAATTTCGTAACCGTCTTTGGTGTTTTTTACGTTGTAGCCAAGGCTTGCTATTTCCGCCCTTAAAGCGTCCGCCACCGCCCAGTTCTTTTCTGCTCTTGCGCTTTGCATTTTTTCAGCCATTTCGATAATTTGAGACGGAATATCACTAGATACGTCTTCTTTAACTTTATCAAAATCTAAGCCGAAAACCCTATCGAAATCAAGCGCTAAATCGTAGATGTCTTTTGATGCGGGTTCTTTAAGCATAGTAAATAGTACGCCGAGCGCTTGGGGAACGTTAAGATCGTCAAACACAGCGTCACTAAAACTCTTTTTGTAGGAAGATAATACTTCTTCACTCGTTTTTGCGGTTGAGTTTTTGTGTTTAAGGAGCGACGCGCATAATCTCTCATACGAAACCTTAGCCGCATCCATAGTTTCAAAGGTAAAGTTGAGTTTTTTGCGGTAGTGTGCGTTTAAGCAGAAGAACCTAAACACCATAGGCGAATAGCCTTTTTCGATAAGTTGGTCGATAGTATAGGTGTTGCCGAGCGACTTACTCATCTTGCCCCCGTCAACGAGCATAAAGTCGCCGTGTATCCAGAATTTTGCGGGGTTTTTGCCCGTTAAACCTTCGCTTTGCGCTATTTCGTTTTCGTGGTGGATAGGAATATGGTCTACACCGCCCGTGTGGATATCGAACTGGTCGCCAAGGTGAATTCTTGACATAGTTGAGCACTCGATATGCCAACCGGGGTAACCCTGCCCCCAAGGGCTAGGCCACTGCATAATGTGTTCTTTGGGCGCTTTTTTCCAAATGGCAAAGTCGTAGGGGTTGCGCTTTCCGTCGTTAACTTCTATGCGTGCGCCTGCCTTTAAGTCTTCAAGCGTGTTTCCGGATAATTGACCGTAGTCTTTGAACTTTGATATATCGTAATAAATACCGTCACTCGTTTCGTAGCCGTAGCCGTTGCCAATAAGCCCTTCAACGTAAGTAATCATTTCGCTTATATAATCGGTTGCTTTACATACGATTTCAGGAACGCCGATATTTAATCTTTCAAAGTCTTTCATAAAAACTTCGGTGTAATACTTTGCGATTTCGTACGGGTCTTTTTTCTGCTCGCGCGCGGTCTTTTCCATTTTGTCTTCACCGTCGTCCCCGTCGTCAGTCAAATGCCCAACGTCAGTTATGTTCATAACGCCTTTTACGTTAAAGCCTTGGTATTTGAGCGCGCGACGAAGAAGGTCCATAAACACGTAGGTACGAAGGTTGCCTATATGCGCGTAGTTATATACGGTAGGTCCGCAAGAATACATTCTAACGGTGTCGCTTCCGTCAAGTGTTTGAAATTCTTCTTTTTTTCTAGTTAAAGTGTTGTAAAGTTTCATTGTTTCACCTTTAATTCTAATTCTTCTATTCTCTTTTTAAGCGCGTTAATCTCGTCGAGCACGGGGTCGCGCTTGTCTTGTTCTAGGTTGGGAAGTTTTTTGCCGTTTTGCTTGATAACTTTGCCAGGGATACCTACTACGGTCGAGTATGCGGGAACGTCTTGCAACACAACGCTACTTGCACCTATCGTACAGTATTCGTTAACGGTAATACCGCCTAATACTTTTGCGCCCGCGCTAATTACACAGCCTTGTTTTATTGTTGGGTGACGTTTTTTGCCCTTATCCTTTCCCGTACCGCCAAGCGTTACGCCTTGGTATATTACAACGCCCGTTTCAACAACCGCAGTTTCGCCTATAACTACGCCTGCGCCGTGGTCGATAAACACGCCTGGGGCAATAGTTGCCGCGGGGTGAATTTCTATCCCCGTTTTCCTTTTGGCGTTTTGCGAAATTATTCTTGCTATGAGTTTATAGCCGTGCTTGTAAAACCAGTTTGCACGCCTATACGCTATAAGCGCCTTTATCCCCGAATACGTTAGCCTTACTTCTAAACGCGTTCTTGCGGCGGGGTCGTTTCTCATAGCCGCGTCTATATCTAATTTTAATTTTTTGTTCATATAAATATCCTTGTGATAAACTGCCACTTATAACTAAAAAAGCGACTCTAAGCCTTGGCTTAAAGACGCTTTTTTTACACGTGGTTCCACTTTAATTACTTCTCGTAAGCAGATAACGGCGCTACCCGTGGATAATTAGTCCCCCTTAACAGTAAAATGCACTTTCGCAAAACTTTGGTTGGCTTTTCACCAAACAGCCACTCTCTTTACCTTGGTTTTTGCTACTCTTTTTCACAACGGTTTAGTTATTTATACGCTTATTTTAACACAAATGTTACTAAAAGGCAATAATTTTACGGCAAATTTATAAAACCACCCAAAACAAACGCTTGCAAAAAGTTTTTTTATGATATATACTTAATAAAACCCCTTAACTTAGGAGAATTTTTATGATAGATATTAAACTCATTATTGAAAAACCCGATTTTGTGAAAGACGCACTTAGTAAAAAAGGCTGTGAAGTTGACTTTTCTGAACTCATTTCTTGGGACAGTGAAAAGCGTTCTCTTCTTCGCGAAATCGAACAGTTAAAAGCGCAAAGAAATAAAGTTTCGGCGGAAATTCCTAAACTTAAAAAACAAGGTCTTCCCGTTGAAAACATATTCCAAGAAATGCGCGAGATAGGCGATAAAATTACGGAAGGCGATGCGAAGATTAACGAACTGTCTGAAAAGATTTTTAACTTCGTGGCTTGCTTACCTAATATGCCTGATAGCGACCTTGTTGCCGGCGAAAAAGAAGCAAACGAAGTCGTTAAAGTTTACGGCAAAATGCCCGAGTTTTCTTTCCCCGTTCAAAACCACGTAGATCTTTGCGTTAAAAACGGGCTTATCGACTACGAGCGTGGCGTTAAACTTGCAGGCAACGGCTTTTGGGCTTACCGCGGTGACGGGGCTAGGCTTGAATGGGCGCTTCTTAACTTCTTTATAAGCGAGCATTTATCCGACGGGTACGAATTTATTCTTCCCCCACACCAACTTTCTTATAACTGCGGTTTCGGTGCCGGGCAATTTCCTAAGTTTAGTGACGAAGTTTACTGGCTTGACGTTGACGAAGATAGAAAGAAAAATAGATTTATGCTTCCCACTGCTGAAACGGCACTCGTTAACCTTTACGCAGGCGAAATAGTTGACCAAGATAAACTTCCTATGAAGTTGTTTGCCTACACGCCTTGCTACCGCAAAGAAGCAGGCTCGGCAAGAGCGGAAGAACGCGGTATGATAAGGGGGCATCAATTTAACAAAGTTGAAATGGTTCAATACACTACCCCCGAACAAAGCGACAAGGCGTTTGACGAACTCGTTAACAAAGCATGCTCGCTTATGGATAAATTAGGGCTTCATTTTAGGCTTTCTAAACTCGCCGCGGGGGACTGTTCTGCATCAATGGCTAGAACGTACGACGTTGAAGTTTGGATACCTTCTATGGGTATATTTAAGGAAGTTTCGTCCGTTTCTAACGCGAGAGATTACCAAGCAAGAAGAAACAACACGAGATATAGAGATAAAGAAACGGGAAAACCCGCTTTCCTTCACACTCTTAACGGCTCGGGCTTAGCAACTTCAAGAGTTTTCCCTGCACTTATTGAACAATATCAAAATGCTGACGGGTCTATCACCGTACCCGAAGTTTTAAGACCGTTTATGGGCGGACAAGAAATTATCAAATTATAAAAACAAGGCTTAGCAAACGCTAAGCCTTATTTATTGTAAAATTTTTGCCTTTATAAACTTATAGTCAAATTGACTATAAGGTGTAACTAATTACGCTTTTTCTATTGGTAAACAAATTTCTATATATCTTTCTTTTGCCCACTCGCCGTTAGGTCGCCAATGCATTGCTACGACTTCGGGCGAATTTGCAAAAACAAATTTTGACGCTAGTAGCCACTCAGTAACGATTTTCTTTCTAATATCGGCATAATCTACGATAGGGCGCTTTTTCTTTTCGGTTTCGAAAACCACGTAGGTTTGCTTGGGAATAACTATCGTTTCAAAACCCATTTCATCCATAAACTTTACGCCCGTTACGTCGGGGTTAAAAAGTTCTTTTCTCGTCCACTCGTCTAGTTCGTACGCAACGTAAAAATCATAACCGTCGTCATCGACGTTCGTAACGACCATATAATCGGTAGAATAATCGCAAGACGCACCTAATAAAAGCCATTGTTTAGCGCGAGTAGACGTTAAAAAATCTTTTTCTTGCTTTGTGCGTTCGTCACCGTACGGAACACCCGTAAATCGTTTTTTATAACCTACTAAAATTTTTTCGGGCTTTTCTTCTATTTTATATTTCATTTCGGTTGCACTTGTAAAATTAGGGCTAACTAAAACGCGCGAAAAAAATTTTATATTGCAACCGCTTTTAACTTGTGACGGCTTAACCCCGTGAAATTTATAAAAGGCGCGAGAAAAACTTTCAGGCGTTTCATATCCATACTTAAAGGCTACGTCTATTATTTTCATTTTGTTTTTTAATAAATCGTTGCCTGCAAGCGTTAGTTTTCTTTTTCTAATATATTCGCCAAGCGTAAACCCACACGTTATCCCAAACACCCTTTGAAAATGATAGGGAGATAGGTGCACGTGTCTTGCAACGCTTTCATAATCTATTTTTTCGGTTATGTTTTCTTCAATATAATCAATCGCTTTTTGTAAAATTTCTATCCAGTCCATTTTTAACCTCCGCGATTATATTATAATTAAGTTTATTTTTCGTTTCTTGACTTTTTGTGCTTTTTTATAGCCATTTAGCGTAAAGTTTTGTAATAAAATTTTACCATAACGTAAAGCGTAGTACAATAGGTATTTTATACAAAGTAGTTGATATGCGAGTGAAATATAAAAATTTCAAACGATTATATTAAGGTTTTTGAAATTTACGGGCAATAAAAAAGTAGGCGGTTGCCTACTTCATATTTTGTTATAAGCCGTTAGAAACAAGTTAGACGAGGCGTTTGCAGTTTTTGTGGAAGGGAGCGACCTTGTTGGTCGCAGGAATTTCACAAAAACGCAAAGAACAAAGTATAACGCCGTTTATAACGGCTTAAACCTTTGATTTATATATAAGCCGCATCAAACTCTCGCTCATGTTTATATTTTCACATACTGCGCCGTCAAAATACAAATCGATAGGGGCAAAGTTCCAAATGGCTTTAACGCCTAAGTCAACTACCCGTTTCGCCATTTTTTCGGCGTTTTCTTTTTGAACGGAAATTATCGCTATATCGGTGGGGTTGTTTTTTAGATAGTTTTCAAGTTCAGAAACGTTATAGACTTCAACGCCTTTAACAGATTTTAGGTGTTCGGTATAAACGTCAAACACGGCTTTAATGTAAACGTTTTCGCCCCTAAAACCTTGATAACTTATAAGCGCTTGACCTATTCTACCACCGCCTATAACTATTGCGGTGTGAACGTTGTTGATACCTAAAATTTCTTTCATGATATCTCTTAAATACTCAACGTTGTAGCCAACGCCCGTTTGACCGAAACCGCCGAACTGCGACAAATCTTGCCTTACTTGTGACGCGGTTATATTAAGCGCTTTTGAAATGGTTTTTGATGAAACCCTTTGTATTTGGTTTTTGCTAAGTTCTTGAAGATAGCGGTAATACTTTGGCAATCTTTCAACAACTCTATCTGATATTTGTTTATCCATTTTTCCCCTTTTTGGTTGTTTATTTTTCAAAGTAGTGGTAAAATGACGGTATGGTTAAGATGTTTGCAAGGCTTATTAAAAATCAAAAGACTATAAAGTCGTACACTTACTCTAACGTAAACGAGTACGACGGTAAAGATTTTTATTTTCATTTAAGCGAAATTTCACGAAAACTTGATATCCCCACGCCTATCGTAATCAACTACCACCGCGAAAGTTACGAAGAGTTTAATTCGGTTAAGTTTTTCAAAGACGACTTTGTTGACAAAGTGCCGTTTGACTACCTTTTACTAGAAAACGTAGATTTATGAATAATTTTTAATTACCTTCACATTATATTGTTGGAGGTAATTATGAAAATTACAAGTATTATTTCGTTTATTTTAGTAATTGTTGGCGCTCTCGTGTGGCTTTCGGTTGGGCTTTTCGGCTTTAACCCAGTTACCTTTTTACTTGGCGCAGGCGTAATTCCGAGAATTATTTATATTCTCGTAGGTTTAGCAGGGCTTTGGGTAATCTTTTTTACCTTTATGTACAAACCCTTTTCAAAACTTAAAAATTAAGGTCTTTTAAGACCTTTTTTTTATTTTATTAAGAATATAGTATAGTGGCGCGCCCACTATATACACCGATAAAAACTGCCCTACGAATATTTGAAAACTAGTTATAAAATACATAGCAGGTTGCTCGGTAATAGATAGTATCGTAAACGGAATTATTATAGCGTTTATAATTATCGGAAATATCCCGCCAACTAGTATTTTAGCCAAGTCTTTTTTAAGGTTTTTAGTAAAAAGATAGGTTAAAATGGCGGATAAAAAAGTTGCAAGCGTTCCAAATATTACGTCAAGCAAGCCGTTTCCAAAAAAGTTGGATATTAAACAGCCAACGGTTAGCCCTAAAATACTTTCAGGAAAAAGGATAGGAAGTAGTGTTAAACTTTCAGACACCCTTAACTGAAAAGCGCCGAAAGATATGGGGTATAACGCAAGCGTTAACGCCACGTATATACCTGCAATAATTCCAGACCTTGCCAAACTTTTACTACTAGTTTTTAGTTTTATCATTTTATACCTCGGTTTTTTTAACGTGAAGTGTTAGCCGAAAACCTTCACTTTATTTATTTGTTATTGTTTTTATATTGAATTTGTTTTATAGTTGTTTTAAGCCGTTAGTTGCAAGTATATCAAGGCTCGCGACGTTTATACTAACTTGTTTTAAGGGCTTAGTTACAAGTTAAGCGAGGCAACCGAAAATCAACAGACTGAAATAGACCTTGTCGGTCGCTTATATCAACCCGTATTTTAATACGTTAGTTTGGGTATTAGACGAGGCTCGCGAAGACGATAGGCTGAGATAGACCTTGTTGGTCATCGAAGTCTATCGGCTAAGCAGAAACGAAGTATAATGCCCGAAATAACGGATTAAAAATCAAATGACTGCCTGCGATATCAACACCACAAACAGCCACCTGAAAAATATATAATAAGGGGGGAACGAAATAAAAATAATGCTTATACTATATACTTTTAAGTTTTATTTGTAAAGTGTTTTTAAGCGGTTTTTGAAAATATTTTCAAAAAATTTTTTTAATCTTCAAAATCTAAATAATAATAGGTTTTATCGGCGTTTTTTACTACAAACCCCGCTCTTTTTAAGCAGGACAAACTAGGTAGGTTTTTCTTGTAGCACTTTGCTACGGGGCTAAGGTTTAACTCGTTTTTAGCATAGTTCGTTATAAGTTTAACCGCTTCTTCGCCGTAGCCCTTGCCGTGATATTTTTTAAGTAGCCTTACCCCTACTTCAACTTCTCCTGAATAAGTAAAGTTGTGTAGCACGACTTCGCCTATAAGATTAGACTTTCCGTTTTCAAATATGCCTAAACACATATTGTCTTTAATCTTAAAATCGTGCTCTTGCATTTTATAAAACGCATCTTCCGTAGGAACAGCAATATCCTTTTTATAATCGTAGCCCCAGTACCTATTTAGCGATTTGTTTACGTAAAGGTTATAATACGCAGTTTTGTCACTTTCTTTTATTTTAGATAGGTAAAGCCTTTCCCCTTTAAGTTTTGGGCGCTTTTTTATTTGCATAGGCTTTTTTACCGTTACGAAATGCTTGTGAAGTAGCATTATCGGTTGATACTGGGTTTTAGAAGTTCTAAGCCCTAAGTCACCCGAATCGTCTTCTCTATTTATATATAAAACACCACTCTTTTCACTCGCCTTTACGAAAGCGTTGAAAGTTGACGGGTAAATACCTTTATAATTTTTGAGCGCTTTTTCGATATGGATAATAAAAGTTTCGCCTACGTATTCGCCTATTGTAAACGAACACATTTTTCCGCCTATTTCCATATACCCGCCAACGTAACTTGCAAGCGATAAATTATCTATAAGTTTTAAGGTGTTTTTGTATTCCGCCCTTTCAACCCTACCACCGCCACGGTGTTCTTTTTTGTATTCTTTTAGAAATTCTTTTATGCGCGGAACGTCACTTTTTTTAAGGGGCTTGAACACGCTACTTGGATAATTTTTGTTAAAGGAATTTATATGGTTTCTCTGCCCTGAAAACTTTTTACCAACGAGATTTTTAAGTTCTTGATAATCGTAGATATAGTCGCTGTAATCACGGTTATATTCGCTTACTATATTACCGTTATAGCGGTTTGATAAAAGTTGCAAATACTCGTCTTCAACGCACATAAAAGATAGTGGTAAGTGGTTTTTCTCTACGTAGTTTTCAATTTGAGAAAGCGCCCCGTCAAAATCATTACCTACGGGCAAGAAAAACGCCGTAAACTTGTTTTTGAAATTACATTTTAGAATAAGCGTATCGTTAAATATAGCGTAAGATAAATTGTAAAGATCGTTCCACATAAATAGAACGCCCGCAGAGATATCACACACTTTATAGGGGCTTTTTTCAGTAAATTTTTGTATTTTTTTTAAGTCTTTATCCTTAAACTTAGTAAATTTAATCATATAGTTTGAAAAGGAAGCAAGTGCTTCCTTTTTTTATCTTATTTTATTTTGGTTTTTTTCTAAAAACTCTACGATATCGCAAATGCGGTCAAGATCGTCAGTTGTATAGTAGTCGATATAAATTCTACCTTTTTTATCGTTGCCTATCGCTTGAATTTTAGTGCCGAAAACTTGTTGCATACGCGAAATAAGGTCTTTAAGTTCCGCGCTTTGGTCTTCTTGGCGCTTGATTTGACGAAGGCGCTTTTTCTCGTCGGGCGGGTTAAAGTAATCTTTAACTTCCCTTTCGATATCTCTAACCGACATGCCGTCCGCTACGCACTTTTTAGCAATTTTAATTTGCGCTTCCGAAGGAAGGGTTACAAGCGCCCTAGCGTGGCCTTGCGAAATCTTTCCGCCCGAAACCATTTTAATAACTTCGTCTTGCAAACTCAAAAGCCTAAGCGTGTTGGCTATTGCCGAACGGCTTTTGCCGATACGCTCTGAAAGTTCTTCTTGGGTGAGCCCGTAATCGTCCATAAGTTGTTTCATAGCCGTTGCCGACTCTATGGGATTAAGGTCTTCACGCTGTAAGTTTTCAATAAGCGAAATCTCTTTGATTTTTCTATCGTCGTACTCTTTAATTATTGCGGGAATTTTATCTTTTCCTGCAATTTTTGACGCTCTAAACCGCCTTTCACCGGCGATTATCATATACTTTCCACTGTCGTCTTTATTAACGACGATAGGCATTATAACCCCGTTTGCTTTTATTGAACTTGCAAGTTCGTCAAGCGCCTTGGGCTCAAACACCTTTCTAGGTTGTGAGGGGTTGGGATAAACGTCTTTAAGGTCTAATTCTAATACGCCCGTTTTAATATCTTCTTCGGTTACACCGAAAGTTTTTTTATAATCGTCTTCCGTTGAAGAAAAAAGTGCGGATAAGCCCTTTCCTAATCCTTTACTCGACATCTTTTATCTCTCCTTTTGCCAAAAACTCTTTGGTAAGTTCGTCATATGCGCGTGAACCTGCGCACTTTGGATCGTGTAGCATTACGGGAACGCCGTGGCTTGGCGCTTCTGAAACTCTTATGTTTCTAGGAACTACCGTGTTAAATACTTTTTTGCCGAAAAACCTTCTAATTTCTTCGGCAATTTGCCTTGATACTATGGCGCGCCCGTCGTACATGGTGAGCGATACGCCTTCAATTTCTAATTTTTTATTTAGGTGCTTTTTAACGAGTTTTATAGTATTCATAAGTTGCGATAAGCCTTCTAAGGCGAAATATTCGCACTGAATAGGTATAATTATACTGTCAGACGCGGTAAGCGCGTTTATCGTTAAAAGCCCAAGCGACGGCGGACAGTCAATCGTGATAAAATCGTAATATTTTTCAACTTTTTTAAGCGCTTCTTGTAAGCGTTTTTCACGGTTTTTAATATATACGAGTTCAACTTCCGCTCCCGCTAAATCAATGCCAGCGGGCAAGATTTCTAAACGGTCTATCTTGGTGGGAATAATAACGTCTTTTACGGGGGTATCGTCAATTAAAACGTTGTAAACGGAATTTTTTATTCCGCTTTTATTAAGCCCAAGCCCCGTAGTAGCGTTGCCTTGCGGGTCCATATCGATAAGTAGTACCTTTTTACCTTGCTTTGCAAGATATGCCGACATGTTTACGCAAGTAGTAGTCTTTCCTACACCGCCTTTTTGGTTTGAAAACGATATAATTTTACCCATAAACTATCCTTTACTCGTCTTTACTTTCAGTTTCGTTATTTTCAGAAACCTTTTCTTCAACGGTTTTAGTTATTTCTTCTTTTGCAAGTTCGGTATCCACTTTGATAAAGGGGTTTTCATTGTAAAGCCCGTCGCGAGATTCCATAATTTCCATAATCTCTTTCGCGGTTTTACCTTCCATTATCATATCAACTTCGTCTTGATAAATGGTTTCTCTTTCAATTAAAAGCCTTGCCATATTATCGAGTTTAGATTTGTTTTCAGTAAGAAGTTTGGTGGCCTTTTCGTGAGCATTTTTGATAATTTTTTCAACTTCGTTGTCGATAATTTTTGCAAGTTCTTCGGAATACGTTGCGCGAGTTTGCATATCTTTGCCGATAAACACTTGGTCGCCACCGCCGTAGTTAACGGGGCCTACGATATCACTCATACCCCACTCGGTAACCATTTTTCTTGCACGTTGTGTAATAACGCTAATGTCGTTCGACGCACCCGCCGAAATATCTTTAATGATAAGTTCTTCTGCAACTCTACCGCCAAGCGTCATAGCAATATCGTCTAAAAGTTTGCTCTTTTCGATATGGTTGCTGTCGTTGTCAGGTCTAGTCATAGTATAGCCTGCCGCCATTCCGCGCGGAATAATTGATACTTCTTGAACGGGGTCGCAACCGGGGAGCAATCTTGCAAGTATTGCGTGGCCGGCTTCGTGATAAGCAGTTATTCGCTTGTCGCTTTCAGTTACCACTCTCGATTTCTTTTGCGGGCCGATTACAACTTTATTTATGGCTTCGTATAAGTCAACGTTAGTAATGAACTTTCTATCCGCCCTAGCGGCAAGTATAGCCGCTTCGTTTAGAAGGTTAGCAAGGTCAGCACCCGAAAAACCTGCGGTTATTCTTGCGATAACTTTGAAGTTTACGTCCTTTGCAAGGGGTTTGTTTCTAGCGTGAACTTTTAAGATGGCTTCTCTGCCCCTAACGTCAGGAATATTTACGTAAATTTGGCGGTCAAATCTGCCCGGGCGTAATAACGCTGGGTCTAAAATGTCGGCACGGTTAGTTGCCGCGATTATGATAATTCCTTCGTTAGCGTCAAACCCGTCCATTTGAACGAGAAGTTGGTTAAGAGTTTGCTCTCTTTCGTCGTTACCACCGCCAAGACCAGCGCCACGATGACGACCTACCGCGTCAATTTCGTCAATAAAAACGATACACGGCATGCTTTTTTTCGCCATTGCGAACAAATCTCTTACTCTACTTGCACCCACACCAACGAACATTTCAACGAAATCCGAACCCGAAATTGAGAAGAACGGAACGTTCGCTTCGCCTGCAACCGCCTTTGCAAATAAGGTTTTACCAGTTCCCGGAGGGCCTACGAGTAATACGCCTTTTGGAATTTTAGCACCGAGTTCCGAGAACTTTTTGGGGTTTTTAAGGAACTCAACGATTTCTTGAAGTTCTTGCTTTTCTTCTTCTGCACCTGCAACGTCAGAAAATCTTACCTTCACGTTTTGGTTAACTCTTGCTTTGGTTTTGCCAAAGTCAAGCGCAGATTTGTTCGATCCGTTTACTTGGCGCATCATTACCATAACTAGCACCAAACCGATACCAACTACCACGATAGGCATTATAAGTGACGACCAAACCGAACCTTCGTTAGGGTCAGAATAATCGATTGACACTCCGTTTTCATATAAAAAGTCAATCATCACGTCACTAAAATACTCACTTTGCGAGCCCCTACCGTAACTGGTGGTGTATTTTTGCGTATACCCAAGCGAGGTTTTAACGTAACCTGATAAATTATACCCGTCGATTACGATTTTTGTAATTCTATCACTTTCGTCAACCAAAGCTTCGTTAAACGTTACGTTTCCGTTATCGTCAACTTCAACGCAAGCGTATTTTAAGAACTCGTCGGTCGTAACGTCTTGAATAGAAAGTTTATTTAGTAAAAAGAACACTCCGAAAATTAAAACTGCCGCAATTAGCACGATAATTATCCAAGTTTTCGAGCCTTGTTTTTTCATTTTTCCTCCTAAAACTAGAAAATATAAATTAAAATTTAACTTTGTTAAACGGTACTACGCCATTTTAACACAGTTTAATCAAAATTACAACGATTTCACTTAATTATTATGTTAAATTCAGTAAATTATTATATATAAAATACAAAATTTCTAAATTTTTGCAAAATTTATAGTTGGCGCTAGCATTATAAATTAGCGCTATTTTAATATAAAATTATAGCAACCACCGAAATTATAATTATATATAGATAAAATAAAAAATAGTAACGCCATATCCGTAACTATAAACCATAAATAAATTTATATAGGCAAGCACGACAATAAAGTTTACAATAACATAAAACACAAACCGCACGTTAACATAAATAACTATAATTAACCACACCATTATATCGTAAGTCGTATATAATTAAACTACACCATAATAGCACGCACGTTTCAATAATATTATACTAAAACAAAGAAAAATTGCAATAACAAAAGTAAAAATATCACGATAATTTCACTTTTTAATAAGATTTGCAACAAAATTTTCACAAAGAATAAACTTATCAAATTTTAACAAATAAAAAAATGTTTCATATGAAACAATTTTAGTTAAAATTAAATTTTCGTAAACTCAAAATCTTCGATAAAATCGGCAAATTTGGGTTTTTTGCAACGGGGGTTAAACTTGCATAAATATCCCAAATATTTCTTTGTCCACTGTAATTTTTTATCTACAAAAATCAATGTTTCACGTGAAACAATTTATGCGCTATTTTGTTGTTTTGCGTATGCCGATTTTGACGTTGTTTTTAAGGGTTTAGTGGTCTTATATGCCTATATATTGTGTTTTATATTGTGTTAGTGCATTAAAATTTGGCTAGCGCTTACAAATTTCAAACACAATATATCTGCAACTGTAAAATAATTATAGGGTTTATAATTTTTGGCGTAATAAAAAACCCACCGAAAGGTGGGTTTATTTATTATGCTGCTGGCACGATAGATGCAAGTAGGTTTTTAATAACGTCTAAATTCATAATGTTGGTAAGTAGCGTATTAAAGTGGCAAGTTACCTTTTCGCCTGCTTCGGTAACCGGAACTAAGAAGTCGTTAATATTAGGAATAATGAGCGATAATACGATACAAATTACTATAAGCACTGCAAGCGCTACTGCGATACTAAATATCATACCTAAGATTCTATCAATAGCACCTAAAACTCCTACGTTAGTTAATGCGCTAAATATCTTTTTAAGGATACTAAATACGATAAGCGAAAGTAAAAATACTGCGATAAACGCAATTGCGGTCATAACGTAGCCCGTAAGCATTACGGTAAGGTTAAGTTCACCTACCGAATCTACTATCGTATTAGCGATAAGTTCGTGTAAAAACACGGGGATAGTGGTGCTAGAAAGCGATTCGATAATTTGTTCTTTGGTGCCTTGAAGTAAAACCCCGTCAAGCCCTAAAAGGCTATCTAACTGAGCGCTAATCGATTCTGGAATGCTTGGGATAGACGTTGAAAGAAAATCCGCTACGTATTCGCAGGTAAATATCGCAACGACGAGTGCGGCGATACCGCCAAGTAGCGAAAAAATTTGCCTTACGAAACCCTTTGCAAGCCCTACGATTAGTGCTATCAGTAAAACGGCGAGAACAACGAGGTCAACCAGCGCAACGTTCATTCCACCCAGCGCTATAACTGAGGGAATAGCAAGTAAATTAAGCATAGTTTAACTCCTGTTTATTTAATTATTATTTTCTAGTATAAATATTTTATCACAATAATAAAATCGTGTCAATACAAGTTGACAAATAGCGGTAAATAAATTTTTGCCTACCTTTTATTTTTTATACCGATTAAAAAGTAAAAATTCCGTCTAAAATAAATATATGAGCATATACGTTTTTAATTCCGCTAAACGAGATAATTCTGAAGAAATTTCAAAGGCGGTAAAACTTTTATATAACACCGATAAACCGGTAATTATTTGCGTTGGTTCAGACCTTGTGGTAGGGGATAGTTTAGGGCCTATCGTAGGTAGTGAACTTATCAAAAATTTACAGGGAAAAGCCTTCGTTTACGGTACGCTAGATAGCCCCGTTACCGCTAAGGAAATACCCGTTATTCAAGATGAAATTAAAAAATTGCACCCGTATTCTAAAATACTAGTTATAGACGCTGCCGTTGGAAACAAAGAAGAAATAGGCTACGTTAAAATTAGTAGCGTTGGAATAAAGCCCGGGCTTGGCGTAAATAAAAACTTGCCTATCATAGGCGACGTTTCAGTTATAGGAATAGTTAGTGATAAAAACGATAAAAACCTTAACTTTTCCACTAGGTTTTCGCTAGTTTATAAATTATTAAGCGATATAGTTAGTGGAATTATAAAAGCGTTTAACTAAAACAAAAAGCAGTTCGTATGAACTGCTTTTATTTTTTTATTAAATTAGTCTTCTTTAAGGCTGTTTCCTAAGAAAGTGCCGTAACCGATAGTCTTTTTATCAAGTTTAATAACGTCAGACTTTTCTTTTCTATCGCGCTTACCGTTATTTTCGCGTTCTCTTTTAGAAGAACCCCTTCCGTAACGCTCAATTTTATCGTTACCTGCTTTAACATTTTCGGGAATAACTACAACGTAGCGGTTGGGCTCAGCGCCTTCCGATTCGGTCTTTATTCCTTCCATTTCAGATAGGGCAGAGTGGATAACCTTTCTTTCAAACGGGTTCATAGGTTCAAGCGAGAATTTTTTGCCGTATTTTTTTGCTTTGTTAGCAATTCTAACTGCTAACGCTTTAAGCGTTTCTTCACGCTTTTCACGGTAATTTTCGCAGTTTACTACTACTTTTTTATACTCGTCGTTCCCGATGTTTGCCGTTGCGCCTGCTAGGGTTTGAAGCGCGTCAAGCACTTCGCCACGATAACCTATTACTTGGGTAGGGGAAGTAGTTAAAATATCAATAACTATCTTATCGCCGTTTTCTAAAATTTCGGTAGTTGCGGGTATTTTCATCATTTCAAGTAAACCGCTTATAAAGTTTGATGCACGCTCCCCGTCGTTTTCCATAGCGATAACTTCTACCTTAGCGTTTTTACCGCCTATTCCTAAAAAGCCTTTTTGAGCCTCTTCAAGTACGGTTATTTTTGCTTGGTCTTTTGTTATATTTAATTCGATTAAAGCGTTATCTATTGCTTCTTCAACGCTTTTTCCGTAAAATATTGCCATAATATCAGTCCTTATTTTTTTTGTTTAAGTATCCAAATCTTTTGTTGTACTTTTCTTCTTCTTGACGTTTGATTTCTTTTTCAAATCTCTTTTCAACAATTTTATTTATTAAAATAGTTGAGAACATACTAAATACCGTGCTAACTATCAAGTATAGCGAGAACGACGCGGTGTACATAAACGAGAACACACCAAACATAATCGGCATCATCCAAAGCATCATTTTGTTGGTTTGTTGTGCAGTTTCGTCAACCGTTTGAAGTTCAAGTTGCGCTTTTTGCGACTTTGTCATTATAAGTTGAGAAAGTAGCATTGTTCCGATAGATAAAATAACTAAAATTAAGAAACCGTTAGGTGCGTTTTTCAAATCGGAAAGTTTTGGTGAACCCATCAAAACGTCATAAACGTTTTCGTCACTTATTGACGACGATATGGTTTCTGCTGAACACGAACAACCTTTCGAATATCTAAACGAACCTTCATACGCTTCTTTTGCTATAAACGCCTTTTTCCAAGGTAAGTCTTCTATCCAAATGTTTTTTACCCACAAGAAAGAGTGCGCGTTTGTACCTTCTAAATACTTGTCCGCAGCGGCGTCTTGCGCGGGGCGAATAATTTTAGTAAAATAATCGCTATCGGGGGTGTTTATATCGCCTTGAAGGTCAGTATAATATAAAGTTATATATTTTTTACCTTCGATAAGATCCGTTTTATTAGTGTAATATTCGTTTTCAATAATATTACCTTCGCTATCCGTTGCGTAATATCTTTCTTCAACGAATTCGTTTTCTCTAACGCTTTGGCTGTACGCTATTGCCATTTGGTTAAAGTCTTCAACCTTAGTGTACGTTGAATACTGGTTGAAAGCCGAAATAACTATAATAAAGAATACGAGTGTGAAAATGGTAGGTAAGCAGGACGCAAACGTCGAATACCCTTCCTTTTTATAAAGAGCCATCATCTTTTGAGAATAAAGTTCTTTATTGTTAGCGTATTGCCTTTGAAGTTTTTCAAGTTCAGGTCTCATCCTTTCCATTTTAAGAGCGTTCTTTTTAGTAGCAACTCTTGAATAAATGTCAAAAGGGAGCGGTATTATTTTAAGAAGTAATGAGAAAATAAGTATACCTACCGCTATATAACCGCCGAAAGAGAAAAACTCAATAACGTCAGCAACGAATTTGGTAACACCCGTTAAAGGCACGTTTTGTAAATTTCCGTCAAAAACGTGAACCTCACTTGCTAAAAAGTTCAAAAATTCCATAAATTCCTTATAAATTGATAAAATAAGGGCTTTTCGCCCTTATCACTTATAATACCCATTTAAGTTTACTTTTACTATCCGGCACGGGATCATACCCACCGCGACTTAGTGGGTTACATCTTAAAATTCTAAAAATAATAAGACCTATCGCCACGAATAAATTGCGCTTTTTGAGCGCTTCTAACGCGTAAGCCGAGCAGGTTGGGGTATAGATACACCTTGACCTTATTATATGGGTTAAAAATTTTCGGTAAAATTTAATTAAACCGACCAAAAAGCCTTTAATCACCTAATATACGTCCTTTTTTAAGAGAATACTCTAAATCCCTATAAATTTCGTGGTAATCGTAAACTTCTTTTACCTTTGGTAAAACGACAATATAGTAAGGTTTAACGCCACTTTTAATAATATCTCTAACACCGGCACGAATTAGCCTTTTAATGCGGTTTCTAACATGCGCTTTACCGTGTTTTTTTGAAAGACTTATACCAAACTTAAAACTTTTATTTTCTAAAAATAACAAAGTTAAAGTTTTAGTAAAAATTCTTTGCCCTTTATTAAAAACAACGTCAAAATCTTTTTGTTTTTTAAGTCTATTATCCAAAATTAAAAGATTATGCGGAAAGTTTATGACGGCCTTTTGCTCTTCTTCTTTTAAGAACGTTTCTACCGTTTTTGGTTGCCATTCTCTTTCTAAAACCGTGTACTTTACTTCTTTGTCTTTTCTTGGGTTGGTAAGTTCTTTTCATAGTATATAATCTCCTTAATTATAAGTTTATTTTTTTATACGCTTTACGATTATACTTTGTATTTTCAATTTTGTCAACTTTTTAAGCGTTTATTCTAAGCGGTAAAATAAGATATAAATAATCGTTACCTGAATACGGCTTTATAACGCAAGGGTTAATTTTAGTGTTAAAGTAAAGGTTTATAAACTCGTCGTCAATAACTTTAATACAGTCGGTTATAAATTTTGAGTTAAAAGCAATAGTTAAATCTTTACCTTCAAGGTTGATTAAAACGTTTTCGTTCATCTTACCTACTTCGCTTGAAGAAGAAACCGTCATATAATTTTCTTTAATATCAAACTTAACTATCTTTTTAACGTCCGTAGTTAAAACCGAAGCCCTATCTATCGCGGTTAAAAGTTGCGCTTTATTAACTTTTACAAGCGACAAATAATCGTCTTTGATTATATTTTTATAATCAATATACTCGCCTTCAAGTAATCTTGAAATTAAAACCGTACCGTCAACTTCACACATTAAAACGTTCTTTTGAACGATAATGGTAACGACGTCATCATCTTTTTCAAGTATTCTAACTATCTCGTTTAACGTTCTTGAATTTACTATAATTTTGAAGTTTTCAGACTTTTCAATTATCTTTTTTCTATAAATTGCAAGCCTAAACCCGTCAAGCGCAACGGAAGAAATCTCGTCCCCTTCAATTTCAAGTAAACAACCTTTAAGAAGTGGACGCGCCTCGTCAGTCGAGCATGCAAAACTTGATTTTAAGATAAGTTCCTTAAAATCTTTTTGTTTTATCGTGAAAAACTTTTCTTTTATATCTTTATTGATAACGGGAAATTCTTCGGCGTTAAGAGTTTGAATATAACCTTCGGACGCGCCGTAGTTTATTTTTAATTCGTTTTCAATAAGGGTAAACTCAATCTCGTCTTCCCCTTCAAGTTTTTTAATAAACTCTGAAAAAGTTTTACCGGGAACTACCGTTTCACCTTCAGTAAAAGTTGACGATATTATAGTTTTTTCTATTGAAATTTCAGTATCGGTAGCAGATAAAGTAAGTTCATCTCCTAAAACTGAAAGTTTTATACCTTCAAGTATAGGGTTAGTGGTTTTAGTGGAAACTGCTTTTACAACTTTTGAAACTGCAAGCCCTAATTCT
>JAFVQM010000019.1 GCA_017504795.1 Clostridia bacterium | reverse complement strand
TAAGAAATATGTAAATTCAAAACCGTTTAGCGCTACGGTAAATAGTCCGGTTACTGCTATGTAGATAATCGGATAGCCGATATTTATAACTCCCCTTATCGCAAGGTAAATACCGCCGATTATAAGCGCAAGTTTACAAGTTTCACCTATACAACCAGCAACGCCCGTGCCTAGCAACAAGTTTAAGTTTGATAGATTGGAAATTTCGCCTTTAAGTAAACTTTCAAGCAAAGTGGCGCTTGTGTTTACCGCGGGCTCGCCTATTGCGGATATTGACGGTAAAAGCCACGCGCCAACAACCGTTTGGAAGGACATAAAAATAAATATTCTTCCCGTGACAGCAGGGTTTACCAAATTTTTACCCGTACCACCGAACAACATTTTAACTACGATAATAGCAAACGCGCTGCCGAAAACAGGTGCGTATAGGGGATAGTTCGTGCCGATACTCATACCGACGAGTAACCCCGTAACGCAAGAAGTAAAGTCAAATTCTTTAATAATTGCTTTAAACTTTTTGCCACAAATTAGTAAATAGATAAACTCACTAATAACGGCGCTTAAAAGTGAAAGCGCAAGTATTAAAAACGCGTTAAATCCAAAATAAATCACGCCCATAATGCACGCAGGTAGTAGAGCAATACAAACGTCTATCATTATGTGTTTGGTGGTTCTTTTTGCTTTAACGTGTGGGGATGCTGAAAATACTAATAAATTATTTGCCATTTTTCTTCATCTCCCTTATTTTTGCTTTAGCCATAGAAATACTTTGAACAAGCGGTCTTTTTGCTGGGCAGTTAAACGCGCACGAGCCACATTCAAGACAGTTCATTGCGCCGTATTTTTCAGCGTTAGTATAATCGCCTGCAAGCGCAAAACTCTCTATGTACATAGGCATAAGCCTCATAGGGCAGTTGCGCGCGCATTTCGCGCAATTTATGCAGTTGGTAGGCGCGTCGGTATCGGTTTCGCCGTTTATAAGAGCAAGCACGCCTGAATCGGTTTTTTTAACGTAATGGTTTAAGCCGATAAGCGCTTTACCCATCATAGGTCCGCCTGCAACTAATTTAACTGCGTTATCTTTAAGCCCACCGCAATAATTTAACACGTCGGTTAAAGGCGTGCCGAGCGCAACTTTTAAGTTTTTAGGTGCAGTTACGCCGTTTCCGCTAACCGTCATAACCGTTTCAGTTAATGGTTTATTTAATTCTATCGCTTCGTAGCAAGCAATCATAGTTTTTATATTTTGAACGCAAACGCCTACGTCAAAAGGCATTTTACCAACGGGAACTTTTCTGCCCGTAGTGCAATAAATAAGATGCTTTTCGCTACCCATAGGGTATTGCTTTTTCAAAACGACGATATTGATATCGGAAAATTTTTCAAACGCTTTAATTGCAAGCGGTTTGTTTTCTTCAATGCCTATTATTACGTTGTTTAATTTAAGCGCTTTAGCAACGAATTTTATTCCTTTATAAATGTCTTCCGTGCGCTCTAACATTAAACGGTAATCACAGTTAAGGTAAGGTTCACATTCCGCGCCGTTAATTATAAGTGTGTCAAGTTGCGTTTTTGGCGAAAGTTTAACGGCGGTGGGGAAACCTGCTCCGCCAAGCCCAACTATGCCGGCAAGCCTAATTCTTTCAATTAAAGTAGTAGGCTCAAAGTCTTTAACGCTTTCAAACAACGCTTCTTCATTACTGCCGTCAGTTTCAATAATAACGTAAGTTTGTTTTTGCCCTAGCGCGTTGATAATTTCTTCAACGCCAAAAACGGTCCCACTCACCGAAGAATAAACGTTTGCGGAAACCGCGCCGTTTTCTTTACCGATTAGTTGACCTTTTTTAACTACGTCACCTTTTGCGACTGTCGGCATAGCGGGAGCGCCTATGTGTTGAGACATGCTTAAATATACCTTGCTAGGCAAGGGCATTATCTCAATAGGTAGTTCGCTTGTAAGTTCTTTTCTACCTTCGGGATGAATACCGTAAGGGAAGAACTTGCCTTTTTTGATGCTCAATTT
>JAFVQM010000018.1 GCA_017504795.1 Clostridia bacterium | reverse complement strand
TTAATATATAAATATTAAAATGTCAATATCATTTATAAATTATTGACGTAAAAATCCCCGAAATTTCGAAACTTCGGGGATTTTTTTATTATTAGTTAGGAACAGGCACTCCATTTTGATCGTAATGCCACTCGCCTTTATAATAAACTTTACTTAAACCACTCCAACCCTCAACAAAACCGTAGGTGGTCCTTGCTTTATCTTCTTCGTTAACTACGTTACCCATCTCGTCTCGGACTTTTCTTGGGATGATTAGCGCGTCGTGCTGTTCCTTAGTTATCTCCATGAAATAAACTACGTCTTTATCTTCGATAAGGAGAAATTGCGCCTCGTATGTATTAGTATTTCCAAGCAATTCAGTTTCTGGTATCGACACGAGTGACGCAGGCAACACAACTCGCTTAATCTCGTCAACGTAAATAAAATTACGCGGTAAAATTTCTGTTACGGAATTTCCAAATATAACTTCTTCAAGCAAATCGCAACCTGTGAAAACGTAACCGTTAATTCTTGTAACTCCATTACCAACTACTACTCGTTTTAGGCGCGAAGAGTACATAACCGTATAAACTAAATCGCCTTTTACTGAGTTAGGTATTATAATCTCTTCAACGTTACTGTAACAAAATACACCCGTTTCAAGCCTTAATAAGCCTTCGTTTAATTTAATAGATTCAAGTTTAATATCACATTTACCGTAATTACTGCGGTTACTTAAAGCGTATTCTCCTATTGCTATAACGGGAAACGGCTCGCTATCTTCTGGCTCTTGGTGGAATTTAGGAACTTCAACGTGATAAAAGTTTGGCGACATATACTCGTCGTAATCGACAACCTTATACCCTTCAATACAGTCAATCGTGGTTTTTTCATAAACTAAGTTATGGCACGGAAAATAGTATCCGCAGTTGCATCTACCCGCATTTTTGCCTAGTGGGTTATAATGCTCTGCGTATTCAATAGGCTCGCCTTCACCGTTGATTTGCGGTTTCCAGTGATGAGTTTCGTTATAAACGAATTCTTCACTATAAACAGGCTCTTCACTGCCACCGCAAGCGATAAGTGACGGCATTATCGAAAGCGATAAAACTAAAATAAAAATAATAGATAACAGTTTTTTCATAGTATTATCCTTTATTTAATTTGCTACGGGCTTGCCGTTTTGATCGTAATGCCACTCACCTTTATAGTAAACAGGCGCTGCGGCATTCCATCCCCTAACGTAGCCGTAAGTCGTTCTTGGAGTATCAATTGTAGCATCTTTAACCGGGGTGGGCTCATAAGTTAACTCTTCAACTTCATTATAGGTTTTATCTATAAATATCTTAACGTTTCCACAATTTACAAAAGTTTCGAGCCTTACACCTATTTGCCCAGAAGTCTCATATATGTATTCAGGTAACGAAATAAGAGATGCGGGCAATACAACGTATTTTAAGTCCCTTTTTCCATAAAAATTGTTTGGAGCAATTTCCGTTACGGAATTACCGATAATAACTTCTTCAATCAAGGTTGAATAATAAAACGTCCAACTATCAATTTTAGGAACGCCGTTACCAACGACAACCTTTTTAAGTTGCGGGCAATTAAATAAGGTATAGTATAATGGCGTGGTTACACTGTTTGGAATAATGCACTCTGTAATATTAGAGGCAGCAAACGCGCCAACACCTATACTTTTTAACCCTTCGTGAAGTTTAATTGATTCAAGTTTAACACTACATTTACCAAATCCACTGCGGTTACTTAATGCGTAGTTGGCTATTCCAAGCACGGGAAGTGGTTCTAAATCGTCCTCTCCTTGATAAAACTCAGGAACTTCTACGTGGTAAAAGTTTGGCGACATAGAATCGTCATATCCCGAAACTAAATAACATTCAACGTCATCAAGAGTAGTTTTTTCATAAAGTAAATTGTGGCAAGGAAAATAATATCCACAACTACATCTCCCAACGTTTTTGCCAGACTGCGGGTTATAATGCTCGGCGTATTCGATAGGATCTCCGTCACCGTTGATTTGCGGTTTCCAGTGATGCGTTTCGTTGTACGAATATACTTCACTATAAGCGGGCTCTTCACTACCACCGCAAGCAGTAAGAGAAGGCATTATTGAAAGCGATAAAACTACCGCCATTATAATAGTAAGTAATTTTTTCATAAATTTATTACGCAACGAGTGCATTCCCCTCTTCGTCAAAATACCATTCACCTAAGCAGTAAACGTTATTCTGCCCATGCCAATTCTCGTTTAAGCCGTAGGTAGTAAACGATTGCTGAACGAAATTGTTATCTTTAAACTCTACTTTATGAGCAACAGTTCCGTCAGGATTTAGAAGACTACCCTCAGCGTTTCTAGGGAATAACGGGATAGTACGCGCTTCAAGTTCTTCACGAGTTATTTGATAAAAAAGATTGATTTTATTGCCGGAAAATATAACCGTTTGAGGCTCACAAACGCCGGTATTACCTGCGTGGGAACCTTCAGGCATAGATACGAGCGACGCAGGGAGCACAACCGTTCTAAGCGCACCGCAATCGATAAACGTTCTAGTTTTAATTTCACGAATAGAATTACCTAAAATTATAGTTTCACACACTGGTAAGCCGTAGAAAACGTAACCGTTAATTGCCGTTATACCGTTACCAACAACTATCTTTTTAAGCGCAGTACATTGCATAAACGTATAACGCAACCCGCCAACTACTGAGTTTGGTATAGTTATCTCTTCAATATCGGAATAACAAACTGCACCGTAACCGATATTTAATAAACCTTCGTTAAACTTAATAGATTTAAGCCTAATATCACATTGACCGTAAGTAGCAGTTGCGGTATGCGGTCTATTACTTAACGCGTATTGTGCAACTGAAATAACGGGTATCGGCTCTTCGTCGTTTTCGCCTTGATAGTATTTAGGAACTTCTACGTGGTAAAAGTTTGGCGACATATCTTCATCGTAATCGTAAACTTCGTAACCAGTAACGCCGTTAATAGTTTTTAATCTATATTTTAAGTTGTGGCAAGGAAAATAATATCCACATTTACACTTGCCAACACCTTTGCCTGATTTGGGGTTATAATGTTCTTCGTACTCGATAGGCTCACCGTCTCCGTTAATCTGCGGTTTCCAGTGGTGCGAATCGTTAAAAACGTACTCTTCAGAGTATTCGGGTTCTTCTTCTCCACAAGCAACGAGCGTAGGTAAAACGCTTAAAGATATTATCAATACTAAAATTAAACTCAGTAATTTTTTCATCAAAGTACTCCATTATAAATTACTATTTTGATTATAACAAAGTTATAATACCGTGTCAATACCCAAAATAAAATTCCCCGAAAACGTCGGGGAATTTTTATAATTTATTGAACTGAGTTTGGGGTGGGCTCACCGTTTTCGTCGTAACTCCACTCGCCTACGTAGTAAAGTTTACTAGAACCATACCAACCTGCAACTATACCCTCGGTAGTACAACCGTTTTGAGTATAACTTTTTACCGTTACACCGTCGTCTTCATAAACAGTAGTAACGTAAAACGCCACGGTACCGTCAGGATTAAGAAGGTCGAACGTAACGGGATCTCTATCAAAAAGCGGAATAGTTCTCGCTTCGAGTTCTTCCTTGGTAATTTGTAAATAAATATCTGGCGAGCCACTATTCATAAACAAGTTAAATTGCGGTTCACAACCACTAGCATTACCCTTGATAGAGCCTTCGGGAATAGAATTTAAGGTAGCAGGTAAAACGATCGATTTAAGTGCTTTACAATCAATAAAACTCCTAGGTCTAATTTCGGTTATAGAATCACCTAAAACTACCGTTTTAAGGTTGGGAAGACCGTAGAAAACGTAACCGTTAATCGCCGTAATACCGTCACCTATCACGATAGTTTCAAGTAACGGACACTGCATAAAGGTATAAGTAAATTCACATTTAACCGAGTCAGGTATAGTAATTTCTTTAATATTAGAGTGACAGAACGCCCCGTCACCTATAAAAAGCAAGCCTTCGTTAAGTTTAATTGATTCAAGTTTTATTTCGCATTTGCCGTAAGTAGACGTATCGCGGTTACTTAACGCGTATCTAGCAATAGATATAACGGGAATAGGCTCTTCGTCTTCTTCGCCTTGATAGAATTTAGGAACTTCTACGTGTAAGTAGTTCGGCGACATATCTTCATCATAATCATATACTTCGTAACCTGTCACGTCACCGATAGTGGTAAGCCTATATTTTAAGTTATGGCAAGGGAAATAGTATCCGCATTTGCACATGCCTTTACTATTATAATGCTCGCCGTAGTCTTTTTGGTCATCACCGCCGATTTCTTGTATCCAGTGGTGGGTTTCGTTAAAGGTATACTCGTCTTCATACTGTTTTCCACCGCCTTCTGATATATGAAGTTCTATCAAACAGCCGGATGCAGTTAACGCAAGCGATACGCACAGCGTTAAAGCGGTTAAAATTGAAATTAGTTTTTTCATAGTTTCACTCCAAATTTTATACTTTATAAGTATAACATATCAACACTTATCCGTCAACAACAATTATTCAAGTTCGTCAAGCGAACAAAGATATCTAGGCGCAACGTGTTTCATAAAATATTTAACTTCGTCACGCTCGATTGCCGAAATATCTTTATAAATCGCGTCTTTTGCCTTAACGTATTCGCTGTTTCCAGATTTTAATTCTTCTTCACACTTAATATACGCCGAAATTTTATCCGCGCATTTCATAATGATATACTCTTCACTCTTTTCGTCCGGCAAAACGTAATTAGAGTAAACGGCGCGCAAATCTTCTGGCAAAGTGTTAAGAAGTTTATGGCAAGCGCCCTTTTCAATATCTTTATAAGCGTGGTTTATCTCTTTATTAAAATACTTGATAGGCGTGGGTAAATCGCCCGTTATAACTTCGCTAGTTTCGTGGTATTGAGAGTATAAAATAACCTTTAATATATCGACGTTGCCATTAAAATAAAGGTTTTTAATCTCCGCTAAGGCGTGTGCAATAACGGAAACATGGGCAGTATGCTCCATAACGTTTTCGTCAAACTTAGAACGCATAAGCGCCCACCTTTTAATATACTTCATTCTGTTAAGATATGCAAAAAAATCGTAATTCATAAAAATCTCCTATTAAATTATAACACTAAGGTATTTATTTTTCAATAGAATAACTTAAAATTGTTGACAATATAAGTCAAAATAGTTATAATATTTTTACAATAGAACGCAGGGGTGCTACGGCTGAGATTATACCCTTTGAACCTGACCAGATAATTCTGGAATGGAAGACGTATTTTTTTTGCTGCGCCCAAATTTTTTGGCGCTTTTTTCTATTGTAGGAGGTTTATGTTACACTTATTGGCAGTAGATACGACCGACGTTGTCGTATCGGTATCAGTAGTCGCAATCGTGGTAATATTCTTACTCACTTTTGCAATCGGCAGTAAAAAGGCGGTATTTTCTACTAAAAAAATTACCGCAATAGCGCTTGCAATAGCGCTGACGACGACACTTTCATTTTTGAAGTTCTCGTTGCCGTTCGGCGGTAGTATTACCGTATTTAGTTTAGTTCCCGTAATTATAGTTTCTTATTATTACGGAATTTACTACGGGCTATTTACGGGCTTTATTACGGGGCTTTTACAGTTTATAACTTCGCCCTACATATTAACACCGCTAACGTTTATGCTTGACTATATTCTCCCCTTCTCGGCAATCTGCTTTGCGGGAATTTATAGAAAGGCTATCAAAAACGCAACGCTTAGCGTTAGCCTTGGAACGGTTACTTTTTACCTAGTTCGATACCTTATGCACTTTTTATCGGGAATAATTTACTTTAACGCAGGCTGGATAACCGAAGGCTTCCCCGCAAGCAACGCAGTTATTTACTCGCTTTGCTACAACGCAGTTTACGTATTCCCTGATATGCTAATTGCACTACTATTTATAATACCGTTTTCAACTAGAAAGGTATTTAAGGAAAACTTACTGTTATCGTAAAAGAAAATTCCTCGCAAATTTGCGAGGAATTTTTTTATTCAAAAAGTTCGGTAGATAGATATTTTTCACCACCGTCAGGTAAAATTAAAACTATATTTTTGCCTATAAATTCGGGGTTTTTAGCAACTTCAATCGCACCGTAAAGCGTAGCGCCCGAAGATATACCTGCAAGCACGCCTTCATGTTTAGCAAGTAGTTTTGCATAGTTTATCGCGTCGTTATCGCTAACTTTTACAACCTTATCGTAAACGCTTGTATCAAGCGTTTTAGGAATAAAGCCCGCACCTATACCTTGTATTTTATGGCTACCTGCTTTTTCGCCTGAAAGTACTGCGCTAGCGCTAGGCTCAACCGCAACTACTTTAACGTTTTTATTCTTTTCTTTTAAGTATTTGCCTACGCCAGACAGCGTTCCGCCTGTTCCTACCGAGGCAACGAACACGTCGATATCCCCGTCTAAATCTTCCCAAATTTCCTTGCCCGTGGTTTTATAGTGCGTTTCGGGGTTAGAAGGGTTTTCAAACTGCCCTGCAAGTATTGAGTTTGGAATTTCACTTAATAGTTCGTTTGCCTTGTCGATAGCGCCTTGCATACCCTTTGAGCCTTCGGTTAGAACTATTTCCGCGCCGTAGCCTTTTAGGAGTTTTCTGCGCTCTATACTCATAGTTTCAGGCATAGTTAAAATAACTTTATAGCCGTGAAGTAAACATACTAGCGCTAAACCTATTCCAGTATTACCGCTAGTAGGCTCTATAACTACGCTACCTTTTTTTAATTTACCTTCTTTTTCGGCGGTTTCTATTATGTTTTTACCAACCCTATCTTTAATACTGCCCGCAGGGTTAAAACTTTCAAGTTTAGCGTATAGTTTTGCCTTAATTTGTAAAGCGTTTTCAAGCCTTGAAAGCCTTATGACGGGCGTACCCCCAACAAGGTCTAAAATAGACGAATAAACCTTCATAACAACCTCTAAAAAAACAAAAAAGCGCGTTATACAACGCGCATTTTTATTAACGAATAACTTCTTTAACTTTTGCAGCCTTACCGGTAAGGTTTCTAAGGTAGTAAAGTTTAGCACGGCGAACAGCACCTTTCTTAACTACTTTAATATCGGTAATTTTGGGCGAGTGAAGAGGGAACGTTCTCTCAACGCCGATACCAAAACTAATTCTTCTTACGGTAAAGGTTTCGCTAATGCTACCGCCACGTTTAGCGATAACTACGCCTTCGTATGCTTGAATTCTTTCTCTCGTACCTTCAACTACTTTAACCGATACCTTAACAGTATCACCAACGTTAAACGAAGGAACTTCTTTTTTTACGTTTTCACTATTGATTTGATCAATTATATTCATGACTTATACCTCCATAATTACGCGGTGTTCATTAACGATTTTTAAGAGGACCACCCGAAGTCTTTTAACATTTTAGCATAAAAGTAGAATTAATGCAACTAAAATAGCGCTATTTTTACAATTTTTTTATTACTTTTTTATAGGCGGTTTTCCGTACATAAAATAGTAATTACACTCTAATTTTCCGTTATAAATTTTGCGCTTTTTATCGGCTTTTTTACCAAACAAACGCTCGTAGTCACTAACGGGGGTTATAGTAAATACCGACCAGTTGTCAAGCGCTTTATATACTTTTCCAAAATCCCTATAAATAGACACTATTTCACTTCTTTTAAGTAGCCTTTCGCCGTACGGTGGGTTGGTAACGATAACGCCGTAACTATCAGATGACGAAAAATCGCGCACGTCTTGAACTGCAAAACTAACCGCATCTAACACGCCTGCTTTTTTGGCGTTTGATATTGCTAATCTTACTTGACTAGGCTCGATATCGTAGCCGAAAATTTTTATATCGCTTGGCGTTACGATTTGAGACCTTGCGTCATCTATCATATCTTTATAAAAAGAAGTATCAAACTTTTCAAAGTGCAAAAAGTCAAAATCACGGTAAAGCCCCGGCGCAATATTTTTAGCAATCATACCCGCTTCTATTACGAAAGTGCCACTACCACAAAAAGGGTCTACTAAAATTTTAGACTTATTCCAAACGGATAAGTAAAGCAAGCACGACGCTACGTTTTCCTTAATCGGGGCTTCGCCTGACACCGCGCGGTATCCCCTTTTATGCAAACTCTCGCCCGACGTATTAAGATACACCGTAACGTAATCGTGACGAATTGAAATTTTAATTTTATGCTCGAAACCCGTTTCATTGATTTTAGAGTTATACGCCTTTTCAAGCCTACTGCAAATCGCCTTTTTCGAGACGGAAGAAACCGCTTGCAAGGAGTTGAGCCTACTTTCAAAAATTGACGATAGTACCGTTATTTTTGAAGATTTATCTAAATAATTTTCAAAGTCGATTTTAGAAATATTATCATAAAGCGCATCAAAATCACACGCTTTGAACGAGCCTAAATTTATATAAACTCGACTAGCCGTTCTCATATGCAAATTTAGTTTTGCAACGGTTTTAATATCCCCTTCTAAATCGAGTTTACCGTTTATCGCTTGCGAAGATAAACCCGTTAAACTATAAAGTTCTCGTTTTACTACGCCTTCAAGCCCTGACGGCGCTGACACAGTTATCTTCATTAAAATGCATCCGTAATCAAATTGACGTTATCATCTAAAACTTCAACTACCATGAAAGAAACTTCAACGTCGTCAAGACCGTTTGAGTTTAGATAAAAACTTGCAATTTGCCTATATTTTTTTTGTTTTTTATAATCAACCGCCTGCGCGGGTGTTCCAAAGTTGAAACTCGTTCGCGTTTTAACTTCCGCAAACACGATAGCCCCGTCCTTTTCACATACGATATCCGCCTCGCCAAACGGCGTAACGTAGTTGGTTTTTATTATCTTATACCCTAACTTTTTAAGGTGTTTTTCGGCTAATTTTTCGCCTTTTAACCCCAAAAATTTTTTATAAAGGTTTTTCGGTGAATTTGGCAAGGACCTATCTCCTTAATTTTTTCTATATGTTCTTTCGTTCCGTAACCCGCGTTTCTTTCAAACCCGTAACCGGGAAACTTTTCGCCATACTCTTTCATAAGCCTATCACGATAAACTTTTGCAAGTATTGACGCTGCGCCTATCGTATAACTTTTTAAGTCGCCTTTTATAATCGGTTCTACCTTATACGGAAGGTCAAGTTTAACCGCGTCAACCAAAACGACGTTAGGCTGGGTTTTTAAGCCAAGAACGGCGTTTTTCATACACTTTTTAGTCGCTTCTAAAATATTTATCCTATCAATTTCTTCTGGCGAAACTTCGCAAATAGAGTAAGAAACGGCGTTTTCTATGATTTTATCATAGAGCATTTCTCTCTTTTTTTCAGAAACTTTTTTGCTATCGTCTATCCCTTCGATAATATTTGATAAATCCATTATAACCGAAGCGCACACAACGGGCCCTGCAAGTGGGCCTCTACCCACTTCGTCAACCCCTGCAATATATTGATACCCAAGTTCTAGGTATTTGTTTTCAAATTCGAGTTTTGGAATATATACTTTCATCTTAGTTAAAGTAAATTTTACCGAGTTTACCCTTTCGTAAATCGTTAATTATTATTTTTGACGCTCTTTCTTCGTCAATCTCGCCACCCTTTTTAATTGCACCGCGAGATATCGCTATACTTTCAAAAATTTCATAAGGCGTTTTATTTTCCGTTGAAACTTTATAAACTGCGTTTATAACACCTTGATAATTTTCTTGAAGATAGATAATCAGTTCAACTGAAAGTTCAATAAAATCAACTATTTCGTCGTTTATCGAACCTATAAACGCAAGATACTTTGCAAGCGTTTGATTTTCAAACGACGGTGGCGTAGTACCTGGGGTATCTAAAAGTTCTAAATCTTTAACTCTTACCCATTGTTTATCTTTGGTAACGCCCGCTTTATCACCCGTTTTTGCCCTTTTAGAACCGCAAAGTAGGTTTATTAAAGTAGATTTTCCGGTGTTTGGAATACCTGCAACCATTATCCTAAGCGGTTTTTTAACGCCTTTTTGTTCGTAGCGCTTTTTAACGCTAGATAAAGCGTTTACTATCGCGCTATATAATTTTGTAGCCGTTTTTTCACTAGTGCCAACCACCGAAACGACAGTTTTACCCTCTTTTATAAACCTAGTTTCTATATCTTTAATATCGTCGCTACTTACAAGGTCGCTTTTATTAAGCGCGTAAATTACGGGTTTATTTTGAAAAACACTATCCAACTTTTTATTTAGGCACGCAAAAGGCGCTCGTGCGTCAAGAACCATAACGATTCCGTCGCAGAGTTTAACTTCTTGCTCCATCATTCTTAGTGCTTTGGTCATATGACCGGGAAACCATTGTAAATGCATATTATTTATCTAATAAATCGGGGCGCTTTTGCTTGGTAATTTCAAGTGATTGTTGCGCTCTCCACTTGTCTATTTCGGCGTGATTGCCTGAAAGCAACACGTCGGGTACTTTTTTGCCCATAAATTCTTGTGGGCGAGTATACTGCGGATATTCTAATAAATTTGCCGAAAAACTCTCTTCTTTAAGCGATTCGCTTGCAATAACCCCGTCAACGTATCTAGAAACCGCATCAACCATAACCATTGCGGGAAGTTCACCACCCGTTAAAACGTAGTCGCCTATTGAAATTTCACGGTCGATACAAAGGTCGACAATTCTCTCGTCAACACCTTCGTAGTGACCGCAAAGTATTACGATATGCTCGTAATTTACAAGTTCTTTAACCGTAGTTTGCGAAAACTTTTCACCCCTTGGCGAAGTGTAAATTCTAAGTGCTTTATGCTCGCTATCAACGTGATTTATAGCGTCGTAAATAGGTTGTGGCATCATAACCATACCAGCGCCACCACCAAAGGGATAATCGTCACACTTTTTGTGTTTATCTAAGGAAAAATCTCTTATATCCACAAGATTTATCTCGATTTTACCCGCTTTTTGCGCCCTACCGATTATACTTTCGTATAGTGGCGCAAACATTTCGGGAAACAGGGTTAAAATATCAATCTTCATAGAAAATCACCCCGTCTAACTTGTCCTTTTCAACGCATAACTTTTTAGCGCTAAGGTCAACTTTAATTTCTAGCGAATTAAGGAAAGGAAAGTAAGCCTTTTTACCGCTAAATAAGTCGATATCAAACATATCAACGTTTGACTTTATAACGTCACAAACCCTGCCGATACTATCGCCACTAACTACTACTTCAAGCCCAATTAAGTCTGATATAAAAAAGTCGTTTTTTGCTTTGTTTATCGAAGATTTTTCAGCGTAAAATAAAAAATTTCGATATAGTTCGGCATCGTTTCTAGTTACGATATTTTTAATCAACAAAAAGGCGAAACCGCCAAACGCGTCTTTCACCTTTGAAACTAAATATTCCTTACCGCTTTCGTCGTAAAGTTTTTTAATCGACTTTACGCTATCGAAGTTATCGGCAAGAATTTTGGCTTTTAATTCGCCTTTTATTCCTTGTGGTTTTACAACCAAAAAACATGCAAGTTTTTCCATAAAAATATGAGAGAAATTTATTAAATTTCTCCCTTTGATTTGATTTCTACGTTATACTTTTTGCCTTCTTTAACGCTAAGTGAACGAACTATCGTGCGAAGGGCTTTGGCAAGTTTACCTTGACGGCCAATTACCTTTCCCATATCGCTTTCGTCAAGAACTATCGTAACGTCAACAACGTTGCCGTTTTCGTTCACGATATACTCGATTTCGTCCTGCTTTTCGGCAAAACGGTTAACGATGTATTTTATAGTTTCTAGCATTTTACACCTTTAATTATTTCTTTTTCTTTTTGGGGTTAGTTTTAGAAGGCGAAAGTTTTTCAGATTTTTCAATAACGCCTGCTTTAACCAAAATGTTTTTAACAGTTTCGGTGGGTTGAACGCCGTTTGCTATCCATTTTTTAGCCTTCTCAACGTCTACAACTACTTCTGCAGGATCGGTGTTAGGATTGTAGTGACCGATTTTTTCGATATACTTACCGTCTCTTGCTACTCTTGAATCAACTACGACTATTCTGTATAAAGCGTTACCTTTATCGCCAAGTCTTGTTAATCTCATTTTTACTGCCATAATTTTAATCCTCCGTTAAAATAATTATTAATTTATATTATTTTTTACGCTTTTCGCGCTTTTTACATAAATGGAAATCTCTTTTTACCGCTTTTAAGTTGCTTCATTAAAGTTTTGGTTTGATCGTACTGTTTAAGAAGTTGATTTATCTCTTGAACGGTTGTACCACTACCAGACGCTATGCGCATCTTTCTAGAATAGTTAAGAATTGAAGGGTCTCTTCTTTCTTTTTTTGTCATCGAATATATTATCGCTTTGGTGCGCTCGATTTTACTCTCGTCAATCTCGCCAGGCTTTACGTTTTTAAGTTTGCCTATACCCATACCAGGTAACATATTCATAATATCGTTAACGCCACCCATCTTTTTAATCATATCGAATTGAGATAGGTAATCTTCTAAGGTAAAGGAATTTTCCTTCATCTTCTTTTCAAGATTTTTAACGTCTTCTTCCGTGATTGCTTCTTGCGCCTTTTCTATAAGCGACATAACGTCACCCATACCGAGTATGCGCTTTGCCATACGGTCGGGATAAAAAGGCTCTAAATCGCCAAGTTTTTCACCTACGCTTGAAAACTTTATAGGTTTACCCGTTACCGCTTTTACAGATAAACACGCGCCACCGCGCGTATCCCCGTCAAGTTTAGTTAAAACACAACCCGTAATTTCTAACTTTTCGTTAAACGTTTTGGCAACGTTTACCGCGTCTTGACCGGTCATAGAATCGATTGTTAATAAAATCTCGGTGGGCTTTACTTCACTTGATATATCGATGAGTTCTTGCATTAAATCTTCGTCAATATGAAGTCTACCAGCCGTATCAATAATAACGGTGTCAAACCCAAACTGCTTAGCGTGTTTAACTGCATTTTTTGCTATACTTACAGGGTTTTTAGTTCCTTCTTCATAAACTTCAACCCCCGCTTGCGAGCCTACTACTTTAAGTTGATTTATCGCTGCGGGGCGGTAAATATCACACGCTACAAGCAAGGGTTTTTTACCCGATTTTTTAAGATGAAGCGCAAGTTTACCAGATAGCGTAGTTTTACCCGCACCTTGTAGACCGCACATCATAATAACCGTTGGCGGTTCGCTGGATACTAAAAGTTTACTGTTAACGCTACCCATAAGTTCGGTAAGTTCGTCAGAAACGATTTTAATAACTTGCTGGGTTGGGCTTAAACTTTTAAGCACTGCTTGACCTAGCGCCTTTTCGCTAACCTTATTAACAAAGTCTTTCGCTACTAACAAGTTAACGTCTGCCTCTAAAAGGGCAATGCGAATTTCACGCATGGCTTGTTTGATTTCAAGTTCAGTTAAAGTGCCACGCTTTGTAAGTTTTGTAAAAACGTGATTAAGTTTTTCACTAAGACCGCTAAAAACGTTTGCCATTTTTACTCCTCTAACAATTTTGAAATCTCTAAAACAACCTTTTCATCAGTTATGCTTTCTTTAATTTTGTAAAGTTCTCTTTTCTTTTGAAGAATTTTAAGTTTACTCTCGTAAAATAGCAAAAGTTCCTTAGTCTTATTAACCGTATCACTAACGCCTTGGCGGGAAATATTTTTTATTTCGGATATTTCGCCGAGCGATAGGTCACACTCTGAATAAAGTGAAAACACGTCCGCCTGCTTATCAGTTAACAGTCCTTTATATATAGAAAAGAGTTCCGAATAATCGAAATTAACCATAATTTACGTTTATTATACAACCAAAAAAACAAAGTGTCAAGCATTTTTACTTGACACTTATAATTTTTTATTAGAATAAATTGTCGATAAATTCGTCTAAATTAAACTTTTCAATATCGTCGATTTTTTCGCCAACGCCAACGAAGGCAACGGGAACACCCTTTTCGGCTATCATAGAAGTTACGAAACCACCTTTTGCAGTCCCGTCGAGTTTAGTTAAAACAATACCGTCAATACCGATAGCCTCGTCAAACGTTTCAACCTGAGATGCGGCGTTTTGACCGGTAGTCGCGTCTAAAACTATAAATTTAACGAAATCAGCGTCGGGGTACTCCCTTTCAACAACCCTACTCATTTTTTTAAGTTCTTCCATTAGGTTTGCCTTAACGTGAAGTCTACCTGCGGTATCGATAATCAAAACGTCAGTTTTTTTAGCGGTGGCTGACGATATCGCATCGTAAACGACTGCCGACGGGTCAGCCCCTTCCGAGTGCTTTATAATTCTAACGTCGGCGCGCGTAGCCCACTCGGTAAGTTGGTCGCTTGCGGCAGCCCTAAACGTGTCCGCGGCGCATAGCGTAACCGATTTACCTTGTTTTTTATAGTAGTTAGCGAGTTTACCTATCGTAGTCGTTTTACCAACGCCGTTAACACCTACCATCATAATAACTAAGGGGTATTCGTTATCAAACTCTTCAACTTCGCTACAAGCGGAAATTAGCGCTGATTTTAAGGCGTTTTTAACGTAATCTTTATCTTTTACGCTACCTTCTATCATTTTTTCACGAAGATTATCAACGACGTCCATCGCGAAAGTTACGCTCATATCCGAAGAAATAAGCGCGTCTAAAAGTTCGTCGTAAAACTCTTCGCCTATACGGTCGATAGAAAATACTCTTGCAAAAGTATCTGAAATTTTATCTTTGGTCTTTTTAAGCGAATTCGCTATTTTTGAAAATAAACCCATTAGTTTTTAATTCCTTCCATATCGATAGCGTCTTTAAGTTTAACAGATACAATACTCGAAACGCCTTTTTCGGGCATGGTTACACCGAACAAACCGTCAGCGTTTTCCATGGTAACTTTTTTGTGCGTTATGCAGATAAACTGCGTTTCTTTCGAGAAGTTTTTAAGGTATTTAGCAAACCTTGCAACGTTAGCGTCGTCAAGCGCCGCCTCGATTTCGTCAAGTACGCAGAACGGCATCGGGCGTAGCCTTAATATCGCAAATAATATCGCAATAGCGGTAAGCGACATTTCACCACCAGATAATAGCGATATCTTTTGAAGTTTCTTTCCCGGGGGTTCTGCAACGATTTCGATGCCCGCGTCAAGCGGGTCGCCCGTGGTACTTTCTTCAACGATAAGGTCTGCGCTACCACCACCGAACAACTCTTTGAAAATCTTAGAGAAGTTAGAACGAATAGTTTTGAAACCTTCGTTGAAAGTAAGCGTCATTTCCTTAGTTAAATCGTCAATAACCTTTTGAAGATCGTCTTGCGCCTTATAAAGGTCGTCACGCTGAGAAACTAGTTCGTTATACGACTCGCTAAGTTCGTTATACTCTTCAATCGCATTGGGGTTAATGCTACCAAGCGCTGCAATTTTGCGCTTTAACGAAGTTATTTCTTGATGCGAAGTTGAAATTTCGTAATTCTCGGCACGAAGTGGCAAGCACGTTTCGTACGTTAATTGATACTCTGTAAATAGATTTTGCGACATAAAGTCAAGTTCAGTATCAACTTTTGTAAAGTTAACTTCTTCATTAGCGCGCTTTTCGGTATTTTTGTCAATATCCGCTTGCAATACTTCACGCTTTAAGTTATCTTGCGCTATGAGTTCGTTAAGTTTTTCTTTCTTTTTATCAAACTCCGCTTGTTGACGGCGCAAATCTTCTAAAACCTTTTTATCTTCCGAAGAAAGAGCAACTTGTTCGGCTTTTCTCGTTAAATTCTCGATAATTTTAAGGTTATTTTCGGTAGTTTGAGCGTTAGATAAAGCGGTGTTTTCAATAGCCTTTATTTCGCCGTTTAACCTTTCAATTTCGCTTTCAGCCGACGAAATTTCTGAACGAAGATAGGATAGTTTTGCTTGAACTTCGGTGTTTTCTTTAAGAACTTCATCACGCTTTTTTCTAAGTTCTTGGAACATTTCACGGTGTTCAGACTGCTCTTTCGACGCGGTTTCCTTTTCTCTATTTATTTTCTCGTTGCCAGCCTCGATATCCGTATACGCCATAGAAATTTCAGTTAAACGATTGCTAATAACTGCAATATCGTCTTTATTTTTTTCAATTTCGGCTTGCGTATCAACTAAAACCTTATCGGTTGCGGTAATTTTTTCGCGCAAGGTGATAGCCTTTTGCTTAGCGTCAGTAAGCGCGGAGTTCTCTGCGTTTAATTTAGAAACTTCTTCGTTTACTTGGCTTAAAAGGTTGGTTTTGTTGTTTTGTAAAATTGAAAGTTCTTTATTGTCTTTTAAGATAGCGTCTTCTAGTTCTTGAACTTGACGGTCTACACCCAACAAGTTAGCGTCGTTTTTACGCTTAGAACCACCCGACATTGAACCCGATTGCGAAAGCACGTCCCCGTCGAGCGTAACGATTTTGAACGAGAAACGGAACTTTTTAGCAATTTGAGTAGCGTTTTCAAGCGTATCGCAAATAAGAGTGTTACCAAGCAAGTGGCTAACAACGTTTTCAAAATAATTATCGTATTTAACAAGTTTTGTTGCAAGACCTAGCGCCCCGCGTTCTTTTAGTGCGGAAGTCGTGTCCTGCGCGTTAAATCTAGGCTTAACCGAAGTTACGGGCAAAATCGTTACCCTACCACCGTCGGTACGCTTTAAGTAGTTAATAACGTATTCCGCATCACTCGGGTTATCGGTAACGATATTTTGAAGCGCCCCACCGATAGCCGTTTCAATAGCGGTTTCATAAGTTTTATCAGTAGATATTATCGACGCTACTACGCCCTTTATACGCCTACCAAGTTCGCTATCCGACTTAGTAGCCGTCATCAACTTTTTAACGGCGTGAGAATAGCCTTCAAAAGAATTTTTAAGCCCTTGATACAGCCTTAAACTAGTTTCTTCGCCCGTAAGTTTAGTCTTTAAGGCGTAAATTTTATTGTCAACGCTTTCTAAGTATTTGTTAGTTGACGAAATACTGTCTTCACGATCTTTAATTGATTGTTTAGTATTTTCAATAAATTCTTCAACCGAAGTTAATTCTTGTTTATTTTTCTCGTTTTCAACCGATAAAACGGTATATTTGTCTACGAGTGCATTAACCTTTTCTACTATTGCTTTTTGTTGAGTTGAAATAACCGATTTTTCACTAGTTAAAGCGCCTAGGTTTTTATTTATGTCCGCAAGCGACTCAACGCTTTTAATAACTTGGTTTTGAACGGACTCGGCTAAGTCTTCACCCCTAGTAATTTCAGCCGATAATTTAGCGATATTTTGGCTAATTTCAGTAGATTTTTTGGTAAGTAAGTCAATTTCCTTGTTGCAGGATAAACAGTA